>NZ_QJRI01000162.1 GCF_003254565.1 Flavobacterium nitrogenifigens
TTTAGTTGTTAATATTAATTCTAATTCTTGTTTCCATTTCTTATAAGCAGCTTCGTAAGGTTCTTTATTATGAAGCGGCAAAAACGTCATTACATGGTCGTTATCGCTTACATTAGCTCCAAACTTGCTATAATTACCATCTTTTAAGCCAACTGCTCTTGCCGCGCCAACCGCTCCGGTTGTATTGTAAATTTCAATTTCATGGCCAATTAAAGTCGCCACAGTATTGGAGAAAATCTCAGAACGGAAAAGATTATCATTTCCGGCTCTTATGACGTTAATAGCTGCATTATCATCTTTTAAACATTCCATTCCGTAGACAAACGAAAAAGCGATTCCTTCCAAAGAAGCTCTGAATAAATGCGCGCTATTATGAATATTCAGGTTGAGGTTTAAGAAATGCGTACCAATTGTTTTGTTGTTGAACATACGCTCAGCACCATTTCCAAACGGAATCACAACAACGCCTTCTGATCCAATTTCAATATTTGAAGCCTTTTCATTCATTGCCTCATAACTTTCGTTCCCCATATTATTGCGAAGCCATCTGTACTGAATTCCAGCTCCGTTAATATTCAAAAGTTTACCCACTCGTGGCGTTTCCAGTTCGTAGTTTACATGGACGAAATTGTTTACTCTAGTGCTTTTTCCAGAAGACATTTCGCTAACTGCATAAAAAACCCCAGAAGTTCCGCCCGTAGCCGCCACTTCTCCAGGGTTTAATACATTTAATGAAAGAGCATTATTAGGCTGATCTCCTGCTCTATACACAATAGGAATTCCCGCAGGAAGACCAGACTCTGCTGAAGCCTTTTCAGTAACAACTCCCTGATTTGTAAAATTCTCTACAATTTTTGGAGTCATAGACTGGTCGATTCCGTAGTAATCCAAAAGCCAATCGGCTACTTTATTTTCTTTATAATCCCAAAGCATTCCTTCAGACAAACCATTTTTAGTAGTCGTTACTTCGCCTGTCAATTTCAAAGCGATGTAATCTCCCGGAAGCATGTATTTAGCAATTTTGCTATAAAGCTGAGGTTCATTTTCTTTAACCCATTTTAGTTTTGAAGCCGTAAAATTCCCTGGCGAATTCAATAAATGCGACATGCATTTTTCTTCTCCAATTTCGGAGAAAGCCTTATTTCCAATTTCAACGGCACGGCTATCACACCAAATAATTGAATTTCGTAAAGGAGCGCCTTCTTTGTCGACAATTACCAATCCATGCATTTGGTACGAAATACCAATTCCCTGAATTTTAGAAGCATCAATATTCGCTTCTTTAATGGCTCTTTTTGTTGCCGTACAAATGTGCTGCCACCAGATTTCAGGATCCTGCTCTGCCCAATCTGGGTGAATAGAAAGGATTTCCATTTCATTTTGAGGCTCATTCAGAACAATGATTTTTTTGCCTGTTTCTGCTTCTACCAAAGCTGCCTTGACAGAAGAACTTCCAATATCATAACCGATATAATACATACTATAATGATTCTCTTATTATTAATTTTGTCGGCACATAACACCTTGTTTCTTCGTCATGTGCAATAAATGCCGCTGCTTTGGTTCCCATTTCGTTAAAATCAGTCGAAATATAGCAACACAACCGATTGTAATTTTTGCGAAATTTTTTTACGCAAAAAGCCCTAATCAATCAATCTTCTTATTCCGTATGGATCAATCGTAATTATAGAACCATCTTCCAAATAATCAATTTTGGTTACTTTCATGCTTCGCAAATGCGTTACCCCTTTTGACAAACTCGAATCGTGGTAAAACAAATACCATTCGCCTTCTACTTCACAAATTGAATGGTGCGATGTCCAACCTACAACTGGATTCAAAATTCTTCCCTGATACGTAAATGGCCCATACGGATTATTGCCAATAGCATAACAAATAAAATGCGTATCGCCTGTCGAATACGAGAAATAATACTTTCCGTTGTATTTGTGAACCCAAGAAGCTTCAAAAAAACGTCTGGCATTATCTCCTGCCAAAATCACTTTTCCGTTTTCATCCAAAATTTGAATTTCTTTTGGTTCTTCGGCAAATTCCAACATATCATCTCTTAACAAAGCTACTATTGGCCCTAAAGCTTTTTCTTCAGCCAAAGGTTCTTCGTTATTTTGATCGTACTGATGATTACGGTACTTCTGAAGCTGTCCGCCCCATATTCCTCCAAAATAAATATAATGTTTACCATCTTCATCTTCAAAAACAGCAGGATCTATGCTGTAACTTCCTTTTATCGCTTCTTTTTCAGGAACAAAAGGCCCAACTGGCGAATCCGAAATGGCAACGCCAATCTGAAAAATTCCGTTAGCTCGTTTAGCTGGGAAATACAGATAATACTTTCCGTTTTTATGAGCTGCATCAGGTGCCCACATTTGCTTTTCAGCCCAGTCAACATCATTTACATGCAACGCAACACCATTATCAACTGCTTCTGATGAAATATCTTCCATAGAAAAAACATGGTAATCTTCCATTCCGAAATGATCGCCATTATCATTAAACGGAATTCCGGCATCAATATCATGAGATGGATAAATGTAAATTTTTCCGTTGAATACATGCGCCGAAGGATCGGCTGTGTACATATGGGACACTAAAGGCTTTGAAATCGCCAGGTCATTAATTTCCTCAAAATTAATGTGTTCAATGCTATCTTCAGGCATAGTTATATTTTGTTTAAATGATTAAGCTCTTCTTTGTTTTAGTTCGGTTTCGATCTGCACTTCCATTTCTTTGTTAATTTTATAGAAAAACAGCAATCCGGCTCCAATTAAAAATGGAATTGCAGGAAAAATACTCACCAGTAATTTGATTCCATTTATGGCAGTTTGAGACTGCTCTGGTGCATTTGGAACGTAATGGAAATAACCCAAAAATAAAGTGGTTAAAGCACCTCCAACACTTAATCCCGTTTTTAGTCCAACCATCATTGCAGAGAATATAATAGCAGTTGCGCGACGGTTATTGAGCCATTCTGAATAATCGGCAACATCGGCAATCATTGCCCAAAGAATCGGAATCGTGATTCCGTAGAAAAATCCGTGCAGAATTTGAGAGAAAAACATCAGACTAATTGATGTTGGCGGATAAAAATAGAATGCAATAATGAATAAAGTCGAGATGAATAAAAACACCCCAAAAACATTTCTTTTTCCGTACTTGTCTGCCAGATTTTTAGAAAGTGTAATGCCAACAATCATAAAAATAATTCCGCCTGCATTAAACAGTCCGAAACCTGCTGAAACGGGGTCATTCCCAAAATGATTCAATCCGATATTGGATAAAGCATCTAAAATAGGCTGAATAAAAATGGCTAATTGCTCTTTATCAACATAATTTTCAAAATAATACACATACGAACCACCTTTCATTGCCAAAGTCACAAAAACCAAAGTCGTTAGCGAAAGCATAATTATCCAAGGCCTGTTTTTGATTAAATCGCTTAAATCTTCTCTTACGCTTGACTTTTGTTCTGGTTTGGGAATGATTCGTTCTTTTGTAGTTAAAAAAGTAATTAAAAGCATGATTGTTCCAATAATGGCCAGCGCAGTCATTACTTTTTCGATTCCGATCGCTTTATCTCCGTTTCCGGCACTTTTGATAATGCCAAGCATAAAAACCTGAACAAAAAACTGGGCAAACATCACCGCAACAAAACGATAGGACGACATACTATTTCGTTCTTTCATATCACCCGTAATAACACCGCTTAAAGCAGAATATGGCAGGTTGTTTCCTGCATAAAAAAGCAGCAGCAAAGTATAGGTGATAACTGCATAAATTACTTTTCCTTTGTATGAGAAATCGGGAGTTGAAAACGCCAATAAAGCAACTGCTCCAAGCGGAATCGCTGTCAATAAAATCCACGGCCTGAATTTTCCCCATTTGGTACTGGTTCTGTCTGCCAAAACCCCAATAATCGGATTAAAAATAAAAGCTGCTACCAATCCAACAATCAGCATAATGATCGAAGAATCTGTTGGCGATAAGCCGTAAATGTCGGTATAGAAATACGCCAAATACGTCATCAGAGTTTGAAAAACTAAATTGGCTGCTAAGTCTCCTAAGCTGTATCCAATTTTTTCTTTGATGGATAGTTTTTGTGAAATGTTAGTCATTCGTGGGTTTGTGGTCATTTTATTGATTAGTTATGTAAGCAAAAGTGTTTTCCAAAAATAAAGCTATTCAGTTTTTTTGATCATTTCTCATTCTTTTAACTGCTAATATCATGGCAGTTTTCATTAAAACAATCGGTTGTGTAAAATTATACAAAAAAACATATTTTACAAATTTACTTTTCTTTATTTAATTTATTTTTCAAATCACAACCGATTGTTAATTAATTTGTAAAAATCCAAGTATTTTTAGCAGTTATTATTTGGTTTCTTTAAGATTTAAAATACTGCTGTAAGCTTTTTTATGCCTTAAAGTCGCATCAAATGGCAACGGATAATTAGTTCTTCCTTTTATTGGCCAATCGTTTAGCCAAGATTGTCCGTCATGAACTCCCCAAAAAGTAACACGGCTGATTTTATCTTTGTGTTTCAAAAATAATTTAAAAATCGATTCATAACGTTCTGCAAGTTTGTTTTGAATAGAATCAGGCAATGCTTTCGGATATGGATTCATTTTTGCGCTTCCTTCAAATTTTTGACTAATCTCTGCTCCTTTCAAATCCCACGGATTTGGCAAAACCGTAATATCTAATTCTGTGAATGCTACTTTAAGCCCTAAAGCCGAATATTCTAAAATGCTTTTTTCTATTTCTTCGATTGATGGACTTTCCAATCGCCAATGTCCCTGGATTCCAACTCCATAAACTTTTCCGCCTTCGGCTTTTATTTTTTTGATTAAAGCAATCGCTCCTGCTCTTTTTGCAGGTTCTTCGATATTATAATCGTTATAATATAATTCTGCTTTTGGATCTGCTTTTGCCGCTAGTTTGAAAGCGTTAACCAAATATTTTTCGCCCAATGTTTTCAAAAAAACAGATTGTCTTAAAGTTCCATCCTCATTCAAAGCTTCGTTTACAACATCCCAAGAGTTGATTCTGCCTTTGTATTTGGAAACTATTGTCGTAATATGATCTTGCATAAATGCTTTCATTTCCGTACTGTCGGCAATCTTTTCCATCCAAGGCGCTAATTGGCTGTGCCAAATCAGAGTATGTCCGTGAATAAACATCTTATTCTTTTCTCCATACGCCACAAATTTATCAGATAAAGTAAAATCATATTTGTCCTTTTGCGGATGCGTAAACATAGATTTCATGATGTTTTCTGCCGTAATTGCATTAAATTCTTTTCGAATCAAAGAATCTTCTTTTTTGTCTTTTTCTTCGATTTGATTCGCGCTTAAAGCAGTACCAATGTAAAAATCATCTTTGTAAGCATCTTTTAATGAAGCGGTTTCTTTTTGCGATGTACAGCTGACAGCCAGCAAAGTTGTGACGGCAACTAAATAAGGTTTAATGCATTTCATATTTTTTGGTTTAAATAGTTAATAGTTTTTTTCTCTTAACGGAGATAGTAATCATTCCTTCCTAAAACTCTGTGGCGGTCCCAAATACGACTGCAAAACTTTTCCTTCTTGGATTTCAATTACAATTTTTTGAAGCACTAAAGCAGGATCAATTCCGTAAATTTTCAAAACATGATTTCCTGCTTTTTCAATTTTATGAGTTGAGGCTATAATTTTAATATTATTCGCAACAGATTCTGCCCAAGCTTTTTCCGAAGAATCTGCGTTGAGGTTCATGATTTGCGGTTTCTCATCATCAAAGCCGATTCCGTATTTTAATCCGTCTCCCTTTTTAAAATTGATTGTTGGCGAAAAATAGGCATTTACTTTTATTTTTCCTTTGCTAAAAAAACAAACAGTGTACTCTAACCTTGGAGACTGTTCCGAAATCTCAACAGGTTTACTATTCGAAGGCTTTAAAGTTACTCCTGATGATGTTTTTCCAAGATTTGGAATTATCGTCCATTTTACAGAATCTGAATTTATTGCTTTAGTATAATTTTCACTTTCTATTGAAATGTAACCGTCGTTCTCAATAAAACCATGAGCTTGAGCTAAATCTTGTTTTTTGCTAATTGATGTCTCTTTTTTTAAAATCTTTTCAGCGGTAATCACTTTTACCGCTTGAACTGCAGGCGCAATTTTCTTTGTTTTCGGCATTACATTTTTATCAGGCTGCTGCCAATTATCATAACCTATATGTGTCTGAGACATCATGTGATTCCACTTCCCATTGGCTATTTGGGCATGATAATAATTTGTGAGCTCGGCATCTTTTTCAAATAACGTCTTTACTTTTTCGCCATAATCATTTGCAGCGACATTTCCCTGTTCTGCATACAATTGATTTTTAGCCTGCGCCACATACAACTCATTTAAATTAGCGCTTGCCAAAACAGGAAATAAAACCAGCTGATAAAAAGCACCTTTGTATTCTGGTTTCAATTTTTCATTTACCGAATTAGCTTTTTCAACCAGTTTCTGATATTCTGCAACAATCCTATCTGCTTCATTATAATTCGTTATACTATATGTTCTTGAGTCTAATAATTCAGGCTTTCTTCGTGAGTTATATTTTGTATATAATTTCAAAATCTCTGCAATTTCAGCTGTAAAATGATTGTCAAAATTCTTTTTAGCCCAATCTGCATAATACTGTTCTAAATTCCCAGCATTGAACTTTTCAGGGTTCCACGCCATGTCCAAGAAAAATTCAATCGGAAATTCCATTGGTTTGATGTCTCCCACATTTACAATCCAGATTTTATCGACACCGTATTGATACGCCAAATCCATTTGTTCCCAAACTCTTTCAATTTGATTCGTGTTGATCCATTTGTAATTTCTTGGGCCGCCCACATAATCGTAATGATAATAAATGCCATAGCCGCCTTTTCTGGGTTTCGAATCCAGTTCTGGAAGTTTACGGATATTTCCCCAATTATCATCACACAGCAAAAGCGTAATATCATCGGGAACTGTCATGCCTTTGTCATAATAATCCTGAACTTCTTTGTAAAGCGCCCATATTTGCGGAGTTTCCTCTGCTGGCTTTTTCGTAACTTGTGAAATGATATTTCTTTGTGTTTTTACAATATTTTCTAATAACTCAATCGCAGTTCCTTCCGTCATAGGTTCGTCGCCGTCGCCACGCATTCCAATGGTAACGATGGTTTCCTTGTTTCCCATTCGTTTAATTCCGTCTTTCCAGAATTGAATCAAAGCTTCTGAATTGGCAGTAAAATCCCATTTCCCGTTAGATTTTCCCCATTCGGCATGGGCTCTCGTTAAGGGTTCATGATGCGAAGTTCCCATTACAATCCCGTATTCATCAGCCAAAACAGCGTTCTGCGGATCTTCAACATAAAACATTCTGCCCCACATTGCCGGCCATAAATAGTTGCCTTTCATTCGCAGAATCAATTCAAAAACTTTATCGTAGAATTTCGAATTGAAACCTCCAAATTTTTCGAATGCCCAGCCAGTTAATGCTGGAGCTTCATCATTTATAAAAATCCCCCTGTATTTTACTTTTGGCTCTCCCTGCGAATGAATTCCAGGCCTAACATGCAGTTCTGATTGTTTTTTAACTGGAACATCAGCCCAATAATACCAAGGCGAAACTCCAATTTGATTAGACAAATCATAAATTCCGTAAATCGTTCCGCGTTTATCAGAACCCGCAATCACCAGCGCTTTCTTGATTCCTTTAAACGGATTTTCAATTACCTGCGTGGCAAATTTTTCCCATTTCCCCTGAAGCAGATTCGCATCAATTTTTCCTTTTTTGGCTAAATGATTGATGATTTCACTTTTTCCAAGTGTACCAATAATAACAACAAAATCTTCTGCTTCTGAAATCTTTTTAATTCTTTTCGGATGTAAATCGGAAACCTTAAAAAGATCATTTTCCAAATGTCCTGTCACTTTTAAAACTCCTGCATAATCTTTATCGTCAACCAAAATTGAAGCTATTTTCCCATTGCCTACTAAAGGAAAATTTTCTTTAGAAGCCTGATTGACTACATATTTTTCTGGATTTATCGCATATGAATTTGTGCTTAATCCGATTAGGAAAAACAGCAGGATTATGTATGAAGTTTTAATTTTTAAACACATAGCGTGACAACCTTTTTATTTAATCTCGCAAAATGGCAGAGTCGCATAGCAATTCTTTTTAAGCCTTTTCAAAACAAAGCTTTGCGGCTCTGCCACTTTGCGGGCAATTCTAAGCGCATTAGATTTAGAAAACTTTAATTATAAATTCAATTTATACCCAATTCCCATTTCCAAACCTCTTAACTCCGCCAAACCTTTTAACCTTCCCGTCAACGAATAACCCGGATAAGTTTCAGCTGCTTCATCAACTCTATGCAGAAAACCGTGATCTGGGCGCATTGGGATACTAATTTTAGTTTTATTCGCTAACACCAGCAATTTCTCAACAATCGCTTCCATTTTAACATCACCGTTTAAATGCTCTGATTCCCTAAAAATAGTTTCGCTTTCGCGGATAGTATTTCTCAGGTGCAAAAAGTGAATTCGGTCTCCAAAATCGTCTATTATTCTTTCCAGATTGTTTTTTGGATCGGCACTTAACGAACCTGTGCAATAACACAATCCGTTTGCTGCTGATGGAACGGCATCAAAAATCGCTTTCAAATCTTCTTCTGTTGAGACAATTCTTGGAAGGCCTAAAACCGAAAACGGGGGATCATCCGGATGAATGGCTAATCTTTGTCCATTTTTCTCCGCAATCGGAGTTACTTCTGATAAAAAATAAATCAGGTTTTCTCTTAGCTTTTGATTATCGATTTCAGCATAATTTTCTAAAAGAGACAAAATCTGTTCTGCTGTAAAATTGATTTTGCTTCCCGGAAGTCCTAACAAAACATTTTTAAACAATAATGCTTTTTCATCTTCCGATAATTGATTTCCAAACTGTAACGCTTTTTCTTTTTCAGCATCAGAATAATCGCTTTCCGAATCCGGTCTTTTTAAAAGAAAAACATCAAAATAAGCAAACGCATTCTGATTATAGAGCAAAGCCCTACTTCCATCTTCGTTTATAAAATTATGATTCGTTCGCACCCAGTCCAGAATCGGCATGAAATTGTAGGTTATGATTTTGATGCCGCACTGCGCCAGATTTTGCAAGCTGATTTTATAATTTTCAATGTATAGCAGATAATTTCCAGAAGCTCGTTTGATTTCTTCATGAACAGGAAGACTTTCAACGACAGTCCATTCCAAGCCGTAATTGCGAATAATCTCCTGTCTTTCTTTTATCGCTTCAACAGTCCAGATCTCGCCAACAGGAATCTGATGCAATGCCGTTACAATTCCTGTTGCGCCCGCTTGCTTAATATCGATAAGTTTTACATTGTCTTGAGGTCCAAACCAACGCATGGTTTGCTGCATTTTTATCATACTTATTTTTTTTTATCTCGCCAAGGTGCAAAGGCGCAAAGTTTTTATTCAAAAAAGCTTAAAAAGAAAAATACCTTGCGGCTTAGCGTCTTTGCGAGCCATTTTCAGCATTCGCTAAAACCCAATACTATTCCCGCCATCAACAGGCAATACTGTACCTGTAGTATATTTTGATTCGCTTAAAGCAAAATAATAAACCGCATCTGCAATGTCTGAAGGCTCGCCTAAATAGCCCATTGGCGTTCTTCCCAATACTTTATTTTTTCTTTCCGGATCGTTATCAAGCGCTGTTGATGACATTTTCGTTTTAATGAATCCTGGAGCAATACAGTTGGCACGAATGCCAAACTGAGCCAATTCAACAGCCATAGCACGCGTCATCGCTTCAATAGCGCCTTTGCTTGACGAATACGCAATTACTTTTGGAATTCCGTATTGTGATGCCATCGAACTGATATTAATGATGCTTCCGCCTCCGTTTTCTTTCATGTTTTTAATCACTTCTCTGCTTACGGCAAAAACGCTCAATAAATTGGTGTGAATTATCGAAAGGAAATCTTCATTTGTTACCTCGGGAATTTCTTTTTTCATATTGATTCCGGCGTTGTTGACCAAAATATCAATCGAACTGTTTTTGGCAATGCTTTCAATCATTGCCGGAATTCCTTTCAAATCATTTAAATCAAAGATTACAGGAATGGCATTTTCTCCAATTTCTTTACAGGCGTCTTCTGTTTTTTCTTTCGATCTGCCAATTATATAAGTTGTGATTCCGTTGTCGCAAAGCTTTTTTGCCGTTGCAAAACCTAATCCCGAATTTCCTCCCGTTACAATTGCCGTTTTCTTGCTCATAACTTTTATGCTATATTTTTAGAATGCTGCTAAAACGGATTCGCTATCGCGAAAACGCTTATTTACACAGATTTTTTATTTACGATTTTAATTGGAAAAAATCCGTTTTTTCCCGTGTCTTCGCAATAGTGAATCTGCGTCATCTGTGTTACAATTATCCAATTTATTTATCCATTTCCCGGTGCAAAAGGAAATTTTAATGATTTAAAATACTCTAATGTTTGTGTCGGTTTTTCTACTCCATCAGGAAGCGCTTTTCCTGAAAACTGCTGAAAATACAGCAAACAGGCATCGCGCCACCACTTTGCTTCTTTATGCTGAATTTCCAATAGCATTTTCACTTCATTAAATCGTTCACTGTCTATATAGTTTTCAGTTTTGTTCCAAACATCCTGCATTTTTCTAACCTGATCTACACCTTGCTGATATTTTAGCGCCAAGCCATTCCAAAGCGTTTGTCCGTTTTTCAGTTTATAATCCCATGAAAGATGATGAAACCATAGCAGCTCTTTTTCAGGACAAGTTTCTACATTATCAAAAAGTTTGGCAGCTTCCGGTGCATATTGCCAAACAGCATCTGTTCCTGACTTCGATCGGTCGAAACCTATTCCGTTTTTATCTGCTTTATGATAATACGTCGGATTCCATTCTGGTCTTGATAAATTGGAAACCCAAGGTCCTGGTCCGTAATGATGCCCTGTATCCATAATATGATGCAAACCAAGCGGTGTCATATAATTGACAACGGCTTCACGCGATTCAATCATGATATTTTTTACTGGCTTAATGAAATTTTCATTATTAGAAAATGTGCTTCTCAACCATTCCTCTGCAATAACTTCAGAATCTAAATACGGATTCCATGCCAATCGTCCGAAACCGTACCAATTGGCTTGCGCAAAAGGATGTCCTGTCCAATTTAAATCGTTACCAATATTAGCAACACCGGCAGTTCCCGTTAGTTTATTTTTATATAAAGTGCCATCAACAACTTTAGCAACCGTTGAACCTTTTCCTTTTTGAAAGGTATCCGATTCCAAAACTTCCTGAAATAATTTAGGCAGAAAAACCAAATGTGCGCTAAAACCTAAATATTCCTGCGTAATTTGAAATTCCATCATTAAAGGCGTTTTTGGCATGGCTCCAAATAACGGATGAAACGGCTCTCTTGGTTGAAAATCAATCGCTCCGTTTTTGACTTGAACCATTACATTCTCTTTGAATTTCCCGTCATACGGCTGAAATTCGGCATAAGCCTGTTTAGCGCGATCATTGGCATCATGTTCAGAATATACAAAGGCTCTCCACATAATTACACCGCCAAAAGGTGCAACGGCATCAGCCAGCATATTAGCGCCATCAACATGATCTCTGCCGTAATTTTGAGGCCCTGGCTGACCTTCTGAATTGGCTTTTACCAAAAATCCGCCAAAATCTGGAATTCGTTTATAGATTTCAGCCGACTTATTTTTCCACCAGTTAATCACTTCAGGATCTTTTGGATCGGCTGTTTTTAGATTTCCGATTTCAATTGGCGCCGAAAATCTTGCCGTTAGATAGACTTTTATTCCATAAGGTCTGAAAACATTGGCTAATGCTTCCACTTTTTCCAAATACTGCGGAGTCAGAATTAAGGCGTTTGCATTTACATTGGTTAAAACCGTTCCGTTAATTCCGATTGAGGCATTCGCTCTAGCGTAATCAATATAGCGCTGGTCTATAAAATCTGGAAGTTTCTGCCAGTTCCATAACGAAAATCCAGCATAGCCACGTTCTACCGTTCTGTCAAGATTGTCCCAATGATTTAAGATTCTGATATTCGTTTTTGGAGAATCAGCAATATTTAAATCTTTAACCGATTTATTGGTTTGCAATATTCTCAGGAAATGAAAAACGCCATACAAAACAGCAATATCATTCTTTCCTGTAATGACTATCTGCTTTTTATTTTTAAGTAAAATGGCTTTGATAACAAAACCTTCAGTATTGATTTTATTCAAATCAGCTTGCAATTCTGTTTTGATTTCGGAACTTAAATTCATTTGTGAGCCAACGATTAGATTATTCTCTCCTTTTACGTCTTTTCTGATTTCAGGAATACTTCCTAACATATCCGCAAATCCAGTTTTGAGTTCTTTTTCAGCAATTTTAATGGTTTCAGAATTTCCTAATACTGCAATGCCTTTAAGATTGTTCTTGTATTCAGAAGCTGCTGTTGAATCAGCAACTGTATTATACTGAAGCCACAATTTATAATCCTTTTGCGCTGCGGTCGAAAAGGAAATAAGAAGAAACAGGAAAACAAATCTTAATGAAGTCATTGGCTTTAATTTATTCTTGACAATTTCATTTTTACAACATCAATATTTTACACCTTATTAAAAGCATATAATAAAATTTTGAACCGAAAAATGCATTATTCTAAACAAAACAATAATTGCAATCGGTTGCGTAAAAATATAGGATTGTTGTTTAAGAAAAAAATTTTGGATGCCTTTTTTTCAAAAAAATAATTTATTTAACAAATAAAAGCAGGATAATTACAAAAACTATCCTGCTCTGTAGCATCTTAAAAATAATTACTTTTGAGTAGATTCTCTCGCGAGTACTTCTGTATTTAAAAAAGTGATTTCTTTCGCATCGTCATTTTTAGACGATTTCAAATTCTTAATGATAATTTCAGCTGCCGCTTTTCCCATTTTTTCTGCAGGATGCGTAATAGTCGATATATTTGGATCAATAATCTGCGAAATTGGATCATTATTAAAACCAATTACTTTAAAGTCTTCGGGGACTCTGATTCCGCGTTTTTTTGCAGTTTGAACTGCGCTTACAGCCAAAATATCTCCTGGTGCGAACAATCCGTCCGGAATTGGCTTTAAATCAAATAAAGCGTTGCTGCCCTTTACCCCGTCTTCATATGTAACCGAATTCAAGTTGATAATTAATTCTTCGTCCACTTCGATATTATGATCTTTTAAGGCTTCAATATAACCTCTTTTCCTTTCATTATACAAGTTTCCCAATTCTGAACCAGCAGAAAAATGGGCAATACGGATGCAGCCTTGTTCAATAAGATGTTTGGTTGCTTTGTAACCTGCTGTATAATTGTCAATTACAACTCTAAAAGTATTATATCCTTTTGGAACTCTATCCACAAAAACCAACGGAATATTATTATTTGAAAACTGATGGAAATGAGCTGTATCGCTTGTTTCCATTGCCAGAGAACAAATTACGCCGCTTACGCGATTGCTATATAAAGATTTGGCCATATTAACTTCTTCTTCATATGAGTCGTGCGACTGCATAATAATTACGGTATAATCCGATTTTTGAGCCGCGATTTCGATTCCGCTAATCAGAGAAGATAAAAAGGGCTGTGTAACGGTAGGAATCAAAACGCCAATGGTTCTGGTTTTGTTCCCACGCAAACCTGCTGCTAAAGTATTCGGGACAAAACCCATTTCTTCAGCGGTTTTTTTCACTTTTTTAATCGTCTTATCACTTATCGTGTGATGATCTTTTAAAGCTCGTGAAATAGTAGATGTTGCCAGATTAAGCCTCTCAGCAATATCATAAATCGTTACATATTTATTTTCTTCCATTACTATTATGATTAGTCGTAAATTTTGAACATAATTTAAAAAGTTTAGTACAGCAATTCAATACCGCCTGTTTTCGTTTTACATGACAAATTTACTTATAACAAATTTACTTATAACCAATAGAAAACGTAAACATTTATCATCAAAAATAATTAAAAAAAACAGTAAAATGGCATTATTTATCAAATAACACTCTAAAGTTAAATTATTTTTCTTTCCTTTACACAATCGGTTGCAATTTATTTTAAAATAAAAAATACAGCACTTCATCAGTCCCAGCATCAGTAAAATTTATTTATATGAAAACAAAAAAAATAAAATATCAGATCCTGATATTAATCTCTCTTTGGTGCACTGCACAGAATAAAGATTCTAAATTTCCTTTTCAAAATACTGATCTCACTTTTGAAGAACGAGTAGAAAACTTAGTGGGGCAATTAACATTAGAAGAAAAAGTGGCACAAATGCTAAATGCGGCACCTGCTATACCGCGACTGGGAATTCCTGCTTATGACTGGTGGAACGAAACGCTTCATGGGGTCGCTAGAACTCCTTTTAAAACAACCGTTTTCCCGCAGGCGATTGCAATGGCCGCTACTTTCGATAAAAACTCGCTTTTCAAAATGGCCGATTATTCTGCTCTAGAAGGCAGAGCCATTTACAATAAGGCTGTTGAACTTAACAGAACCAACGAACGTTATTTAGGGCTTACTTACTGGACCCCAAATATTAATATTTTTAGAGATCCCAGATGGGGACGCGGACAGGAAACTTATGGAGAAGATCCTTATCTGACAGCTATTTTAGGCGATGCATTTGTCAAAGGCCTTCAAGGAGATGATCCTAAATATCTTAAAGCTGCAGCCTGTGCAAAACACTATGCTGTACACAGCGGGCCAGAATCTCTACGCCACACTTTTGATGTGGATGTAACTCCATATGAACTTTGGGACACCTATCTGCCCGCTTTCAAAAAATTAATCACCAGCTCTAAAGTTGCAGGGGTTATGTGCGCTTACAATGCCTTTAGAACCCAGCCATGCTGCGCCAGTGATATCCTAATGAATGACATTCTAAGAAATGAATGGAAATTTACCGGTTATGTCACATCTGACTGCTGGGCTATTGATGATTTTTTCAAAAACCATAAAACACATTCTGATGCTGCATCTGCTTCAGCCGATGCAGTGCTCCATGGAACAGATATTGACTGCGGAACAGATGCTTATAAATCGCTTGTTCAAGCTGTTAAAAACGGACAAATTACCGAAAAACAGATTGATGCTTCTGTAAAACGTCTTTTTTTGATCCGTTTTAGGCTGGGCATGTTTGATCCTGTCTCAATGGTTAAATATGCACAGACTCCAAATTCAGTTCTAGAATCAGAAAATCATAAGGAGCATGCTCTAAAAATGGCCAGACAATCTATAGTAATGCTTAAAAACGAAAGAAATACGCTTCCATTAAGCAAAAAACTGAAAAAGATTGTTGTTTTAGGTCCAAATGCAGATAATTCAATCTCAATACTTGGAAATTACAACGGAACTCCATCAAAACTAACAACAGTTTTGCAAGGCATTAAAGAGAAAGTCAGCCCTGAAACTGAAGTGGTTTACGAAAAAGCCACCAGCTTTACAAATGATACATTACTGGTTTACAAAGATCTAAAGAGCCGTTATTCTTATGAAGGAAAACAAGGCTTTAAAGCTGAGTATTATAATAACAATACCTTATCTGGCGCACCTGAAACTACGAGAACTGAATCTGAAATAAATAATTTCTGGCAGGAAGGAGAAATGGTTGCCCAAAACATCAAAGCAAATCATTTTTCGGCACGCTATACTACCAATTTTAAAGCAGATGAGGATGGTTCAATTACTTTTGAAGTGGCTGCAGATGACGGTTACAGGTTTATTGTTGACGGTAAAGAAGTTATAGATGCCTGGAAAAAAAACCGATGGGGAGCAAAAACATACAAACTGCAAACCAAAAAAGATTCTGTTTATAAACTAGTGTTGGAATATTGGCAAGGTGAAGGAAAAGCTGAAGTGGCTCTGCAAACCGGGAATTTTATAAAAACAGATTTTGCGAATTTAATTGGGCGCCATAAAAATGCAGATGCCTTTATTTTTGCAGGAGGCATTTCTCCCCAACTTGAAGGAGAAGAAATGCCTGTTGATGCGCCCGGATTTAATGGTGGAGACCGTACTTCCATCCTACTTCCAGAAGTGCAGACAAAACTTCTAAAAACGCTTCAATCTTCTGGAAAACCCGTAATTTTTCTCATGATGACCGGCAGCGCAATAGCTGTGCCTTGGGAAGCAGAAAACATTCCGGCTATTCTAAACATATGGTATGGCGGACAATCTGCTGGAACGGCCTCTGCCGATGTCATTTTTGGCGATTACAATCCTGCAGGAAGACTTCCGGTAACCTTTTACAAAGACGATTCCGATTTGCCTTCTTTTGTTGATTATAAAATGGACAATAAAACATATCGTTACTTTAAAGGCACTCCTTTATACGGATTTGGCTATGGCTTAAGCTATACTGAATTCAAATACAGCGCAGTAAAAGCTCCTGCAAAAATAAAAAAGGGTCAGCCAGCCACTATTTCTGTTAAAGTAACCAATGCCGGAAAAATGGAAGGAGAAGAAGTTGCGCAACTGTATTTAATTAATCCAAATGCATCCATAAAATCTCCTTTAAAAAGCCTCAAAGGATTTGAAAGGTTCAACTTGAAACCTGGCCAAAGTACCGTTGTCAATTTTGCTCTTTCTCCTGAAGATCTTTCTTATGTGACAGAAAACGGAAGCTTAAAACCATATGAAGGCAAAATTCAAATTGCAGTTGGAGGTTCGCAGCCAGATGAAAAAAATCGAACAAAAGGCAATATTATAACTCAAACTTTAGAAATAGAAAAATAATTAATTAGCAGTGCCTTTGGATTTTAATTTTAATCAAAGGCATATCATTAGCATTTATTAAAAAACTTAAAAATGGACAAGACAATAGACCAATTATCAGCAGATAATATTAGAGCTTTAGCAATATCAATGGTTGAAAAAGCAAATTCCGGACATCCTGGAGGATCAATGGGAGGAGCAGATTTTATGCACATTTTATATTCTGAATATTTGAAATATGATCCAACTGAAATGAACTGGATTTTTAGAGATCGTTTTTTTATGGACGCTGGGCATTTATCTGCATTAATGTACGCCCAATACTATCTTTTGGGAAATTATGAAAAAACAGATCTTGAAAATTTCAGACAATGGGGTTCTGTAACGCCTGGCCATCCAGAAATTGATGTAAAGAGAGGTATTGAAAACACATCCGGTCCATTGGGACAAGGGCATGTTATGGGCGTTGGAGCTGCCATTGCCGCTAAATTCCTATCTGAAAAATTCGATAATTTATTTGATCACAAAATATATGGTTTTATAACAGACGGAGGCATTCAGGAAGAAATTTCGCAGGGAGCAGGAAGGATTGCAGGACATTTGGGATTAAACAATTTTATCATGTTTTATGATTCCAATGATGTGCAATTATCATCCATGACTGACGAAGTAACGAGTGAAAATACAGCCGCAAAATATGAATCTTGGGGATGGAAGGTCATAACTATTGATGCTCACAATCATACCCAGATACGTTCTGCGTTAAACGCAGCAAATGCCGAATTAAAAAGGCCTACGCTTATTATTGGAAGGACAATTATGGGAAAAGGCTGCGTAACTTCTGAGGGCACATTATACGAAGGGCAATGTGAACTTCATGGCAAACCTATCGGGGCAACAAAAGCAGACTTTATAAAGACACTTGAAAACTTGGGCGCTGATCCACAAGATTCTTTTGCCATTTACAGCAGCGTTGAAGGCCATTATCAAAAAGTTTTAGAACAAAAAACTAAGGATGCTGCAGAAAAGAAATCAAAAATTTTGGCGTGGGAAAGCCAAAATCCTGAATCTGCTATAAAAATCCAGCAGTTCTTCAGCGGAGAACTTCCTGAAATGGACTTCAGTTCTATATCTCAAAAAGCTAATGCGGCAACACGCGATGCTTCTGCGGAGGTTTTAGGCTATTTGGCTGAAAAAATAGAAAACATGATTGTTTCTTCTGCTGATTTGTCTAACAGCGATAAAACGGACGGTTTCTTGAAAAAGACTTCAGTGATGCAGAAAGATAACTTTAGCGGAGCATTTCTTCAAGCAGGCGTCGCCGAACTTACAATGGCCGCAATTGCAAATGGAATGGCTCTGCATGGCGGAGTAATTCCTGTTGTAGCCACTTTCTTTGTTTTTTCTGATTATATGAAACCAGCCATGCGTCTTGCTGCAATTCAGGAGCTTCCTGTAAAATATGTGTTCACGCATGATTCGTTTAGAGTCGGAGAAGATGGGCCAACGCATCAGCCGATTGAACAAGAGGCTCAGATCAGGCTTTTAGAAAAAATTAAAAACCATTCTGGCCGTCAAAGCTTTTTGGCACTGCGCCCAGCCGATGCGGCTGAAACTTCGGTAGCTTGGCAAATGGCTGTTGAAAATAAAACAACTCCTACAGCATTAATCCTTTCAAGACAAAACATCAAAGATCTTCCGTACAAGGATCCAAAATTTGCAGCTGCATCACAAGCTAAAAAAGGGGGATATCTAATTAAAGAAAACCAAAATCCAGATCTTACTTTGATCGGAAACGGATCTGAGGTTGCCACTCTTTTAGAAGCAGCCTCTGAATTGGAAAAAACAAAACAGTTAAAGATAAATGTTGCTTCCATTATTTCTGAGGGCATTTTCAGATCTCAACCAAAAGAATATCAAGAAAGCATTATTCCAAAAGACGGATTGGTTTTCGGTCTGACAGCCGGTCTTTCTATTAATCTTGAAAGTTTAGTGGGTTCTCGAGGAATTGTCTATGGTTTAGATCATTTTGGCTACTCAGCTCCAGCTTCAGTTTTAGATCAAAAATTTGGATTTACGGCTGAAAATATTAGCAATGAGATTGTAAAATATTTAGGAATAGCACATTAGAATTGCCTTCTATTTTGCCACAAAAAAGTAAGCCTATTTTATTTAAGTTATTGGCTTAATTTTTTATGCAACAAAAAGCCAGGCCAGTTTGAATAAAAATTATAATTAAGAAAGCTGTTTTTTCATTGTTATAAAAGCCCTTGTGTAATTTGAGCATCGGGTACAAATAAGATACAAAACAAAAAGCCTGCAAATTTTCTGCAGGCTTTCCAAAATAATCCTATTTATTAAATCTCTGATCCGCTTCCCGCTGCATTTCCGACATGGTTTTGATCCTCCCGGATTTGATCCACTCCAGCAGTTCTGACCTTATAAAATAAAGTTTCTTGCCCTTCTTGTTGGCGGGCATTTCCTTTCGGCATACTTTCGAATAGATGGTGGCCACCGATAGATTCACGAGCTTTGAGGCCTCCAGAATGGTCATTAGGCCCGGATCAAAATCCTCAGGAGGCTTATTGTCCCTGATCTGTTTTACCATACGCTCAATGCTCTCCACACGCATCACAAGGGTTCCGAGTATATTGGGAAGATCCTCAAAAGCAAAAGGCTTCATGGCTCCATTAATTTACGCAGTTCAAAATCAAAAAAATATATCCGGCTTGCCCTTGTCTTCTTAAAAGAAGGCTCATAGCGCAGGTATCCGTACTCATCGAGCTCCCGAAGGCATTTATGGTAGGTGCATGCGGAAGATATCTTAGCCGTGGGCGCCAATTCCCTTCTGAAGACTTCAACAGGATTGGCAAAGCCTTTGGCAGACCTGAACTGCAGAAGGGCCGCATAAAGGGCTATATGCGCCGTGCCGATGCGCCCGTCCTTTTCAATGGCAGAAAAAAAGTCTGCCAAGGGTTTCACGCTTTCCATAATCCATCAATGATCACCTGAGTTAAATCGACGGCGATCTTCTTTTCGCCTTCTTTTCCTTCTTCTCCCCCAAATCATCTTCCTTCCCATCAGCGCTCTTCTTCTCCCCTTTGGAGATATCTTCCTTGGAATCCTTCTGCTTCTGCTCCTGGCTTTGCCTGTCATTGATGCGAAGCATCGATTCGTCATACACCCTGATGGTCTTGAACTGCGGATTGGCCTCCACAAACCTTCTCTTTTCCTCGCCATTGACAACAAAAGTGACCGATTGGATATTCCCTTTTTTAAGCGAACCAAGCAGACTCTCTTTAGACTCGGGTGTCTGAAGCTCCTTAATGGAATGCTTCTCCAGAGCCGCCTGAAGATTATAGCCGTAATTCTGGTGGTAATGGTTCATCTTAAAATTTCCGTTTGGCTCGGCATCCTTAAAGTCCAAAGAAATCCAAGAATTATATTTCTCGCCCTCCTTGGTCATAAGATCCTTATTGACCGATCTTCCTTCCAGCAGATTAAAAGCCTCCTTCATTGTAAAATTATTATCCTTTCCCATATAGAAGATCTGCTCCAATGTATGTGGAGCCCCTTCCTTGGAGAGCATGGCCTTATAGGAGTTGAAGAAATACAGATCGCTCCGGTCGGATTTCTTAAAGCTCAGCTCGCATTTAAAGGCGCTCTTCTCAAAATTGGCTTCATGGAGAACCGTAAATTCCTTTTCCCCTTTTCCCAGCTGCTCTTTTAATATGGGCTGCAGCGCTTCCCCAAAACCAGCATACTTGATCTGGTCTGCCAAAAATTCTAAATTCTTCTCATTCATGATACTTCCATTTAAATTATTCTCTAAAAATTCTTTCCTTTCTCTTTCGCCCCTGGCAAAACCAGTTATATCAATCGCCTCAATAGAGGACAGGTCAATTCCGCTTTGCATAAGCGCATTTAAATCATGTATCAGCGACTTTACAGGCAGTCTCTCAAAGTATTCTGCATCGTTAGCCATTACAGCACAATATTCCTCTGCTTGCTGCGGATCGCGAAAAAACTCCAGCGTATCACTGTTATTAACCTGATCAATATTAAAGGCAACATCCGTGTAGCCGAGATAAGCCATTTCTTGGGCGTAACCCAGCATCATTTCACTGTCACTTAAGTCGATTGTCATAGTGCTGCTATTTATTTTTATAAATCTGAACTACAGTGAAAGCATTTTATCTGCCATGTTTTTAATGTCAACATCCAAGTTTCTTCCGCCATTCTTTTCAATAAGCTGAATTGTGAGGTATTTTTTCTCAGGAATGGTAAATTTGCCAAAAGCAAAAACTTTTACAACCTGAGATTTATCAGGTATAACCAGCGAAGCTGAAGTTGCATACAGCGGCACCATTTCAATTTCCTGTGAGGCTGTCCGTTTTGATTTCCTCTGGTCTCTTATAAAAAACCGAATCTGGTCGATGTCATAATTTATTTTCGATTTGTTCTCCAATGCTATCCTGAAATACATAACATCCTGGCTTATAAAAATGCCATTGACTTCAAGGCCCATTTGAAACTTTGAACTTTTAATCCCGCTTGCTTTTTTCTTTTTGCCTAATGCAAGCCAAGCCCCCTGTTCGATCTTTTTCTGATTATCGTTCTCACGAGAGAAAAGGATATCTTTATTAACTGCGATGCCATCTTCCGCCTTAATATTTAAATCGGAGCAGCCGTCATCGTAATTCAGGACAAACACGTATAGCCTTCCATCTGAAGTTACAGCTGTTAGATTGGTCTGAAAAAAATACGGTTTGGCAGCCTTAATCAGCAGTACATTCTCCACCCCTTTTGCTTTTTGCACCAGCACATCTGCGCTTCCCTTATCTATGCTTTTAATGGCATAGGGAAATACTATGCTTGTGGTTTTAGAAAAACCAATTTGGAGATTTTTGTAATGATCTTCATAAAATGCAGTTTCATTTCCTGATCCCTGAGGGTAAGCTGAAATACCGGCAAGACATGCAAGCAGCAGCAGATAGATTATTCTTTTCATCTCTTCTTTCTTTTAAGGTTTTAAATTCTTTTGTTTTTCATCATATAATAGCACCCTATAACCTGCTTTTACAAGCACTTTAATGAGTTTCACTTTTTTACTGAAAAGGCTTTTTGCCGCTTCAATTCCCATCTCTGCCGCCTGCGCGCCCCATGAATCCGAAATTCCGGCAAGACCGAGACTCTGGATGGAACGGTCCGCCGATGCTTTGGCAGCATCCCTGCTGATCGCCCCAGGAATATAGATGCCTTCAATCCCGTCAATATCGTAAACAGCCAGCTCGACAGGAAATATGGAATTACCATACTGTATGTTTGCAATCTTTACCTCAAGCCTCTCGCCTTTTAAAGCTGCAGTTCCGTACAGGAAAGTATTCTTGGGTATCGCTGTTCCCTGCAGGAAAACATCATGCGAAAGTCTTAATTTGACCATCGATCCGTTGACAATAGTCAGTGTCTGATGCACAACCGCTTCAATGGAATTCTGGATCTCTTCAGCAGCCTTCACTTCGTCCAGAGAATAAAATGCATTTGTTTTTACAGGATTCTGCGCATTGGCATTCCGCTCAAGGGAGCTCATGATGTTCTCCGGCGCTTTTTTCTGCACTTGATATATTTTTCCCTTTTTACTGTCAGATGATTCTTTAAGCCTTTCCTGCACGCGCTGCGGATGCTGTATATCCAAAATATTTTCCAGCATACCGCCTAACTGCTGAAGTTCAGGATCAGGTTCCTCAGAAGTGCCCATTTGCGATATCATCTGCTCCAAGTTTTTTATCGCATCCGGTTCGCTTTTTGATGCCCCATAGTTTTCAAACTCCCGCATATCCTGGCCATAAGCATTAGGGACAGCAGGCTGGCTGATTGCCTTTTCAAGAGCCCTAAGCTTCTCATAAACTTTCTGCTCATTGCGGTCCTGAAAAGGCTGCGAATTAAAAGCCGATCTGCTTTTTGGAAGCATGCTGGAGTCAAAATCATCCGCAGAAAAAGGACTGGCTTTATCTTCAGAGCCTTTATCATCAAAATAGTTGGGATCTTTCTTTATCTGCTCCCGCAGTTTTATAGAATCCGCTGCCGCCTGATCGTAATAGCCCATCTTGTCCAATGCTGAGTCTCCTTTAAATTTAGGCAGCGGCAGATTAAAATTAAATCCTTTCTTTTCAGCATTCTCCCCTGTTTTAACTTCCATTCGTCCTCCTCCTAGGCAATAGAATAGGAATGTTAGAAACGGAAGCGTTATAAGAGGCAGCATTAAAAGCAATTTTCTCTTTTTAGACTCCTTTAGCGATATTGTTTTCTCTTGCATAATTTTAGTTTTTTAAGTTGATTTTCTTAGTTTTTAAAACTTCTGGAACCCCAGCCTCTTTATAAAATGCCCTGTACAGATTGTAGATCAGAAGCCCTGATGTTAAAACCGTAAATAATAGCAGTGCCCATATGAGCTGTCTCTTTGAAAGGCCACCTGTGAATCCTTTCATTTTTTCAGCCCATCTTTTCTGCGCCAGCAGATAAAACTTGTGATAAACCATTGGCTCAGTGCGTTTTTTAAATAAAGATTTCATATGAATTTTATTTTCTGGTTTCAGCCGAGATATCCTTATTTTCAACAGTATTAAAACGCTCGATCAGAAAACCGTGCGGATTATTGTCGCTTCTGGATACATTTCGAAGCGCACCTTCAGTAATCAGGCTTCTTTTTATAATGCTGGTAGTGCGGATAATGTTCTGTCTGGCATAACATCTAAAACGGTAGGGATATTCTCGGATATCAATGCTCACACTATCAATCTGAATGGTCTGGCTGATGTTCCCGGATATAATTCCTGAATAAAAATTATTTTCCTTCAGATCATCATAAATGCGCTTGGCGCTGTCGTCTGCCAGATACAGCGCTTTTGTGATATTGGCTTTAATCACTTTATCGTCAGGGTCAAGGGTAAAGAAAAACTTGTGAAAGGTTTTCACATGATCCCTGGCTTCCACAGTCACATTATCCTTTCGATCTGACGCATAAGCTTCAAGCGCTTTGCCATTGGCCAGAATATACACTTTGTCCTGCATCATCCTTACGGTCTGGAAACTTTTATACAGTGCATAACAGCACACTGCCATACACCCAACAATTACAAGCATTGTAAAACCTCTCACATATCTGAAAGCGGCATCTATATTTTTCATTTTAGCAAACATGGGATGTTGGTTTTAAGTCTGTTTGGAATTTCCTTTGAGCTTATCATTCATGTAATTTCCCTTCTCTTTAAAATAGGGAGCATTGCCTGCTGATGAAGACATGCTCTGCGACATTTGCCCAGCAGCATTTCCCATTGCATCCATTGCCATGCCAACCCCATGCGAGGTTTTGGCAATTACTGAATTGGCAGAACTGCCAAGCATACTGGTAACTTTTTGGCCAAGAGCTCCGCCCCCGGCTGCATGGACAATATAATTGGCAACTGACGGAACAGTGAAATAGCCTATGATTCCAATAATCATAAAAATGAGGTAAGCCATATCGGTCCGGCTAAAAAAGGTGTCTCCACTTGCCTCCACCTGCGATAAATCCAGTTTGAGCATCAGTTCCTGAATTTTCCCAATGATGCTTCCAAAAATATTCGCAACGGGAAGCCATAAATAAATGTTTATGTATCTGGCAAGCCAGACGGTGAGGGTATGCTGAAACCCGTCAAATACAGCTATGCCAAATACAAGCGGCCCTAAAATGGAAAGCACTACAAGTTGGAATGTCCTAAGGGTATCAATGCACAAAGCCGCTGCTTCAAATAATACTCTGAGCACCTCGCTCATCCATTCCTTAACAGAATTCCGAAAATTATAGGATGCTTTCTCCATGGCAAATTTGACATCGTTTCCGATACCGGCAATCAAGCTCTCATCGGAAGGATCTTCATCATGAGTATATTTATACCACCTGTCACGGTCCCCGGTACCGGAAACCCCTACATACATCCGCCATGGATCCGTTTCTCTGATTGCTTTTTCCTTTTCTTTCAAAAGAACTGCCACAGCATTATTGGATCCTGTCACCATAGCGGCCGTAGCAGTTACAGTCGGTTTCATAACCCCGTTGATAAGAGCAAGAACAGATGGAAAAATCATGATGCAGAACCCAATCGCAAAAGGTCTGAACAGGGGATAAAAATCTATAGGTTCAGCGTTTGCAATATGACGCCAGACTCGGGAAGCAATATACCAGATCGTTCCAAAACCAGCTATCCCCTGCCCTACAGCCAAAAGATTACTGCACAAGGGCATCATCTCATCATAAAGCTGGTCCAACACGGAGTGCAAACTCTGCATATCATCTCCGACGCCTTGAGCATGAATAGCAAAAGGCATAAACACTGCTGCATTTAAAAACAGAATTCTCTTTAAAGATTTATCTATGTTCATCGCATTAATTTTTTAAATCAAGAAGTTCTTTGGAAGCATAAACATCTTTCTTTTCCTTTGCTCTCTGCAGCACCAGCATGCTTGATGATTTATTAAAGCCTCTCAAAAACAACAGTTTATCCTGCATCTCCATATAAATAGTATCAATTGCCAGAAGCCTTTCATCGTCTGACATTCTCAGCTTATCAGCTGTAATTGCCATAGTGAGTTCATCAAGGTTTCTTAAACTCTGGTTCAAAAGGTTTCCATAAACTTTCTCAAAATAATTGATCTCCTGCTGGCTGAAACTTTCACTTTTTATAAATCTGGAAAGTCCTTTTTTGCTTTCTTTTACCAACAATATCTGGAAGTTCACGATATCTCCTATCTTTTTGTAATTCTTGACCGTTGGGCTTACCTGCATAAGGGCATCCAAGAATGTTTTATGAAGGCTGAAATTTCCTTCAGTCATATCTTTAACTGTTTTGTAGCCTCCTGAAAGCAGCTCATAACCCTTTTTCATATCGCTGAGAATCTTTTTGAACTGCGAGAGTTTTTCAATGTTTAAGATCAGCTGCTGGATTTCTGCCGACTGCGCATTTATGCTGCTTGGGATAAATCCAAAAAAGACCAGAAATACTAAAATCAATATCCTTTTCATGGCGTCAATTTTTAAGTCCGTAAATGCTTTGTGCGGATTCAGCACTTCTTTTTTCATGAGATTTTGACAATGACAGTAACTTTGCTTCATTGCTAAAAGACAGACAGAAATCGTAATTCTCAACCATCGTTTTATGCAGCCCATCAATACGCGCTATTCTTTGGTCATCTTTAAGCTCCAGTTCTGAATCAGTTGTAAGAACCAGAAGCTGGTCCAAAGTTTCATTGCAGCTTTCCAGCAGCCTTTCAAAAGAACGCGCAATATAATCGAGCTCATTTCCCTGAAATAAATCATCAGTCTTGAGTTTAGCATAAGTGCTTTTATACATTTTCACTATCTTAAACTGCAAGGAGATGATCTCTGCTGTTTTATAATAGTTTCTCACCCTCGGATTAATCTTCAATAACGATGTAAAATAATCACCATGGAGATTAACTTCTCCCTTCTTTACATCACCAATGAAATTCAGACTTTTCGAAACAGCTGAATATCCTTTTTTAGCATAATCCATGTAAACCTGAAGTGCAGCAATCTGCAGCAGCAGTTCCTTTCTCTGCCTGGCCTGCGCGTGAATTCCTTGACTTAAAAGAAATCCCGTGAAGAGCAGTATGATTACTTTTTTCATAATATTTAATTTTATTGCGGAATTCCGTAAAATTCTTTGACTTGATTTGCATCAGCTTCTGTTTTAGCCCTCTGGAGGCTAAGCATTATATTCTGCCGGTTAAACAGCATCAGGTCATCATAATTGGCGTTGATTTGGTCTGCAGCTCTATTGATAATTTCCAGCCTTTTCAAATCACTCATCTGCGTTGAGAAAGAATCCAGGATTAAAAAAATTTGGTCGATGTTCTTAAGGCTTTCTTCCAGAATTCCGGAATAAACGCGCTCCATATACTGTATCTCGCTTTCTTTAAAATGGGCATCCTTTTTAAAAAGATTCCATGCCCTTTCATATTCGTGAACCAGTCTGGTCTGTTTTTTAGTGACATCCTTTATCCTCTGATAATAGGTTATGATTGATTTTACTTTGGCGAGTTCCTCGTAATAGCCTTTGTAAAGTTCTTTCTGCTTCTGGGTCCAGTCCGATATCTCATCGAGCTTTAATTTTGACAGGACATTTTCAACTTTTTTCTGTGCATTCTGAAGCCATATGGTCTTATTCTGCAGCCTCTGGATCCTCAGATCAATTGCTTTTATAACTTTCTTTGTTACTGCCTTTACAATTTCCAGTATCGGCAGCACTGCAGCCGTTTCAGCAGGTCTCACAGGGGTGCTGATAAGCAGCAGGCAGACCGCACTGGCAATTAATCTCTTTTTCATTTTTCCTTTTCATTTAATTGTTTTCCTTCCCTCATATCCTGAGCCATTGCGGCTATTCCTTTTTTGATGTCCCCGCCAAACTTCTCGGCGTAGGCATTCATTTTCACTTTCTCGCTTTCTTCAGTAGTATATGCCAGATATTCCTCCAAGGATACCTCGGTTCTATACACTTTAGAAAGCATGCCACCAAGGGAGATAAAAACTTCTTTGTACTTCTTATTGGGATCATTGGCCTTGTTTACCGAAAGCACAAGCGCTTTTTCTTTCTCGGTCAGTCCCAGAAGCTCCTGAATCTGATCAAACTTGTTCTGGTATTTGCTCTGGTCCAAAAGGATCTTGCAGTCGCTGTTATTGATGATGGCCTGTTTTACTATGGGAGAAGAAATAATATCCTCCACTTCCTGCGTAACCACAACTGCCTCTCCAAAGAACTTCCTTACCGTTTTAAACAAATACTTAATGTATTCTGCCATTCCTTCCCTGGCAATTGCCTTCCACGCCTCTTCAATGAGTATCATCTTGCGGACACCTTTCAGTTTTCGCATCTTACTGATAAATACTTCCATAATAATGATGGTCACAACTGGAAAAAGAATCGGATGGTCTTTGATATTATCCAATTCGAAGACAATAAGCCTTTCTTTCAGAAGATCCAGATTCTCTGTTGCATTTAACAGATAATCAAACTCACCTCCTTTATAATAGGGACGCAATACATATAGAAAGTTATTCACGTCAAAATCCTTCTCCTTTACCTTATCATCCGACAGAATCAAAACAAACTCCTCTTTCAGAAATTCATAAAAGCTGTCAAAGCATGGGAAAATATCCGAATCGGCATCCAGCGTTTCATAATACAGCTGTAGGGCATTTGAAAGCGCCACATACTCGCTTCGGTTAAAGGTTTCATCGTCTTTTTTCCACAGCGCCAAAAGCAGCGTTTTAATGCTTTCTTTTTTCTCGGTATCCAGAGAGTCCCCTTCTGAAATATAAAAAGGGTTAAAGCGTATCGGATTCTTTTCATCGTACGTGAAATAATAGCCACCCACCATATCGCAGAGCCCCTTGTAGCTGTGCCCGACATCCACCAGCACTATATGCGTTCCCTGCTCGTAGTAGCTTCTCACCATATGGTTGGTAAAAAAGGATTTTCCGCTGCCCGAAGGCCCGAGTATAAACTTATTGCGATTCGTGCAGATTCCCATCCTAACAGGCTCATCGCTGATATCCACATGAACCGGTTTTCCGGTCAGCCTGTCTCCAAGCCTTATACCGCAAGGACTCAGCGAAGATCTGTAGCCAGTCTCCATGTTCAGAAAACAGACCGCCTGCTCTGTGAAAGTATCAAAAGTGTCATTCATTGGAAAATCCCCTTCATTGCCTGGAATTCCAGCCCAATAAATCTGGGGGGCTCCAACCGTTTCCAGCTTGGCGGCCGCATCCATCTGGGCAAGTGCTGATGACACCTTGTTCTTAATGTCCTTGAGCTCTTCTTTATCCGTGCTCCATGCCAGCACATTAAAATGGGCCTTTACGGGAAGCCTCTGCTCAGACACGACTTCATTCAGGAAATCATTAGCGGCATCTCTGGCAATCATATTTCCCCTGCTGTAAGCCGACAACGACTGGAGCCGAAGCCTCTTGCTTTCCAGCTTCCTAATGGTTTTCTGAGCATCCTCAATAAAAATGTACTGGCTGTAGATATGATTGCACGACAAAAGCTGCCCTAAAGCTGATGCAAATCCTACGCTAAATTTGGTTCTATCAGTCGAATAGCGGTCAAAATTGATTCTGGATCCGCATAGGCCCGGCAGATCGGCCGCATCGCCAAGAGTAAAAAGCTGGCAGCGTTTATCTCCCACTTCCAAGCCTTCATCAAATCTGATATCGCTGAAAACAAATGAATCTTCCCGCTCCGATAAAAAACAATACTTTTCCACCAGCCCGATCCTTCTGCTCCCGCTTCTAAGCCATTCATTTTTCATACGCACCAGCTTTATGAATCCGCTGTCCTCCATGATCCTTTTAAACTGGCCGCAGACATCTGTAAAGTCCTGCAGCAGCTGCGGTTTTAAAGTTTCCTCGGGAACTATGGAACTCCTTAGCAGATTAGAAAACAGCGAGGTTGCATTTCTCCTTCCCTGCGGCTTTTGGGTCAGCATAATATAGCAGGAATGATCCAGAAAAGGCCTTTCGTTAAAAAAACGCTCGCTGCTTTGGCTCAGAAAACTGCTGTCCCCGCTTGAGAAATCAGCTTTATATTTCCTTTCTAAAAACCAGTCCTGCTTATGGAAAACGCAAAACTTCGGCAGCACCTTTAAAGCTTTTATCCACGACTGGTGGAAAGCTTCATATTCCTGATCCGAAAGCGTAAAAATCTCAGGCAGCTCCGCCTTAAAAACTAAAGTTATATCCCCTTGTTTTGACAATATGCAGTCATGCTCCACTGCCATAATCGGCAGGAGCTCTTCCATCCTCTTCTCCATCCCTTCCTATAAATTAACGTTCTATAGCTACAGCTTTATATAAACGCCCCTGCTGCGCACCTTCACGCAGTTGGGAATGCGCTTTGAGGCAATGGCTTTCATCAAGCCATGCTCTCCATATCTGGCGCTCATCCTATATATCTTAAAAACCAGAAAGGCCCCTGCAATTCCGATAAGCCCAACACATGCAAGGGAAGGCATCCCTGCAATAAAAAGCGCGGCAAAAAGTATCATAAGCGCCACTATTCCAAAACCTAAATACCAGATATACTGCGCTTTGAGCCCTTTAAATTCAATGCTTTGATTAATGCCCTTATTGATCCTGTAAACGCTGTTTGCCATCAGACCCCAAAAAAGGATTTAATGACCGTAGCCACCACCACTAGAAACACGCAGCTGCCAAACCATGCCGCGGCGACCTTTCCCGTATCGGGATCGCCCGCATTCCACTTCTGGTACACCTTCACCGCTCCGATAAGCCCCAATATGGCTCCCACAGCGTACATCAGTTCGGTGCCCGCATCAAAGTAGCTGCGCACCTTCTGGTTGGCCTCATTGATGCCCGCCACCCCATCCTGGCTGTAAAGAGCCCCTGAATAAAGCATCAGCAGGGACAGTGCTAAAGCGCCCGATATATTTTTAAGCCTTCTCCATAAGAATTTCAATCTCCAATTCCACCTTTTCATCTCCCATCATTTAAATTAAACCATCACTTGAAATAAAAGCAGAGAAATGCCGCTGCTACAGCTTCTATCTCCTTGTCACAAACCGCCATACCGCACTAGAGCGAACAGGGGCATTCCTCTGCATAAGATTTACGCGCCGCTCTCCCAGAGGCCGTCCATCTCTTGAGCGCTGAGCTCAAAAACAGGATATCTGCGGCTCTTCAAAACCATAAGGGAATTTATTTTTTCACGCAAAGCGGACTGCTTCACAAAAGGGTATTCAGACAACACAAACTGCAGATAATGTTTGAATTCCGTTTTGGACACCCCTCTAGCATCGCTTTCATCAAATGCATACAACAATTTGGAATACAGCTCTTTTACATCTTCAAGCGTACTGAAAGATTCTTTGAACTCCGCAAAGGGGCTATCGCTTTTCATGTCCTCTGCAGCCAAAGATTGGCGCCTAACCCCCCCTTTCAAAATCGAAATGAACTTCTTCGGATAGTACCGAAAGATTACAAAACCGTACCACAAAAAAAGAAAAACAACAGCTGCAATCATAAAAGCCTTCCATGAAACATCTCCAAGCATAACCATCCTATTTAACATTATACATCCTTTTCCGAAAACTGGAACCATTCCGATTTCATTGCAGGGCAAAGGAACAATTACGCAAGGCCTCCTGCAAGTACAACTTTTTCTGTGCCTTTCAGTACCCCTCCGATTTCAACAGCCTGCTTTATTCCATGGCAAAAAAAAACTCCCGGAACATTCCAGGAGTTTCTGCGTACATATGCTTTTAAATTTAATGGCCGAACTGCTTCCAAAATCAGAGCAGGCTCCCAACTATCGAAAGCAATGGCGGATTTACGGATTACTTGCGCTTCTTCCTCTGTCTGCATCTTCTTCTGGCCAGCCTAATTTTCAGCCTAAGATTATCATAAAGAATCCCTATGGCCAGAAGCAGCGCGGCGGACAATAGGGCCACGATCCCAACTTTGGAATACAGCAGGCCTCCTGCAATGCCTCCCAGAAAGAAAAAGCCGATTATCGTAAAGCGGAGCCTAATGGAGGAAAACAGCCTGCGCCTTGATTGCGCATCCCTATAAAAAAACAGCTGGGAGAGCTCGATCCCTAGATCCGTAAAGAGCCCTGTGAGATGGGTTGTCCTCACCACAGCATTGGAAATTCTGGTGACCAGCGAGTTCTGCAGCCCCATGGCAAAAAGCCGGCAGCATTGACTGCTCCCGCAACAAAAGACAGCAGTGAGGCAATCTGCAGATTGTGCTTCGAATTTCTTTTTCTGCCCTGATGGATAAACATTTTTTATAAATCTTTTTTTCAGGCGCAACAAGCAGGCACCCGATGCATTGAGAAACGGTGCGTTCCCTTTCCGGCAGCGCCTCCCCAAAAACTTTTATTATTTCCGAAGTTATGCCAATAACTGATTTTTGGGGATGCCGCAGGATTCAAAAATAGCTGGTTGTAGTTAATCTGAACAATGATTAGATCTTTCAAAAAGAAGCCAGAGATTAGAAAAGCTAATCTCCGGCGGCTATAATAACAAAAAAGTCCGATTTTAGTGCTCCTTGAAATTCTCCTAAAAATCGCCCTTAATCCCATGAACTTCAGATACGAAAATAATATAAAAATCCGAACTATTTTTTTGATTTAAATCAAGTTTAAGCCCAGTGGAAAAAAGGTTCGAATGGACTTAAAAGAAAACTGAAAAACAAATTCCCATTGCTTTAAGCGATAAAAAAAGCCTTAAGCCCATTTATCTTGATCGGATGATGTACAGCTCGTTTGGCCCGTAAGCTTTGCGCCTCACCAAAAAGCTTACACAGGAGATTTTTTGAAATTCAGCCGGCACCCGGTAAAGGCTTATGCCCAGTTCATAATCGTTTCTTTCATATCTATTCGAGAAAAAATTCCTGGCCGACACTTCCCCATCCTTAAGCTTCAGAACTTCCTTCTGCATCTTTAAACCAATATAGGCAGTGCCCTGCCAGGCCATATTTCTGCCCGGTCCGTTGGGGCTGCCAAGCCCCCTAAAAGGATTCAAGCTAAGGGTGCAATTCTCTTTATGAAAGTGCACCACGCTGACCGCTTCATTTTTAGCGCCGAGCACGTCCTCCAATTTCACGCAATGGCCAAACTCGGTCTGCTGCCCCATTTCCTCTGCAGATTCCATTTTTGAAAGCAGGACGCCCTTCGCATCAAATATATAGGTGCAGTTCCTAATTATGGCCAGGCTCTTCTGCTCATCATAATACTGATGCTTTAAAGGGAGAATGAATTTATGGTTTACAGTGTCAAAATTTATCCTTTCAGACAATAGGTCCTGGGGAACAGCTTTTGAGACGGGAACAAGGGCATAATTCTCCGCGCTGATGCCCATCCGGTAATCTTTATAGGCGGCATCATACCGCATTTTTCCATACAATGCCGATAGCCAGTAAACTGCAGCACACAGTATGAAAAGCGCAGCTCCCAATAAAAGCATGGTTATCCTTCTTCTTGCCATCAAATTGGCTGTTATGGTTATCTATTCTATAAGTTCCCTTTAGGGTAAATTCCTATCGGCAGCTCTTCCTGATCTCATCGAGGATCCTATTGGACCTGTTGAAAATAATCTCTTCCTCCCCGCCGCCGTTTGGCCTCCAATGCTCCGAGGTTATGGCTTTATTTCCGCTTTTATAGGTCCTTCTTGAGACCAATGCGCTTTTCATTGCGTCTTTGGTCTCGATATCCGCTTTCGTCCCTAAATATTTCGCCGCAACTTTTGGCATTTCCCAAAAGCATTCCGTCCCATCACCAATGTCTATTATTCTGCTTTGGGAATCTTTCGGAAACAGCCTGTTGAGCCAGAACTGCTTTTCATATTTCGCATAGATCGGAACGGCGTTCAAATAAAGCCGATACCCAGCATAATGTTCTGTAAAATCACTGTCCGCAATATAATTGTAATAGGCAATGGCTTCAATGGACTGCCATGCCATAAAACAGCTCTTGTCAAACAGCGGCATTTCAACTGTGATTCCCCTATCATCGGCAGACAGCCTATTTCGCCTCTTCCGCATCAGTTTGAGCCGCTTTTCGGAAACCGCAGCCCCAAATATCAGACCATGGATTAAAGCCAGCGCAAAAAATGCGGATAGGCAGACGGCTATCCAGCCTGACAGGCCGATATCCCATTTTAATTGAGCGGCAAAAAACAGCGGCAAAAATCCTGGAATTGCGAATATTAAAAGCAACGCAATAAAAACGCCTAAAAATCCATATCGCGGTTTTGGACTTAGAAGCTTTAGCATCGCTGCTTGAGAAAACCATCCTGAAATGCCCCTAAAAAGAATCGATAGCGCAACAATGATAAAAACAGCAGGAATTATAAGAGGGCCTACTGTTCTGGTTCCGCTTTTCAGATCAAAAAAGGCCATTGCCAGACCTGCTGCCAGCATAAAAATCCCAGCGGCCTGCTTAATTTTTCTCTCATTCAAATCCATACAAGCTTTTCAATAACATGCATTCCGTTTTCCAGTAGCGCTCCATTTCAGCTCTTCCTATTCTTCAGCAATCCGATTGCCGATCCATTAAGAACCGCCCTCAGTGCAATGCAAATTTCAGAAAAAAGACAATCTGGATTCAGCCCAATATAAATTAGCCCGGAACAATCCGATATCCGCAAAGGTTTTAGATTGATTCGCGTCAATGGACCAGGGCATAGTAAAAAAAAGATATTGGAAACAGAAGAAGTGCAGATCCGCTAAATCGGCCTTTTTGCCGCTATGCGCTGCAGGCCTAAAATGGTGAGGCAGCTTTCATCGGTATCGGAATCTATGGCAGCAAGCCCAAAATTTTCCAATTCCAATAAGGCTTCCATGATTTTTGTCTCATTTTCAATACCGTTGGCCGATGAAAACCAAGAGGAAGAAGGGCTGCTAAGCGCTTCGGCCATCTCTTCAAAACTAAGGCTTCTGGGATAAGCGCTGCCAAGAACGATCAGCATCTGATCTAAAAACTCGCTCTTGTTCTGCTTCTTGCCTATATTCGTCTGATCCATATCTTTTTGCATTTAAAACCATAAGTGGCTAATATATAATTTATATTCCGATATCATCGGCTTTATCCGAATTAAAAGTTGGCGACATTGGCCAGCTGCTGCAAATCCAGAAGCTATATCCTTCTGTCTTCCATCCAGCTAAGCCTCTCATCTTTAAAATCATAAAGCACCCTAGCCAGGGTTTCGTTAATGGTGCCCACCATATTGGCCAGACTAAAATCATTTTTTTATCAGAAAATTAAGCCGTAAATTGTACTGGAATAATTGGGTGGCAGTTATTTTTGAGAACAGAAAAAAGAAAAATGTTTTTGGTACCCTACGCATTGGCTCCAGAGGTTAGCCGCTCTAATCTCTGGTTTCTGCCCCCTAATTTAATTCATCTGCAGCCAATTATCAGACCCTATATTGAACGCTTCAATGAGCCCAAAATCAAAAATAGACAAAGGGCGTTTGCTTTGCGAAGATTTAAAAAGCCCCTGAAAACATAAGTCTTCAGGGGCTTCATAATTTAAAACATTCGGCAATTGGTCACTGAAACCTTTTTATAAATTCCATCATATCGCCAATGGTCTGTATCTCTTCTTTTTGGGTATTGCCCAGCGCTCTGGCCTTCTCAATATGCAGCAGGCTGCTTAGCATGGCTTTCTGAAGCCCGTTTAAGGGATCCCCGCTGGTGTCCGGTTCAGGAAGCAGCTCCCTTAAGTCAATCCCTGACGGAATTTCAGGCCAATCTGCCCTTTTCTGATTAGAAAAAACTTCTGTAAATGGCAAAACCTCAGGATCCCTGTCCCTATCGGTCAGCGGATCCATCTGCCATTTCTGGCAAACCGTCTTTATGAATGAAGTGTGCTCAAATTGTCCGCTGACTACCGTCTGCGGCTGGATATAGGAAGACACCATTATCATCGGAACGCGCACCCCTAGACGGTCAAAGCCGAAACCGCACTCGCCTTTCATGCCAGCAGCAGGCGGTACCGTACCTGGCGGCGCCACATGGTCATAGCAGCCTCCGTGCTCGTCATGGGTGATGATGAAAAGTATCTTGTCCCTTTTGGGGCTTTTTCTGATGGCATTGTACACTTCGCCGATGAGCTCGTCTCCCAGCTTCACCGTCCCGACAGCCAATTCATGGTTCACTGCCGACGGATGCTGGTCATTGTGCTTATGCAGAAACTGGGGTTCCACAAAGCAGTATTGCGGCAGGGTGCCAAACTCCAGATCAAAGAAAAAATCGAGATGCCCGTGCGTATTGTCTTTTCCCTCGCCGGTTCCATTGACTATATAGGTCAGGCTCAAAGGCGCAATAGGCGAATAGACCTTCCATGAAACATTATTATCGTTCATGCGGTCAAAGATGGTCGGCAGCGACCAGACATCCTTTATCCATGAATCCATCCCATGCAGATCGCCATCAATGCCTGGAAAACCTGTTCCATCCTCACCAAGGGGATTAATTACTTTTCCCCCTGAACTTGCCGCATGCCAGAATGCCCGATTGCAGTAGGTCTGGCTCGGCACCGAACAGTACCAGTGGTCAAAAACCGCAAACTCTTTGGCTAAAGTGGCCATTGCAGGAATCTGGTCCGGCTCAAAGCACTGCATGATCACCTCATACTGTTCATAGGTAGGATTATCAATGCTGTAAGCTGACCTGAGCGTATTTTCGTAATCGTTGACAAAGCCATTCATGCTGGGCTCGCCCGGGGAAGCCGGCAGATTATAAGGCGGTGCCATTTTATAGTCAGCCGCTCCTACATTGCTCTCAGGGATGATGGAATTGAAAAGCTGCGTATTGACATGAGGGTATTCCTCACCCGGATCCGGATAGGGCATCGAGTAGCTCACCGCCCGCGAAGGGGAAATGTCCGTTTTCTCTGGATAGCCCGCCGCTCTGGCTGGAATGGGGTTCGCATAGTCAATATTGGGATTATAAAGCCCTTCAAAAGGCTTTTCAGGTGGCAGTTCGCCATTTTTATAGAGATAGCCTAACAGATTGTCAAATGAGCGGTTCTCCAGCATAAGCACCACAATATGCTCAAAAGTTTCCAGTCCGTCAAATTGGTTTGCATTTTCCATATTCCAGCTGTTTTTTTAAGTTACTAAATATAAGTAAATTACGGCAATTAAAGCCAAGCCTGCGCAAGTAGTTCTACCTGTTTTAAAAGCTGGCCCCAGAGGCGCACTTATCCTAGCTTGAAATTGCTTTACTCCTAAAAAAGAATGGCCGTTTTATCAGTCTTTAACCGCTTCAAATTTAACTCTTGGGTGAATAGGTCCAGCCATAAATCCAATCAAGCCTTTGGATCTGCCTGCCTATAAAAAAACCGATTAAGCGGTCACGAAACCATGCTCCCATTGGATTGCTCCTGGTTTTAGAATCACCAGTTTTTCTGGCGCTTTTTATTATTTTTTCTACTCTGGGCTGGCGTTCAGACTGAAAAATCTGAAACGCAGTGCTGTAGTCGCCATGCAATTTTAATGACTCGGCAATTGCAATTGTGTCTTCTAGAGCCAATGACGCTCCCTGTCCAATATGAGGAGAAATGCCGTGCGCCGCATCTCCAATAAGGCAGACCCTGCCTTTATGCCAATGCAGAAGCTTAGGCACATCGTAAATCGGATAGGCAATAATCTCATGGCTATTTTTTATAATTTTAGAGAACAGAGGATCATCATTTTTATGGACATCTATTAAATGTTTCTGAATTTCGGCTTTTAGCGTTTTTTCCATTTCCTGCCGCTTTGGCTGCAGCTCTCTAAAGTAATTGTTGAACCACCAGACTTCCCCCTTATCAGAAACCGAATAGGCAAAAAATCCCCTTTCGCCAAAAGTCATCTGTATTGAATCCAACGGCTCTGAAAGTTCAGGAATCTTCGCATAGCCGCCAGTTGAGATAAGTTTGGTGTATTTGAGAGCGGAAACTCCAGGAAACAGCTGTTTTCTAACCTCGGAAAACATTCCGTCACAGCCTATCATAATATCGCCTACGGCTTCAGTTCCGTCAGCAAAATATGCGGTCACTTTTCTGTCTGCCTCACTATACCTTAGAAATTTTTTATTATAGTTTATTTTTATACCTGCAGCTTTTGCCGCCATTCGGACATATCGGTTCAGGTTTGCCCTTTTAATCTGAATGGTCTCTGCTCCATACTGCTGCTTCTGATAGGCCGTGCCCAGTTCTGCTATCTGCCTTCCTTTGGAATTAAAAAATTTCATCGAACCGGGAGCATAATCTTCTTTGAGCAGCTTCAAATCAACAAATTCTTTCAATACATTCAGACCATTGGGAGTGACGCCTAAAAAGGCGCCCTCTTTTATATTCTCTTCTGATCTCGATTCAAATATTTCAGGCTCAAAGCCTATTTTTTTCAGCTGTAGAGCCAGTATTGGCCCTGCTGCGCCCGCGCCTATTATAATCGCTTTTTTATCCATTGCTTTTCTATTTGATTTATAATCCGTTTTATTCCTTAAATAATTAGCGCAAAACACTGATCCAGCAATACCCTGAGTTTCCCCATTGTATCTCTTTTCCTGCAAGCCATAGCTTCAATAATCCTTCTGTGAAGCATCAGTCTGCAGAGTTTTTTCTAAATTTGCTATTGTCTGTTCCCTGCTTTGTCCCACTATGCAAAACTATCAAGCTTGCAGAAAACGGAGTTGCAAAAAAAGGAGTCAGGCTGGCAAATTAAGGAGCAATGGGATTTGAATTAAAAAATGATAAAAAGGCGCTTGAAATAGCCTTTGATGAAAATGATTTTAGCAATCACGGCTTCAAAGAAGACGTTTTTGAAATGAACCTGCCTTTTGGGCAAGTAACGGGCAGGCAATGGCTTTTTGACGGCATCAAGATTCTATATTCTGAAACTAATCTTGACAGCCCTGTCGAACTGGACTGGAAAGGAGATACGGAATTGGTAGCCATGCATTTTAACCTCCAGGGAAGAACCTCCATCAAACAGGATGGAATGGACAATTCTTTTGAGCTGAATAAAAATCAGCACAATTTATTCTATGGCACCAATGCTGAAGGCAAAATGAAATTTGATGAATTGCGGATGAAGTCATTTATGATTCAATTCGAAAAGAATTCTTTTTTGAGAATGTCCAAAGACGGGAATGAATCCCTTAAAAGGTTTGCCGGCAAAATAGCTTCGGGAACCCCTTCGGCTTTTTCAAATTCCAATCTCAATATCAATCTGCCCATACAGACCTGCATCAATTCTATTTTGAATTGTGAGTACTCCAGCGGATTAAAAAGATTGTTTCTTCTATCCAAAACAATTGAGCTGCTTGTTCTCCAGGCGGAATCATTCAATGCTTTTCAAAATTCAAAATCCCAATACATAAAACATGATTACGACAAAGAGCGGATCGTATTTGCCCGCGATTATCTGGGTAAAAATATTGAGTCGCCTCCCACACTGGCAGAATTGTCCAAAATAGCAGGAATAAACGAATACAAGCTGAAGCGGGGTTTTAAAGAAATGTTTAATCAGACAGCCTTCTCCTACCTGTCTGACTTGCGTTTAGAGCTGGCAAAAAACGATCTGCTTGACGGCAGAAAACTGGCTTCTGAAATCGCATTTGAATTGGGCTACTATTCATTGCAGCACTTTAGCAATGCATTTAAAAAAAAGTTCGGCATTGCCCCAAGTCAGGTTAGACGCTCTAGATAAGTCAGTGTAGCTGCTTCTTTATTACATAAAAACACCTGTTCTCACTAACACTAACTGTTCTCAATCATGGAAAAACGCCTCATGAAAGCATATAATCCACGATGGCCTGCGAATGTATTTTTGCGGTATCAAAAACCGGCACTGCAAAATCATCCTCGCTGATGAGCATTGGGATTTCCGTACAGCCCAGAATGATGCATTCTGCACCACGGACAACAAGATCATTGGCAATGGCAATATAGCTGGCTTTGGTTTCAGGATTGATAAGTCCAACACCCAGCTCTTCTTTTAGCGTATATTGGATATAATCCCTTGTTTCTTCTTTTTCGGGTATCAGCATCTCCAGTCCATGCTCTTGCATCTTGCCGGCATAAAAATCCATCTCCATGGTAAACTTTGTGCCCAGCAATCCCACTTTTTTAAGCCCCTGCCTCTTCACGGCCTTTGCGGTCTCTTCCCCTATATGGATAATGGGCAGTCTCACGGTTTGCTGAAGCCTGTCTGCAAAAAGGTGCGCTGTATTGGCGCATAGGGCAATGCCTTCTGCCCCGCTTCTTTTAAGGCTTTCACAGGCCTCCAACAGTAATTCAAAGGAATTTTCCCAGCTTTTGGCCTGAACATCCCCAAAATTAAGGGAATAGATGATGCACTGGGCGGCATTCAGTCCGCCCAGCCTTGCATTTACACCTTCGTTGATAAACTTGTAATAATCCAATGTTGACACCCAGCTTATGCCGCCTACCAATCCTATTTTTCTCATGTTTTCTTAATTTATGGCTGTTTAGCCTGCAACTGCCTGCCGATTTCAGAGCCGATGCTCTCATTTTAAATGATCATTAAACACATCTCTTCCAAAAGACATAGATAACTTTGGCTGTTTTACGTCTGCTAATTTACACAAAATACTGCCTTTTAACCTTGCCCGCAATTTCATCAATATTGTCACCGCGGTCTAGACATTAGAGAAAATCCGATGGCACGGGGAAGAAAGCTCCAAAAAAATATCATCACATAAAATTGATACACAGCTGGCCAAAAAAGATTCCTTCCCCAGTCGTCGATAGATCGGGTAAACCGAAAAGCGGAAAAAACTCAAAAAAAAAACAATCTCTCCATTTAAAGCATCCAATGCCGGCAATATTCCATTAATTTTGCACTATACAATCTACACTCTTAGAAAATTCCGAAACATTGCTTCATTGGAATTCCTGAAGATGCTGGAAAGCTTAAGAAAAATGAAGAAGTTTGAAATAAAAAAGACAGAGCAGAACCAATGGCTGGTATCCCACAACGAATTCCCCAGGTTCACCTGTCTTTTTGAAGATAAAAAATTCCATTACTCAAGGACCATAACAGGGCTTTTGGACCCCACAGGCAGCCCTGAAGAAATACAGCCGCTCCAGAAAATGGAAAAATGGCTCTCGCGCTACCATATGGACAAAATAAACGGCTGAAAATTTTGCGCCAACCAATTTCGGCCAGGCACATTTGCCTGATCCGTGCCCAAAATAGTGCGCTGGAACTTGCTTCGCCAGTCCGCTAACGCTCACGTGCAGCGTATAGCGGGAAGAGCTCATAAAAAAGCATTGCATATGCCTAAAAAATCTGAGCCATCGCTTCTCTGGATTTCCCTCCTTCCAATAATTCAACAGTCACTCCCCCCATATGAATCTGCTAGTGAAGATTTTATGGAGCCAATCTGTTATAGTGCTGCAGTTTCATTCTGCCAACCAGGCCATTGAGATAATCCAGCAGCACCAGCCCTTCTTTTTCAGTAATCCTGCCGGCCAAATAGCTGTTCAATTCATCATTTTCATCGGCATACAGCTTGATTTTTTCCTGATTATTGCCAATGATGCTGAATTCCAGATTGGCAATCCTATCAGCGAGTTTGATTATGATTGCATTTTGGTTCAGGACTATTTTTTCATACATTGCCTGTTTCCTTTCTTTCCTGTTTTCCCCCTTGCCATCAGTCAGGGACCATACTATTTCAAAAATATGTATCCCAAACCTGTCAATTATTTCATCCCTGTCCGTATCTGTATCTTCCAGCACATCATGCAGCCAAGCGCTGCTCCATAAATCGATATTCATTTCAGTGTCAGGCAAAATGCCATTGCGCAGCAATACGCTAACTGCATTTACAAGGTGCACCTCATAGGGGTATTTTCCATATTTCTGGTTTCCATGCTTTTCAGCCGCAAAACTTCTGGCCTCATCCACTTTTTTTCCTAATGCCCTTATGGCTGTCTTATAATCCATGGCGTCGCCTTCATCGAGCCAGCCGGAAGCATACCTGCTCATAAAAGATTTTAAGGAGCTCAAATCGCCATTCCACCGTCCATTTTGGAAAGATTCCAAAGTGCCTGCAGAATCTCCAATTCTGCCTTCTTTAATTCTATAGAGCGTTTCGATGCCGTTGTGGCTGCTGATATAATATTTATACTCCATTTTGGTAAGATTTAATAGAACTTATATTTTAGATTAGATTAGATTAGATTAGATCGGATTGGATTTGATCTGCTATTGTTTTCTTTTTAATTTGCGCGCAAGCAGGATTACATTTAGCTTAATATTGTCATAAATTAAGCCCGCAAACAATATAAGTCCTCCAAGAAATAATGCCTGCAGCCCTATTTTTGAATAAAAAACGCCTCCTGTAATGCCTCCAATGAAAAAAAAGCTGATAATAATTATCCGCAGCTTAATTGAAGAGGAAAGTTCAGCTTTCCTATTTTGCTCCCTATAAAAGAAAAGCTGGGACAGCTCAATGCCCAAATCGGTAAATAGGCCGGTTAAATGGGTGGTCCTCACTACGGAATTTGAGATTCTTGTAACAAAAGAATTCTGCATTCCCATTGCAAAAAGCAGAATAAAGGAAATTAAATTTGGAAAACCGGCCTTTAAGCCATCTCCAAAGAAGGCAATAAAAAATAAAATTGCAATCTCAATGCAGGCAGGAATGAGATGCACGATATTTTCTCTTTTGCGCACTACCAGCTCCATTAGAAGGCTCGATGTGAAAGAGCCCATAAAAAAGAAAAATATATAGCCAAAGCACGTCAATGCCGCTAAGAGATCAAGCTTGAAGATTTCATCTACAAAAAACGCAAAATGGCCCGTCACATTGGTGGTAAGGGTCTGGACTGAAAAAAAACCTGCCACATTTACCATCCCGGCAACAGACGAGAGAAGGGCGGCAATTTTTAGATTGTGCCTCAAACTTCTTTTTTTTCCTCGGTGCTTAAACATTTCCAGCAGTGCTTTTATAAGTTGGCGAAGCATTACTTTTAAAATGCCTTTCATTTGTAAATAGGGCAATTTTTCTTTTTGCCTCCTTAACATATTGCTGCAAAGAAGGGGCAGCTTTCCTCTCTTCAAACAAAATTCTGCCCAGCCTGGCCAGATCAGTTAATCTTCATAGCCTTGCCATCAATAAAAATTGGCTATGCGGATCAATTGCTGGAAATTAACCAGCTGGATCTTGCGCCCTTCCATCCATATAAGATTTTCATTCTTAAAATCATGGAGCACCCTTGCCAGAGTTTCATTTACAGTGCCTACCATTTTGGCCAGATCCCCCCTGGAAAGGGTAATAAAAACATTTTTCTGGCCATCATCTGTTTTATATTTATCATGCAGAATCAATAGGCTAAGCGCTACGCGCTCCCTTACGGTCCGCTGCGATAAAACAGCCATTAGATTTGCCACCACGCTAAACTCATGGCTGAGGCATTTTAAAAGCAGACGCGAAAACACTGCAGAATTATTAAGAATATTAAAAAAATCCTCTTTGGATATAAATGAAATGACTGAATTTTCAATGGCCACAGCGTTATCTCCATATGCCTTCTCGCTTAGTATGGCCGTATAGCCGAAAAACTCTCCTGAACTGTAGATGTAAATAATCTGCTCCCTTCCATCATTATCGACCTTGTGCTTTTTGATCTTGCCTGTCTGAATATAAAAAATGCCTGTAGGCAGCGTCCCTTCGGTAAATACTGTCTGGTTTTTAGCATACTTTCTGCTTTGCATCACCTTTTCAAGCAGGTCCCTATCGCTTTGGGGCAGCTCATTTAAAATATACTGGTTATTGAAGATGAATTTTGAAATCATAGCTGTATCAAAGCTACAATATTTTTCCCTACTCCATATAAAACTTGATTTAAATCAAGTTTTATACGCCGTTCCAATCAGCTGGATCGATTTCAAAACCTTTTGCTTTTGCAGCATTGACCCCTGAAATGATAAGCCGGCATATGTCGCTGTGCCTTGCAGACCGGTCCGTCGCAAATTTTAAAAGCGTTAAAGAATCTGCCAATGAAGAAATCTCTAGCGGCGCACCTATTGTCCAATGAAAGAGCCATAAGGGCATTTAAAGAAATCCTATCTAATCTGAATGCTGGCCGATAAAAACACAGAAAAAACAGCCAGTGCAAGCGCTATAGCTATAAAACTTGGCAACCGGCAATGCAAAACAAGTGCGCTATCATAGCGCATAAGGCAAAAGGCTGCCGCCACTGCCAATGCCATATCAGATAATCTAAAAAAAGGGAAGAGCATCAGTTAAACGCTCTTCCTTTTTCCGGTCAGGAGTTTTTTAAATTATTCTTTTTTTATTGCCGCTTTCGGATCATAGCAGACAAACATATTGATATAAATATTTCGGGATAATCGCAGCAATATCGGAAACAAAATTACCAGCACTGCAGTAATTGCAATAAACGATGTTTTTATTCCGGAATCAAAAATAAGATATGAGATGGCAAAAACAGCAATTCCAACCCCGACATTCAACCCATAGCTTACATACATTGCGCCAAAAAAGAAAGAAGGCTCTATCTGATATCTTAGCCCGCAATGGCTGCACTTCTCATGCATTTTTAAAACAGAGCCCAAATGCAGCAGGTTTTTATCCACGTACATATTCCCATTCTGGCATTTAGGGCAGCTTCCCGTTAAAATGCTATTTAATCTGCTTCCTTTCTTCATCTTCGAAATATCCATTTAAAGCTCCAAATCCATGAGCCACGGTTTAATTTTAAGTTTATAGATGCCCTGAGGGACTATCTCTTTACAAATTTGGTTAAAATCACGATAGCCTGCCCCTCTATTTTCCCTTCGATCTGCTCATGGTTGCCATGGACCAAACGGATGTTTCGAACTGCCGTGCCGACTTTCGCATTTAAAGACGAACCTTTTACATCCAAATCTTTGATAAGGGTCACCGTATCGCCATTTTGCAGGATATTGCCATTGCTGTCTTTGTGGAAATTAATGGCCCCGTCATCGGTATGGTCTCCGGCTGCTTTTGCCCATTGCAGATTTTCATCATCCAAATACATCATATCCAGCGCATCGGCTGCCCAGCTTTCATTGCGAAACCGGTTAAGCATGCGCCATGACACCACCTGCACGGCCGGCACTTCGCTCCACATTGATATTGGCAGAAAATTTTTCCAGAAAGCATCATCCAATTCCTCTTTTTTTTCAATTTGGCGAAGGCATTTCTCATTGATTAAAATCCAACCGTCCGCCCCTTTATTTTGGGCTGGCGGAACTTCATAAGCAACTAGATTTTTATTGATGTCGCTCAATTCGCAGACATTTCCGCTTCTCTTTTTTAATAATTCCTCTAATTTCATTTTATTTTATTTGGAAATAAAGTTTACAGGCTTCTCAGAACATATTTTAAATCCATATATCCTTCACAGTCCCTATTTTAATTGATTCTATTTGGCAGCGTTTATAGATTTCATGCTCCAATTTAAGCCGTTTTTCTCCAGAAGCTTAATACCCCGCCGTGCGAAACGGATTCTAGGCTGAAACTCTTTGGAACCTCTCTGCAATTGCTCCAGTAGGTAACCAGTTTTGTGCCAATGGGAGTTTTCTCCAGCTGGCCTTTAAGATAAGCTGTATATAAATTATACAGTTCCTCGCTTGGATCAATTGATTTGTCAATGCGGGCCGTTAGATCTATATTTTCCTGAAATGAATTGAAAAAATAGAAAGCGTCATAATCCAAAAAAGATATCTCCATAATATTTGAGTGTATGAATTCTGCATTATCAATCTTATATTTTTCGGCAATTTTCCGCGATAATTTTATAAGCGATTCCCTTTGCTCGACCCCATAAAAAATCCCATTGGTTAAAGCGGCCCCCACAAGGCAGAATTTTCCAGCCCCCGAGCCTATATCCAATACCCTTTTACCAGGTTTGTCCACCAAAAAACCAGCCGCTTTTCTGGCTATTTTTACAGGTGTCCAATGGCGGGCAGCCAGCTTCTTTATCCTAATAGGGTACACTTGGTTAAACTCGTTATCATCAATAGATCTATTTTGCTTGAGCTGTTCAAAAATCATTTTATAAATACTTTTGCATTTGCTGCAGTTGGCTTAATTTTCCCTGCTAAATGGAATAATTTTACAAGTGGCAAAAATATAGAGAGTCCCAATATATTTAGCTGATTAATATCTTTATAAAATTTGATTTAAATCAAAAAAAAAAGAATGGACAGAAAATGTAATATAACTGGCCACTTTGGCAGCCGAATATTATCCATTAGAGATAAATAAATAACCCATGGCATAAATAGAGGGCAGGATATTTTTAGAATCTGCCCTTAAAGCCGGAAAAGTGCCATCTTCTTTCCAGCAGCGCTTCCCCAAAAAGCTTTTCCAATTAAAGCAAAAGCAGCAAACAGCTTTTTTTTGGGGATGCCGCAGGATTCAAAAATAGTTGGCTATAGTTAAAAATGAATTAATAGTAAGATCCCTTGCAAAGAAAACCAGAGATTAAAGAAGCTAAATCTCTGGCGGCAATAATAACAAAAAAGTCTGATTTTTAGCTGTCTGAAATTCTCCTAAAAATCATTCTCATTCCCATGAACGTGAGAAGCGAAAATAGCATAAATATCCGAACTATTTTTTTGATTTAAATCAAGAATTCCGTCAAAGGATTCCGATTTCAATTATAAATCAGCAGCGATATAAGAGCTGCCCTAAATTAAGGCTCCAAAACGCAAAGCCCTTTATTAAGCCCACGACATTGCCACACTCCTTTCGTTTTATCTTTATATTGCACGCATTCTTCGCGTATGCATCTTGATTGAACCGCATTATATTTCCCATTCTCCATTTCAGAAAGGCATTGCAGATGGAAATGCAGACCAATAAAAAAATCATACAAGCCGCAAAAAAAATCTTTTTCCGGCAATCCGCTCCAATCCTAAAACGCTGAGAGAGCTTTCATCGCTATTAGAATCTATAGCCACAAGGCCTAAACTTTCCAATTCCAATAAGGCCTCCATGACTCTTGACTCAATTTCGATGCTGCTGCCCGATAAGGATGCGCCGCTGCCAGGGCCGCAAAACATTTCGGCCATTTCTTCAAAAGCCACGCTGCAGGGATACGCATGCCCTAGAACGATCAAAATCTGATCTAAAAACTCGCACCTGCCTTTCTCCTTCCCAATATCCATTTGATCCATATATTTCTAAAATTCAAAACCGTTATAGGCTTATATATAACTTACATTCTGATATCTTCCGCTTTATTCGGACTAAAAGTTAGCGGCATCGCCCAGCTGTGAAAAATTGAACAGCCGTATTCCAGATCAGCCTATCATCATTAAAATGGCGGCCATCTTTGATCTGTCTAATGCCGGCAGACAGTACTCAAATAGCTTGCCGAAACCGAGAAAAACCCTTCTGGGGAAATTGGCAATGAGCTGAATTAAAATAGCCGGGTCATGTCAAAAAACTAATATCATAATTTGCCTAAATAATAAAACCAGAGATTTAGCGGCTAATCTCTGGCCCTATAGTTCCATAACAAATAAATCCTACTAAAATCCTGATAATAGCCGCTGCTCAATTCTAGGAGTCTCCAAAGACTAAAATACAATTAAATGCTTTGCAAAAAATTTGATTTAAATCAAGTAAATATTTTTCAAGACAAACGTATCGGCAACATTTTTAATATTTTAAAAAAATCGCGAGACAAATCGGCAAACCAATAAAAAAAGTGAATTCAAGATCTTCCCATTAAAATTGCGAATCTTTCTAGCCCCTTCTGCGCCACTGGCCAAAACCAAAACTTAGAAAAAAGGAAAAAACGCATAACCAACTAAATGGGGATGCAAACTGTAACTGGAAATAAAACAAATAAGAGCAATTATCCGAAACAAAAATTTATTCTGGTTTCCCTTTCTTGAAGACATCCTCTAACAAAGGCTCTCTTAAGGCGGCAGAAAGATGCCTCTGCTTATTTTAAAGATTAAGTTTGGTTACGGGAAATTTAACCACAAAAAGATTTCTTACGTCCTCATCGTGTTCCCAGACCTTAACGACAATGCCTTCAGATATTCCTACAAGCGAATCGTTTTTAAAAACTTCCAGTTTTGCTCTTATCGGATAAACTTTAATGCGGTAATCATATTCTGTCAGTTCGATCTTTTGCTTATTAGTTACCTTGTATAAGGCAAGAAAATCATCAAATGTTACAGGAAAATCCAGACTATCACTGCCTCTCTTTAAGCTATCAAGCCATTTATTAGTTTCCACAACCTGCATTAGCCCCTCAAAACTTGATTTAGCCCACTTTTTATTATCTTTTAAACTATTGATTTTTCCTTTAAAATCCCTATAATTCCTTATCAATTCAATAGAGCTTAAGTCCACGCTCTGGATCAATTTTCTGTCAAACAGCTGAGTGCTGGATATTATATCTAATGAATTCCCCGAGATAAAAAAACCATTCTTCCATCCCTGTACATTAAGAGAATCTAGATCTTTATCCTCGATTATCCTTAATTCCAATTCTGCTGTGTTCTTAAAGAAGTCAGGCGCTCTTTCATCAGCATTGTCTATGTGAAATGTAACTCTTGCCGTAATATCTTTAATTTTAATAGCGGATAATTCCATTACAGCCTCTTTTATTTCTTTATCAGCTGAAATTGGCGGTGATACCATCCACCAGATCAAAACAAGAATAAAAACAGCAATACCGGAACCAGCCTGCATAGTAATTTTTCCAAATTTAGTTTCCGGAGACTGCCCAGTCAGCCTAACCGAACCTGAAAGAAAAAATGCAAATAGGCCAGCCAGTAAAGATGAGGCAAATGCCATCATTCTTTGCTTGTAAAATGGAAGAGTATCAGGAGAAAATAAAAAAATATAAATAAAAAAAACTAAAAGCACCGAACCAAAAATGTAGGTTCCCATTTTCTTGTCATTATAACTCTTCGTTGCCATACATTGCATCGTTTTACATTGGATATATCTTTGCTGTCCAATTCTGTTACACGCTGCTATCAAAATTAAGAAAAAGATAGATATAAAAAATCAGTATAAATACGTATTGCATTATATTTCTTCATTTCGTGGTTCCAAAGCAATATAATAAGATTCTGCCGCATCTCTCAAATAAATCTAGAAGCAATCTTGAATCCAAAAATTATACGGCCAATTTGCAAAACGAACGCTTGTTATGGACTTTGATAACGGCAGTATCCGAACCGCTTTTATCTATGTTTATTATTCTTGGCCGGCCAAAAGAAAGCCGCTGCATTGCCTTATTTACCCGCTAATCTGTATAAATAGCACCTAACTCCTTTTACTTATATATTAGTCTCACCCAATCTCCAGCTCATCCCTACTCCTCCGAAATTTATAAAAACTGCGAAAATTTCCGTGTCAAAATCGGGGTGCAGGTTTTGGCTTTGGATGCAACCTCCAAAATTAAATGCTAAAATAATATCTCTCATTTCAAATTCACTTACTTTTAGGTAACTGCTTTTAAAATGGAAGAATCCTGCCTTACTAAATTAAAAATAAAAGATGTCCTTAGTCAAACCTAAATAAAACGGTAAAAACCAATTACTTAAATATTTTCCATTGATTAATTTAATCCGTTCAAAAACAAACAGAATTAAAAAATAAGGAGCTAGAATTAGTTCGCGGAGATTGCCCCTTGTTTAACAAATGGCTTCTAATATTTAAATTATTTGTATTTAGTCTAAATAAATAATAAGTTTGCGGACGAAAAATAAATAACCGCCATGAAATTAACTTTCTCTTTCTTATTACTGCTCGCCTTTCTGCATATTGGTTCGGCGCAAAATGCTAAAATTACCGGAAAAATTATTTCCGAAAATAACGAAGCCGTCTCTTACGCTTCCATATCAATTAAAAGTCCTAAAAAGAATGCTGTTTCTGATGACAAGGGAAATTTTGAAATTGCAAATCTTGCTGCCGGAAACTATACAGTCTATTTCTCTGCGATGGGATTCACAGCAGAACAAAAAAACGTTGAACTGCATGAAAATGAAAATCTCGATATTTCCATTACTTTAAAAGAAAACATCAATGCGCTGCAGACTGTAGAAATTACCGGACGCAAAGAAAAATCATATCGAAATACCAAATCTTTTATCGGTGCCAAAACAGAAATCGCTTTAAAGGATTTACCGCAGGCTGTTTCATATGCCACAAAAGAGTTAATTGCCGATCAGGGAGCAATTCGCGTGGGCGACGTAGTAAAAAATTTCAGCGGTGTAAGCCAGTTTACTTTTTACGACGATATCTCCATTAGAGGTTTTAGAATAAACGGAGGAAGCAATACGCAATTGCTAAATGGCATGCGAACCTCTACCGGATTTTGGAAACAGCCTCTGGCAAACTATCTGGAGCGTGTGGAAGTTTTAAAAGGACCATCATCGGCACTGTTTGGAAATGCTTCTCCTGGAGGAGTTTTAAATCGTGTGACCAAAAAACCTTTGGATCAGGCAGCAAACAGTGTGAGTTTTTCTACGGGAAGTTTCAACACTTTAAGAGCTTTAGCCGATTTCACAGGCCCTTTAACCGAAGATAAATCGCTTTTATACCGTCTGAATCTAGGTTACGAAAATGCCAACTCATTCAGAGATCTGCAATACGATAAGAATATTGTTGTAGCTCCTTCCCTATCTTTTCTTCCGAATGATAAAACAAGCGTAAATTTTGATTTGATCTACAGCAGTTCGAATGGAAATCTGGACCGCGGACAATCCACTTACGAAAACAGCCTCTACTCTACAAAAATTTCAAATTCGTTAAACTCAACAAACGATTATTTAAAAGAGGAAACCTATATCGTTACAACTTCCTTAAATCACCAGTTTTCAGATCGCTTATCGTTTTCGGGATCTTATATCAGAACGGGCTACAACGAGGATCTTTTAGAGCATCGCGGTGCCAATAAATATGCTTCTGCCGCAGACGGGTCTACAATCCCAACAGCAATTGAAATGCAGGTTTTCCAACGCAAGCGCAAGCGTTATATCGACAATCTTTCCACTTTCTTTAAATACGAAGCTAAAACAGCCGCTTTAGGCCATAATCTGATAGCTGGTTTTGATTATGCTCAGGAAGAGGTTCCCGCAGGAGGTTCGCAATTGACTGCAAGCGGTTACCGAAATGCCGCCAACAATGGCTTTATTGCCACTTATAACCCTGCAAACAAATCCAATTATTTGTTGGATTCTAAAGGAAATCCAGTGCCAAACGTAGCTCATTTTGATTTGAGCAATCCATTTGCATCGCAGCAGCTAAAAGATATGAGCAAATATTTTTATGCGGCGCGCCAGGTTGACCCAACCTATTATTCATTGTATGGAATCTATATTCAGGACCATATTAAATTTGGCGCTTTTCAGGCTTTAATCGGTATTCGCTACGATGAATATTCAGATAAAGTAAATTACAAAAAAGCTACAGAAACAAAAGTAAAACAGCATTCGTTTTTACCGCGTTTTGGCCTTACTTATACCCTTAATCCAAATATTAACCTATACGGAACTTATGTTCAGGGCTATAATCCTCAAACGGCGTCTACTCTGGCAAATCCAAATGCAGGAGGGCCATTTAATCCATTAGAAAGCAATATGTTTGAATTTGGAGGAAAATCATCCTGGTTCAACGAAAAACTTTTTGTGACGGTTGCCTTATTCAAAATACAGCAGAAAAACACATTGTATCCTGCAAATGATCCGTCGAATCCAGATTTAATGAGATCTATTGGTGAGGAGGAATCTAAAGGGATCGAAATTGATATTAATGGAAATATCACCCGCAATTGGAGCATTTCTGCCGCTTACAGCTATAATGAAGCTTTTATTACAGAAAGCCCCATTGAAGTCGAAATTGGAAGACAAAAACCAAATACGCCTCGACAGCAGGGCAATATCTGGACTCGCTACAATTTTACGGATGGCGCTTTAAAAGATTTTGGAATCGCAATGGGATCTAATTTTGCAACAACACGCACCATGAGCCAGACCACTACGGAAACGCTTCCTGGATATACCTTATTCAATGCCGCTTTTTACTATAATATCAATAAGTTTAAAATTCAGCTGAATGCTAATAACATTCTAAACAAAACCTATTGGGTTGGAGGATACGACTATATCCGCTTATTCCCTGGAGCACCTTCAAACTGGCTTTTGACCCTTGGCTATTCTTTCTAAATAGCTTTAACTGCATTTAAAAAATATTTTTCATCTCCTATCTGCATGAATAAAACATTTAAAAAAAATATTGGGTATTTACATTTATGGCTCGGACTAGCGTCCGGGCTTATTGTATTTATTGCAGCCCTTACCGGAAGCATTCTGGTTTTTGAAGAAGAGATTGATTCTTTTATACATCCTGAATTCTATAAAGTTTCTGCCATCGGAACAAAAAAAATGCCTGTCGATCTTTACCTTGCTTCCATTGAAAAACAATACAGAATTACAGCATTAGACCGAATCCAAACTTATCAGGATCCGGCGAGAACCGCAATTATTTCCGGAACAGATGCCGATAAAAAGGATCAGGTTTTCTCAGTAGATCCGTATACGGGAAAAGTATTGGCTGCAATTCCAGAAAAAAGCAGGTTTTTCTCTATCATTTTAGATCTGCATCGCCATTTAATTCTAGGAGAAGTTGGAAAGTTTATCACAGGCTGCAGCTGCCTTATTTTTGTTTTCATGCTGCTTTCGGGGCTAATTTTATGGTGGCCAAAAAAGACAAAAAACCTAAAGCAGAGATTGACCGTAAAATGGAACGCTTCTTTTAAAAGGGTTAATTGGGATTTTCATTCCAATTTTGGCTTCTACAGTTTTCTATTCCTTCTGATAATCTCTTTGACTGGATTAACGTGGTCTTTCAAATGGTTTGAAAGCGGCATTTATCTATTAGCAGATGGAACAGGTAAAAAACCTTCGGCTAAAGTTGAAAATCCGACGAAAACAGATCCAAAAATGGACAAAACTTATTTCTATCAAAACATACTTTCTAAAACAGAAAACATCTATAAATACAAAGGCGATACGCAGATTAGAATTCCATCTGATACCATAAACAGCATTATGGCTATTAAATTGAATCTTGAAAAATCCATTCCCAATATTTCAAGCATGGCTTATTTTGACAAATATACAGGCAAGCTTTTGAAAATTAGGCCATATGAATCCCTGAGCAGCGGAGATAAAGTGCGACGCCTAATTTATCCGATCCATACGGGAAGCATTTATGGCTATCCAACAAAAATCTTAGCTTTTCTGGTTTGCCTATTTGCGGCAACATTACCCGTAACAGGATTTCTTATCTGGTTGGGAAGAAAGAAAAAGAACCGTTACTGTTTCTTCTGAAAATAAAGATAATTAGTCGTTGCCCCTGCGTCTCGCAATCGTATCTGAGAATTATTAAACTCAAACAATTTCCAGTTAAAATTCAATTTAGAAAGCACTCCAGTGCTAAAACTTATATTTACTGCCGTAATCCCGTTTTGGACTGAACTCTCCCACTGCCCAGTTTCTGAAACTCCTGCTTTGCTGGCAACTACCGATTTATCTGTTTTAAATACAAATGAATAATCGCTGTAATTTGAAGTCTTAACAGTGCCATCATAAAAATAGGGTATTTCCCAAGAACCTTTTGTGATGGCTGCTGTAAAATCCAACTGCACAAGATTATTTTCAGGACAATAGTCTATGGCATATTTAATGGCATTTTCAAACTCGAGATTATTTGAAATCGATTTTATCTGACTATTATAATCCGTAATTGCGATAGGGTACTTTAGAGATATGTACTGGCTTTCATTTAAATTTTTAATAAAATTGAAAAAGGCCTCGTCGCTTACTATCGATTGAGAACCCGCTGCTTGATTGGTGCTGTTGTAGCTATTAATGGTTATCGGATAATTGATATTCAGACCGTTGATTTTGGATAAAAGATCCGGATAGAGATTCCAATAATCAATCAAAGAATCAAAATCTGCCTGATTTGGAATCAGTTTTTCGATGTAATTGTAGTAGACCATCGTTACCGGAAAATCTATTCTTACAATATCCTCATCATAATTGCTGGCGTTGATGTTATCCAAAACTTTCTGATAATCGGCTGTGGCATTAACCGCAATCTTCTCATTGTTTACCGTAACGGCATACGGGAGTTTTATAGTGCAATAACTCGACCCGTCAATCATATTGTCCTGTACGGTTTTAACCATCGCAACCCTCTGCAGATAAGCTGTAAGCGGAGAAACAGCAGTAATTGTCCCCTGCGAAGTAGTGTTTTGTTCGTCTATTTCACTTTGGCAGGAAAACAGCAAGAACAGGAAAGCTGCAATTGATAAATATTTTTTCAAAAGGAACATATTTATGTTTTTACAAAGGTAAATAAATTTTGAAAGAAACTGTTTTTTAATACACTGAATCAAGGCTTTCATAATTTTCATCTATGCTAAATTATCAAAAACCAATAGCATTTTATTCCTCAATAAAACAATCATCTCTACTTTTACCCTACTTAAATTAAAAACAAATACTTTTACGCTGAAAAATTGAAACTCTACATGCCAGACCAAAACCAATCCAATACTTGTGATGAAATCATTTTTTCGTCTTTCTTCAAAAGCCATGCAAAAGCGCTTCGAAATTTTCTATTCTACAAATTCGGAAACGCAGAACAGGCAGAAGACATAACTCAGGAAGCATTTGTTAAGCTTTGGCAGAACTGCGCTTCTGTGCCTTTAGAAAAAGCAAAATCATACCTTTACACTATTGCAAACAACAGCAGCCTCAACCAGATTTCGCACCAGAAAGTGGTTTTGAAATATGAAAAAAACTTTACCGGTTTGGATAAAACAAATGAAAGTCCGGAATATCTTCTGGAAGAAAAACAGTTTCAGGCAAAACTTTTAAAAGCCATCGAAAACTTAAACGAAAAACAGCGCACTGCTTTTTTGATGCACAGAATTGACGGAAAAAAATACAGCGAAATTGCCGCGGAGCTAGACATCAGCGTAAAGGCTGTGGAAAAACGCATTCATTTGGCTTTGTTAAGCTTACGCAAAGAAATTGATTTATAAAAAGTAGGGTAAATTCAGTTCTAATTGTTTTAATTAAATATACGATAAAATGAAAAAAGATCGCTTATTGGCTAAATGGCTCAACGACGAATTATCTCCGGATGAATTGGCAGCATTTGAGGCAAGTCCCGATTTTGAAAAATATCAAAAGATAAAAAAATACACCAATCATCTCGAAGCAGGTGATTTGGATGAGAATGCTATGCTATCGAATATTTTAAGCCAGAAAAAAACAGCTCCAAAAACGGTTCCATTATACAAAAAATGGATCTTTAGAGCTGCCGCTATTTTTGTCCTGGCTCTTGGAATTGCCTTTGCAATGAAAGTTTTTATCCCTCAAACAGAAACTGCCGATCTTGGAAAAAAGACTGCTTTTTCATTACCCGATAATTCTGAAGTGGTTTTAAATTCAGGTTCTGAAATACACTATAAAAAATGGAATTGGAACAGCAACCGGCATTTGGAACTAAAAGGAGAAGCCTATTTCAAAGTGGCAAAAGGCAGAAAATTTGAAGTGCAGACCAATCTTGGAAAAGTAACTGTTTTAGGAACGCAGTTTAATGTTAAAGCCAGAAAAAATAAGTTTGATGTTGCGTGTTACCAAGGGCGTGTAAAAGTAACTTATGGCAACGCTGAAATTCTATTAACCCACGGACAAAGCGTTCGCTTTGAGAGTGGAAAACAGATAAAAATGACTGTAAGTTCATTACAGCCAGAATGGATGAATGACCAGATCTGTTTTTATAAAGAAAACATAAGAAACCTTTTAGATGAAGTTGAAAGGCAATACAATATTAAAATCGATTTGAATGCCAAAGACACCATCTCCCTGTTTACAGGAAAATTGCCTGCAAAAGATCTCAATACAGCTTTGCAGATTATTGGCACGACTTATCATTTAGAAGCTAGAAAAGTTTCAAACAGCAAAATAATTTTTGACGAAAAATAAATGTTCCGCCCCAAAGAATTCCATTTTTTGTTTTTTCTCTTTTTTCTTGTCCTGAATCTTTCTGCTCAGGACAAAGGAAAGGTTATGCCTTTTAAAAAAATAATAATTGATATTGAAAAACAGTATGGCGTGAGCTTTAATTATACCGAAGACAATATTGAAGGCCTCGAATTAAATCCTCCCAAGAAATCATTTTCATTAGACCAAAAACTGGAATATCTTGGAAAAAGAACCAATTTATCTTTTGAAAATATAGGCAACAAATTCATCAACATCTATAAAAAGGATGCTGTTTTAAAAACGATTTGCGGCTATGTCTTATCTTCGATAGATAAAAAGCCCATTGAAAATGCCAACATCAGTTTAAACAATAAAAATCATTTTACAACTGATTCAGAAGGCTATTTTGAGTTTAGTGAAGAAAGCAGAAATACTTTTGCAATCAGCCATGTCGGTTTTGCATCAAAGAGAATTACGGCAGGCAATACAGGGGATAAAGACTGCATTCAAATCCTACTGGAACCTGAAATAACAGAATTGCACGAAATTAAAACCAATGCTATCCTGGCTTCGGGCATTTCAAAAAACACTGATGGATCTTTTGAAATTAAACCCAAAAAATTTGGTATTCTTCCCGGTTTAATTGAACCTGATGCCTTGCAGACCATGCAGCAGATTCCGGGCGTAAACAGTCTCGATGAAAGTGTATCAAGCATCAATGTTCGAGGCGGTACGCACGATCAGAATTTATTTTTGTGGAATGGGATACGAATGTTTCAAACGGGACATTTTTTTGGTTTAATATCTGTTTTCAATCCAAATCTTGCGCATACTATTTCCATCTATAAAAACGGAAGTTCTGCCTTTTACGGAGAAAGCGTTTCAAGTGTAGTTGCGATTTCTTCCACTCCGGAAAAAGCAGAAAAAAATTCATTCAGCGCAGGAATCAATATGATTAATGCTGATGTATACGGAAAGTATAATCTTTCTAAAAAAAGCTACATCGAAATTTCGGCGCGTAAATCGATTACAGATTTTATAGAAACCCCTACCTATCGGGAGTACTTCAATAAAGTATTTCAAAATACTACAATCACAGATTTTTCGCAGAACCAAAATCTCAATTATAAAAGCGATAAAAAATTTGGCTTTTATGATGCTACGATAAAATATGCTCAAAAAATAGGGATCAAAGATCAAATAATATTGGATTTAATAACCATAAAAGATAATCTAGAGGTTGTTAAAAGTGCCGCTTCATACAGTATCAATAAATCGCAAAACAATAATTTGCGCCAGCAGAATTACGGCGCAAATCTCTCATGGAGAAGAAACTGGAACAGCTTCAACACCACCAAGATTAATATCTATAATTCTTCGTACGAACTTTTGGCCAATCAAAACACAGCTTACGAAAACCAGACTGTTATTCAGGAAAACACAGTCAATAATAATGGCGTGAATTTAGAGAACAATCATATCCTAAACTCTAAATTTAGCTTCAGCGACGGCTATCAGTTTAATGAAATTGGCATTACAAATTTAGAGCAGGTAACCAATCCTGATTTTTATCGTAATGTAAAAGAGGTTTTAAGAACTCACGCTTTAATTCTGGAAGGAAAATATAGCGATACCATTTCCCGAGTATATGCAAAGGGCGGAATGCGGCTTAATTATATTGAAAAATTCAAAAAATATATTGCAGAGCCCAGAGTTCAATTGGGTTACGGAATCAGCAAAAGTGTGACTTTAGAATTACTTGGCGAGCTAAAAAGCCAAAACTCCCAGCAGATTATTGATCTGCAGAAAGATTATTTCGGCATCGAAAAAAGACGCTGGATTGTTTCCAATAACGGCACAATTCCAATACAAAGAAGCAGACAGCTTTCATTAAACCTATTCTTCCAAAAAAACAGCTGGCTTCTGGATATCGAAAACTTTTACAAAAAAGTAACCGGAATAACGACCTCCAGCCAGGGTTTTCAGAATCAGCTGGAATTTGTCAGAACTACCGGCGATTATGAAATATGGGGAACAGAAATGCTGATCCAAAAAAAAATAAACCGCTTTCTTACGTGGTTAAGCTATACTTACAATGAAAACAATTATCATTTTACCAATTACGAATATCCCCGTTTTCCAAACAACTTTGAGCTGACCCATACTTTATCATGGGCAGGAATTTATGAGAAAAACAATTTCAAGATTGCTCTTGGCACAAAATGGTCTTCAGGAAGGCCAAAAACATCTCCAGACTTATCTCAAATTGATCTTTCTGATCCTGTACTGGTTTACAATAAACCAAACAACAGCAATCTTCATATGTTTTGGCAGGTTAACCTCTCTTCAACCTACAAGTGGGAAACCGCAGAGGGAATTCAATATAAAATTGGCGTATCAATCTTAAATATCCTAAACAGAAGAAATGAAATCAGCGAATATTACAGAATAAATACTTTAACCAATTCTATAGAAGAAGTGGACACTTTTTCGCTGCAAAGAACTCCAAATCTGAGTTTTAGAGTTTCATTCTAATATCTTTTCCGCAAGAGTTTTTTAAAACTCTTATCCTGCATTTTATTTTTTTTACAAAAATCGCAATTCTTTGGTAGGGTAATCTTTACTAAGGCTGTTTCACTATAGAATCATCATTTGATTTGAGACAGTTTTAAAGCATGGATACACAAGAAAATTCAACATCCAATAAACGGAAGATCAGATTTGCATCACAATGCAAATCTGAAATAGCATCCATTATGGATGCCATTTACATGATCGGCGGAAAATGGAGAATTCCCATAATCCTGACCCTTATGCAAGACAGCAAACGGTTTTCTGAAATTCAGAAAGAAGTGCACAAAATTGCTTCCAAAGTTTTGGCCCATGAACTGAAAGAAATGGAACTAAACGGATTTGTTGAAAAGAAAACAGATGATCAAAGCCGCGCTAAAACCGAGTACCAATTAACCGATTACAGTTCTTCGCTTGAACCTATTATCAAATCATTACGGGATTTTGGCCTACAGCATCGAAAAAAAATGCGCGATGAAAGCCATCAAGTAAAAAAGAGCGCTGGCTGATTATTATCTATCACTAATACAAACCAAATATGAAAAGAAAAAAAACAGCAATTCTAGCCGCAATATTACTGCTAATAGTTTCTGGGGGCATCTACTTTTATTATGGAGTCATCTTTAAAGAAGCCCGCAATATAGAATCAGAAGCTCCAGATTTTAGTTTAACGGCAAAAAAACTTCTTGAAGACTATACCGCAGATCCTAAAAAAGCAGATGTATTATATCTCAACAAAACTATTGAAATAACAGGAGCTGCAACCAAAGAAACCGATTCTGCAATTGTACTTGAAAATAGCGTTTTCTGCCTTTTCAAAGAAAAGCTAAAAGACAAAATGATCGATAAAAAAACTACGATTAAAGGCAAATGCATTGGATATGACGAACTGTTTATGGAAGTCAAAATTGACCAATGCAGCATTAAATAACCCAAACCAATACTAATTAATTTATGAAGAAAATTCTAGTTCCGTTCTGCCTGTTTTTAGCAACACTGGCCTATTCTCAGGATGATTTACTAAAAAGTCTTGATTCTACTCAGACAGAAGAAAGCTATTCTACAGCAACCTTTAAAGCTTTACAGCTGGTAACGCTGCAGACCACAAAAATGCCGGCTAAAAAAGAGTTTTATTTTGTGGTTTCACATCGTTTCGGCTCTGTAAAAGATGGCTTTGACAGTTTTTTCGGCCTTGACAATGCCACCACAAAACTTGGGGGAATTTATGGCATTACAGATTGGCTATCAGCGAGCCTTTCCAGACATACTTTAAACAAAATGTATGAAATCGGATTAAAGTATCGAATGGCAAGACAAAACGATAGTTTCCCTCTCGACATTGTTGGATACAGTGTGGCAGACATCAATACTTTTTTGGAAAAAGACCAGTACCCGGGCTTAGAATCCAAACATCGCATGACCTATGTGCAGCAGGTTTTAATTTCCAGAAAAGTGAGTGAAAAATTCTCATTAGAATTAGTGCCATCCTTTATACACAAGAACCTTTACAATCCTGATATAGAAAGGGACAATCAGTTTTCTTTTGGCGGCGGGGGACGCTATAAAATCACGAAGAGGCTGTCTGTCAATTTAGAATACATGCACAATTTTGATAAGCCGGACTTTTATAAAAATCCGCTGTCTGTGGGCCTTGATATAGAAACTGGCGGACACGTATTTCAATTAATATTTACCAATTCACAATCTATGAGCGAGAGCGGATACCTTACCAATGCTTCTGGCGACTGGGGCAAAGGAGATTTCTTCTTTGGCTTTAACCTTTACCGAGTTTTCTAACAATTAAAAACGATAAATCATGAAAAAAACAATCGCACTTACAATTTTACTCGCTGCATTGGCAAGCTGCAGTGATTCTGATACAACTCAGGAGATCGAAACGCCAACAAGTCCAACGAACCCGACAAACCCGACAAACCCGACGGATCCCACAAATCCAACAACTGCTATTACCTACAATAAAGATGTAAAATCTATTATTGATGCCAATTGCATAAGCTGCCACTCAAGCGGAAGATCGGCATCTTTCAGACCATTAACTACTTATGCGCAGGTAAAAGCTGCTGTAGAAAATGCTGGTTTATTAGGCAGAATTCAATTGCAAAGCGGCCAGCAGGGACTTATGCCTCAAGGCGGCAGAATGGCTCAGGCTAATATTGATCTAATTGTAAAATGGAACACCGATGGCTTAAAAGAAAACTAATTTTTATGAAAAAGCCATATCTAATTTTCTTAGCGCTACTGCTTATTATAGCAGCACATACTCAGGGAACTGCGCAAAAACTAATTACAAAAACAGGGAACATAAAATTTCAGGCATCCATGCCATCTTACGAAGAAGTTGCCGCCGAAAGCAAATCAGTATCGGCTGTTCTGGATCAGACAACGGGGGATTTTGCCAGTCTGGTGCTTATAAAGGGATTTCGTTTTAAAGTGGCGTTGATGGAAGAGCACTTTAATGAAAATTACATGGAATCTGAAAAATTTCCAAAAGCAACTTTCAAAGGTAAAGTTGAAGATTTTGACAGTTCAAAAATTACAGCTTCACCCAAAAATTTCACATTAAAAGGAGATCTTACCATTCACGGAAAAACAAAACCGGTCTCAGTGATTGTAAAAATCTCCAAAGTTCAAAATGGAGTTAAAGCCATTGGTTCATTTGAAGTAAAACCTGAAGACTTTGCCATTGAAATACCGAGTCTTGTGAGAAAGAAAATTGCCGACAAAATCGAGATTGATTACAATTTTTCATTAATTAAATAATCTCTTTCAAGAATCAGCCCTATCCAGATTTGAAAGAGCATTAAACATGGCAAATATTCTGTAGGCCGGTGTGAATTTATAGCGCCGGTCTCTTTTTTTTAACCTTAAAATTAAATTAAAATGATCTGCAGAAATTACATTGTTACCGGAGAAGATGTAAATGATTATATGGTTATGGAAGATGCCGCATACATTTCATATGCCCTTCGGCTGTTATATCATTTTTTATTCAATAACGGATTTTCAAAAGAAAAACTCAATTCCATGCATTTAGGCTTACAGGAAGGAAATCATGAATTAATCTGCCATAAAGCTTTGATGTTTACCCAATCCTTTTCAGTTGAAATGAAATATTGCCATATAGGGGACACTATCAATTTCAAGAGCCGCTTTTCTAACTCAAACAATGAATGCTGTGCAGAAGTTATAAAAGAAGTAAAATGGTTTGATCCAATCAGCAGAGAAGTTGTTAAAACGCCTAAACAGGTTTTGTCGCATCTGCCAGAGACTAAAATGCAATTAAATGCGGCGCTAAGAAATCAGATCAGCACCAATTCCAAAACTTGATTAAAATCATTTTTTTTCTTAAAAAATTCTACCGCAAATTAGCGAATGCAATTGAGCGGCATCTATTATTGAAAACAGGAAAAAAGAAACTGCAGCCGCCAGCGGATTTTAAAACCTTCGGCCATGGCAAATTTTTAGCCCAAATCATCCGGCAGCCCCAATAGCCTTCTTAAAAGGTAAAGCCATCAGATCGATTGCCAAACCTTAAAAAGGCGCCATCTCAGATTGATGGATCACCAGCTATTGGCCGTTCCTACTTTGCCTTCATTGCCCTTATCATTTTACCGGTCCTTCTATCTGCTCGTGCATTCTGAAGCGACACTACAGCCCATATGGCCGCGGGAATCCAACCGATAAGCGTAATCTGAAGGATAAGGCATAAAAGAGCCGTAAGAAGCTTTCCTCTGAGAAGAAAAGACAGTGAGGGAAAAAATATGGCAATTAAGGTCATCATAGTTTTTTGGTTTTAATGATACGGTAAAAAAAGAATTCAGATCTAAAAGAAGTAAGACGCCTCTCAACAGATTTTGTTTCAAAAGAACATCAGATAATCAAATAGGCATTCAATACGACCTGATTTTCCTGATCATCTTCTCCAGAGTGAGTATGGCAATATTCTTGTCGTTCTCCTCCGCATTATAGGATTTGCTGCGCACCGACTGATAGGACAGATCCCTTTTAAAGGCCGTGGAGAGATGGGGCACTATCCTTTGGAAGACAAGGCTCATCGATCTGGACTTCACCACGCGAGCCTCATCGGCAGCGCGAAGAATAATCCCGATCTGATCTGCCGAAAGATCGCACTCGAGCTTATTTTCATGCTTCTGGTCCGAACTGGCAAGACCTTGCCCACCGGCAAGCTCCATCTGTTTTTCCAGATACTCAAGCTCGCGTCTGAACCAGTTCTCCAATACTGTTTTTACAGGCTCAAGCCCTGCATTAAAAAACAGCTTTCCGCCCGAAGGGATCTGGGTGACCTCTTTAAGATGATACGATAAAAAACCGAGTTTTTCAGAAAGGCTTTCCCGCTCTTCCAATCCGGACATAAAACGGCTTATCAGCAGATTGATATAAACGGCGCTGTTGAAATTCAGGCTGACCAGCTTCCGGTCCAATAGGGCAATCATCGCTTCCTCCTGCGAATAGTCAATCTGCAAAAGCTCATTTAAAAGGGTCCTCTCATAAATAACCTGGCGGAAAGTTGCTCTGCTCCTGCCCTGCATCGAAAGAGATTGGCCCAGTTCCTCCACAACCGCTCCTAAAGCCTGCTGCACCTGCCCGCTTCCTGTTTGAATTTTCTGAAGCCTTTTCAGCTTGAGCCGCGCCTCTTTTCTTGAAACCAGCAGATACACAATGGGCATCCTTTCATCCAAACTCAAATAGCCCGAATAGCGCTGCTCCAAAAATGACAGCAGACCATCAATACATCTTATGATATCCTCACCACACCTTGACAAGGCAGCATTCTGAAAGGCATCCTCTTTCTGCCTGTCCGCCATCGCATCCAATAGGAAAATCAATGTCGAATGGTACTTTCTGACCAGAAGGCGGATCTGCTTTTTGCGCTTCAGTGCAAATATTTCGTTTTTGATCCTCACCTGGATCTTCACCGACTCTTTTGCCGCGTCTTCTGAAATCGCAACCAGCTGCTCTCGCGTTAATTCGCCATCCATTCCATTGGAGCCGAAACGCTCCAATATCAGATCATCCAGCCATTCTAAAGGATATCTATTGTTCATCATTTTCATATTTCAATTGCAGTTAATACTAAAAACTAACGACTCTTAAATCTCTAGGGGCATTTCGAACGGTATTCAGATGGGGATACTGAAGTTGATTTTTTAAAAAAGCTGCTGAAGGATGAAATGGAATCAAATTCCAATGCTTCCGCAATTTCAGCAATGGTTAATTTGGATTCCTTGAGCAGAATCAATGCGTCAGCCGCCACAGCTTCCATTATTATTCTCTTTGCCGACATGCCTGTCACTTCTTTCAAAATTCGGTTTAAATGGGCAGAAGAAATGCATAATGCGCCAGCATAGAACTTTACATTATGCCGGTTTCTGCTATGGATTGATAGGACGGTGAAGAAACGTATGGCCAGGTCTTCATTTCTTCTGACGGGTAGCATAGCATTAAAATTCTGGACGCTGTAGATAGCCAAAAGCTCATAAAGGAAAATATCGAAGCCAAGGCGCCAGAGCGCAGCGCTAAAATTTCCCTGCTGTTTATTTTTAAAAATATTATACATTAATTCATATGCCAGCGAAAGCATTGTAAAATCTCCGCTTGCCAGACTGGTCTTCAAAGGATGGTTCCAGATGAAAAAATAGAGCCAGTGCGGCGCTTCTCCTTGATACATGCTTTTCAATGCTGAAACTGAGGAAAAGGAAACTAGATAAAACTGGAATCTGTTTCCCATTCCAATCACTCTGCAGGATAGCTTTCCGGGTATCAGCAGCAGATCATTTTTGCCTGCTTTATATACGGCATCAGAAAACTGTATGGTCAGAGAACCGCTTCTAACCAAAAGAATTGAAAAGTTCTGGGTTTCAAATACGGCCTGTAAAGAATTTTTAAATTCATACTTTTTAATGGCATGGACTGCAAACCCTTCTCCAAGCTCATCAAACCTTCTGGTTAATAGATTCTGAAGCATAAAATATCAACGCTGGATTTCAATGGCATCATCTTATGCAGATCAGATTAGACTGCTCAGAGAAGCTATTATTAAAACAAGCGCCAGATTATCAGCCTCAAAAGGCGCATTTATGCATTTGCTTCCCGCGGAATGGTCCCAGTCTCTGTCTTTGCGCTCTTCTTCAGAATAGAGTGAATATCTTGAGATGGAAGAAACAGTCAGAAGAGTGTCTTTCTCATCGGAGATAATCGCTGTGCTGCTGATAAGCGTCTGCTCATATGCGGCTACAAATGCATAGAGAACGCCGAATTCCTCATGCCTTTTTGAAAGCAGGCTCTCAAGAAAAGCGATCAAGTTGCTTTTTGATTCTGCCGTGAGAGCGCTCTGCTCTACAATGGCTATCAGCATATTGTCCGGATCAGCCATAATGGCTTGCACCATCTCATCGGTAAATGGAATTATCCCTTTGCCAGACGCACCTGATTTAGAAAAACTGCGCGAAACAAACTGAATCTGTTCAGCCATTTGGGCAGCTGATTTCGGCATGCCACTATTCTTCTGGTATAGGAATAAATCTTCATAAAATCTTTTTCCTTTGTAATCCATGGGATTCAGGGCATTATCAGGAAAATGAATTTCTGGGTCTGAAGCTAAAGGATCAGAAGAGCTTTCACTAATTTGGGATTCCTGCGAACAGGAAAAAATAAAAAATGACAGGGTTGCACACAATAGAAATTTTTTCATGGTTTTAGGTTTGTTACATTACCGAGAATTGCTTCTCAGTCCATTTTACCCGGGCCAGCAGAACTTTTGTCAGGCACGATGCCGGACATTTTGCTTTTGAATTCGAAACAAAGCTATGCCCCCAAAAAAATACCTGCAACACAAATACGATGGCATTTCAGAAAATCCGCTATGGATTTTCCGACAATCCACACATAACTTTAACAGTATTTTTCCTTGATTCACAATAGTTTGCGCTATATTTGGCTTATACATCCACCCTAATCAGCTATATTTTCCCTCTCCATATCCTTTCCCCTCCAATTGCTAACTTAAACCTGCTTCTATGCGAAATGCTGTTCTCATCTGCCTGCTTATTTCATTGCTCAGCCATGAAATCTCCGCGCAGAAAAAAAGCTTCAAAGTTCCCGATTCTCTTAAAAACAAAAGTTTCGACTACCTCGACGATAGAATATACAAGCTCAGAAAAGATACCGCGGCCGCTTCCGCATATGTCTACGCCTATCTATACAAAGCCAGAAAGCAGCGCAGCTTCAAAGAGACAGTCAACGCCTATAAGAATTTTATGCATCAGGCTCCGCCCGAGCTAAAGCCCACCTATGCTGACAGCATGATCTATGAGGCGCAAAAGTCAAATAACGATGCCCTGATCGGCTCTGCCTATCTATCAAAAGGAATACTGCATTACGGAAATAAAAAATTGGGTGAAGCCCTGGATAACTATCTTACCGCAAGCAGCTACATATCCAAAACAAATGACCAATATCTTATCTATAAAGCCAAATACCATATTGCGCTTGTAAAATTCTACATCGGCTATTACGATGAAGCGGCGACGCTGTTCCAAGAGTGCATTGCCAACTTTAAAGACCATCCAAGACCCTATTTAAATTCGCTCCATTGTCTTGGCATCACTTACAACAAATCGGGCAATTACGGCATGTGCTCGCAGAATAACGCGCTTGGTCTTGCAGAGTGCGAAAGATTAGAGATTCCCGAAATGAAACCATATTTCATCCATTCGGAAGGTATCAACAGCTATTTTCTGAAAAACTACCGCAAGGCCGCCGCCGAGATCCAATCAAGCCTTCCCGGAATACAATCCTTTGATGATTTTGCCAATATATCCATCGGAAACTTTTATATAGGCAAAAGCCATATGGCGCTAAATGAAATGGAAAAAGCGCTTCCTCATTTCATTAAAGTGGATGAGATCTTTAACCTGCATAATTACCTGCGGGCCGATCTGAGGGAAGTGTATGAAATACTGATAAAATATTACAAAGGCAGAAATGATCTTGAAAAGCAGCTCCACTACATTGACCAGCTCCTCAAAGCGGACAGGCTTCTTTATGAAACCAATAAGTACCTCATCAGCAAAATCCATAAGGAATATGATACTGCAGACCTGATAAACCAGAAGAAGCAGATCAGCGAAGAGCTCCTAAGGGAAAGGCAGAACCGCACCATCCTTACAGCAGCGTTTGCAGCTCTTCTAGCCTTTGCACTATTTCTCCTCTATCGGCATTACAAGAACAGGACCATCTATAAAAAGAACTTTAACCTGCATATGAAGGCTTTTAGCATGGATTCTAAAAATAAGCCAAAAATCAAAACAGAACGGCTGTCCATATCAGCAATTAACTGCGATACCGCAGCTGAAATTCTAAAGCTGCTTGATAAATTTGAAAATGACAAAAAATTCCTAGTGAAAGACTGGAATCAGGGAACCCTGGCCGCATACCTCAACACCAATGTAAGGTACATTGCAGGCATTATAAGCCATTACAGAGACAAGGGATTTAATGAATACATAAATGAACTCAGGATTGACTATATCATTTCGCTGCTGCACAGCGATTCCAAATACAGAAAATACAGCAACAACGCCTTAGCGGAAGAAGCAGGATTCAGCACCACGCAGCGCTTTTCATTTGCCTTTAAAGCCAAAACCGGAATGCCCGTAAACTTTTTTATCGAACAGCTCACCAAGTAAATTAAATTTTAAGCTTTACCTTTTCTGCTTATCGATAAACCATTACATTTGCCATGTAATTTAAAAAAACAGAAATGAAAGATCTAATCGCAAAAATCAATGCTGAGATTGAAAACTTCAAAACAGAATCAGAATCTTTAGCTGAAAAAGGCGTTAAAGCTGCCGGCGCAAGAGCACGCAAATCATCTTTAGAGATTGAAAAACTTTTAAAAGAATTCAGAAAAGTTTCTATTGAAGAATCAAAGAAATAATCTATTTGATCTTACTTTATCTAAAAAGCCCTTCAGTTGAAGGGCTTTTTCATTGTAAATATTATATTTTTTTTGAACTTATAATTTTCAAACCTCTATCAACTTCTTCAACTCGTTTAAAAAAATCAGAAAGAGATATTTCGTAATAACTACAAATTTCGTATAGTGTGCTTAAACTAATATTTAGGTTCGCTGATTCATGACGTCCAATATGAATTGTAAGATTTTTATTTGCTTTTATATCATTAGCAACTTTTTCTTGAGACAAACCTGTTTTTGAGCGAAGTTCTTTCAGAACAAGCTTTACCGCAGTTAAAAGTTTATCATTTTTAATTTGTCTCATAATACTTCAAAGCAACCAAGAAAAAAAATCACAAACAATGACATACTTGTCATTTTATTCTTTATATTTACTCCATATTTCTTAAAAAAAATATTATTTTTGCGACTCTTCAAAAAAATATTGAAGCATTCGCTTTGAATCTCGGACGGAAAACTGGTAATTTTTAGCAACGGGATGATAAGTAAGATGCTCACGTCTTTGTGGCGTGGGCTCACTTATTGTTGCATGGTATGCCAGTACCTCCGTTCGATAAGCTGAGTTCCGCGCCTTTTTTAAACAGGAAACTCTCTGTAAATTCTTAGCCAATCCTTCTTCCTTTTTTAAGTTTCGCAACATGCCTAACTTTAAAAAACCATTGTGCCTATGCATTAATTATCCATTCTTGTTATATACTTAAGCTCTAGTCTTAATATATATAACTAACCCTCTGCTTCAGCGACCAAACTTCAACAGAGGGTTCTAGTCAGTCAAATCCTTTTAACTAACCAATCCCAATATTATGAATAATATTTCATTTTCCAAGGATGGAAGAGCTCTTTATTGCCTAATTTTTACAGGCATTCTGCTATCTTTCTCATCCTCTTTAGCATCAAATCCTACACGCCTTTTCAAGTCTATCTTTCAACAGCATAAAGTGCAGGGAAATGTTACAGACGGCACTAATCCGCTTTCAGGAGTCACCATTGCTGTAAAAAACAAATCCAATGTTTTGGCAATTACAGATTACAATGGACAGTTCGAAATCGCATGCGCTCCTTATGACACCTTAACCGTTTCCTATTTGGGCTTCAAAACCGCTTTTATAGCGGTTCAGGGGCGCACTAAAATAGCAGTCAAGCTTCAATACGACACCACAACACTTCAGGAAGTCAAAATAAATGCGGGATACTATTCCGTTAAAGAAAGCGAGCGGACGGGAAGCATAGCCCGAATCTCATCCAAAGAAATAGAGATCCAGCCCGTGACCAATGTTCTGGCAACCATGCAGGGACGAATGGCCGGAGTAAATGTTGTCCAGACCACAGGTGCGCCCGGCGGAGGTTTCGACATCAAAATCAGGGGACAGAATAGTCTCCGGAGCGATGCCAATATGCCTCTCTATATTATTGACGGAGTCCCCTTTTCTTCGGATCCAATCGGACATTTCCAAACCTCAAGCCCTTTCCCTACTGTTTCAAGCCCATTAAACAGCATTAATCCCGATTCAATAGAAAGCATTGAAGTTCTTAAGGATGCAGATGCCACGTCAATCTACGGGTCTCGGGGCGCAAATGGGGTTGTTCTCATTACCACTAAAAAAGGGAAAAAAGGAAAAACCTCCTTCTCTATCAACAGTTCAACAGGAGCCGGAAAAATAACCAAATTTCCAGACCTCATGAAGACAGAACAGTACCTTGCCATGAGAAGGCAGGCATTTATAAATGATGGCCTTGCGCAATACAATGACTGGGACTATGACATCAACGGAACTTGGGACCAGAACAGATACACCAACTGGCAGAAGGAGCTTCTCGGCGGTACTGCGCAGATCAATGATCTGCAGGGAACCATATCGGGAGGATCGGAACAGACACAGTTTCTGCTCAGTGGCAACTACCATCAGGAAACAACGGTTTATCCGGGAGACTTTCGCTATAAAAAAGGCGGAATGCAGCTCAATTTGAACCATCTCTCTCAAGACGGCAAGTTCCGCATCACGTTCTCAGGCGGCTATAATAGCCAGAATAATAATCTGCCTGCCTATGACCTGAGCTTTGATGCAAGATATCTTCCTCCCAATGCGCCTGCGCTTCACAATCCTGACGGAAGCCTGAACTGGGAAAACGGCACATGGGAGAATCCGCTTCGGAATCTCAATGCGCAATTCCGTTCCCAAACCAGCGGTCTGATAGCCAATACCGTGCTTTCATACGAGATCGCAAAGGATCTCACCATAAAAAGCAGCTTTGGCTTTACCGATCTGAAGAGTTCCGAAACAAGAACCCAGCCCTCCACCATTTATAATCCTGCCTATAATATCACAAGCGCGCGCTCTGCCATATACCTCTATGGCACGGACCGCTCATCATGGATTATCGAGCCGCAGCTAAACTACAGCAGAGCCATTGCAAAGGGAAAACTCGATGCGCTTATTGGAGGCACTTTCCAGAGCCAGACAAACGATATTCTATATCAGACCGCAAACGGATTCAGCTCTAATAGCCTAATCTACAATCTTGCTGCGGCCAAAAACATCACCATATACAGCAACGACCAGACCCAGTATAAGTATCAGGCCTTTTTTGCCCGCATCAACTACAATTGGAAGCAGCGCTATATCCTTAATCTCACAGGCAGACGGGACGGCTCTAGCAGATTTGGGCCAGGCAACCAGTTTGCCGTATTTGGGGCCGCAGGTGCCGCTTGGATCTTCTCACATGAGAATTTCCTAGCCGACAGCTCTTGGCTTAGCTTCGGCAAGATCCGCGCTTCCTATGGCACAACAGGAAACGACCAGATCGGCGACTACCAGTTTCTAAACACCTACACCACATCTGGAATAAATTATGGAGGAATGACGGGACTCCAGCCCTCTAGGCTCTACAATCCGGATTTTGGATGGGAAATCAACAGAAAACTGGAATTTGCCCTTGAGCTTGGCTTTCTGCAGGACAGGATTTTCACTACTGCTTCCTGGTACCGCAACCGATCCTCAAACCAGCTGGTCGGACTTCCCCTTCCCGGTACGACAGGTTTTCCCTCACTGCAGGCCAATCTGGATGCAGAAGTGGAGAACAGAGGGTTCGAACTTACCCTTAGAACTGTTAATTTTAACGGTTCAAAGTTTAAATGGTCCACCAGCGCAAACATCTCTTTTGCCCAAAACACTTTGCTGCGCTTCCCTAATCTGGAAAGTTCGACCTACAGCCAGAAGTACCGCATAGGCCAGCCATTAAACATCCAGCTGCTTTATAAATACAAAGGCGTGGATCCCCAGACAGGCATCTATCAGTTTGAGGACCTGAACAAAGACGGCATCATCTCCTTTCCCGATGACAGGCAGACTGCAGTGGATCTCAACCCTGAATTTTACGGCGGTGTGCAGAACCAGCTCAGCTATAAAAGATGGAATCTAGATTTCCTTTTCCAGTTTGTAAAACAGAAAAGCAGAACCTATCCGATGGGGCCTGCCGGAATGATGTCAAACCAGCTCCAGCGCATGAACCCGACATGGACGCAGTCCGACCACACCGCTCCGTACCAGATTGCAACCACAGGGTATAATTATCAAGCCATAATGGGAGATTACTACTATACGTTCAGTGACGGAACGGTGGCTGACGGGTCTTATATCCGCCTTAAAAACATAGCCCTATCATTTGACCTGCCTTTAGGGCTTCAGGAGACGGGCTGCAAAATCATGCTTCAGGGACAGAATCTGCTTACAATGACCAAATTCAAAGACGGCGATCCTGAATTTGGAGGCGCAGGCTTTCTTCCGCCCCTTAAAATAATCAGTGCGGGCATACAACTAACATTTTAACTATCCGAAGATGAAAAATACAATCATAAAACTATTTGCAGCCGCCGCCCTTCTGCTTCAGCTGTCTTCATGCGACTCTTTTGTCGAAACCGATCTTCCAAAATCACAGCTTACCAATACGGATGTGTTCGAAGATTATGCCACTGCTTCAGCTGCATTAGCCGATATTTATGCTAAAATTCGAGATAAGGGAATGCTTACCGGCGCCTATACCGGCCTGTCGCTCCAGCTCGGAAATTATGCAGACGAAACGGTGTCTTATGAAAATGCCTCAAGTTCGGGCGCCGCCTTCTACAACAATAGGCTGCTGCCTTCCACCACGGCACTGCAGGATTATTGGAATGCATCCTACAACCAGATCTATGCCGCAAATGCGCTCATAGAGGGAGTGGAGAAAAGCCAGAATCTTTCCGCTGAGAATAAAAAACAGCTAAAAGGGGAAGCTTTGTTTATTAGGGCGCTAGTGCACTTTTATCTCACGAATCTTTTTGGCTCCATCCCCTACATAACCGGCACAGACTATAGAAAAAACAGCAAGGCGTCGCGCGTGAATATTCAGAAGGCATATGAATATGCAATTGCAGACCTCAGCAGCGCTGCAGAGATGCTTCCCGCTCTTTACAGTCCGACTGACAGGATACGCGCCAATAAATGGGTGTGCCGAGCCCTGCTATCAAGAGTGTATCTGTATAACCGCCAATTTGCAGAAGCTTCAAATGAAGCATCTGCCCTTCTCAATGAAAACAGCCTATTCTCATTGGAACAGAATATTGACCGCACTTTTCTGTTAAACTCCAAAGAAACCATCTGGCAGCTGCAGTCAGCATTTGCAGGCCAGAATACGCAGGAAGGCATTGCCTTTATTTTTATCAGCACTCCTCCTTCGGTAGCTTCCCTAAGCCCAGAGCTCTTCCAATCCTTTGGTGCAGATGACCTTCGCAAGTCGCATTGGATCAAGTCCCTCTCAAATGGCTCCTTTGTCTGGCACCATGCATTCAAATACAAGGAAAGGGACAATACGGCACAGTCAAAGGAATATTCCGTTATCTTCAGACTGGCCGAACAATACCTTATCCGCTCGGAATCAAGGGTTCGCCAAGGCGATCTAATCGGCGCTAAAGAAGATTTAGACAAAGTCAGGCTGCGTGCCGGACTTGATAAAACCGAAGCGACAACCGCAGATGAAATCGTAAATGCCGTACTGCAGGAGAGAAGATGGGAGCTTTTCACAGAGCAGGGCCACCGTTTTTTCGACCTCAAGCGTCTTGGAATGCTTGACAATGCCTTATCGCCAGTGAAGCCCGGCTGGAACACTGAAGACAGGCTCTTTCCGATACCTGAAGCTGAACTGAGCACCAATCCATATCTTCAGCCGCAGAACCCTGGCTATTAATCCAAAAACGCTATGCCTATACAATATTTTCGTTCTGCATATATCGGAACGCCATTTAAGAATTTACCTTTATTTTTAGTTTTTTTATTTGTTTTGCAATTGGAAACCTGTCCCCTATGGGGGCAGGGATTGCAGAAAAAAGAGCTGCAGGAGAAAGATTACCGTCTCTGGGCAGAAACCTCCCTTGACCGCTTTTCAGCTGATGCCCTTTGGGCGAGCTATTCGGTGCGTTATGAGAATGGTACCGATACCCTGTTTATCAGAAGCACAACTGACAGCACTAAAACCTACCGCATTCCAGCAGCATACAACTCCCACTTTACCGTCAATCAGTTCTTTTATGCACAGAGCGGAAACAGCCTTCATTCCATAGACCTAAAAAACGGGGAGCACGACTCTATACCAGATGTGCTTTCGTATGAATATGCCGAAGTTTGCAATCTGATCATCCTGCTAAAAAGAGATCCCGAAAAGCAGCAGTCGCTTTTGATCCAGCCCCCACGCGGAAACACTTTAAAACCAATAGCCCATGCGGCACAATACTCTCTGAATCCCAAAAAGGACCGTCTGCTCTTCACGACCTCCAGCAATGGCAGACATACCCTTAGCCTTATGAATCTGCGAAAAATGGCCGAAAAGCAGATCACTTCAGGCCCAGACCGATATACTGACTTTTCTTGGAGCAGAGACGGCAGGGCTGTCGCATTTTTTTCCCTATCGGAAGATAAAAAGATAAAGTCGCTGTTCTTCTACAGAACTGATCTGAAAAAACTCTTTGAATATAATGCCACCTCCAAAGGATTCCCTGAAAAAACGGCAATGGCAACTGCTCCTCCTGATAAAATCTTAATTTCAGAAGATCTCAAGCACGTATTTTTCCATATCAGAAAAGAACAGGCCGATGCGCTTTCCCAATCCTCCTTGGAGCCTGAAATCTGGAATGCAAACGACAAACTGGTGCACTCCTACAGAAATATTGCAGGCAAGCCTGCTGAAATGCTTAAGGTAATGGTGTGGAATCCCGAGCAGGGAAAATCTGAAATGGTCAGCACAGAAGAGCTGCCATCAGTATTTTTTAACGGAAATCAGAAGTACGCTATACTTTCCGATCCGCTCCAATACGAGCCCCAATTCCACCTGGACGCCCCACGCGACTATTATCTTCTTGATCTTGCCACCATGAAGAAAAAGAAGATACTCGCAAAGGCTTCTTCCTTCTATGAATATCTGACGGCATCTCCAGACGGACGCTATCTGGTTTATTTCAAAGATGGAAGCTGGCGGACTTACGATATAGAAAAAGACCGGCATGCCGATATCACTCGCAGCCTTAAAACGGCCTTTGCGGGAAAAGTGAACAGTCTGGTTTCCATCAGCGCATTTGGCAATCCCGGCTGGAGCAGCGACAATGCCGAATTGCTGCTTTACGACCAGTACGATATCTGGGCGGTAAAACCGGATGGTTCTTCCGCAAGGAGGCTTACCCATGGACGCGAAAAAGAAATTGTCTACCGCTTTGGCGGCAATCCCAGTACATCTCCGCTAGTCTTTGAATATGGGAGCCTGAAGCCGGCAGCATACGATCTCACTAAAGAAGTCATTTTAAATGGAAGAGGCGCAGATGAAAAAACAGGCTTTTTTATATGGAAGCAGAATAAGAGGGAAACGCCAATAACTTATGAAGATGCATATGCTGACCAGCTGCATTATTCGCCTTCAGCAAAAAAGTTTCTGCACTGCAGGCAGCGCTTTGATCTTCCGCCCCAAATTGTCCTTCATGAAAAAAACAGGAAAGACAGAATCATTTTCCAGAGCAACCCGCAGCACGAACAGTACTATTGGGGAAAAAGCGAACTTATACATTTTGAGAATTCAAAACGCCAGAAGCTTAAAGGCGTTTTGTACTACCCTGCCCACTATGATCCAAAAAGGAAATATCCCATGATTGTCCATATCTATGAAATCCAGTCAAGAAAACTGCATCAATACCATATGCCTTCACTGCACAATGAAACCGGATTCAATCCTGCGGTATTCACCTCTAAGGGATATTTTGTTTTCCTTCCCGATATCCTGCTGGAGGAAGAAAATATGGGACCTTCCGCGTTGGACTGCACTGAATCGGGAATCAAAAAAATACTCTCCATGGATATTGCAGATCCCGATTCCATAGCATTAATGGGACATTCTTTCGGAGGCTATGAAACCGCCTTCATTGCAAACCAGTCCCAACTCTTTAAAACGGCCATCGTAAGCGGAGCCATTGCAGACCTGAGCCGCTTCTATCTGACCATAAACTGGAGGACAGGCAGGCCTGACATCTGGCGCTTCCACGGAGTGCAATGGAATATGAATGGCAAGGATCCTTTTAATAGCCCTGAAGATTTTAAGCGAAACTCTCCTATCTCTTACATAACTGATCTAAAGATTCCCCTTCTTACATGGAGCGGTAAGGCAGACACGCAGGTGGATTGGCAGCAGAGTGTGGAATACCATTTGGCACTGCGCCGTCTGGGCAAAAAAAATGTGATGCTGCTCTACCCTAATGAGCGCCATGGGCTGGCAGACCCTTCCAATCAGGAAGATCTGACGCGCAGAGTGCTGCAGTGGTTCGACTATTTCCTAAAAGAGAAAAGAGATGCCGATTGGATCCGCACTGCAATGGACTGACTCCATGCAGCAATAAAAAAGCCGTTCAATGAGAACGGCTTTGTTTTCTTAGTGCTCCCTAAAAAGGGCGCCAGAGCGTTTCCACGCATCTGCCCTGCGGATTCTTGCCGTATGCAATTGGGCCGCTTGATCCTCCCAATCTGCAGATAAAAGCGCTGGGAGTGTCGTTGCAGGCAACGGCAATGCTGCATTCGCCCTGCGCATCTAAAGTGTACCCTACAGCCGGAGCTCGGCGGTTTTCACTATTCCGATGCGCCGAACATGCAAAAGCGCCCGTTACGGCAAGCAGTACAGCTAAAAGCGGCAGACATTTTTTTAAAATAATCGTTTTCATAATTTTATCTTTTTTAAGTGCGGCATGCAAAATGACACCGCTGTTCCCAATTAAAAATTCAGATGGTCTTATTTGCAATACCGCTCCGGAAATCCGGAACGGTAGAGCGCCTAACTAAAGGCTGTTACTGCGGGCGCCAAAGCGATTCGACGCACTGCCCCTGAGGATTCTTGCCGTATGCAATCGGTCCCGATGTGCCCACACGGCAGATAAACAGTGACGGATTGTCGTCACAGGCCACTGCCATATTACACTCGCCCTGGGCATTCAGCGTAAAGCCGACTCTAGGGGCAAAACTCTTTGAAGCATTCTGCGAAGAAGTCGCAAAAGCTCCAGTAATTGCCGCAACAACTGCTGCTGCCGCAATTCCATTTTTAAAAAATAGCGTTTTCATAATATAAATATTAGATTAAACTCTGATCTACTTTTTTCTACAGGTTTTCGATCTGTTTCCTGATACTGGCCGGTATATCTTAAAATGTCAGTTCTGCACAAAACCGCCATTTTTAAATTCTTTTTTCAATATATCCCTGAATCTATAGGCCACAAGACTGTTGCCTATCAGCGCAAAGAAACGGTCTCTTGTGACGAAAAAGCTGCCCATCTTATGGTCCTGCAGATTATAGATCGGAAAGCTCATCAGATACATGCTTTTTTCCATATCATAAACATCTATTACGGAAGCCTGCTCCCAGAGCTTGCTGTCCTCGAACTTTCCCTTGATCTTTGAATTGATAAAAAGCAGGTTCCCGCACACTGCAGCATTGGCATTTACAATCAGCGGCGGCGCATTCATCGTGCGCTCTTTTTTCCCTTTGAGGTAGGCCACTTTTATCTTTGCTTTTGAAACGGTGTCAATGGTATTGCCTCTTCTGATGAGATCTCCCTTTTTTGCGGCTATGATAAATTCGTTTCTGTAAAAATAGACGTACACCAATCTTTGCACCTGCTCACTGTAAAGCAGCACCCCGTCAGTATCAAACACCCCATCAATCTGCTTTTGGAGCAGCTTGCCGCTATACTTGACAGGCGGTCTGGCGTTCTCGCTGAAAACACCTAAAATATGCGCCAGATTCTTCCCGTCATTCGAACGGAATCCGGCTGCAATGCTGTCCATATGCACCAGCTGCGTAAAGTAGGGCATCCCTTTTATTTCATGGTTAATTTTCCAGTCTGAAGTATTTCCCCTAAAAACCGCAGGCACGGTGCCGTCTTTTAGGAAGAAGAAAGATTCCTGCACAGACACTATGGGCTTTTGGAAAAGAATCCCATTAGCATCAAAAACGATTTTCTCCGCTTTCAGGCTTCGCAGACGCGCATCTGCCGATTTTAGATGCAGAGGCGCGGTATAATTTCCCAGATAGATCCGTCCGTGCGACTGCCCTGCAAAGTAGTAGGAATTGTATTTTAAGTCCAGCTGTCTCTCAAACATAGCAGGATGCTGGGGATAGCGTCTTATGAAAGGGTTCTCAAAATGCATGATGCTTTCCGAGCACAAAAACAGAATGATTATCATCACTGCGCTGCTTCCGACAGTGAATATCATTTTTAATAGAACTGAAAATGCTTTTTTTCGAGATTTATAGGTTCTTTCTGCATTATGGTGCAATACAATACCCAGTCCTGCCAGCAGAACAAATATCATGTTAAAAATCAGATGGCTTGTCCAGCTCATTTTCTCTAATATCCCTCCGCACGAGCATGGCACAAATGAACTGTAATTTAAAATAATAAAGATATAGACTGTAAAGAGGCTCATTAGGCTGAGCGCCAAAAATAAGGCTGCCATTCTAAATTTTGGAATCATCAATAAAAGAGCAGTTAAAAATTCAAGAGCAAGGACTGCAGGCGCCACCCATGAAGCAAATGCGCTTATCAGCGGAGATTGTCCAAGCTGTATCTGAAAGTTTTCAAAATCAAGCATTTTACTTGCCGCCGCATAAACAAAAAGCAGAATATATAAAAGACAGATAATGTCTACTGCGTTTCTTTTTATTTTGTTGTGTAAAATCATAATCTGAAGTTTTATTGCTGCTAGTGACTAACAGAATTAATATATCTTCAAAATTACATCGTACTTTTCCCATAACAGTTGTAAAAAACAGGCTTCTATTTTGGAAAAACAAATAAGCACTGTTTTCTAAATAGCTGTAGAGCTAAATAAACCAAGGTTGCTAATCATAACAAAAACTGAAAAATTAACTATAATAACTTTCTAAAATAAAACGCGCTGCAAATCTGCGATTTGCAGCGCAACCGGCATAAGGATACAGGCAGTCTACAACCTCCTGTATCCACAATCTGAAAAAGCCTTAATTCTGCACTATATAAGAGCTAAACCCTTTAACAGCAAAGTCAAGGCATAGATTAAAGGCCGCTTGACCGCGAAGCTGCGCCGTCCCTCCCATTAAAATCGAAGATAGCTTTGCCTCATCGTCCTTATATTTTCTAACATTCTGAAAATAGCCCGCCACGGCATTGTAAGCCCCAAATACGGTTCCTTGGGTTGTGGCTGTCTGCTGGGTGGGATGAGCCATTGCATATTCGAACGCATTATCCACCATGTTATTGAAACAGGCAGACAGCTCTTCGCTTCGCCCTTCCTGCAGTTTTTTAAGAACTTCCCTGCTGGGAGCCATAGCATGCTGGATCAGTCTTTTAACCTCCTTATCGGATATGCGTGCCTTTGTCCAGTAGTTAAAAACTGCTTCCAGACTGCTGGACAACGTATCCGATATCCCCATTACTTTATGCGCCTGCTCCAAGCGGTCTTTAGCATTTGAGGTGTGGCGGATGCGCACCGTATTGGTTTTGGACTGCATGGCAGCGTTAAGGGTATTGGCGCATACGATTCGTATCGGCGTAAAAGCTGCCGTAATGCTTCCGCTCCCGTCATGAGAGGTGGTGAGGAAAAGATATTTCTCGATCAGATCATCCTTTCCCACTCGGATATAATCGGGAAGCTTTGCCGTGATAAAGATCCTCTCGCCATTTCCCAATGCTCCTGCGGTTTCATATAGTATGCCGTCACCGCCCACTATGCTGTCAAAAAAAGAAAAGGCATCCCTGTTCTGCACGATATGGTAATCTTTCCCGACAACGCCCAGCACAGTATCTGTGTCTGTCCGCACCGTGCTGCAGTAATCTGGAACATCCAGCCTGCCAGCAGTTATAAAGTCCTGCGTCACAATCGGAGCTGAAGGCGTAAAAAGCCTTCTTTTCTCCACTTCAAAATCCAGCCCCGCACGCGCTATCGCCTCGGCGCTTGTCGGATAATCTTCCACTGTCTGTCCGAGATTGTGCCAAGGCTTTTCCTTCACACTGAAAAAGCTGTGCTTTCCTGTCTGCTCGTTAAAATAAATATGATGCGCCATGATTTCTGATCTTTAAATTAAGCATGCCGTTAAAAAGGCATTTCATCACCCACCTTGCCATTATCCTTTTTAGCGGCAGTCCTGCCGTTTCCCTTCTTAGCACTACTGGTGCTTTCGCCTTCATCTGCCTTATCAGCGCTTCTTTTGGCAAAAGCCAAAATATTGAATGCATTGACATGAAAATCAATGCTTCCGATCGGATTTCCGTCATTGTTGATATACACATGCATGCCCAGCCTGCCGCTCAACAGCACAACAGCACCTTTTTTGATCCATTGCCCCGCCTTCATGCTTATCCAGTACGAACATCTGATAAACGTTGCCACCTCCTTATACTCATGGCTTCCTGCTGGCTTATAGCGGTCATTGACCGCTATGGTGAAACTCAAAACCTCTTTCTCTCCTGCTCTGCGCACTTCCGCATCCCTAGTAACCCTTCCTGTAATTTCCATAACCTTAAAATTTAATAGTGAATACATTATTTCCAGCCGACCAATAGCCAATGACTGCACCAATGGAACATTTAACCAATAGCCTTTGCTCAGACTGCCCGCTTCCCTTAACTCCCGCTCCGCCCCTTAAAATTTGTTTTCAAAAGAAAAACGGAAAAAAGAAAGCAAGAGGCCAAGCGAAAGCTAAAGGATGCGGAGTGCTATAAGTCCCGAAGGGCGGATGGAAAAAAAGTGGAATCCGTTATGCGCATGCAGCAGACTTGCTGGCGCTATCTTGGCTGCCTTTTATCCGTTTCGAATGAAACCATGCACTTCCTGAAGATTCTCATCCTCCTGTTAATAAGACCTAGAGAAGCTTACTGCCAATAGCTCAAAAAGCAAAACAGCATAAATAACAAAATCAATAACAGGTAATTACACTGATAAAAAAACGGCATAAAATTGTAATTTAGAAATCTCAAACAGTGCAATCAAAACAATGTGAAAAATGGCGCAGCAGAAAAAAAACACACCAAAAAACCATCACTTTGTGCCCCAGTTTTTCCAGCGTTTCTTCTCTTATGAAAACAACAGAAAAACTATTGGAATGTTCAATACAAAGCTTAATGAATTTAAAACACAAGTGCCTATTCCGTCACAGCTAAGCATCGATAATTTATATGGCAGCGATGGAGAACTCGAAAAGTGGCTTTCAAAGCTCGAAGCAGATTCAGCGCCAATCTTCAGAACAATGTGGGAAAAAGAAAAACTTCCCATAGCGCAAAGTCAAGACCATTCAAAAATGCTGCATTTCCTTATCATTTTGGATCTTCGAAACCCCATCAGATTCAAAATCCTGAACAGTTTCGCGCAGAAACTCCCAAACACTAAATCTAAAATCAGCGAAGGCAACGTTTCTGCAGATATGATACCGGGCTTACAAGAACAGCAGTCTGACAAAGGAAAACTGCATTCCTTAAAATCTGCTGAAGCATTGGTAGGAGATCTGTTAAACCTAAAATTTAAACTTATAAAAAATGCCACTTCTTGCCCTTTTATCATCTCGGATAATCCGCTTATTATGTATAACCAATTTTTAGAAAAAAGAAAACCCCAATTTGGCAGCCAAAGAGATTTTGGAATAAAGGGATTGCAATTTTTTCTGCCCCTAAACGATTCATATATGCTAGCTGTATATGATTCCGAAATATATAAACTGGGAAATAAAAAAGAGCATGTAGTAACCATAAATGATAAAAGAGGCATCGACCAGCTTAATCTTCTTCAGTTTCTAAACTCTGAAACTACCGTCAACTTCAGCCATAGAGCTACTGAACATTATATTCGGACAATCTATGAAAAATCAAAAAAGTTTAAAAAAGCCAACGAGGACTTCATTAACGTACATGAAATGAAAGTTCCAAAAGAGTCAGAAAATTTTACTGCGCAAATGATAGAAATGGGAGTGTCAGATCTGAATATTAAATTATCACTTCAAAAATTAAATTTTATTACAAAATCCTGTGCAATTAAACTGAATACCATTTCAGACCTATACAGAAAAGATGTAAAATTCAAAGGTTACATGCATGTTGTCTATACAATAACACCAATATAAAAAAATTAAAAGAATCCGTTCAGATAACCTTTTTATCTGTGACTTCTACTTGCGGCAAGATGTCCGGTTGTATCACAACCGATATCTTACCACCTATTGCCTCGGAACTCGGCGGTGGAGAAATCATAAATTTTTAAGATCGAAAGACACCAAAAATATTAGCCAAAAGAATAAATATCATAAAAAAATAAAAATAATTTGTAATATAATTTTACTCGTAAACTTTAAATTAAGTTACGATTTCTGATATAAATAACATTAATTTTACTGTTATCTTATAAAAAAATTATGGTTGAAATTAATTGGAACATATTTAAAGCTAAATTTTTCGAAAGAGAAACAAAAACTTTTGAAAGCTTGTCTTATCAACTTTTCTGCTTTGAGCATAATCAACCTTATGGCATTTTTAGATTCAAAAATCAAACAGGTATCGAAGTGGAGCCTATCTCAATTGAAAATGAATCAATAGGGTTTCAGGCGAAATATTATGATACAAAAATTTCAGATAACAAACGAGATATCTGTGACTCCTTAGATAAGGCAAAATCCAAAAACCCTAAATTAACCAGGATATATCTTTATATCAACCAAGAACTTTCAGAAAGTTCTAAAAAAGGATTGAAAGAACCGAAATACAAAATTGAAATTGAAGAACATGCGAAAAAATTGCAATTATCACTTGTATGGCGTGTACCAAGTCATTTCGAGATCCAATTAGCAAAACCTGAAAACAATTATTTATGTGAATTTTACTTTAGTAACTCGCTTAATATTGTTGATTTTATAAAATCTGTAAATAATCATACAGAGCATATTTTATTCTCTATTCAAAATAACATTAAGTTTAAAAATACAACAATACAAATAGATCGTTCTCAAATATTGCAAAAATTACAAGAACCAACTGAAGAAGGGCAAGTAATTATTTTAAATGGAGACGGTGGATGTGGCAAAACTGCGATTATCAAAGACCTTTACCAAAATGTCAAAGAAAAAATCCCTTTATATGTATTTAAAGCAATTGAGTTCAATGTTTCAAACATTCACGATATATTCAATAAATATGGCAAGTACACTTTTGATGATTTTCTTGATGTTCATAAAAATGAATTAAATAAAATCATTGTCATAGATTCTGCAGAAGCTCTTTCTGATATTAATGATAATCATATTGTCTTTAAAGAATTTTTATCAGCGTTACTTAAAAACTCATGGCAAATAATATTTACTACTAGGAATAATTATTTAGATGATTTAAGATTTCTATTTTTGCAAGTCTATAGAATAAAGTTTAAATCTTTATACATTGAAAATCCAAGTATAAAAGAACTTACAGAATTATCTACTATTAATAATTTTGAATTACCTATAAATCCATTACTATTAAAATTATTGCAAAATCTTTTTTATTTAGATGAATACCTTTCTAATTATAATGAGTTTGACAACACGACAAGTTATGATTATTTTAAAAATGTATTATGGAATAAGAAAATACAAAATAGTTCTTTTACAAAAAACAATATTCATATTTTAAGAGAAAAATGCTTTCTGTCAATAGCAAAAGAAAGAAGTGAAAGCGGGCAATTTTACATTAATCCACTAAACTGTAATGAGGAAGCACTGTCTATGCTTCAAAAAGATGAAATTATAAAATATGATTCAGATAATGGAGGATATTTTATAACACATGATATCTACGAAGAATGGGCGCTAGCAGTAATTATTGAAAGGGCATATAATAATTCTGAATCATATGACGTGTTTTTCCTAAACATAGGAAATTCACTTGCAATCAGAAGATCTTTTCGTAAATGGCTATCACAAAAAATAGCCGATAACATTTTAAGTGTTGATGCCCTTATCAGCTATGCTATTACCGACCCTAATATTGATTTATTCTGGAAAGACGAAGTACTTATAACAATTTTACTTTCTGAATATTCTTCTAATTTTTTTGAAAAATTTGAAAACTTTGTTCTCTTAAATAAATTTCAAGTATTAAAGAGAATTGTTTTCCTAATTCGAATAGCATGTAAAGAATTGGATGATGTTGTTAATGATCTTGATGAGAAAAATTTAAAGTATCTCTTCACAAAACCAAAAGGTAGTGGATGGAATAGCGTTATTCTCTTAATTTATTCTAATATCTCCTCATTTGATAATAATAATTTATCATTTTTTTTACCAGTATTAATTGAATGGACTAAAAAAAATTATACAGGTGAGACCACAAGGCATGCAGGCTTAATCGCATTGAATTTGTATGAAAAAATTCAGCATGATGACTCAGAATTAAAATATCTGAATATAGAAAAAAAATTAGTTGAGATCATATTATATAGTGCTATTGAAATCAAAGATGAACTGGCAGTTGTTTTTGAAGAAATAAAAAATAATAGCAACTCAAACTTAGATTCGCCATATATAGAATTAGTTAACTCAATCTTGACTTCTACTCATGAAAATCTAATAATAATTTCAACATTACCAATCCAAGTAATAGAGCTAGCAAATAAGTTTTGGAAAAACATAGAAAAAACTGACCATCCATATTATAGTATGCACAAAGATGAATACAATTATGGAATTAGAAACTTAGGTAATTCTGATTATTCTCCCCCAAGCGCATACCAAACGCCAGTTTATCAATTGCTAAGATGCGATTTAGTAAGTACCTTAAATTTTATAATTGAATTTACAAATTATGCAATTTCTAATTATTACAAGGAATCCAAATTTGCGAATAATCTTGAAAAAATTGAATTAAAAATTAGCGAGAACGATACGCAAACTATATTTATCGGATCTGAAATTTGGGAGATGTATAGAAGTGGTGGTTCTGCTCCTAATATTCTAAAATCAATGCATATGGCACTTGAAAGATATCTTTTAGATATTTCCAAAAATCTGCCTGATGCTGGTCTAGAAAATTTGCTTAGATATATTCTGAAAAAATCTCAATCCGGATCAATTGTAGCTGTTGTTGCAAGTATTACTTTAGCAAATCCAGACAAATTGTATAATATTGCTAAAATTCTTTTTGCTTCACCTGAAATTCTTTTATTAGATAGATTATGTGCTTATTCCGAACACCAAAATGAGTGGTTAAGTAATATTGGATTTGGTTTAAATAATGAAGATCAATATTATAGGGACGAGAGGAAGGAGTCTGCTAAATTGCCACATCGAGGAAATACTCTTGAAAGCTTGATGATAAGTTATCAATTTTTTAAGAATGAATCTATTTCAGAGCAGATGGCTGACGATCGACAACAGGAAATTTATTCAATTATTGACGATTTGTATACTAGATATCCAGAAAAATCAAATTCCTCGGAAAATCACATGGTTTTGAGACTACTTATTGCGCAACTTGATAGAAGAAAAATGGAGCCAATAGTGGAACATAAAGATGATAAATTATTAATTAATTTCAACCCTCAAATTGCATCAGATTTAAAACAGCACAGTATCGATGCTCTTAAAGTAGCTGAAAATTTTTCTAGGCACACTCAATTAAAACTATGGTCTCACTATAAATTTGATAAGAGAAACGATCAATCAAATTATGATAAATACAATAATAACCCAAAGCTCGCTATCAAAGAAGCTAAAGATATATTAAGGGAAGCACAAAACCCTAAAAGCGAATATCCATCCTTATTTAGCGATGAAATTCCTGCTTATGTTTGTAGTGCAATTTTAAAAGAATTCCCCGATAAGGTTACTGAGAATGACTTAAAGTTTTGCAAAGAAACACTGCTTAAATTTGCAAAAAATCAGCTTCAAGATGATTATCAATATCAAATTGCAGATGGTGTAGAGGTTGCCATATCTGCACTACCTCATGTTGTTAGTTTATTTCCAGAAACGCTTCCTGAAGTAAAATTAATTTTACTTCTTACTTTACTTGACAACACTGCAATTGGAAATTACAAGCAAGTTTGTGATTATGCAATTCAAACTATAAATGGTGATCTGAAAATTATGCACGGTGATTTTTGTGAGGAATTCATTATATCATACTTAGAATTAAAACCTTTATTAGATAAACTAATAAAAAGTGAACCTCCCAAATTTAATTCAAGAAATAATTTTATAGAAATTTTCACAAAAAAACATGCTAAAGAGATTAAAAAGATTCAAAAAGAAAAAAATAAGTTAGAAAATTTCAGTCCAGAAAATTACAGTTTAGAAATACTAGAGCTAACTTTTAGACTTATCGCTACTGATACAAAAAATGAAAAACTGTTAAATTTCGTGGAAAAAATATTACCTCACTTAGCTGATAAATTTCTTAAGAAAGATTCAGAACTGACTATTAATTATTCATTTCGATCAAATTTTTTTAAGCGTTTTGCAGAATTTATTTTACTTAGAGACGTGACTAATATTTCAAAATTCGTTACACCTTTTGCTGATAAACTTAGTGGTAACAGAGAATCTGTTCAATTTTTGGAACAATTCATATTTGTAGAGGATAAATTAAACTCATATGAGCCTTTCTGGGCAATGTGGAATAATATTTATAAAAACATTATTCCACATTGCATAAAAAACAGTGGGCATTATACAGAAGACCTTCTTAAAACATATATGCTCGCATGGTCATATTGGAATAGTAATGCTATAGATTGGCATAGCCTTCGAGACAGAGAAAAATTATTTTATCAAAGGATAACTGTCGATCTAGGTCATTCAGCAATAACATTGTATTCAATATCAAAAATTCTTAATAGTATAGCTAGTGATTTTTTAAACGAAGGTATGATGTGGATAAGTCAAATGATATCCTTAAATTCCTATTCAAATTTTAATCGTTTGGAAAGCGATACAATTATTTATCTCGAGAATGTCGTTCGAAAATTTGTCTATCTTAAAAGGGAAAATATAAAAAAAGATCCCAAAATAAAAAAACAGGTTCTTATTGTTTTAAATTTTCTTATTGAAAGAACTTCTGTAAATGCATATTTATTAAGAGAAGATATTCTATAAGTAGAATATTTTTTTTGAAGCACATTAAAATATTAATTCTTTTTAATTATATGTCAAATATTTACCGGCGTATAACTTAACATAATTTGAACTTACTACCTAAAATCTGCATAATTTCTTTAAGTCATGTAGAAAATGTTTCATCGGGCATAACAGTAGCAAAATGATACAAATAGATATTCTATCAAAACAGACAAAATATGGGAGACATCAATAAAATCAAAATTATACACGAAATTAAGAACAAATTTAGTGTTGATGATATAATATTAAAGAAGTTCATTGAGCAAATTGAAAATTCAAATTACAAAGATAATATTGAAAGATTTTTTAGAGGTTACAAAGTTGAGGACAATTTTCACGTTCTCTTCTCTGCAATGCCTTGGGTTAAACTTATTCATGAACTTGGGCAAGTACAACTACCAACTTTATCCAAAGAGACTTATCAAGTTCCTGACTTCACTATCTTCTTTGAAACCAGTAAGAAAGAACATAGACCAATTCTATTAGAAGTTAAATCTGTAAAAGGTGATAGCCAAAGTTTAGAAGTTATGTCCAAACAACTAAACGCTTGCGTAGAGTATTCCAAAATTGTTAGCAATACTTTTTTATACGCAATCTATTGGGATAAATATCAAACTTGGACATTAAATGCAATTGAAAATTTTGAAGTAAAAACAAAAAAACATAAAATTACGTTTTTCGATGCAATTACGAATGACTTGTCAGTAATTGTAGGTGATATTACTTTTTTGATAAATCAACCTATTTATCGTAAGACAATTTGCAATAAGAGTATTACAGATAGTAAAAATCCACAGCATCAAAAATTTGGAGTTATTATTTCAGATAGTGTTTCGATTAACAATATAAATTTTATTGAAATAGAAAGTTTTGAGTCTGCTATTATTGATTCAAGTATAAAAATGAAAGTTATTGATACAAAAATAGATGGAGACAAAACCACGATAACTGAAATATCAAACATCAACTACTTTTTAAAATTAAGCACACTCACGCTAAGACACTTAGCTGTTTTCAATGTAAAATTAAATGAGCAATATGCTGACATATCAAGAAGGATGATTGTAGAATTTTTCAAAAAACTAAACATTACAAAAAGTTTCTCAATCCCAGCAGTTAAAACAGTAACTTCTGATATTTTGTATAAACAAGCTTTTGAAGAAAGTTGGGTTAATAAAAACTATTCTTTGACAAAATAATGATTAGAAGAGCAACTTCTTAAATAAAAAAGCTCTAACGAATAAAATGAAACGTCTAAAAAAACAAGTTCCCTAAACTTAATCTAAAAATAGTTTTGTACGTGAAAAATTTGTGCTTTAGGAAAAAAATCTTGCTTCTTTAAAACCTGCATATAAAAGCAGTTACAAGCGATTTGCGGATTAAAGAAATTATCGTTTTTATTCCTATCTTCGTTAAACCGAAAATACTCTCGGTTTCAAAATCCGCACACGACTTGTAGTTGCGTTGCGGAATGAACGCTAGCTGAAAGCCAAAAAAAATGTAAATGAGAAATTTAAAATCATATCATTACTTCTGGATTGTAAGTTCAATAATCTTACTTATTGGACTTTCAAATCTTAAGAATGAAGATTCAACAATTGATGTAAATATTCATGATACTTACTACGTAATAGAACATTTTCTGTTAGCAGAAATCTTATTTTTCGGTTATCTATTTCTAGGCTTAGGATATTGGCTTGTAGAGAAAATTTTAAAAAAACAACTAATCTCAATTCTGACCAGAATTCATACTTCAATACTAATAGGTAGTTTCTTAGTTTATTGGATTGTCATTCTTTACACCAAAATTTTATCTAAGGAAGATGATATATTTAATAATAGCTATGAAAAAATCAACATCACATTAATGACTATGTTCTTGGCAATTATTTTCATTGCACAACCAATTTATATAACAAATATTTTAATTGCACTCTTTAGAAAGAAATTGACCATCGGCTAACCGCGCATTTAATAAAATGCCGGTTCAATACATAAAAACAAAATATTAAACATAGATAATTAAATATAGCCTTACATAATTAATAAATAGAAAATTAGATTGGAAAATATAATAATTTCGGAATCCGAAAAGAAAGAAATATGCAAAGAACTTAAGAATGGATTTACATCTTTTTTTCACTTTTCATTGAAATTAATTGAAGACTTAAGCGAGGAAAATAACAATTTAAAATTTGCAGTAGTAAATATGCAGATATCTCTTGAATTATTTCTTAAGTACTATTTTTTAATGATAGATGAACCTGAAAGGGTTTTTACAATAAAAAATAGAAATAGAAGATTTCGAGACTTTTCAGAAGTTTTGAAATCTTATTATTCAATCTCGGGAAACAACTATTATGCTGATAAAAAGAACTTAATATCTATTCTTGAATCAAGAAACGATATTGTACATAAAGGAAAATATAAGAAATGGGATGATGATTTAGCTAATTATATTATTACTTGTATCTTCTTTATTCAAGGAAATTTTAAAAATTTAACTAGCGAAACATTATTAGGGACACAATACCATCCTCATAAACTTTCTAATAATTGGACGTGGAAAACAGGTTCAAGTAAATTTGCAAGAAAAATTGCTGATAAATTCGATGATGAACCATTAGAATGTCCACATTGTTATTCAAGGTCACTCATAAATAAAGAAATATTCGAGTTTGATGACCAAGGAGAAATTGAAAATTATCAATGTCTAACTTGTCTTTGTGAAGTTGATACTCAAATTCATGGAGCACTTATTGAATGCTGTGAATGTAATAAAAAAGCATATTATGTAGATAAATTAAATATTCAATCAGATAAGACACATCTTGGAGCGTGTTTCAATTGTGGAAATAAAATGGATTTGAGGCATTGTGAAAATTGTGACAAATTTTACTTTCACGACCTTCAAGAAGAAGAAAATGAATTTGATGAGAATTATTTCTGCAGTAATGATTGTGTTGAAGTTTTTAAAGAAGATTATGATAGATTGAATAAAAAAAATGCTGATACTATAGAAAATACTAATATTTAAAATAGAAATTTAAGCGAAATATATTTTATAAATCAAAGAGGTCTAGCAAAAGTTGAAAATTAGAACTAAAAAATACAGCTTGTAACAGCCGTTACACGAGATTTGGGCATTAGACTGAATTTAAAAATAGTTTTGTACTTGGAGAATTCGTGCATAATGGAAAAAACTCGCATCTTTTAATCCCAAACCTCGTGAAGCGCCAGAACGTTAGCTGTAATAATTGCCCAAAATATGATAATAGCAAAAGAAACTGGCTTTGCCGGTGATTTATTTATACCAAATAATAAATTTATCCAATTAACAGGTGGTTATTATAATAAGCCTGAACTTAAAACATTAACAGCAATTTCTGATTTATTTTTAATTCACAACATAGTTTACTTTAGAAATGACTTAGGTACTATAAAAGAGCTATTTGATACTTTTTCATCTGATGAGGTAGATGAATTAATTAAAAATAATAGAATTAAATTTTATGACCCCTTATTTTCAAAGCCTTTTGAAGATTCGAGTAAGAATATTGAATATATTGAAAAGAAATTATCAGAATTAAATGATTCTCATTCTAGTTTTTTTAAGGAACATTTAAATATTACAAGGGTAATGAATCAAATAGTCGATAATTTGGTTCAACCAAAATTGGAAGAAGATTTTGATAAAATAAAAATAGAATTAGATGAATTATTCTATAATAATGACTTCATGCCAGATGAATTCTATCATATGGACAGAATTATCGGCTATAACCAAGGAATCGAAAAAATTAGAGAACTCGCGAAAATTGGTATTACATCGACAACATTAGATAACGAAGTTGAATATTATTTAAATATATGCAATAGAGCAAGTATTAAAAAAGATAACAAAAACTTAAGAATAGAAGATGTTGATATTAATGACATATCAATAACGGAACAATTTCATCAATTTAGAAATATGCCTACTTTAGTTGATTTATTACACTCATCGGAGTATCCAACTAAAAGATTTCTTGATATAATTAATTCTTCTGAGGCATATGATTTTAAAAATTGGATACAAGCAATTGATGAAAAAGATGTTGATATTCGAGATTATTATACTCGAACTTTTAGTAATTTACCAAGTAAAAATAAGTGGATTGATTGGATAAGATTTGGAGGTGTAACAATCTTATCAGGAATTTTAGCAAGTATTATTTCAAGCAATCCAGTGGTTGGTATTGGAGTCTCCTTGGGTGCAGGTGCATTAGATAAAAAATTGGGAGATGACCTAATAGATAAAACTGCCTCTAAGTATAATCCAGAATGGTGGATTAGATTTTTAAATAAATAAATAAATAAATAAATAAATAAATTAATACAGCTAACACGGGTTTTACGTCAGGCGGGCTGACGTGCAAACTTGGAGCTTTGTACTGCAATTGAACTTTAGTACTAAATTGAAACTTTGTGCTCCGAAACCCGCCCGAACGCATAGCCCGAAACCGTTAGCTGTAAGCCTACCAAAATCGTCAAAACAATTATGACAGCAATTGCATCATTTTATTCAATTAGTGAATCTGGGAATAAAACCTTATCAATGATTAGTGATAGCAGAATAAGTTGGATTTTCCCCAATGGAACGCGAGAAACATATGATTTTTCACAAAAAATATTTCAATTACAAAATTCTTTAGATGTGTTGGGATATTGTGGAGATAGTTTCTTTTGTCTTATGAATCTTTCTCAAATAATATCTTATTTAAATAATTCCACTGTATTTACAAACAGTAACTCTTTTTTGGCTAAGAAAAATATGATATTTAAAATTTTGGAAGATTCTTTAAATCTTTATCCTTCGAGTGTAGAACAGGATTTTACAATTTATTGGAATTCACTAATTGGAAATGAATTCTATTCTCACGGATTCAGATATTTAAAAAAAAATGGAATTCTTAAGGATAAAAAAATCAAGTTCCCGACTACTATGAAATGGGTTTTTTATGATGGATCTGGAGGTAAATACTATTTTAAAGCACTTAAGAACTTGAACTTTGAAGACTATAATTTTTCCAGAACTTACTTTAAAGCACTAGTCGATATAATTGAAAGTAAAATCGATTGGCAAACTGGAGGTCCACCTCAGATGATTTCTATAAGAAAAGAATTTAACGATATCCAAAGTACGTCTGTTATTTACAACGGTCGATTTTATTTGCATGGGATAGAAGATCAATTAATTTCTGATCCAGTAAAAGTTGAATATAGAGACCTGGACTTCAATTTTTATACGGCAGATTATAAAAAGCGAAACAATTATACCAAATCTTTCAAAAGAAAAATGAATTTGGAAAACTGGCGAAATTCTATCACTAAGACCAGCAGCTAACCGCCGTTAGGCTTAATTACGGGATTTTCCTGACTGGAAATCAGCAGTTAACGAAGAAGATCTTATCTTGCCAGAGAGAACTCAGTCCGCTTTGCCGCAACTGCGCCTAGTATCAAAATGTTAGTCGATAGCTTACAAATAACACAGTAATAATTGAATATTCAATAAAAGCATGAAATCAAAAAAAATATACTTTCGAATATTTGTGATTTCTTTGCCTTTTATCATGGGGCATGCCGGCTTTTGCCGCATTTCTGTGGAGGGCTATGTCAAAATCCTCCCCGCTGCAAAGCTCCTCGAAATTCGGTCCCGGAAAATGCAGGGGATTGGCATATAAAAAAGCCCTGAACTGATCCATTTCAGCTTTCGTAAAACCGCCGGCAAACTTCCCCTGCGGTTTAAAGTTGTACCATGTAATATTAACTAGCATTTTCTCCCATTCGGGAATGCAGTCAAAATGAGCAAACTGGCTATTAATGCGGTACATCATATTTTTCTTAGAATTTGCTGAAACGCAGAAAAACAGTAAAAAGCTTTCAATCGATTTTTAGGCTAACATACGCAGATTAAAAGCATAAATTTAATTTTATGCTAAATTTAGAATCATTCTGCTTCCCCTGAACCCCGTTTTGGAAATTATTCCCCTTTGGTTTTGGCTTCCATAACCATAATGCTCCAAATGGAGCGGATCTATATTTGCGGTCAATTACATTGCAGTCCAGCGGCTGGTTATTGCTAATTAGGCATGACTATGCAAATTATCGGAAATTTAGAACCATTCTAATAGCTTTATTCCAATATTCAAAGATGATTTAAGTTAATTTTATTATGAATTTGAAGCAACGCAAAATGAGTATTCTTGATAAAGGCCAAATGCAAAGAGTCCTTATGGATATAGATAAAAAAATCAGCAGCTTAAACAATCAAAAAATAACTGCTTTATTTGATGCCATAAGATTAAGCAATAGAGAAGATATTCCCAAAGATTTTCTGGACTGGGAAAGCATCCTCATTGTTGTGCCTAACCGGAATATCCTAAATGAACTCAAAAAGTTTAAGGATTCGATCTCCCGGATCTCCTTTATGGTAAACCCCCATGCGCACCAGATTCATATCTATGACTTCAACGAGTGGAAAAACAGCACCAGAAATAAATCACAATTCCAGATCAGGGAACTGATGAAAACCAATTTCGGGGGCACTCGGAAAACCTCTGAAGACCGTGACTGGGTAAAACTTCTCAATAAAAACCATGGAATCTGAAATTCACTACATCAACAGAAGCGGCTGGCTCAGGGCTGCAGTCCTTGGAGCCAATGATGGGATACTTTCAACGACAAGCCTTACGATCGGTGTTGCCGCTGCCAGTACAACCAGAGAACCTATTTTGCTTGCAGCAGTCGCTGGATTAGTCGCTGGGGCTCTGTCTATGGCGGCAGGCGAATATGTATCGGTGAGTTCGCAGTCGGATGTCGAATCAGCCGATCTGCAAAGGGAAAAAGCGGCACTCGAAAATATGCCCCGCGAGGAACTGGAAGAATTGGCGCAGATTTATATCCAACGGGGGCTCAATGAAAATTTGGCACGCCAGGTGGCCTCTGAACTGATGGCTCATAACGCCCTTGAAGCCCACGCCAGGGATGAACTGGGGATCAGCGAAATCACACAGGCCAATCCGCTCACTGCAGCATTTGCATCGGCAGTATCTTTTATCATTGGAGGTTTTCTTCCGCTGCTGGTGGCAATTTTTGCTCCCATTAAAGACATGATTTTTTACCAGTATGCCTTTTCAATTATCTTCCTTGCTTTTTCAGGAATATTGGCAGCTAAGGCGGGAGGATCAAATATCCGTAAAGCAGTTCTTCGAATCTGCATCTGGGGCACCTTCGCTATGGCGGCCTCAGCCCTGGTCGGATATATTTTTGGAGTCCATACTGCTTAAAATAGGAAAATAAGGCTTGTAACGGCTTTAAAAAATTAATTCAATCTTAAGCAAATCAAAAAAATAAGATTAAAGGTTATTCGTTATTTCGTACAATACTTAAAAAGAAAAAAATGAAGCTGATTACCATATTCCTTGCAATGACAGCTGCACTTTCTATAAACTGGGAGCCCGACTTTAATAATGCAAAAAAAACTGCGGAAAAAGACCATAAACTAATCTTATTGAACTTCTCAGGTTCAGACTGGTGCGGACCATGCATTATGCTTCGCAGGGACTACCTTGAAAGCCAGGGATTCACCGATATGGCAAACGAAAACTTAGTGCTTGTCAATGCCGATTTTCCAAGAAAAAAGAAAAATATAGGAACAGCTGATCAGGTAAAACGCAACGAGGATTTAGCTGAAATATACAACAAGGAAGGAAGTTTCCCTCTGACGCTTCTTCTAGATGCCCAAGGCAGAGTAATCAAAACCTGGCACGGAAAACCCAATGCATCGCCCGAGCAGTGGACAGCCGAAATAAAAGCGATCTGTGAAAGCCGAAAATAACATGCCAGAGAATCAAAAATATTCCAGATCCCTGAAACTCATGGGCAACAGCTTTACCATTACTGTTGTGGCCGAAAATGAGGAAAAAGGAAATGAGGATATCAATCTGGCCATTGAAGAAATCAGCCGGATTGAAAGGCTTTTGACTACTTATAAAGAAGACAGCCAGACTAACATCATTAATGAAAATGCAGGAATCAGGCCTGTTAAAGTTGATCTGGAAGTTTTCAGTCTTATTGAAAGATCCATCGGGATTTCAAGAATCACACAAGGCGCCTTTGATATCACTTATGGAAGCATTGATAAAAGCCTTTGGAATTTTGACAAGTCCATGACCAAATTGCCGGACGCACAGGCTGCAAAAAAGATGGTGCACCTGATCGATTACCGAAATATAATCCTTGACAGGGCAAACATGACTGTATTTTTGAAAGAAAAGGGAATGCGGATCGGTTTTGGCGGCATCGGAAAGGGCTATGCAGCTGAAATGGCAAAACAAGTGCTACTTGAGCGCGGTGTCCAAAGCGGCATCATCAACGCCAGCGGCGACCTTTCTGCCTGGGGACTGCAGCCGGACGGCAGGAAATGGACCATCGGAGTGGCTGATCCAGACTCACCCAACGCGGCATTTTCGTACATGGAAATTTCTAATAAAGCTGTTGCGACCTCCGGAAATTATGAAAAATTCGTAACCATTAACGGTAAAAAGTATTCGCATACAATTGACCCAAATACAGGCCTTCCAATAACAGGAATCAAAAGCGTTACCATTATAGCTTCGAATGCGGAATTTGCAGATGCAATGGCCACCCCGATTGCGGTTATGGGAATCAGGGCCGGATTGTTCCTAATAGATCAGATTCCTGATTTATACTGCATTATAATTGATGAGGGCAATAAAATTTACACATCCAAAAACATTAATCTGAAATGAAAAAGCCAACGCAAAAAAATCTCATATTTCTATGCAGTACTGCTCTTGCCGGCCTGCTTTCTACCTCTTGCACCAGTGTCAAGGAATACCAGAAAGGAAAACTCAACGATTCTGAAATGGTGCTTTCCAACAGAAAAATAGAAAAAACGGAACTCAGTTTCCAATCCTACCGAGAAGGAGCTTCCGGGGCAAATGCAGGAAAAAGCGGCGGAGGCTGCGGGTGCAATTAATTATACGCCTTAAAAAATGAAAAGAGTATTTCTTACAGGAGCAGCCCTTTTGGCACTCTTCCAATCAAGAGCGCAGGATATCCCGGTGGATTCTACAGGCTATAAAAGCAGAAAGCTGAAAGTCGAGGAAGTAAATCTGGTATCGAGCTATTACAGCCAGAATGGGAATCATTCTGCAGTAACCGGCGGGATCGGAACCCAGAAGCTTACCGATATTGCCAACACCATTGATGTCAAACTGGTCAAATACGGAGAGACAGGCATCAAGCATACTTTTGATATCGAGGCGGGAATCGACCACTATACCTCTGCGTCTTCTGATATGATCGACCTGAGCGCCAACTCTTCAGCCTCTTCATCAGACAACAGGTTTTATCCATCGCTGACTTATCTTAGAGAGAACGAGCAGAAAGGACGCACTATTGGTATCGGGGTTTCTTCCTCAACCGAATTTGATTACCAGTCTTTTGGAGGCAACATCAGTTTTTCTCAGAAGAGCAAAGACAGAAACGGAGAGTTTACGGCCCGCCTGCAGACTTTTATTGACCAGCTTAAACTTATCCAGCCCATAGAGCTCCGCGACCCAAACAGCGAAGGCTATGGCAGCGCCAACAGGAATACCTTTGCCGGAACCCTAAGCTATTCTCAAGTCATCAACCAGAGGCTTCAGGTGATGCTTGTGGGAGACGTGATCAGCCAGAACGGCTATTTGAGCCTTCCATTCCACAGGGTTTATTTTGCAGACGGCTCGGTGCATCAGGAAAAAATGCCTGATACGCGTTTGAAGATTCCTATTGGATTAAGGGCAAACTATTTTATGGGAGACAATATCATCATCAGAGCCTATTACCGCTATTATACTGATGACTGGAACCTGAAAGCGCACACGGCAGACCTTGAAATTCCAGTAAAATTGACCCAGGCTTTTTCGCTCAGCCCATTCTACAGGTATTACTCTCAAAGTGCGGCCAAGTATTTCAAGCCATACGGTGGTCATACAGCCGCTGATGAATTCTACACCAGCAATTATGATCTGTCCAAATTCAACAGCAGTTTTCTGGGAATGGGGTTGAAATTTACCCCTCCTGCAGGCATATTCGGACTCAAGCACTGGAATACTCTGGAGATCCGCTACGGCCACTACACCAGGTCCAATGACCTGACCTCTGATATCGTAAGCATCAATATCAAATACAGATAGCCAACGGTATCATAACGCACCATGCCTAAAGGCCCTTTAAGGTTTCTCCAGGCAGAAAGCTTTTTTGAAGATGCTAAAAACAGGCAAAACTGCCTGTTATGGCAAATCATTTTACTGATTTTACATGGAATCCCAACTAGGCAGTTTGAAATTTGTATCATTGAACTGGTTCACTATAAATTTTGAAAGCCTGAGAAATTGATACTTCTCAGGCTTTATATTTTTTCTGGCGGGAACATAACTCGATCCATTTCTTGCAAATCTCACTAAACAATCTGTGACCGAATAACTATCAAATTATATCTGTCCGTAAAATCATCAGCCCTTTTTTCCCAACTCCCCTTCGCCGGCCAAAACCAAACAAAAAAATCTAATAAAAAATAAAATCAATCTGCAAGAAAACAAAAACTAACTAACTAACTAACTAACTAACTAACTAACTAACTAACTAACTAACTAACTAACTAACTAA
>NZ_QJRI01000038.1 GCF_003254565.1 Flavobacterium nitrogenifigens
CTATTCAATATCATATGCTGATGGGACTCTGACAGTAACCCAAGCGTCTCTTATAGTGACGGCAGACGATAAGAGCAAAACCTATGGCAGTGCGAATCCGACTCTAACGGTGAGTTATGGGGGATTTGTGAACGGTGATACTGAAACTGTGCTAACCACAGCGCCTACAGTCACCACCACGGCAGTTATAGGAAGTCCAGTGGGGACTTACCCGATCGCAGCCAGCGGAGCCGCTGCATCCAATTATGCAATCACTTATGCCGAT
>NZ_QJRI01000018.1 GCF_003254565.1 Flavobacterium nitrogenifigens
GATGTGGTAGGAGATGTTATCAATAACGCTTCTTCAATTTTCAATAATCCGGCTGTAACGACTATCATCCAACAGATTTCAGAGTTGGCAGAAGGCAATGTGACGTATAACTCAACAACAAATGAGTTTAGTTACGTTGATGCTACGGGAACCACTAAGGTTATCAATATTAATGATATTGTTAAGCTAAACGAAACTATTACTACGCTTACCAATAATGGAGCGGG
>NZ_QJRI01000032.1 GCF_003254565.1 Flavobacterium nitrogenifigens
TTCGGATACATGCGTTCCCAGCCTCGAGGCAATGTGCAGCCATGGAAAATAACCATTATTCCAAATTCATTGGCATCCGTCAGAATATCTTCATAGAGTTTCATGGTCACCTGCTTATCGCCTCCAAAAAAGTCCACTTTAATTCCCTTGATTCCGATGCTTTTCATCCATGCCATTTCTTTTCGTCTGATGGCCGCATTATCCATCAATCCTCTCGGGCCTTGCGGAGCATCATTCCAATACCCGTTTGAATTG
>NZ_QJRI01000145.1 GCF_003254565.1 Flavobacterium nitrogenifigens
AGTAGATGGAGAAGACCTTATCAGAAATCAATACGTAGCTCCAAGAAATGAAACAGAAGAAAAACTAGTTGTAATATGGCAGCAAGTATTAGGAATTGAAAAGATTGGAGTAACAGAAAGCTTTTTTGAATTAGGAGGACATAGTTTAAAGATTACCAGATTAATAAGTGAATATTACAAGGTGTTCGACGTAAAAATGTCTTTAAAAGATTTATTTATTAGCGAAACATTAGAATCTCATTCGGATTTAATAAAGGCTTCTAAAAAAAATGAATACGTAGAAATTCAGAAAGTAGAAGACAACGAAAGTTATATAATTTCAGATTCTCAAAGAAGGTTTTGGGTATTAAGTCAATTTGAAGAAGAATCAGCAGCCTTTAATATGCCGGCTTATATCGAACTGAATGGTAATTATGATATAGAAAGTTTTAAAAGAGCTATTTATCATGTTGTAGACAGGCACGAAATTTTAAGAACGGTATTTAAAGTAGATGATTCTGGAGAAATCAGACAATGGATATTATCTAAAGAGCAATTAGATTTTAATATCAATTATTTAGATTTCAGAGAAAAAGAAGAAAACGAACAATTTGTAAAGAGTTATATTGAACAAGATTCCTATAAATTATTTGATTTAGAGAAAGGACCTTTATTAAGAGCATCACTCATTCAATTATTAGATGACAAATATGTTTTTTATTATAATATTCACCATATAGTAAGTGATGGTTGGTCTAATGATGTACTTATAAAAGATGTTTTTACTTGTTATGAAGCATTTAAAAAAGGAGAAAACCCAGAGTTACCACATCTTAGAATACAATATAAAGATTATGCTGCCTGGCAAAAAAAGCAATTGGAAGAAGAGTCATTTCAACTTCACAGGGATTACTGGCTAACTAAGCTTTCAGGAGAATTATCAATATTAGAATTGCCAACTTTTAATAAACGTCCGGCAGAAAAGACTAATAAAGGACGCATGTTAGGATTGTATTTATCTAAAGAAATAAGTTCAAAACTTAAAGACTATTGTCAGCAAAATTCAGGCACATTATTCATGGGGTTAGTAGCTTCTGTTAAGGCAATGATTTATAGATATACAGGGCAGGAAGATATTATTATTGGAAGTCCAATTGCAGGGAGAGAGCATTTTGATTTAGAAAATCAAATAGGATGTTATTTAAATACCCTTGTATTGAGAAATGAGGTGAAAGGGAACGATAGTTTTAATGATTTATACGCAAATGTCAAACAAACAGCCTTAGACGCTTATACACATCAAAAATATCCATTTGATCGTCTGGTAGAAGAATTAGATTTAAAACGAGACTTTTCCAGGAGTGCTATTTTCGATGTTTTAATTGTTTTGCAAAACAACGGAGATAAAAAGAAGAACATTACATTGACTAGTGATATAGCAGATAGCATAATAGATTATGGAGCTGCCAGCAGTAAGTTTGATTTATCATTATATTTTGAAGAAATAGACGATAGGCTCTCTTGTATAGTAGAGTATAATAGTGATGTTTATGATAATGATTTGATGGAGCAATTTCTGAAACATTATAAAATTATGCTTTTAAAATTATTAGAACAATCGCACCAACCTATCGCAGCTATTGATTATTTATCAGGAGAAGAGAAAGAAAAGCTTCTTTGCACCTTTAATAATATTAAATATAATCCTGAAAAATTAACTGCTATATAACTCTTTAATGAGATGTAATATCTAAAAAAAATAAAAGACTTAATCAACAAAATTAAAATTATCGGCCCAATGAAAATTATAGCATTCACTTTTGCAGGAGGAAACAAGCACTCTTTTCAAATTATTGCAAAAAACATCGAAAACTTTACTGTTATAGAATATCCTGGCAGAGGATTTAGAATGGGTGAAGACCTGATTACTGATATAGATTCGCTAATTGAGGATTTATTTCAAAAAGTTAAATCTGAAATATCTCAACATCAGGATTATATTATTTATGGGCATAGTATGGGGGCTTTGCTAGGGTATTTATTATGCCAAAAAATTGAAGAATTAGGCTTTCAAAAACCTGCAAAATTAGTTGTGAGCGGAAGAAAACCACCAGTTACAAAAAGAGAAAACCTATTTTGTCACTTACCAGATAATCTGTTTTGGGATGAAGTTGTTAAAATTGGTGGTATTCCTGATGAATTAATTAATCATCAAGAATTAATCGAGTTTTTTACTCCTATTCTAAAGGCAGATCTTACGATTGTTGAAGTATATAAATATCAGAAAAAAAATAAACTGAATATTCCTATTGATGTTTTCTATGGTTCTGAAGAATCTACCGAAGATGAAATGCAAGGTTGGGAAGAGGAATCAAATGAAAAAATTTCCATAACTCAGATGAAGGGAGATCATTTTTTTATTTTCAAGCATGTTACCTTTTTTACACAATATTTTAAAAATCTTACACAGAAACTAACCATTTAATTATGTTAAAAATTTCAGCAAAGAATATTCTATTTCTGATTTTATATTCAATACCTAACACAATTCTGAGTTTCGGAATTTTATTTATAATCAATAATGTGATTTCAGGTAATATTGAATTTCAAGGTTATTACATGGGAATTGTCTTCGGGTCAATTGTAGTTTATACTTATTTATTGAATATTATTTTTCAAAAAAGATTAAACCAGTATTCGTATAAGATTTTATATGAAAATGAAAAGAAAATTTTTGATAAATTTTTAAATACTCCTTTGATTACACTCGAAAAAATGGGATCACATCGTTTCTATACAGCTATTGAAGATATACGGGTATTTTCTTTACTTCCAGATGTAGTTACTCAATCTATTAATTCAATATTGATGCTGCTTCTTTGTATGTTATATCTCTTTACCTTATCAGGTTATGGAGCACTAGTGATAGTGGTATTAATCATTGGTATTGGGGGATTATATTTTTTAGTGATGAATATGATGTCACCTAAAATAGCCATATTAAGAAAATACAATGATGAATATTATAAATATGTACAAGATATTGTAAAAGGATTTAAAGAGCTGAAAATTAATCCTAAAAGGAGAGACAATTTAAGAAATAATCATCTTAATCCAAACAGGAGAAGTGCAAAAGAGCTAGATCTTAAAGTAAATTACATTTTTCTATCTATTAACCTAATTAGTCAATATGGTCTTTACATGGTTATTGGTGTGATTCTTTTTTTATTACCGGCTATTAATTTATTAAAAAAAGAGGATGTATTATCTTATGTAGTTATACTGTTGTTTATCAATGGGCCAATCAATAATTTGATAAACCTGCAGAGTATATATACTCGTTTTATGGTAGCTAATAGAAGGATTACAAATTTTTTAAATGATTTTAAAAATGAAAGTACAGAGCCTTATGTTGCAACTGGTTATCATGAATTTTCATCATTAAAATTTAGTGATATAGAGTTTAATCATCAAAACGAATTAGAAAAAAATTTCATACTTGGCCCTGTTAATGTGACAATTAATAGTGGTGAGACCATATTTATTGTTGGAGGAAACGGTAGTGGTAAAAGTACTTTTATTAATATGTTGACAGGTCTGTATGAACCGTCTAATGGAGAAATTCAGATGAATAATACTATTGTAAATTCAAAGGCACAATTGCAAGATACAATGGCAGCTGTTTTTACAGAAAATCATATATTTTCATTTAACTATGATGATTTTACTTTGAAAAATAACAAACATTATCAAGAGTTATTGGAATTGATGAAAATGGATAAAGTAGTCGTTGATGATGAAGAAGAATCTGCAAGACGATCCTTTTCTAAAGGACAAAGCAAAAGAATGTCATTGATTCTCGCTTTGTTAGAAGATAAACCAATTTTAGTTTTAGATGAATGGGCTGCAGATCAGGATCCTCATTTCCGTAAATATTTTTATGAAAATCTATTGCCAAAATTAAAGGAAGAAGGTAAAACAATTATAGCAGTTACCCATGATGATACTTATTTTAAACATGCTGACAGAATTATAAAATTTGATTACGGTAAAATTATCATGGATAAAAAAATTACTGATAATATAGAGTTGGATTCAATATGGAAATAGCGTAAAAATAGATTTTAATGAAATTGACATTACCACAACAAGATATTTATTTCGAACAATTATTGTTTCCTAATGACCCTATATATAATATTGGGGCAAAAATCGAAATTAAAGGAAAAGTAAATCCTGAGATATTCAAAAAAGCATATTTTGAATTGATTAATCAGCATGATGCTTATAGAAGTATCATTATAAAAAATGAAGAAAATATCAGTATTAAATTACTGGATGAACATCAATCAGAATTGGGATTTGTTGATTTTTCAGATTGCACAGATTCGATTGGGCAAACGACTAGTTATATGCAAAAGGAATTTATGAAGCCTTTTGATTTATCCGGAGAAAATCTTCTTCATGTATTTACCTTGATAAAAGTTAATGAAAATCTGTATTATTTATTTTCCGTTTATCATCATATTATAACTGATGGTTGGGGAACTTCATTAATGTTTCAAAGATTAGTTCGAAACTATAATGAAATTTCTCAGTTTAATGAAATTAAATCAAGCTATCTTTTTAGTTATAAGGATTTTTCAATAGATGATTTTCAATATCAAAACTCAGAATCATTTAATCTGGATTTAAAATATTGGTCTAAAAAGTTTAAAACGTTACCAGAGAATTTGTTTGAAAAGAAGATTGAATCTTCACTAATCAATAAAAGCAGTCGTAAAGAATTAGTTATAAAAAGAGAGGTATATAACGAGCTAAATGCGTTAGCTTCGAGCTATAAATGTTCCTCTTTTCATTTGATTTTGGGCATTCTGTATTCTTATTTTGGAAGAAAACATGAAAATAATGATTTCGCTATTGGTTTGCCTGTATTAAACAGAAATAAAGCCGCTTACAAAAAAACAGTCGGACTTTTTATGGGGATTTCCCCTTTAAGAATAGGATTAGACTTTAATGCTACTTTTCAAGATTTAATACTTGACATTAGAAATCAATTACGCAAGGATTATCGCCATCAGCGTTTACCATTAGGAAAACTAATTCAGGAACTTGGATTGTACAATCAAAAAGAAAGATTATTCAATATCACACTTTCTTATGAAAAACAAGATTATGCAAACCATTTTTTAAATACTCAAACTAAAGTAATTCCGTTAAGTCATCAATCTGAGCGTGTGGCTTTGGCGATTTATATTAGAGAGTTTGATGAGTTGGAAGATGTCAAAATTGATTTTGATTATAATCTGAATTATTTTGACGATTTTAGCATAACACAGATTGCTGAGCATTTTGAAAATTTAGTTCATCATATTTTAGATTGTCCTGATAAAAAACTAAAAGAATTGACTTATTTAACTGAAAAAGAAGAATATCAACTGTTAAGTCAATTCAATGATACAAACGTTGATTACCAGAAAGACAAAACAATAATAGATTTTTTTGAAGCGCAAGTACAAAAAGCACCAAATAAAGAAGCACTTAAGGATGACTATAAATGTTATTCTTATGCAGAACTTGATAAATTATCAAATCAAATAGCTCAATATCTTATTGAAGTTTATGGACAAAAAGATAAATCACCTGTAGCCATTGTATTAGAACGTTCTGCAAATATGGTGATAGTTCTGCTAGGTATATTAAAGTCGGGCAGATCTTATATTCCTTTAGATCCTTCCTTCCCAAAAGAACGCTTAAATTATATTGTCAATAACAGTCAAAGTAAAATCATTATTAATGAAAAAGGTTATGAATTAGAAAAAGCTAATGATGTAACAATCTTGCCATTAGAAAATATTTTGGCAAGTATTGACAAATTTAGCGGTGATCGATTCACAACAATTTGCTCTAATGATACAGCATATATAATTTATACCTCGGGTTCCACAGGAAATCCAAAAGGCGTTCAAATTGGACAGCAATCATTGCTTAATTTTTTGTGCAGTATGCAACAAAAACCGGGAGTTAGTTCAAATGATATATTATTTTCGGTTACCACTTATTCATTTGATATTTCGATTTTAGAGTTTTTTGCTCCTTTAATTTCCGGAGCTACTTTGTATATCGCAACTCAGGAAGTTTTGAAGGATCCTTTTATGATTATTCAAAAAATAAAAGAAATACAACCTACTATAATTCAAGCTACACCAAGCTTTTACCAAATGCTGTTTAATGCAGATTGGCAAGGAAGTAAGAAGTTAAAAGTGCTTTGTGGCGGAGATTTATTAAGTGAAGCATTAGCAGAAAAGTTAATTGAAAGTAGTTTAGAAATCTGGAATATGTATGGGCCTACTGAAACTACTATTTGGTCCAGTTTACGAAAAATAGAACATCCAAAAGAATCTTCTAATATTGGAAAACCAATAAACAACACACAGTTTTATATTTTAGATAAATTTTTAAAACCTAAACCAATTGGAACTCCGGGCGCAATTTATATAGCAGGTGATGGTTTGGCAAAAGGATATTATAATAATGAAATATTAACAAAGGGGAAATTTATAGAAAATCCATTTGATGCCTCTGGTTTATTATATGAAACAGGAGATATTGGTAAATGGAATGATAAAGGGGAAATAGAGTTTTTAGGAAGAAATGATAATCAAGTTAAAATACGTGGGTTTAGAATTGAACTTGGAGATATAGAGTCACAATTAAATCAAATAGAAGGAATCAAAGAATCTGTAGTAATTGCTAAAAAAGTAAATCAGCAAGATTCTTTTTTGGTAGCTTATATTTTAATAAGTAATGACGCAATTGATTCAGAAAAAGTTATTAAAGTGTTGAAAATGAATCTTCCTTATTATATGATTCCTAATGCAATCATTACTTTGGAAGAATTTCCACTTACTCCAAATAAAAAAATAGACAGGAAATCTTTGTTAGAGAGAGAGATTGAACAAAATGTAAATCAGGATGATTTTAAAGCTCCTGTTTCCATTTTAGAAAAAAAACTATCTCAATATTGGAGCGAAATACTAAATAGCAAAGTGCCCATAAGTGTAAAGGATAATTTCTTTGCACTTGGAGGACATTCATTACACGCAGTTAAGTTGGCAGGATTAATTGCGAAGGAGCTTTCTTTTACTATTTCTGTCAAGACTATTTTTGATTATCCCACAATTGAGCTATTGTCAAGTTATCTTCAGGAGCTTAAACCGGATTTGTTTATTGCCATACCATTATGTGAATCTAAAGATTTTTACAGTTTAACGCCCTCACAAAATAATATTTGGCTCACATGCCAACAAAAAAACATGTCAATAGCTTACAATATGTCAGCAGCTTATTGGATAGAAGGCACTGTCGATTTGGATAAAATTGCAAAATCAGTAAATACTATAATTAGTAAGTATGAGGTTCTGAAAACTAATTTTATTGAAATCAATGGAATTCCTTATCAAAAGATTAATTCCTTTGACATAGACAGCTTTGAAATTACAAGTATTAAACTAAAAACCGAAAATATTACGGAAGCTATAAATCAATTCAGTAATAAGGAGTTTATACTAGAAACAGATTTACTACTCAGAGTTCAGGTTCTTGAGTTAGAAACTGGTCAATTTATATTGCTTTTTTCGACGCATCATATTATCATGGATGGTTTATCATTAGAAATTTTTGTCAAAGAGTTTATTAGCAATTACAATGAAGACGCCACTATAGAAACACCAAAAGAAAATACATTAAGTTTTCAATTTAAAGACTATACGGAATGGTTTAAAGAAGATTTGAAATTAAATACCATTAAAAATGAGATCTTCTGGAAAAAATATCTTGAAAAATATCAATATAAAGATTCTTTTGAAAGGGATTTTGGTACAGAAAATAACAAGCAAAATGCAAATAGATTTCAGTTTGAACTAACTGCTGACACAACTTTAGAACTAAAAAAAATAGCACTTGAGCAGCAAGTTACATTATATACAGTTCTAATGACATCCTTAAATTTTTTGATTTTTAAAATTTCCAACCATCATGATATTTGTATTGGCACGGTGAACGCAGGAAGAAATATACCAGCTTTAAACGATCAAATTGGAATGTTTGTCAAGACGCTTGTTTTAAGAACGCAAATAAAGTCAGGGCAAACTTTCATTGATATATTGAGGAGTACTCAAAACGATTTATTACTGATGTCTGATTATCAGGATATTCCTTTTGACAAATTAGCTCAATCTATCTTTGATGTTATGTTGGTATATCAGAATACAGAATTGTCATTTGATGCTATAGATGCATTTAATGATTTTAAACTAGTTTCATATCCGGTGGAGCACAAATACAGCAGAATGCCTATTGCATTTAATTGGTTTGAAAATGATAATAAACTGAATTGTAGTATAGATTATAACTGTGATTTATTTGAAGATGATACAATTCAAATTCTTGCTCAAAAGTATAGTAATCTTTTAAGTGATATATGCGAGTCCCCATTTACAGACATAGATTTAATAGATCTTAAATTAGAGTTTGAAAAGAATATGCCCTTCGATTTTGATTTTAATTTTTAACACTTATAATTTTGATTTACGTCTACTATTCTTATTTATCTGAAGAAAATCACGAAAGGTTATTGAAAAATGACTTGCCAAAATTCCCACTCCAATATCAAGAGAAAATTAAGCGATATAGAAGATGGGAGGACGCACAATTATCGCTTTTAGGAAGAGTATTATTGTTTAAAGGCATTGGAGAAATATACAATTATAATGCCTACGATAAAGTAATGCAACATACAAAATATAATAAACCTTATTTTGAAGATAATTCAATCCAGTTTAATATCTCGCATTCCGGAGAAATTGTGGCTTGTGTATTTGGGAGCGAGCATGAAGTAGGAATTGATGTTGAAATAATCTCAGATATTAAAATAGAGGACTTTAGATTTCAGATGACTAAAACGGAATGGGACAATATTACTTTTTCAAAGAATAAGCAAAGGGCCTTCTTTGATTACTGGACTCAAAAAGAAGCGGTCATAAAAGCGCATGGTTCTGGGTTGACAATTCCTCTCGAATCATTTGAGATTTTAGATAATACAACTACAATCAATGATGAAAAATTTTATTTAAAGAAAATAGAAATAGACAAAAAATATAAATGTTATATCTCACTAAAAGAAAATATCAGCGAAATATCAATAAAAAATATAATATAAATCGAATAATTTAATTAATAATGAAAAATTTACTAAGACTAATTTTGTTACTTTGTTTTTTTCCAACATGTTTGTTTTCTCAAAACAATGCTTATAAAATTGAAAAAACAAAGTCTTTCTTTGCTGAAGATAAAATTCTGACACAAGAAACTATAGAATGGAAGTATTTAAATGTTCCTGAAAATTGGGATAAACCAGAAGGGAAAAAAATTAAAATTGCAATTGCAATTTTAAAATGTACCTCAAAAAATATAGATGCAAATCCTGTTGTGTTTGTTGCCGGAGGACCAGGAGCTAGTGGTATTAGTGCAATCTGGATGTGGCTGCAACATCCTTTACGAAAAAGAGGTGATATTGTTTTAATGGACATAAGAGGTACCGGTTATTCTTTGCCTAAATTTTGTCCTGATTTAGGAAAGAAATTTTTGGAAATACTGGCAAAAAACCAAAATGCTTCACAAGATGAGCAGCAAAAAATTGTGGCTGCGATGTCATGTCAACAAGATCTGTTAAGTCGGGATATTGATCTGCAGGCCTACAATAGTAAATCAATCGGTAAAGACTTAAATGCTCTAAAAACGGCTTTAAAATATAATAATTGGAATGTTTATGGAGTGTCTTATGGCACCTATACAGCTCAGGTTTATGCAAATGATTTTCCTGCGGATATAAAATCATTGATTTTAGATTCTTCAGTTTCAGATATCAGAGAGTATTACAATCATAATACCTCAAATTACATGAATAGTCTTGAAAAAGTTTTTGATGCATGTAAAAATGATCCTAATTGCAATAAAAATTATCCTAATTTAGAAGAGACTTATTATGAAACATTGGAAAAGCTGAGCAAAAATCCTATTACCGTTAATGTAAGTCAAAAAATAATCCCTACCGGAAAGTTCACTTATAATGTAGAGGATTTTAAAATTTCTATTCAACAAGCGTTATATAATGAGAAATTAATAGAGGTATTACCCTTATTAATTACCGAATTTAACAAAGGTAATAAAAATACCTTGAGCTCTTTAGTAGCTGCTTTTTCAGGTGCTTTAGTTTTAGATTATGGGCAGTATTATTGTGTGAGCTGTAATGAGGCAATACCTAATAATTCAATTTCAGCATTTGATAAAGATGCTGCTAATTATAAAAAACTAAAAGGTGGATTATCTTTTTATAAATCAGACTTTTTAGTATGTGATAAGTGGAATTTAGGAAAAGATAAGCCTACTTTAAATGATTTATCTAATCTATCAACATTAACAGCTCCGGTACTGGTGTTTTCCGGAGCATTTGATCCAATTACTCCCGCTTCAAATGGAAAAAATATAGTAAAAAAATTCAAAAATGGTTTTCTTGTAAATGCTCCAATTTCCGGACATGCACCTAGTTTTTCAGATATTGGATTTAATATTGTAGATGGATTTGTAAAAAATTCTGCGCAAAAACCGGATACAAAAGAATTTGAATTACATAATAAAGTTCATTTTGTGACAGATGTAAAAGTTAGTGATGGGGTTTCGAACTTTGCTAATAGTGTAAAAGAAGTTAACCCACTATTTTTTGTTCCCTTCCTTATTGCGATCATTATTTTATTGCTATCAATTTTAAATTTTTGTTACACACTTATTAGAAACAGAAAAGATATTATTCATAATAAATTAATGAAAATTTTACTTCTCATTAGTTCTGCTTTGGGCTTGCTAGCTATTATTGGTCTTGCTTTAGCTTTTGACAGTACAGCTCGTGACAATTTTTTCATACTTGCTTTTGGAATACCAAATAAGTTTGCGTATCTCTTTGTTATTCAATGGATATTTTTACTATTTACCATAATTTCAGTATTCTATTTTTTACTTAAAATTAAGGTTATTTCAAATAGAAGCATTCTCGCGACAATTTTATTTTCATTAGTTCTTATTGGGATTTATTTCCAGTATTGGGGCTTTTTATTTTAAAGAATGAATTTCGATTCTGGCGCATTTCAGAGTAAGATTTGTTTTAGTTCTTAAATTATCGGACTTAGGAATACAAAAGGTCAATGTTATCAAAAATCTATTATTTCTCCAATTAACAGTATATAATAACATTTAAAAATTAAATAATTTACCCAAAAGAGTTAAAATATTAATAACAATAACATAAAAATGATAAATATGGAAAATACTATAGAAGAGCCAAAAGTAAAAACAGAATTTGATGGTTTTGGTGATGATTTATTCTCAATTATCCCTGGAATTGAACATGCCGGTGAAGTACCGGTTGTTAATGCAAGTGAATTAACTAAAGAAATTTTTTATAAGAATTGGGTATCATATAACAAGCCATGCCTTGTAAAAGGAGCTGTAAAAAATTGGCCGGCAGTACAAAAATTCAAAGACCCAGATTATTGGCTATCAGTGTGTGACGATTTTGAAATTAAAATATTTCCTCATATGAATCATATTGACAGAGAAAGACTTCTTAAAGACAGTGAGGATATTTCGTTTCATGATGCGATAAAGCGACTTCATAGAAATGAGGATTATATTTTTAGCATACCAGCAGAAACAATCACAGAAGACAATAAGTTCTCAAAGTTAATAAAAGAAATACCGGGTTTTTCTTTTCTTTCTAGTACGATAAAACCAAGAGGATTCGCTCATAGAAGATTTTTTATGTACCGAAGAGCATCTACTGCATGGCATCATCATTTGATTGATGAAACTTTAATGTGCCAGATCAATGGCACAAAAAAAGTAGTTTTATTGCCTCCTGATATGCCAAATGTAAAAAAGGTAACAGAATTTTTTATTGAAGAACTTAATTTATCCGGAAAAACCCTGGATAATATTGATTTAAAACCAATCATTGCTTGTGTTGAGGAGGGTGACGCTTTATATATTCCTCCATATTGGCATCATGCAGTTATTCCAGTTGATGGAGAAGTAGGATTTACCTATGCGCATTGTTGGAAAAGCCCTTTACATAAATTTGGAGATTTTTCAAATTATTTCGTTCGTCGATTTTACTTTGGTGGTTTATGGCCTATTAAAGGAATATCTCTTGTAATGCCAGTTTTAGGAGTGTGTTCTGGGATATCATTTGGATTTAGAAAAATGGTTAATGTGTTTAAGTAAGAAAACACAATATTTTCCTGGCAAACTTGATGTGTTTGCAATAATTTAAAACATCAATCAATTTATGGACATGCAACAAAAGGCCAGTGAAATTTTCTCTGGCCTATGGAATACTTATGGTTTTAATTGGTCAAAAAGTTATCTCAGATCTTAGCCAACAGGCTGGAATATTGAAATTGAAAAGTCACCTTAATTAGTATGAAATACTGTTTGAAAAATGATCGCAGCGCAGTTGCCGGAAAATATAAACGTTTAATTTATGGATAAGAATACGGAGTTAAGTAACGTTAATTTGGCTTTAAAATATTGGAAGAAAAAAACATTAAATAGAGAGAAAGTTCTTGGGGTCCAACAGAAACAAAATAATTTGCCTTGTGTCATTATTAACGCCAGGGAACTAAATTATTTTAATACCCTTACCAATAAAAACCCAATCGCTCAATATACTCTAATAAGCGCAATTTATTCTTTTTTGCTAAGGAAATTAATTAGTGAATTTGATGGTTACGTTATGTCAAAGTATGATGAAGGTAAGTCTTTGTTTATGTCTTTCCCCGTAGATTTAAATACATCATTTAAAGAATATCTTCAAAAAGTAAAATATGAAATTTTAGAGACATTAAAATATTCAGACTACAATAAGGACAATTTATCCGAAAAGATAGGTTTTAACGATTTAAGTATCTTATCTAATTACGGTATTGGGATTAACAATGAAACTAATTTAAGTTGTAATGGTATTTCATTTAATGTAAGAATAAATAAGAATGAAAATATAGAGATTAACGTTTCTTATGCAGAGGGTTTTGTAAAGAATACAATTGTTGAGTATCTAGTCAAACATTTTGAGCAGTTTGTAGTTAATTTAGAAAATAATATTGTTGGTAACTTATTGGATTATAGTTTGCTATCTAAAAAAGAAAAGTATCAATTATTAGTAGATTTTAATAATACTGCTGTTATTTATCCGAATGATAAATCGATAGTTGATTTATTTGAAGAACGGGTTCGAAAGACACCAAATAAAATTGCTGTTGTATTTGAAGAATCGGAACTAACCTATTCTACATTAAACGAAAAGGCTAATCAGTTGGCTAATTATATTTCTTCTAAACATATCATAAATAAAGGAGACATAATTGGTGTGCTTTTACCTAAATCTGATATTGGAATCATTTCATTACTGGCAATATTAAAGTTAGGTGCAGTTTATCTGCCAATAGATCCTAATTATCCCCAAGATAGAATTGACTACTTGATAAAGGACAGTGCTTTAAAATTACTAATAGTTGATAGTGTCAGGTTAGATATTGATAATTGCGATACACTAGCAGTAAGATCAGTAGATTTAGATCTCAATGATTGCGAGAATATCAATGCAGCTGTTTCAGCCAAAGATGTAGCGTATGTAATTTATACATCTGGTTCCACAGGGAAACCTAAAGGAGTAATGGTTGAGCATGTCAGTAACATAAACATGTCTTTAGACCAGATTAGGACTTTTGAAATTACCGAGGCTGATAAAGTGGTATGGTTTTCTTCTGTTTCTTTTGATGCCTCTATATCTGAAATTATGATGAGTTTGTATAGTGGTGCTACACTATGCATTCCGAGAGAGGAAACAATAAAAAACAAAGATCAATTTATAGTTTTTTTAAAAGAAACAAAAGCATCAGTAGTTACTTTTCCTCCAAGTTATTTAGGATTATTGTCAGAGAATGATATTTCAGGACTAAGATGCGTTATTACTGCAGGAGAATCTGCTAATGCGGGTAAAGCAATAGCTATTGTAGAATCAGGAATTGATTACTATAATGCATATGGTCCCACTGAATGTGCGGTTTGTGTGTCGATTTATAAGATAACTAAAAATGATTTTAAAAAATCAATAATTCCAATTGGAAAACCGATTTCCAACACCCAAGTCTACATATTAGATGATTGTTTAAATCCTTTACCAATAGGAGTTACAGGGAAACTTTATGTATCAGGAGCAGGCGTGGGGAGAGGTTATCTGAATAGGGCAGAACTGACCCAGGAGAAATTT
>NZ_QJRI01000086.1 GCF_003254565.1 Flavobacterium nitrogenifigens
TACTTGGACAACTGCTCCAACAGCTCTAAATGTGACTTTAGAATGCAATGACACAGAAGGTCTTGCTACAGCACAGGCTCAGATTCCGACAGCTTCTGACCTTTGCGATGCTGATGTTTCAAACATCACTAAAGTAAGCGGACAGTTCGTTGCCACTGAAGGATGCGGAAACGCGGGAACTTACACCAACACTTGGACTGTAAAAGACGACTGCGGTAACACATCTGACACTTTCACCCAAGTGATCACCATTCAAGATACTACTGCGCCAACTTGGACAACACAAGCTGGTTCTCTAAATGTAACCTTGGAATGCAGCGATGCCGCTGGCCTTGCCACAGCACAGGCTCAGATCCCAACAGCTTCCGACCTTTGCGATGCTGATGTTTCAAACATCACTAAAGTAAGCGGACAGTTCGTTGCCTCTGAAGGA
>NZ_QJRI01000036.1 GCF_003254565.1 Flavobacterium nitrogenifigens
TCTCTGGGCTATCCCTCTGTGGAAGGCAGATTGCATACGCGTTACGCACCCGTGCGCCGGTCTCAAGCACCGAAGTGCTCTACCCCTCGACTTGCATGTGTTAAGCCTGCCGCTAGCGTTCATCCTGAGCCAGGATCAAACTCTTCATCGTATATTGTAATATTATATAGTCGATGCCTTATTCTAGTCGGTTTCATTCGAATCTCTCGATTCCATTACTCTTATTCTATTTTGCTTTAGCATCTCTGCTAAAGCGGCTGTC
>NZ_QJRI01000081.1 GCF_003254565.1 Flavobacterium nitrogenifigens
TATCTTAAAATCTAATTGTTCTGCAGGGATAATATATTGTCTGATATCCCCTTCATTATCTGCTTTGAAATACGTTCGCAGTATTTCATGGCGTTGCAGCAAAAGCTTAAACGATTCTTCGAATTTATCAATATCTATATTTCCTTTTAGCGAAACTGCTCCGGGCATATTATACGCCAGCGAACCGCCTTCTAACTGGCTCATTATCCACAATCGTCTTTGAGAATCCGTTAAGGGATAAGACTCGCTTTCAGGTGCCTTCGGGATTGCAATATATTCACTATCCTGCAGCTCTTTACTCAATTCTTCAATAGTTGGGCTTTCAAAAAACAATTTAATAGTGATTGTTTTTCCAAATTGTTTATGGGTACGGTTAATT
>NZ_QJRI01000034.1 GCF_003254565.1 Flavobacterium nitrogenifigens
AAAAAAAAGATTAAAAAAAGCTTGCGGGAAAAGAAAAAGCTTTTTACATTTGCACCCCGCAAAACACGGAAAGTTCCTTGACAGACTGGCGAGAAAAACGAAAAGATGAGGCGAAAAAAAAGCTTCAAAAATTTTTTAAGTTTTTCTTGCGAGAAACAAAAAGAAGTTTTAGTTTTGCACCCGCTTTGAGATACAGGCGAAGACAGAAAAAGACACGTTCGTAGACATATTGAATTGACAGCCGCTTTAGCAGAGATGCT
>NZ_QJRI01000098.1 GCF_003254565.1 Flavobacterium nitrogenifigens
GAATAAATATATTCTGATGCTCGATTCACATAGCCTGCCCTTACAGGATTTAAATGTATATAATCCAGTTTAGACCACATAAATTTATTGCTGTAAATTTCTTCGGCATGATTTCCGTACTGCCAAAATTGATAAACTTTGTTTCTGGTATGTTTTTCTGCAGCCAGTTTAAATCTTTCCAGCATCCATTCTCTTCTGCTTTCTGGACTATTTTGTACTTTGTCTAGAATGGTTTTTGCTGTAAACTTCTTAAAATCTCGTATTAAATCTGAAAGCTTTCCGTCTTCCGACTGCACAATCATATGAATGTGATTACTCATTATGACATAACCATACAAAACCATTCCTTTGTTTTTAATACAGTAATCTAAGCATTCAATTATAACATCTCTGTAACTCTGACGCGTAAAAATATCAATCCAGTCTATAACTGTCGGTGTGATAAAATGTGGTAGTTTTTGGTCTCTTATTACATAGCCTTCTTTCATTTTTTTT
>NZ_QJRI01000059.1 GCF_003254565.1 Flavobacterium nitrogenifigens
GTCGTTTTGGGTGACTCCAAAGGTTTTAATCTGATCCAAGGACATGTTGACATTACTGCTATGCTCTACCATAACGCCTTTTGGCTGTCCTGTGGAACCTGAAGTGTAAATGACATAGGCCAAATCACCTGACTGATTAATAGGGTCCGGATTCTCGTTTCCATATTTATACCTTTCCAAATTGCATAACATCATTTCCTCTTCATCGAGAACTACCTTGCACTTGCAATCTTGTTCAATATAAGTTATACGGTCTTGAGGATAATTAACATCGATTGGAAGATATGCTGCTCCGGATTT
>NZ_QJRI01000051.1 GCF_003254565.1 Flavobacterium nitrogenifigens
AAATAATGCAGGGCCGCAAGCAACAGATGGTGTTGCTGTTACCGATTTGCTCCCATCTGGGTATACTTACGTATCATATACTGCAACAGCTGGAAGTTATAATCCAGCAACAGGCTTATGGACAGTTGGAAATATGGCAATTGCAGCCACTCACACTTTACAAATAACAGCTATAGTGAATGCTACAGGAAATTATGTAAATGTAGCTGAAGTCACAGCAAGCAGCCAGCCTGATCCAGATTCTACTCCAAACAATGGGGTTACAACAGAAGACGATTAT
>NZ_QJRI01000029.1 GCF_003254565.1 Flavobacterium nitrogenifigens
ACTGGTTTTATGAACACTAAACCCTTTTACCAGATTAAAAAGATGATCGGCAATTCTTTTAATAAGCTGCGCGTCATATATATTGGCATTGTACTTCAGTTCCACAATCAATGAAGGTGGTGCTGATGGCGGTGAGGGAAGTATCCCGATGTGAAAATCATAATTGGTTTGTTCGAATACTTCAATAGATTCTACGGTAAGCTGGTTTTGGCTGTTTTCCATATCGGACTTGACAATATCCTGTACCGGATAA
>NZ_QJRI01000046.1 GCF_003254565.1 Flavobacterium nitrogenifigens
CTCAGCTGGCTAGAGCGCCTGCCTTGCACGCAGGAGGTCAACGGTTCGACTCCGTTATTCTCCACAAAAAGCCGTAAGCTATAAGCTTTAGGCTGTAAGCTAAGAAAGCTTAAAGCGTATTGCTTAAAGCCTAAAGCGAAACAAAGTTCATTGACATATTGGGATAAGAAAATAATAAGAAAGTAGAAAGCGTTTTTTATTGGCAGCAATAGAAAACAAAACAAAACGGATCATATTAAATTATGATTTGGTGCAATAAGCAAAATAAGGGCGC
>NZ_QJRI01000039.1 GCF_003254565.1 Flavobacterium nitrogenifigens
TCCGCCTGTTAAAGCTGTATACCAAACAATGTTAGCTTGATTGAACTGAACACTCGCAAATGTTGGAGCATTTGCCAGACAGAAGTTTTGCGTTCCCGCAGTAACCAATGTTGGAGTTCCCGGATCGTTTACAATCACATCAACTGTCAATCTTGAAGCGCTCTCGCAGCCTGTTGCAGGGTCTGAGATTGCCGCAAAGTATGTACCGCTTGTTAAAGCTGTTGTCGGAGCAATAACTGTTCCGCCTGTTGAAGCGGTGTACCAA
>NZ_QJRI01000099.1 GCF_003254565.1 Flavobacterium nitrogenifigens
TGGCTGATATTCGCCCCATTATAGGTCTGAACCAAAGGACGTGTTTTAAAACTCGGAAGATCCAAAACAGGTAATTCTCCTTCAAATTGATTTAACCAATAAGCTTCTGAGGCCTGATGTTTGGCTTGCTGCAATGCTCCATTGAGCCAAACAGCATAATCTTTATACTGAATGCCCAATTCCGGAAAATCAACTTTTTTTCCTTGTATTAGTCTGTTATAGGCCTCTACAACTTCAGAAACCAGGAGTTCCATAGACCAGCCGTCTCCAATGATATGATGCATCGATAAAAAGAAAACATATTCCTGTTCTTTTACCTTCAACAATGAAGCTCTTATAAGAGGTGCTTTTTCTAAATCAAATGCCTCATGGTTTCTTTCTTCTATATACTTTGCAATGGCTTCTTGCTGGTTTTCTGCTAAACTGAAGTCTTCACTGGATATCTTAAAATCTAATTGTTCTGCAGGGATAATATATTGTCTGATATCCCCTTCATTATCTGCTTT
>NZ_QJRI01000003.1 GCF_003254565.1 Flavobacterium nitrogenifigens
ACTTTTCCTTCATTGGATTCTTTTGCCTCTACCACCGCTTGTTTCAAATCAGATCCATATTGCAAAACGGCATGCTCGATCTCGCCAAGCTCGATACGGAATCCGCGAATCTTAACCTGATGGTCCTTTCTGCCCATAAACTCAATGTTGCCGTCAGAAAGCCAGCGGCCCAAATCGCCCGTGTCATACATTCTTTCTCCCTC
>NZ_QJRI01000007.1 GCF_003254565.1 Flavobacterium nitrogenifigens
TGTTCGATATTGGCTTTCCGATAGGAATAGCTCTTTTCTCTACAGCATGTCCTGTTGACTGATAAATAGATACGCAAACGGCGCACTCTGTAGGACCATAAGCATTGTAATATGCGATTCCTGATGCTGTAACTCTCATGGCTGTACCGGGATCGGCTGATTCGCCGGCAGTAATAATACATCTTAGTCCTGAGATATCTTCATT
>NZ_QJRI01000041.1 GCF_003254565.1 Flavobacterium nitrogenifigens
CCTTTTTCCGCTTTTCCAATGCTTTTGCCCGGCTTTTTTTGATCTTTTTTCGGATTATTTCTTAACTCGCTGGTAACGGCAGGTTTACATTTCGGATATTTTCACGCATGCGTGGGATTTTTCTTCCTTAGCATGCTTTTTCGGCATTTTCCCAAGGCCAAAGCTTTCCGTTTTTAGGGAATTTTCAGCCCTTCCCCCTTCTTTCTGCCGATTTTCCACTCTTTTTAAGGGGCCTCTCCGCAGAAAGCCTCTTCTGAAAACCGATGCCC
>NZ_QJRI01000001.1 GCF_003254565.1 Flavobacterium nitrogenifigens
CACCAATGTCGGTGTTCCAGGATCATTTACAATCACATCAACTGTCAATCTTGAAGCGCTCTCGCAGCCTGTTGCTGGATCTGAAATTGCCGCAAAGTATTGGCCTGTTGTTAGAGCTGTCGCAGATGGAATCAATGTTCCGCCTGTTATCGCTGTATACCAAACGATGTTAGCTTGATTGAACTGAACACTTGCAAATGT
>NZ_QJRI01000132.1 GCF_003254565.1 Flavobacterium nitrogenifigens
ACTGTCGGTGTGATAAAATGTGGCAGTTTTTGGTCTCTTATTACATAGCCTTCTTTCATTTTTTTTTCTTTTCGGGTAAAAATATAAGATTTAACTTATTATTTCATGCAAAGTAAAAAGAAAAAGTCGGGAGACTTTTAGCGGGTTTCTGGTTTTCAAGAAATAAAAAAATTGCGCAAAGTCGGAGACATTTGCGCAGCTTTTCAGTTGGACTCTTCGGGGAGCGGGGGGAATGGCTTTTACTTGGTTTTCAGAGCTATTATACAAGACTTTATTTTGTTTCTTCTGAATCTGTCAATTCATGCAAACCTTTATATGTCGTATTGCCTATTGGAAACAAATTGAGAGCAAATAAATCTCCTTTACGCTCAATAAAGCTAATCGATTTTTTCTTTTTAAAACCAGCATATCCAAAATCCTTCCTGTTCTCTCCTTTAAATGAGACATTAAAAAAAGAAAAAAAAGCTTCTACTTCATAAAATCCAAATTGATTGATATTTACAACTGGACCGTCGGAATGATAATAAATTTGCTTATTATTGAAAGGATAATCATGTAAATCTATATATCTTGAATTTTCATCTTCAACATCTGAAGGATTAAAGAGATTAATACTTGTACTATTGTTTGGTTTTTTATCTGTTTTTATGATTCGATAACCTTTTGATGCTTTACCGAGTTTAGTAACTGTTATAAAATATTTCTTGTCAACAAAAGCATTAAAACCAATAAAATCTTTATTTATATAAAAACTTTTACTATACTTAATTCTCTTTTCAGAAATATTGACAAATTGGCTTAGTTTTATCTTTGGTTCCTTATTGTCACATGTAATTTGTGAATCTAAAATAAAATAAGCTATAGATTTATATAGCATAAATAATAGTATAACAGAGAATAAGATAATTGTTAAAGGTCGCTTTTTCATTTTTTTTATGTTAATATTCAATATTTGGTGCTTGCCCAGCGATTGGTAAAGTACTCATTTGTGCTCCATACGGAATAAGTGGAGCAGGAACAAATCCCCCGCTCCACAAAGTGTTCTTCACTAGCGCTGCACAATCCCGAAAGCTTTCGGGACCGACTTTGCGCCAACTCAGTTTCTTTTAAGACGTAAATATCTAAAAGTTTTTTCTTTTAAAAGTAAATCCAATACAAGTAAATATATTTATTTTGATTCTTAAGTCTTCTGCTCATTTCAAACCTTTATCCCTAATTTTACGCAACAAAAAACAGAAAAACCAATGCTAAAAAAAGCCCTTCAACCCTTAATCGACAAATCCACAATTATTCTAATCATGGGTACTATGGCGGGTGAACAGTCTATTGCTAAACAAGAATACTATGCGAACAAAGGAAATCTTTTCTGGAAAATTTTGTTTTCTATTTTTGAAGAAGAATTCAGTGCTTCCTATGAAGATCGAAAAGTGTTGCTAGCAAAATACAATATTGGACTTTGGAATGTCCTTAAAAGCTGCAAAAGAGAAGGAAGTAGCGACGCTACAATAACAGAAGAAACTATTAATGATTTTGAAAATCTGCACAAACAGTTCCAGCTCCGCAAAGTGTTCTTCACTAGCGCTGCGCAAATGTCTCCGACTTTGCGCTTTTTTATGCAACAGTCCATTAAACCGTTCACTTCTAAAAGTCTCCGACTTTATTCAAAAATTACTAATGAAGATTATCACGAAAAACAGATTTTAAATTCAAAACATCTACAATTGGGTTATCTGCTTTTTCTATATTTAACAATCCTTGATCATTAATATAATTGCTTGCACTAGAATAAATATATTCTGATGCTCGATTCACATAGCCTGCCCTTACAGGATTTAAATGTATATAATCC
>NZ_QJRI01000165.1 GCF_003254565.1 Flavobacterium nitrogenifigens
TAAATTTGTGAATTCGTGGCGAAAAGATGAATTTTAAAATTACTTATTGGGGTTTGGGATTTTTTTAGCCACGAATTCACGAATTTTAATGAATTTCTTTACTCTGTACTTGTCAATAATTTCACAAATTAACCTGGCGGTAATTTGTGAAATTCATCGGTAAAATTTTCGCAAAGTTTAAGTAGATAAATTTGTGAATTCGTGGCGAAAAGATGAATTTTAAAATTACTTATTGGGGTTTGGGATTTTTTTTAGCCACGAATTCACGAATTTTAATGAATTTCTTTACGCGGTACTTGTCAATAATTTCACAAATTAACCTGGCGGTAATTTGTGAAATTCATCGGTAAAATTTTCGCAAAGTTTAAGTAGATAAATTTGTGAATTCGTGGTGAAAGAAAGAATTTTAAAATTACTTATTGGGGTTTGGGATTTTTTTTAGCCACGAATTCACGAATTTTAATGAATTTCTTTACGCGGTACTTGTCAATAATTTCACAAATTAACCTAGCGGTAATTTGTGAAATTTATCGGTAAAATTTTCGCAAAGTTTAAGTAGATAAATTTGTGAATTCGTGGCGAAAAAAAGAATTTTAAAGTTATAGCCCTAAATCAAGAACATACGAAATTTTAACGGCGATATTATCCTCAAACCTCATTAACTGATTTGGTCCATATCTGTAGAATCCGCCTAAACCAAAACCTTTAAAAATTCTGTTCAATTCTAATCCCGATTCATAATAGCCTTTATCCAAAGTTTTGTAAGCTGGACCAACGTGCTGTTCTGGTTTTTCCATACTTCCCCAAGCCATTCTTGTCACTAAAACTAGAGATGGTCTTACTTTTTTGAAAAGGGTAAGTCGGTCAAAACCATGTTTAATTTGAAACATTAGATATTGACTTGAGAAAAACTCATTAAAAAACATGGTTTCAAAAGAATTTCTACCCGCAAAAGTGATACGCTGAACAACAGTTTCCTTGGTTAAGTTGTTAGGAGCTGTGTTGTACAAATGCGTAATAGGAACATCTCCCATTGCTAAACCAGCTTGTAAAAGCAAACCTGTTTTCTGGCGATTTAAGTATTGTTTTTCGTATTCAGCTTTAAAATCTATTTTGCTAAAAGTAAAATCATTTTCAAAAACATTCGGTAGAGATTGAGTATACTGAAAAGTAAATCTCGGAAATTTTTTATCGCTTTCATTTCTTCCTGTCGGAGTCTGCATATAATTACTAAAAGGCGCCCAGACAATAGAAAGCATCGCTGTGGTCATAATATAATTAGAATACAATTTTCCGTTTAGATTATATAGATAATCAAATTTTGGTTCGATATAATTTCTTGAAAGTTCTAAAACAGCCTCGGTTTTCGGAATAAATTTGGTTTGAACATTGGCACGCCATCCAACATATTCATAAAAAGTACTAATATTGATGGGACGCGGATCGTAAATTTTAAAAACACGTTTGTCAACACTAAAAACAGTACTCGCGATCTCTCGAACATCATCAGTATAATAACCATTAAACCAAGTATTGGTGTGTTTGTCTAACAAAACGCCTCCACCAACGCTATATTTAAAAACTCCATCTTTTGTTCCGTAAGCTCCGTAGCCTTCAATACGGAAATATTTAGACAAACGATCGTTTGTAATTCCTCCTACACCAAGACGAAAACCTTCATAATTATTATAGCTTATGATCTTTTTCAAATCTAAATCGACAGGGCCAATAGGGTAGAAGCCGTTAATGATTTTTCGGCCAATTCCTAATCGTTTTTCAATCCTATTTCGAACAGAAAGACTGTCGAGTAATAAGTATGTTTTTTGGCTTTTTAAGTCGAGATTTTCTTTTCGGTAAGCTTCCCAGAAACTTTCAGGTTTTTTGGCCGCATCGTCTTTAATTTCGATATAAAGCGAAGAGCTTTTTATTGGAGTGTCAGTATTTACGCGAATATCAAAACTATTGCTTTCAGAAAGTAGATAAGTAAAGTCTGAAGCCACTTTTTTTCTTCGTTCGAAATTGTCTTCAACATCTCCATCAAATTGAATGGTGCCGCCTAAAATACGAATATCATCGTCATTTTTTCCTTTTACGATTTTAAAAGTGGTATTGCTCTGAAACCAGATTTTTTCTTTCGGAATATATTCAAATTCGTGAATGCCGCTGATATCCAAAACGCCTTTTATTCTCATTACCGCTTTCGCGACAGCGTAATTTTCTTTGTCAATATATAAAACTCCCTCTAATCCAGAAGTTCTGTGTTTTGATTTGTCTTTGAAATAGATCATATAGGCATCACGGCCCCGAATGCTTACGGTATCTAAAAGTTTGTAATTGTAGCTTGAAGGAGCATTTCTAGAAATCGGATTTTCATACTTGGTTTCGAATAATTCATAATTAGAATCATAAATCGAAATAGATTGAAGGTTGAAGGCAAGAACTTCGTAAATAGGCTGTTTGAAACCAGCGATTTTTGTTCCTAAAACAGTTTCCTTCAGTTTGTTGTTTCCAAATTGATATTGCGAAACTTTCTCGGTTTGAAATAAGTGCTGTTTGCTCACAATTTCTTTAAACTTATAATCAGAAGAATCGATATTAATGATTCTTTTGTTTAAATCTTTATAAGCCGCCGAAGTATCAATACGACCGTCGATCGAATCTGGATTGGCTGTTACAATAAGTTTGTTGTAGGTTTTGTATTCAAAATTATTGAGCTTCTTTTGCGGATCGTTTATTGCTTTATTGGCAATAACTTTTTTTATTATCGTGAGAGCAGGATTTTCATTAGAAACCACAACTTCTTTTAAATCATCGGCCTGCTGTAAAAGTGCTATTGAATAAAAAGTTTTGCTGTTGATTAATGCAATAGTTTTGGTTTGAAAACCTATATAAGAAACCGTAAGTGATGTTGCAGAGGAACTGATTTTAAAAATAAATTTTCCATCAACATCTGTAATTGTGTTATTATTTTCTGAAGTCGTAATTGTAGCAAACGGAAGTGGTTTGTTGTTTGAATCGGTTACGATTCCGTTTATTTGAATTTGCGCCTGAAGAGTAAGCGTAAAAAACAAAGTCAAAAAACAAAATAGCTTCATACAGAATGATATAGTTTCAAAAACGAAAAGAAATTACTTTTCGTATGCAAAAATAACAATAAAAAAATCCGTCTGGAGCAATAAACCAGACGGATTTTTTATTTTATAACCAAATCTTACTTATACTTTCATGATTTCGGCTTCTTTTGCAGCCAATAACTCATCAATTTTTTTAATGTAAGCATTTGTTAGGTTTTGAACCTCTTCTTCTGCAGATTTACAGATATCTTCTGAAGTTCCTTCTTTTTCTAATTTTTTGATGTCAGTATTAGCATCTTTACGAGAATTACGAATACCAATTTTAGCATCTTCAGCTTCAGATTTTGCTTGTTTAGCCAAATCACGACGACGCTCTTCTGTTAGAGGTGGTACACTGATGATGATAACGTCTCCGTTGTTCATTGGGTTAAAACCAATGTTTGCGATTAAGATTGCTTTTTCAATAACAGAAAGCATATTTTTTTCAAATGGCTGTAATGTAATTGTTCGAGCATCTGGAACGCTAATTTTAGATACTTGAGAAAGCGGTGTTGCAGACCCATAATAATCAACAAAAACACCTCCAAGCATTGCTGGAGAAGCTTTTCCTGCACGAATATTAAGAAATTCTTTCTCTAAGTGTGCAATAGTACCATTCATTGATTCCTCAGTACTTTCTAAAATAAAGTCTATTTCTTCAGTCATTTTTTCTTTAGTTTTCAGTTTTCATTCTCAGTTTTCAGTTATAGTCTTGCGCGACTTTAAAACTGTTACTGATGACTATATATTTACTACAGTTCCGATGTTTTCGCCTTCGCAAATCTTCAAAAGGTTTCCGATTTTATTCATATCAAAAACAACGATTGGCAATTTATTTTCTTGGCTTAATGTAAATGCAGTAGTATCCATTACATTTAATCCTTTTTTGATCACATCGTCAAACGAAATAAAATCAAATTTTACAGCCGAAGCATTTTTTTCTGGATCAGAATCGTAAACACCATCAACACGAGTTCCTTTTAAGATAACATCAGCATTGATTTCGATACCTCTTAAAACTGCAGCAGTATCAGTTGTAAAATATGGATTTCCGGTTCCAGCTCCAAAAATTACGATTCTGCCTTTTTCTAAGTGACGGTCAGCTCTTCTTTTAATGTATGGTTCTGCAATAGATTCCATTTTCAAAGCAGTCTGTAGACGCGTTTTCATTCCTTTATCTTCAAGAGCGCCCTGCAAAGCCATTCCGTTAATTACAGTTGCAAGCATTCCCATATAATCTCCTTGCACTCTGTCCATTCCTGCGCTTGCACCGGCAACGCCTCTAAAAATATTTCCTCCTCCAATAACAATAGCAATTTCTACTCCTTTGTCGTGAATCTGCTTGATTTCATCTGCATATTCGCCTAATCTTTTCGGATCAATACCGTATTGTAAATCACCCATTAGGGCTTCTCCGCTAAGTTTAAGAAGAATTCTTTTATATTTCATGTGTGTGTTGCGTTAATTTGTGCAAATATAGACATATTCTGATTTTTAAAAATAATGTTTGCAAAAAATTAATTCTTGCTGCAATTTTAGGTTTAGAAAGGCTTTGAAGTTATTTAAATTAAATGTGATAAATGTCATTTTCTCCGTCTTCCTAAATTTTGTATTTTTATTGTATTCTAAAAATGAAACAAATATGAAAAGCATCGTAGCAAAAGCATTATTCAATAGTCATTCTTATGCTGAATACAGAAAAATTGTAACTGATTTATTGACCGAAGGGAAATCTACGGGAAATGAACAATCTGAAAGTCTTACTGATTATTCTAAATTGAATGAAGCTAGAATGAATAGGCTGGAAAAAACGATAACTATTTCAGATGCAATTGCAGAAAAACTTCAAAATTTAGATAATCATTATATCTGGTTGGTGCTTTCAGAAGGCTGGTGCGGAGATGCGGCACAGATACTTCCAATTTTAAATAAAATGGCTTTGGTTTCGAATAAAAAAATAGATTTGAAAATTGCATTTCGAGATGAAAATGATGATTTAATGAGTCATTATCTAACTAATGGCGGAAGAGCAATTCCAAAAATAATCGTGATTTGTAAAGAAGCAGGAATTGTACGAGCAGATTGGGGACCAAGACCAAAAGGAGCGACTGAATTAATGGAAAAACACAAAAGAGAAGTTGGTGCTATTGACGAAAAAATAAAAACAGATCTGCAGTTATGGTATCTGGCTGATAAAGGAATTTCGGTTCAGGAAGAGTTGGTCGAAATTATGGAAAATATTAAATATAATCGCCTTTAATCGGATTAATGTGTTGATAAACAGATTATTTGTTAATAAAATTATCTTAAAGTCTTTTTGACTTCAATAGAATTTCGTAACTTAGTAAAACTAATCCCACGTCTATTATAGCTTTCAGGTTTACTCTTTTTATTGGTGTTTATTTAATAATTAAAAATACACTATTATGAAAAAGTTATTCGAAAGATTCTATGATTTCTTTTCCACATTTTTATTTGGCGGGAAGAATGTGCCTCACTATTAATTTGAGATGCGTATGAAACAAAATTACTTGTTTTAAGAGCTTGGCACATTACTTTCAAATAACGTAATGTGCTTTTTTTATTTATTTAAAACTTTCCTCAAACAAAGTAATGTCAATAGCATTTTTTACGTCGTAATCGCCAATTTTTGTTCGGCGTAAAACAGTTAAATGCGAACCAGAATTCATGGCCTTTCCAAAATCATAAGCTAGGGAACGAATGTAAGTTCCTTTAGAACAAACTACTCTAAAATCTACTTCTGGTAATGCAATTCTTGTAATTTCAAATTCGTGAATTGTAGTTTTTCTGCTTGCAATTTCGATTGATTCTCCGGCACGAGCATGTTCATACAAACGAACACCATCTTTTTTAATTGCAGAAAAAATTGGTGGTTTCTGATCGATTTCTCCTAAAAACTGTTTTACAGTTTCATGAATCAAATCTTCATTGATGTGATCGGTTGGAAACGTCTGGTCGATTTCGGTTTCTAAATCGTACGATGGAGTAGTAGCTCCAATATAAAATGTACCCGTATATTCTTTTGCCTGACCTTGAAGTTCTGAAATTCTTTTAGTGAATTTTCCGGTGCAGATTAATAAAAGCCCAGTCGCTAAAGGATCTAAAGTTCCTGCGTGGCCAATTTTGAACTTTTTTGGAAGTCCGACCTTATTAATTAAAAGGTATTTTAATTTATTGACAGCTTGAAATGAACTCCATTTTAATGGTTTGTCAATCAATAAAACTTGTCCTTCTAAATATTCTTCAGGTGTCATTATATAATCGTAAGCGGATGAATGAAAAAGTGAATCAATAATAAAATGATTCCAGCAATGATTCGGTAATAACCAAAAACTTTAAATCCGTTTTTAGTCAAAAATCCGATGAAAGTTTTAATTGCTAATAACGCTACAGCAAAAGCGACAATGTTACCAATAACCAACATATTCACTTGGTCATGAGATAATTCAAAGCCAGCTTTATAATAATCATAGCATTTTTTTGCAGTTGCTCCTAACATTGTTGGAACCGCTAAGAAAAATGAAAATTCTGCGGCAGAAGTTCTAGTCAGTTTTTGCGCCATACCTCCCACAATACTTGCACCACTTCTAGAAACTCCAGGAATCATAGCAAGACATTGAAATAAACCAATTTTTAGAGCTTTAGCATAAGTGATTTCAGTTGAAACTTCTGGATCGTTTGGTTTGTTGAACCATTCGTCAACTTTCAATAAAATAACACCTCCAATTAAAAGTGAAACAGCAACTGTTACGGGGTTTTCAAGTAAACCATCAATAAAATCGCTTAATAATAATCCTAAAACAACCGCTGGAATAAAAGCGACTAAAAGTTTAAAATAGAAGTCAAAAGTTTGAAAGAAACGTTTGAAGTATAAAATTACAACCGAAAGTATCGCGCCAAGCTGAATTACAATGGTGAAAAGTTTAGTGAAATCGTCATGAGCGATTCCAAAAAAAGAAGAAGCAATAATCATGTGACCTGTAGAAGAAACAGGCAAAAACTCTGTAATTCCTTCAATAATGGCAAGAACAATAGCTTGTAATGTATTCATTTAGAATTTTAGATTTCAGATTTCAGATTTTAGATTGCCCTTCGACTTCGCTCAGGGTGACAAAAAATCTATAAACCTTTATTATTTAGATTTTTTGAATATAGAATAAATCGTGATTCCAAAACCGATTAAAACAGTTGTTGGTGCTAAACGAATACGTCTAAAGTTGAAAATTTCTTCGTTAAAAACATTAGGATCTTTACTTCCTCCACCAGACATTAGAATAAATCCTAGAGCAATTACAGCAATACCAATCAATAAAATTTTATAATTGATGCTGTCAAAAAGGAATTCCTGTTTTTGAACTTGTTGTTCTTCTTTATTATTGTTGTTTTTCATTTTGTCATTGCGAGGAACGAAGCAATCTTATCCTCTTTTTATATGGGTTTATATTTCAATCTAAAATCTAAAGTCTGCAATCTAAAATCAAAAATTAATAAAGATCGTCAGTTCTTAAGTTCAAGAAACGTTGCGTTGCAAAATGTGTACTTACCCAAGTAATTAGAACTCCTAATCCGAAAACGGCAACTAGAACCAAACCAGTTAAAGCTTTGTCTTCAAGAATTCCTAAGCCAGGGAAATTAGTGTCTACATATAATAAAAGCGCGATTAAAGCAATAATAGCTAAACCTGCACCAAGCATTCCCAATTTTACACTTCGCATTACAAATGGTTTACGGATAAACGCTTTTGTAGCTCCAACCATTTGCATGGTTTTGATAATAAAACGATTTGAATGAATAGATAAACGCAATGAACTATTGATTAATAAAACAGCAATTACGGTCAAGAAACCGCTGATAATCAAAATCCACATACTTACTTTTCTGATGTTGTCATTTACAAGATTTACCAATTGTTTGTCGTAAACAATATCTGAAATCATAGCATTTTTGCGAAAGTTGCTTTCAATCTTAACGATACTGTCTCTTTCTACGTAATCTGCTTTTAAGTGAATATCGTATGAATTCAATAACGGATTTTCTCCCAAAAAGGTTAAGAAATCTTCTCCGATAATATCAGTGTGTTCTTTTGCCGCTTTTTCTTTGGTAACATAAACAAAAGATTTAGCAAAAGGCGCTCTTTTAAGTTCAGTGTTGAATGCTTTGATAATACTGTCATTCGCTTCATTTTTGAAGAAAACTGTCATGGCAATTTTTTCTTTAAAATCGTCAGCCAATTGTTTAGAATTAATAATGAATAAACCTAGTACTCCCAAAAGGAATAATACCAAGAATACACTTAAAACTACCGAAAAATAAGAGGAAATTAACCTGCGTTTTTGAAATTTATCAAAGTTAGAACTCATAGATACTTAAATTATGTGGTAAAAATAATAAAGAATTTCTTTATTTAAAGTTAATAACAAACTTTTATACTTAAAAGTACAATTTAAATCTTGAATAAAAGCGGGTTTAATTGTAAAGCAATCAAAGTTTTTATGTAAAAACGTTTTAATCTCGCAAAGTCGCGGAGTCGCAAAGTTTTTAATATATCTTAGAAGAAAAACTTTGCAACTCCGCGACTTTGCGAGCAAAAAAAACTTAGCAACTTAGTATCCCAGAACCTTAGCATCTTTATTTAACTTTATAAACTTCAATGCTTTTTAGCCAATAAACATGGCGTGGTCCAGTTTTAATATCGTTTTTGCAAATCGCGATCATTTCTCCGTTTTTTACTGGTTTTCCATTTTCTTCAAAAAGGATATAAGTATTTTCTCCCGTCGGGTTATTGAAAAGTTCTGCCCAAGAAAAAGTAGCTTTATAATCATCTGAAGCTCTTGCTACGATGTAGAAGTTTCTGTCTTTATGTCCGTTTTGTTTGATTTTGGCTTTTTCTAAAATATCTTTCAAAAGAACACCTTTGCACACTTTATTGTCTTTTTTTACTTCACCGCTTTGACAGACTACTTTAAAATCATCAAGCATAACAACTTTCATCTTTTTTAAAGAATCGACAGTTAAGTTTAAAGGAAATTCGACATCACCTTTTACTTCTATCGAATGATTTACCATTTTTAAACTGTCTTTGGGAGTTAAGACAGGATGTTTGTCATTGTCTGTTTTTGCGATTTTTTCTGTAGTAACGGTTTCTTCTTTGTCTTTTTTAGAAGAATTACACATGGCGCATGAAAATGCAATCAGTAAAACGAGAATATAATTTTGTGTTTTCATATTAAATATAATTTTTGAATTAGTTGAAACTGAAAAAACGAAGTGTTACGAAGAAATTGCGTCCTTCTTCAGGATAGCCTTCGACTAAGCTATAATTTCTATCGAAGATATTGTTAACTCCGGCGTCTAGACTAAAATTTTTAGAGATTTTTCCGGAGCCATATAAATTCAAAAGCGTATAATCTGGAACTCGCGCACCATAACTTGTACTGAAACGTGGAGAGTTGAATTCGGCATTGGCAATTAATCGAAGAATTTTAATCGGGCTATATTCTAAAGTTCCCATCACTTTTGTGTTCGGAACATCTGTAAAATGAATATTCGGGTTTGTTATGTTTTTTCTTTCGATGTAAGTGTAATTCAAATTCAGCGACAAGTTTTCTAAAACAGCATAATTTAATTGCGCTTCAACACCTTTATAATCGGCTTCGCCAAAATTTTGCATTTGAGATTTTCCTGGTTCAACATTGCTTACACTCAATATCGCATCTGAAAGCGAACTATAGAAAAGCGCTGTCTGGAAAGTGATTTTCTCGAAAAGATTGGCCGTATAATTCAATTCGTAATTGATTGCTTTTTCAGGTTTTAAATCTGGATTCGGAATCGCAGTCCCCATTCTATAAGAATATCGGTCCTTGATAGTTGCAAATCTAGTTTTCTGAGAAACGGTTGCACCAAGTTTTTGCTGATTATTTAATTGATAGAAAAATCCAACTTGTGCATTAAAAGCGTCACTTGCTCCCGCATCTGGATAATCTGAAATTACTTTTGTAGTGCTATTATAATCTTCGGCTTCATTGTTTTTTCGAATGTTGTAACTAACACCCGGAATTACGGTAAATTTTGAACTGACTTTATAAACATCTTCAATTCCAATTAAAACTGTATTGTCTATAAAGTGACGGACGGGTTCGCCTAGATTGTTCTCACGGTGAACGTCTTCTTTAAAATGAAAAGCAATTTTTAAATCATTTTTCGGAATTATTTTGGTGTTGTATTCCAAGTTTCCTCCGAAGGTATAATCGTTGTAAATACTTTCAAAAGCATAAGGTTTTGTTTGTGTTGAATAAGTAGCATCGTCGTAACTATCGAGAGTATTCTTAAATCGATCAAAATATAATCTGGTTTTGAAACTATTTTTATCATCAAAAGCAGAATTCGAAATAAAATAAAAACTTTCTTTATCCCAGTTGGGCCATTGCCAATAGCGGGGTTTTAGCAAAAGAGTATTTAAAGGATCGTTTCCGGTATAAACAGGATTTCCTTTTTCGCCTTGCTGATTAATGTATCCAATGGCATATTCGCTTTTTTCAGTTGGCGTCCAGCCAACTTTGAAACTAATTTTTTGATCGGTTCGATACGAATTGTCTCTTTGCCCGCCATTTTCATTGGCTGTCGGAATAAAATTTGAAGACATTCTGTAGGAGTTTCTGTCCAAATAAGAGAAACCTCCTTGAACATAGAATTTTCCTAAGTTCGAACCAATATTTACATTTCCTCTGTATCCGTTTTCATTTATCATTCCTAAAGAGCCGTCAAATTCCAACTTTTTAGAAGGTTTTCGAGAAACCAGATTGATTGCGCCTCCAAGCGAATTTGGCCCATAAAGCACAGATGAAAATCCTTTCGAAACATCGACAGCTGCTAAATCAAAAGTGGTAAATCTAGCCAAATCGACATAACCATCATACGGAACATAAACTGGAATTCCGTCCATATAAACAGGAACTTGTCTTAAATCGAAACCACGAACAGAGACCATAGATTCATTTCTTGGTCCAGAAGCAGTTAAGCTGACTCCAGGCAACATGTTTAAAGCTTTTGAAACCTCCATTTTATTTTGAGATTCCATTGCTTTTGAAGTTATTCGATTTAAAGTGTCTTTGTTTTGATGATTGGTAATAATAACTTCCCCAAGATTAAAGACGTTTGAAATTTTGAGTGAATCTGGGGCTTTCGGATTGTTTTGCTGTGAAAATCCGATGAGTGGAAATAGCAGAAAGATTAATAATTTTGGTTTCATAAAAATAGTTTTTTCAGTATGTTTTAAAATGAATACTGCCAGTTAAAAATAGATTTTTTGGTTAATTGCTTTTTTAAATTTTATTGGTTTCCCAAACAAGCGACAAATAATACAATCCGCCAATTGATGGTCCGCCAAGAATTGAAGTGTAGGGTTTATTGAGAATATTTGTTCCGCCCAATTTAGCCGAAATGCCTTTTTTGAAACTATAATTTACCTGAGCATCCATTGACCAGTATGCAGGAACAGTTCCGCTGACTAAAAATGAAACATAATCAAAATTGTTTTGATAACGTGCCGTAACGCTTGCGCCAAGACTTTTCCAGATATTTTGTGCGATCAATGTTCCGTTAACGTTAAACTCTGGAGTATTGAAACCGTCTTCAAGTCCGTCTTTATCATCAGTTCTGTCCAATTTGGTATAAGTTAAATTGGTTAAAGCGCTAAAAGTATTATCAAAACGATATTTCAAACCTAAACTTCCTCCGTAATTGTAAATTTTGCTTTTTGAATTCGTCCAAAGTCTGTAGCGGTTTTGCGTGTTTTTAGAATATAAAGCAGTCGGAATCAAATTCGGATCTGTCGTGTTTGGAATACTCGCTTCAACTTGTGCAATGAAATTTTTATAAGAGTTGTAATAGAAATCGGCATCAATAAAAAGATTTCGGTTCAAAGCCATTCCTCTAAAACCAACTTCAAACGATTTTACAAATTCAGGTTCTAAATAGGTGTACGGATTTTTCTGAATTGTATTTTTATTTTTTTCGATGGCCTGCACCTGAGTCAAACCGTTTGTATTCACATCTGTATTTACCTGCGCTTGAAATTTATCAATTGAAGCTTTTGTATAGGAGTTTTCAAAAACGCCATCAGACATAATTCGCAATCCGCCAACACGTTTTACACCGCCAGAATTTACATTTGAAAAACCTTCAAAAATACTCGGGAAACGATACCCTGTTTGATATGAAGCTCTAAAATTCATTGTTTCTTTTGGCGAATAAACCGCTGTAAACTGAGGCGTAAATTTTGCATCAAAATAATCGGCTTTGTCCATTCTAACAGTTGCACCCAAACGTAATTTATCTGAGAAAAAATCTTTTGTCACTTGTGTGAAAGCTCCCGTTTTTTGATACGTTAGATTTTCATCGTCATGAACAGGATTGATGAAATAATTTCCGTCGGGAACAATAATGTAATTTCTGTAATCAACTCCGCTCAATAATTTCGCATCAATTTTTTCGAAGAAAGAAATAAAAGCTTTATCCCAATTGATTAATCCTTCGCCATGAACCAAAGTCGATTTCACTCTCAAAGCTGCACCAATATCCCAATTATTAATATCGATCAATTCGTTTTTCTTTTGTTCGTAAGCTTCTGTTCCAGGCAGAAATCTTCCTGCGTCAGATTGTGTTCGAGCAATTCTGTGTGCGTCGGCGACGCTTGCTCCGCCTGTAACAGCATTTTTATAAGCAGTGCTGTAATCGGCAAACCATTTATCATCAGACTTATACGCACGATCCATATTTTCTGCCAACGAACGCATATTGTACGAATCGCCAGTATTTTCGGTTGTTGCGTAGGCTTTTACCTGAAAAATAGGAGTATGATAATCGGCAGAAAATTGATTTAAAGTATAATTGTCTAATCGAAATCTATTTGAACGCTGGTAAATCGTATTGATTAAAGCTGTTTTGTAAGTCACAGAAAGCTCATGATCTTTTTTTGGTCGAAAATATAAACCGAAATCTGCTTTGTAATTTTTGATTTCATAATCAGAAATATCCGTTTCGCGATAACCCGTTCTGGCCACAACATAATTTTTGCCATTTAAGTTTAAAGTTTTTCGGTTTGCCGATTCATTTCCGTAACCGTTTACTTCGTCATAAGCCGGATTATCTGCGCCAAATAAGCCTGTCGAAGCATTTGCGTTTGGAGCTAAATCTGTTCTGTCATCTGCAACCCAATCCGTTCCGCCGGTTGTGGATGCATTTATTTTAAAGGCCAATTTTTCATTAAAAGCTTTGGCAATTCTTAAATTAAACTGCGAATACACTTTTGGTGAAAACCGATCAATATTCCCGACATGATTCACTCCAGTTAATTGCTGAACAGCGATTCCCTGATATTCAAAAGGATTTTTGGTTTGAATATTGGCTAAACCATTAATAGCGTTCATTCCGTACAAAGCGGCTGCCGTTCCAGGAATAATTTCGATTCTATCAATATCGAGATCATTTGCTCCAAGCGCATTGGCAATTGGAGCGCCTAAATGCGGCGCCTGATTATCGATTCCGTCCACTAACTGAGCAAATCTTACATTGGTTGAATTGGCAAAACCTCTTGTGTTTATAACTTTAAAACCTAAACTTGGCGTAATAATCTGAACGCCTTTTACATTTTCAAGTGCTTCATAAATACTTGGTGATCCCATTATTTTGGCTTCCGCCGATTTTAACTGCTCGATACTAATTGGCGAATGCATTAATTTTTCAGAACGACGCGATGCTGTAATCACGATTTCATTCAGTTCTTCTTTTTTAATGCTGTCTTGTTTTGTTTTTGAATTTTCAGTTTGAGAAAAGCTTTTCAGACCGAAAAAAAGTAAAACGAAATATAATTTATGGTTCATGCTTTGGGTTAGTTGTTTTTAGTATGTTTTATAATGAATACTGATGGTTTATAAATTGATTTTTTGGCTAATTATTTTTTTATTGAAAATTCAGTATGTTTTTAAATGAATACTGATAAGCAAAAAAAATCTATTTTTATAATATAAGTTGTGACCGAAATCATATCGATAAAAATTGAAAGGATAAAGTTTTTTAAAATTTCAAATTCTGAGTTTCTTTCTGCGCAAATTCTTTAATACGTTTTTCAACCTCATAAAAAACAGCAATGGCTCTTTCTCCCGCTTCGGTCAATTTTGCACCACCGCCACCTTTTCCTCCAAGAAGTTTTTCAACCAAAGGAGACTCGGCACGTTGATTCATTTCTTCAACCAATTGCCAAGCCTGACGATACGCCATTTTCATTTCTTTCGCAGCATTGGTAATCGATCCCGTTTTCTTGATGTTTTCTAAAAGCCAGATTTTACCAATTCCAAGAAAAGCGCCTTCAGCTTCTTCAATCCAAACACGAACTTCGACACTATATTTTTTACTGTCAGCCATTTTAATTTTTTAAATGCTATTCAAAAATAATTCTTTTCTGGTAAAAATATTCTGTCTTTGCCATATATTTTCTAAGTATTAAAATGCAAACATAAGTATTTTTACGTAATTAAAAATAAGTATTTTGTTATTTTATTTGTTTGTCAGTGAAATAGCTTTGCTACAATCCGCAATAAATGTAAATTTGCGGCTTAATTAATTTAGTGAAAAGCTTAGAACCTTAGTAACTTAGAATCTTAGTCACTTAGAAATGAAGTACAATCCAAACGAAATTGAAGCCAAATGGCAAAAATATTGGGCAGAAAATCAAACTTTTGCAGCAAAAAATAACTCTGAAAAGCCGAAACATTATGTTCTCGACATGTTTCCTTATCCATCTGGAGCAGGACTGCACGTTGGGCATCCGCTGGGTTATATAGCTTCAGATGTGTATTCTCGTTTCAAAAGACATCAAGGTTTCAATGTTTTGCATCCAATGGGTTACGATAGTTTCGGATTGCCTGCAGAACAATATGCGATTCAGACAGGACAGCGTCCTGAAGATACAACGCGAGTAAATATTGACGGTGGAGTTGATAAAGAAGGAAAACAAATTGCGGGTTACAGAAAACAATTAGACAAAATCGGATTCTCATTTGATTGGGCGCGTGAAGTACGTACTTCAAATCCTGATTATTATAAACATACACAATGGATTTTTATTCAGTTATTTAATTCTTGGTATAATAAAACGACAGACAAAGCTGAAGATATTTCGACTTTAATTTCAGTTTTTGAAAAAGAAGGAAATGCAAATGTAAATGCCGTTTCAGATGATAATATTGCTGTTTTTTCGTCAAGCGAATGGAATGCATTCTCTAAAGATGAACAAGAAGAAATCCTTTTGCAATATAGATTAACCTATTTGGCAGAAACAGAAGTAAACTGGTGTCCAGGCTTAGGAACTGTTTTAGCAAATGACGAAATTGTAAACGGAGTTTCGGAACGTGGAGGCTTTCCTGTTATAAGAAAAAAAATGACACAATGGAGTATGCGAATTTCTGCTTATGCCGAACGCTTGCTTCAAGGTCTAAATGATATTGATTGGAGTGAGTCAATTAAAGAATCACAAAGAAATTGGATTGGGAAATCGGTTGGAGCTTTGGTGACTTTTAATGTGAAAAATCATGATGAAGTAATCGAAGTATTCACAACAAGACCTGATACTATTTTTGGAGTTACTTTTATGACTTTGGCGCCAGAACATGATTTGGTAGCTAAAATTACAACTCCAGAGCAAAAAGAAGCTGTTGAAGCGTATATCGAAAAAACAGCAAAACGATCTGAGCGTGAGCGTATGGCCGATGTAAAAACGATTTCTGGTGTATTTACAGGAGCTTATGCAGAACATCCTTTTACAAAAGAACCAATTCCGGTTTGGATTGGTGATTATGTTTTGGCGGGTTATGGAACTGGTGCTGTAATGGCGGTTCCTTGCGGAGACGAAAGAGATTACGCTTTTGCTAATTTCTTTAAAGGTCAGAACGGAATGCAGGAAATCAAAAATATCTTCGCTAATGTTGATATTTCTGAAGCGGCTTACGGATCTAAAGACAACGTTGAAATCGCAAATTCTGATTTCTTAAACGGATTAGATTATAAAAAAGGAACTCAAAAAGCGATCGAAAAATTAGAAGAAATCGGTCAAGGAAAAGGTAAAACAAATTACCGTTTACGTGATGCTGTTTTCTCTCGTCAGCGTTATTGGGGTGAGCCATTCCCAGTTTATTATGTGAATGGATTGCCAAAAATGATTGAGACGCAGCACTTGCCAATTATTTTGCCTGAAGTGGAGAAATATTTGCCAACAGAAGACGGTTTGCCTCCATTAGGAAACGCAGCGGTTTGGGCTTGGGACAATGTTCAGTGTTCAGTAGTTAGTACACAGTTGATTGACAATGTCACTATTTTTCCTTTAGAATTAAATACGATGCCAGGTTGGGCGGGAAGTTCATGGTACTGGATGCGTTATATGGATGCACACAATGAGAATGAATTTGCGTCTAAAGAAGCTTTGGCTTATTGGGAAAATGTAGATTTATACATTGGAGGAAGCGAACACGCAACAGGACATTTGTTGTATTCTCGTTTCTGGAATAAATTCTTAAAAGACAAAGGTTTTGCTCCGACCGAAGAATCATTCAAAAAACTGATTAATCAGGGAATGATTTTAGGAACAACGGCTTATGTTTACAGATTAGAAGGAACAAACACTTTTGTATCTAAAAATAAAATTGAAGGTCAAAATGTACAGCCAATTCGTGTTGATGTAAATTTCGTAAATTCTTCAGATGAATTAAATATCGAAAAGTTCAAAGCTTGGAGGGAAGATTTTGCTACAGCTGAATTTATTTTAGACGAAAACGGAAAATATATTGTAGGCCGTGAAGTAGAAAAAATGTCGAAATCATACTATAATGTAGTAACGCCAGATGATATTTGTGCTGAATATGGTGCTGATACATTACGTTTATACGAAATGTTCTTAGGGCCATTAGAGCAGGCAAAACCTTGGAATACTGCCGGAATTTCTGGTGTGTTTGGTTTCTTGAAAAAATTATGGAGATTGTATTTTGATGATAATGGTTTAATCGTAAACAACGACGAACCAACAAAAGACAACTTGAAATCATTGCATAAAACCATCAAAAAAGTGGCTGAAGATATCGAGAATTTCTCTTTCAATACTTCGGTTTCTCAATTTATGATTTGTGTAAACGAATTGTCTTCTCAAAACTGTCATTCTAGAGCAATCTTAGAACCATTAGCAATTTTGGTTTCGCCTTACGCACCACATATTGCTGAAGAATTATGGTCACAGTTAGGACATACAACTTCAATTTCAGAAGTTGCTTTCCCTATTTTTGAAGAAAAACATTTAGTTGAAACAAATAAAGAATATCCAGTTTCTTTTAACGGAAAAATGCGTTTCACAATCGAATTGCCTTTGGATTTAACCAAAGAACAAATCGAAGAAATCGTAATGAAAGACGAAAGAACTCAAAAACACTTAGACGGAAGAACTCCAAATAAAGTGATTATTGTTCCTGGGAAAATCATCAATTTGGTAGGATAACCAAATTAATTTTCAATATAAAAATTCCAAATTCCAATTTTACGATTGGGGTTTGGGATTTTTTTTGTGCTTATTTTTTTCTGCCACGAATTCACGAATTATTTTTGATAATCTTTGAGAATAGTAATTTGTGAATTCGTGGCGGATAATCTTTGCGTGGTCTTCGACTTCGCTCAGACTGACAATACGCATAGTTTGTCATTTAGAGGAACGAGAAATCTTCACAAGTAACTCTACAAAGATTGGCGATTTTGATTGCGGAGCTTCTTGCGTGGTCTTCGATTTCGCTCAGAATGACAATACGCACAAGTTTGTCATCCTGAGGAACGAAGGATCACACGCGAAACTCTACAAAGATTGACGATTCAGTTTACGGAGTATCTTGTGTGATCCTTCGTTCCTCAGGATGACAAGATTGGGAAAAAAACTTCGCGACTTCGCGTCTTTGCGAGCAAAAAAACTAGCGTTCATTGCGTTCCTTGCGGTTAAAAACCCCGTAAACATTGGAATTTGGATTTTTTTTATTGAATTTTTCATTTTCGTTGTAACATTTTAATAGTCGTCGTATCAAAAGCATGGATCCGATTTAATTAACAATTTATTGCTATTAGAATTTTAACAACTTAAAACTATTAAAAATGAAAAAGTATATCATCTTAATTATCGCATTCTTATTCTCAGCATTATGTCTAAATGTTTTTGCACAAACCAAACAATATCCTTTCGAAGTAATTAAAACAGGAAAAGGAAAACAATCTATAATCTTCATTCCTGGATTTGCTTCTTCTGGCGAAGTTTGGAATGATACCAAAAGAGTATTCGAAAAAGACTTCACTTGTTACACACTTACCATGTCAGGTTTTGCAGGAGTAAAACCACAACCAAATCCTTCATTTGAAAATTGGAAAAACGAAATTGCAGCTTATATCAAAGACAATAAAATCGAAAAACCAATTTTAGTTGGCCACAGTATGGGCGGAGGATTGGCACTTGCCATTGCGGCAGATTATCCAGAATTGATTGGGAAAATTGTGGTTGTGGATGCACTTCCGTGTTTGGCGGCTTTGAGTGATCCTTCTTTTAAATCAAAAGAAAATAACGATTGTACGGCAACTGTAAATAAAATGACGGGAATGAACGAAACGCAGTTTTACGATATGCAGAAACAAATGATGCCGAGGCTTTTGCAAGATCAATCTAAATTGGAAACGGTTGTGAGCTGGAGCGTAAAGTCAGACCGAAACACTTTTGGACAAATGTATTGTGATTTTTATAATACTGATTTAAGAGCGAAAATCGCACAGATAAAATGTCCGTCTTTAGTTTTATTAGAATCTTATTTTATAAATTTAAAACCAGCAATTGAAGGTCAGTATAAAAATTTAAAAGTTGCCAATTTTCAATACGCCACAAATGGTCTGCACTTTATTATGTACGATGATACCGCTTGGTACATGGGGCAGTTGAACAATTTTATAAAAGCTTAAAATGAAATTCGAAGAAATATATAAAACTTATTGGGACAGGATTTTCAGGCTTTGTATGGGTTTTGTGAACGATTATGATGCCGCTCAGGATTTGACTCAGGAAACTTTTATAATTGTCTGGCAGAAATTGGAAACCTTTAGAAATGAATCTTCTATTGGAACGTGGATTTTCAGAATTGCTTCCAATAATTGTCTTAGGCAGATAGAAAAGCAGAAGCGTTTCCCAAAATCTGAACTGCCCGTTCATCTTTCAGAAGAAAAACAAACATCATTAGAACCTCAGATTCAATTCTTGTATAAATGTATTGCTGAGCTTCCAGAAACCGATCGTATCATTATTTCGTTAGAACTAGAAGATATCAAACAAAATGAAATTGCTAAAATTGTCGGACTTTCTGAGGCAAATGTTAGGGTGAAAATTCACAGAATTAAAGAAAAACTGACTCAAAAATTTAAAGAAAATGGACAACGATAATAATATAGATTTTAAAGATTTATGGAAAAAACAATCCGTAAGTCAGCCAGACATGAGCGATTTGCTGGCGAGAGTAGATAAGTTTAAAAAGGCAGCTTTACGCAGTTTGTGGATGATCAATATTTTGCTTTTGGCAACGAGTGCTTTTATAATTTTTATCTGGATATACTATCAGCCACAGTTTATTTCAACTAAAATTGGAATTGTGCTTACTATTCTTGCGATGATGATTTATGTATTTTTATACAATAAATTATCGAACGATTATAAAAGCATCGATTCTACGCAAACCAATCAGGAATACTTGCAGAAACTGATTTTAATAAAAAAGAAACAACAGTTTTTGCAAACCAAAATGATGAATTTTTATTTTATCGCGCTAACACTAGGTATTTGCTTGTACATGTACGAATACGCAAGCAGAATGAGTGTTTTAGGAGCAAGTTTAACGTACGGAATCACGTTGCTTTGGATGTTGTTCAATTGGTTTTACATTCGTCCAAAACAAATTAAAAAGCAGCAAGATAAAATAAATGGTCTTATTGAAAAATTTGAAGAAGTTAATCATCAATTAGAGTTATAAAAAAAAGAAAGCTTCGCAATTGCGAAGCTTTCTTTTACCAAAAACAAAAATCTAAAATTTTAAATTTCTATAAACTATTGTCCGAAAACGTATGGTGTAAGTGGCAATACAATTATACCATCATTTGTAGCTGTTGCAGTTAATTCATTTTGTAATTTTCCTCCAACATAAATTTTTCCAGTCAATGTTTGACCTGGAGTTCCGCCATATCCGCTAGCGCTTAATGATGCACCGATAGATTTTGCATCGGCAGTAAATTCTTTAGTCCAAGGAAGTTTAGTGATATCTTCGTTTAGAGCATTTCCTCCTTTTTCAAAATAAGTAGTAGAAAGAGTTCCAGTATAATTTCCAGTTATTTCGTATTTAACGTCTCTTGAGTTGTTAGCAGAGCCTTTATCATCATCGCTGCTGCAAGAAACTGCTGTAAAAGCAAGAGTCATTACAATTGCTAAGGTTTTCAAAATTGATTTCATAGTATATATTTAATTAATAGTAAGATCTACAACAAAATTAGCCCCTTAACTACGGGGGAACAATACCTGATAAAATGTATTTTTTATTACCTGATATCAGGTAAAAGCAAGCAATTTCTTTTTGAAAGTCACTAAGCTTTAATAACTTTGAGTAAATGCCACATTTATGAAGAAAATCTACGCCTTTTTATTTTTTTTATTTTTCGCTGTAAATTCCCATTCACAAGTAATTCTTTCATTAGATGATGATTCTGTTTATATTGACAGTATTGTTAAAATCACAAAAAACACAAAATCCGATAGTGTCAAAAGTTTGAATAGTTTCAGATTGTCAAAACTGTTTTTGATGGCTCAGGATGCCAAAAAGTCTAAAGAATATTTGGAACAGGCAAATAAGCTTAAAGCCAAATTTCCTTTTCTAAAAGATGCTTCTATTTTTTATAATGCCTACAGTTTTATAGAAAAAGGCGATTTAGAAGGTTTTGAAAAAGCTTTGCTTGAGGCTAATACCAAACTTAAAAAATACCGTAATAAAGAAGCATATAAACTTCGCGCTGTGATACTTCAGAATTATGGCATTATGCAGCAGCGCAAGAATAATGAAAACGCTTACATGAAATTGCTGGTAAATGAAGCGATTCCCATTGCTAAAAAAAGTGGCGATTATGAATTGATCAGTGCATTAAATAAAGCAGTTGCCATTATTTTTATGAATAATGATGAACGCGAAAAAGCTGCTGAATATCTGGATCAAGCGCAGAAATATATTGAGAGCGCCACCAAAAAATCTGCGACTTTAGCAGAGTCTAAGATGGAAACGTATATTATAAATGCAGAAAATTTAGTCGAGCTGAAACATTTTTATGATGCCAAAGAAATTCTGGACAAAGCTTTTGAGACTTTAAAAAAATATCCAGAATCAAACTTAAATGATTCTTATTATTATTCGGAAGGGCTTTATTATGCGAAACAAAACAAACACAACGAGGCATTAGTGAGTTTTGAAAAAGGAATTAAATCGGCAGAAAGCCATCAGAATGCCATTGCAGTAAATAGATTGAAATTTGCGGAATATGAAGTGCTTTTTAAACTGAAAAATTACGATAAAGCCAAAAGTAATTTAGAATATCTAATAGAAAAAACACCTTTTATTGTAGATAAAAAGAATTATTACAAAGAACTGTCTAAAGTTTATAATGCGACAAAAGAATATCCGAAAGCGTATTATTATTCGAATAAATACAATGTTATAAACGATAGTCTAAACGATGCTAAACTGAAAACTGAAATTGTTGAGCTTGAAGCAAAATATAAAAAAGCAGAAAGCGAAAAGAAAATTGGTCTGCTGCAGTCGGAGAATGAAAAAGCGGTTTTGCAGGTTAATAATAACCGTTTGAATATGTTGCTTTTTGCAGTGCTTTCGTTTGTTTTGTTTCTGACGGTTTTGTTTTTGTGGAGTTGGAATAATTATCAGAAAAAGATAAGTTTTCAAAAAGAAGTCAATCATAAACAAGAACTTGAAGCATTAGAGAATCAGCAAAAATTATCCGTTTCAAACGCTTTGATTGAAGGGGAAGAGATCGAACGTAAAAGAATCGCGAGAGATCTTCACGACGGACTTGGAAGTATGCTTTCTGGTCTTAAAATGCATCTGAATCTAGCCAATCGTGAAAATAAAGAAAATGACCCAAATATAAATGGTTTGTTGAATGATTCGATTAAAGAACTCCGCAATATTTCTCAGAATTTAATGCCTGAAAGTTTGATGAAATTGGGTCTCGAACATGCGCTTAGAGATTTATGTGCTTCGCATTCAACGGCCGAAACCACGATCGAATTTCAGTATTTGATTAAAAAAACAACTTTACCGCAGCATTTTAAAATCATGATTTTCAGAATCATTCAAGAACTTTTAAATAATGCCTTAAAATATGCCAAAGCATCTCAGATTCTGATTTCCTGTTCACAAAATAAAGATGTGTTTTTTATTACTGTAGAAGATAATGGAATTGGTTTTAATGTAGAACATGCAGAAAAAAGAGATGGAATGGGCTTGCGGAATATCAAAAACCGTGTGGCTTTTTTGAATGGAAAATTAGAAATTGATTCGGTTCTGGATAAAGGAACTTCAACTTATATCGAATTAAAATATAACCCAAATCATGATTATGAAGTATAAAACGGTAATAGTAGACGATCATCCGATTGTGATTTCTGGAATTTCAGGTTTGCTGTCGGATTTAGAGAATATAGAAATTGTAGAAAAATTCGAATCGGGAATTGTGCTTTTAGATTATATAGAAGACAATAAAGTCGATTTGATTTTAATGGATATTTTTCTGCCAGTAATAAACGGTGTTGATCTGTGTAAAACAATTAAGCAAAAGCATCCTAAAATTGTAATTATAGGTATGAGTAGCCAGTCTGAAAGAAGTTTGGTAATGCAGTTTATCCAAAACGGTGGAAACGGATATATTCTTAAAAACGCTTCTTTTGATGAGTTTAAAGAATGTATTTATAAAGCTATTGATGGTGAAATTGTTTTTAGTGAAGAGGTAAAAACTATAATTAGCCAACCTTTGTCTGAAGATTTAGAAAGAATTCCGGGTTTGAGCAGAAGAGAACGCGATATTGCCTTATTGCTCTCGCAAGGAAAATCGACTCAAGAAATTGCAGACGATTTGTTTTTGAGTTTTCTAACCGTTCAAACACACCGACGCAATATTCTTCAGAAGTATAAAATGAAGAATGTGGCAGAATTAATTGCTTTTCTGCTTAAAAACAACATGCTGAATTGAGTCAAAAGTGGTAAAATAATGTCAAAATGGCATTTTGTTAAAGTGGTTCGCAATTTGCAGTTTGTTTTGTAAATTTAAAAATCAATCTAAAAACACAAAAAAATGGGATCAGGATATTTAATTATTGCTGGAGCTATAATGTTGTTCAGCTGGCTGGTAAGTTCGCAGCTGAAGAGTAAATTTGAGTTGTATTCGAAACTGCAATTGAGAAACGGAATGAGCGGAAGAGAAATTGCTGAAAAAATGCTTGCCGATAACGGAATTACAGATGTTCGCGTTATTTCAACGCCAGGTCAGTTAACAGATCATTATAATCCATCAGATAAAACAGTAAATTTAAGTGAGGCAGTTTATAATCATCGCAATGCAGCCGCAGCTGCCGTTGCAGCGCACGAATGCGGTCACGCAGTGCAACATGCAATTGGCTACGAATGGCTTACAATGCGTTCTAAATTAGTGCCGATTGTAAGTGTAGCTTCAAATTTTGTACAATGGATCTTACTTGCAGGAATTTTGATGATCAAAGTTTTTCCAGGTTTATTACTGGTTGGAATCATCATTTTTGCGGCAACAACTTTGTTTACAATTATTACACTTCCTGTAGAATATGATGCAAGTAACCGTGCTTTGGCTTGGTTAGAAAACAAACACATGCTTACGCAAGAAGAACAAGCAGGGGCAAAAGATGCTTTAAAATGGGCAGCAAGAACTTATGTAGTAGCGGCAATAGGTTCTATTGCAACGTTGCTGTACTATATATCAATTTATTCTGGAAGTAGAAGGAATTAATTGGATAATTAGTCAATTAGATAATTTATAGCAAACCCGACAGGTTTTTAAAACCTGTCGGGTTTTGTGTTTTATGAAGTTTGTCAAGCTGAGCGGAGTCGAAGCCCTTATAGGTAATTAAGCCTTTCGACTTCGCTAAAGGTGACAGCTCGAGTGAAATTATCTAATTATCGAATTGACACATTATCTAATTCTAAAGCTGTATCTGCCTATCAATCTGCTGATCAAGAGAAATAAAAGTTTCAGTTCTTGAAACTCCTTCAATTGCTTGGATTTTGGTGTTCAGAAGCTGCATTAAATGTTCGTTATCACGACAGATGATTTTAATCAAAACAGACCAGTTTCCTGTGGTATAGTGACATTCTAAAACTTCTGGGATTTTTCTAAGTTCTTTTACGGCTTCAGAGTTTCTAGAAGCTTTGTCGAGATAAACTCCAACAAAAGCCATTGTGTTATAGCCTAGAACTTTTGGGTTTACAGTAAATTTAGAACCAGAAATAACGCCAGATTGCTCTAGTTTTTTTAGTCTCTGGTGAATGGCTGCGCCTGAAATTCCTATTTTATTAGCAATTTGCAAGATTGGTTTTCGGGCATCGTCCATGAGATATCGAAGTATTTCTTTGTCGATTCCGTCAATTTCAATTAAAAGGGAGTTGATTTTCATAACTTATAATTTGAAACTATTTTTAAGATTTGGGTTATCAATAGAAATCAAATGTAGTCAAAATGAAGGGGAAATGGAAATTCCAATATTGAAATCCCAAATTCCAAATTCCAAATTCCAAATTCCAAAAACCAAAACTCAATTTCCAATCATAGCCCGTGGTTTCAACCACGGGAAACGTATGGAATAAAACCTAAAAAGAAAAAATTCCAAATTTCAAGCGGTTAACTTGGAATTTGGAATTTTAAAAATTGTATATTTTATAAAGGATTATTTCCCTTTGTTTGCTTCTGCAACGTATTTTTCTAAAGCCATTGTCATAGAAGGCGTTTCAGGAGTTGGAGCAAGAATATCAATTCTTAAACCATGATCTAAAGCTTCTTTTTGAGTTGTGCTTCCGAATACGGCGATTCTGGTATCGTTTTGTTTAAAATCTGGGAAATTTTTAAACAATGATTTAATTCCTGTCGGACTGAAAAAAGCTAAGACATCATAATAAACATCTGCTAAATCAGATAAATCACTCATTACAGTTCTGTAGAAAATTGCTTGTGCCCAATCTACTTTTAAACCGTTTAATGTAACAGGAGCATCTGCGTTTAATTGGTCAGATGCAGGAAGTAAAAACTTCTCGTCTTTGTACTTCTTAATTAACGGAGATAAATCTGCAAAATCTTTTGCTCCAACGTAAATCTTACGTTTTCTGTACACAACATACTTTTGAAGGTAAAACGCAACAGCCTCAGATTGACAAAAATACTTCAACCCTTCAGGAACTTTGTAACGCATTTCATCAGCCACTCTAAAAAAATGATCTACAGCATTTCTACTTGTTAAAATGATCGCAGTGTAATGATTAAGATCGATTTTTTGTAATCGAATCTCTTTTGCGCTAACCCCTTCTACATGAATAAATGGTCTGAAATCAATTTTTATTTTGTGTTTTTGTTGGAGCTCAAAGTAAGGAGAATTCTCCACTTTAGGTTCAGGCTGTGACACCAAAATTGTTTTCACTTTCATATTATAAATATTTTCTAAGCACTCCCTTTTGTTATCCAATAATAGAGAAAATAATAAGGGGCTATTTCAAGAGCGCAAAGATACAAAATAAAATAAAATAACTTACCGATAATTACGTTTTGATACGTTTTAATTGAAATAAAGTAAGAGTATACGCTAATACACAGTGAGATGCCTATGATTGCTAGCGGTATAATCTGCGGAATATTGTTGTAATAAAACAAAACGGCATTGATTGGAAGGATTAAAACGCCAATATAAGTTCTGTATGTTACTTTTTGTAAGTTAAAAAGCTCTACAAATTCGTCAATATTGAAAGAAGCTGCTACAATTTTCTCGATTAAATATTTTCCTAGAATGAAATAAAGCAGAAAAGTTGCAATTCGGATAAATAAAAGCCAGTCGGTTTTTGAAGCATAGCCAAAAATATTCATCGTTAGTAGAATAAAAAAAGCAAACGATACAACCTGCACAAAAAATAAACCTACCGTAAAGCTGTTTTTCATGTGACTATTGTCTCGATAAATTTTGGCGTATTTATCAGAAAAAATAAGTTTACTAAACTCACTAAATCTTGTTTCGTAAGCCGATTTTGTCATGGCAACAACAGCAAAGGTCAGCACAAATAAAAGTGTTGCCCAGTCTTTGTTTTCAAGAATTCTAGGGTGTAATTGTTCAATCATAGCGATACAAAATTAGTAATTTTTTGACGCAATACTTTTATTATATATTTATTATGAATCAAATGCTATAAAAAGTTTACTTTTGCGGTGAAATTACCGAGAAAAAAATGAATGATAGCATTGTCATAATTCCCACTTATAACGAAATTGAAAATATAGAAAGTATAGTTAGAGCTGTACTTTCGCAACATAAATCTTTTCATCTGCTGATTATCGATGATAATTCTCCTGATCATACTGCAAAAAAAGTCATTGCATTGCAGGAAGAATATCCAGGAAAATTGTTTTTGGAGCAGAGAACTAAAAAATCAGGGTTGGGAACAGCTTATGTTCACGGCTTTAAATGGGCTTTGGAACGTGATTATCAATTTATTTTTGAAATGGATGCCGATTTTTCTCATAACCCAAATGATTTAGAAAAATTATATGATGCTTGTCATTTTGGTGGAGCAGATCTTGCAATTGGTTCTCGTTATGTAAAAGGAGTGAATGTGGTGAACTGGCCATTAAGTAGAGTTCTTATGTCTTATTTTGCTTCTGTTTATGTGAAATTTATCACCGGAATGAAAATTCACGATGCTACTGCGGGTTTTGTTTGCTACAAAAGAGAAGTTCTAGAGAAAATCAATTTGAATAAAATAAAGTTTGTTGGATACGCGTTTCAAATTGAAATGAAGTACAGGACTTACTGCGCCAAATTTCAAATTACCGAAGTCCCAATTATTTTTACAGATAGAACAAAAGGAGTTTCTAAAATGAGTAATGCTATTATCAAAGAAGCTATACTTGGAGTGATTTCACTTAGATTAAGAAAATTAGTCAATTCATTATAAACCAACCGAAATGAACAGGATTTTAATAAAAAATGCCAAAATTGTAAACGAAGGGACAATTTTTGAAGGTGATGTTTTAATTGAAAACGATTTGATTGTTGAAATTGCAGACAGCATTTCATTAAAAACTTCAGATTGTATCGTAATCGATGCTGAAGGAAATTATTTAATGCCTGGTGCGATAGACGATCAAGTGCATTTTAGAGAACCAGGTTTAACGCATAAAGGCGACATTGAATCAGAATCTCGTGCGGCTGTTGCGGGCGGAATTACTTCTTTTATCGAACAGCCGAATACGGTTCCGAATGCGGTTACTCAAGAAATTTTAGAAGATAAATATCAAATTGCGTCAAAAAAATCATTTGCGAATTACTCGTTTATGATGGGAGCAACAAACGATAATTTGGAAGAGGTTTTAAAAACGAATCCAAAAAATGTTGCGGGAATTAAGATTTTCTTAGGTTCTTCAACAGGAAATATGTTGGTGGATAATGAAGCGGTTTTAGAAAAAATATTTTCAAGCACTCCAATGTTAATTGCAGTTCACTGTGAAGACGAGACTACAATTAAAAATAATCTTGCAGCTTTTAAAGAGCAATACGGAGACGATGTTCCGGTTACGGCACACAATTTAATTAGAAGTGCTGAAGCGTGTTATATTTCTTCTTCAAAAGCAGTAGCTTTAGCAAAAAGAACAGGTGCAAGATTGCATATTTTCCATCTTTCAACTGCGAAAGAAATGGAATTGTTTACTAATAAAATTCCGTTAGAAGAGAAAAAAATCACCGCTGAGGTTTGTGTACACCATCTTTGGTTTACAGATGAAGATTATAAAACAAAAGGAAATTTCATTAAATGGAATCCTGCGGTTAAAACAGCTGATGATCGTGCGGAGCTTTGGAAAGCTTTGAATGACGGAAGAATTGACGTTATTGCGACAGATCACGCGCCGCATACCAAAGAAGAAAAACAGCAATCTTACCTGAATGCGCCCTCTGGAGGTCCGTTGGTACAGCACGCTGTTGTAGCAATGTTCGAAGCGCATCATCAAGGTAAAATCAGCGTGGAGAAAATTGTGGAGAAAATGTGCCATAATCCAGCAAAGCTTTTCAAAATTGAAAAAAGAGGTTTTATCAGAGAAGGTTACCACGCCGATTTGGTAATTATAAATCCAAGTCTGCCTTGGAGTGTTAAGCCAGAAAATATTTTATACAAATGCGGATGGTCTCCGTTTGAAGGTTATACTTTCAAATCAAGAATTACGCATACTTTTGTAAATGGAGAATTGGTTTACAATAATTTCAAAGTAAAAGATACCAGAGCAGGTAAAAGATTATTGTTTGACAGATAAAAAGCAACTATGAAGAATTTTATAGTCATAATATTGGTTTTGTTTCTTTCTGTAAGCTGTAAAAAGGATGTCGTAAAACAGCCTGCAAAGCTTATTGAGAAAGATAAAATGATTGATATTATGTATGATTTATCTCTTTTGGAAGCCATGAGATATCAGAAACCATTGTTTATGGATTCAATAGAAAATGATCCTACTAAGTTTATTTTGAAGAAGTATAAAGTAGACAGTCTTCAATTTGCGCAGAACAATATGTATTATGCTTCGGATTATGAGAATTACAAAGATATGTTTGATCAGGTCAATAAAAGAATTGAAGTAAATCAAAGAGCAGCAGATTCTTTAGCTAAAATTGATGAAAAAAAAGCAGCAAAAGAGAATAAAAATAAGCCTAAAGAATTAAAAGAGGTTTCGAAAGATTCAGTTCAAAAAAGAATTCCGAAAATTAACGTCGATTCAATTAGATTGGCGCAAAGAAAGCACAGAAGAGATTTATAATTTAGAGCTTTCTAAAATATATTTATGAATATCAGTAAAAACCGTTCCTAGAGCGGTTTTTATTTTTTCGTTACTATACAGGTTTTTTGAGTACGAAGCCTTTGCTGTTGCTTTTGTAATGCTTCTTTTTCTGAAAAATAAAGTCGAAAATATTCCGTCAGCCATCCATAAGAAATTCATTAGAAAAGGGGTGGCATGAATATGTGGCCTTTTTACTTTTAAAGCATCAGAAACGGTGTTTAAAAGATCTTTAAAAATGATATTATCAGAGATGAGCGTGAAGCGTTCGTTTTTTATATCGCTTCTCATCAATTCATAACTGGTTTTTGCAACATCATCAACAGTAATAAAACCGGTACTTCCTAGCGTGAAGAACGGAAGTCCTTTAGAAACTTTACGATAAATCTCGCTACTGCCTTCATCGAAAATATTCATCATTTTCGGCGGGCCCAAAATTACTCCTGGATTTACAATAATAACATTTAAACCTTCTTGATGTGCGCGCCAAACTTCCATTTCGGCACCATATTTAGAAATGGCATAATCGCTGTGTGGTTTTTCAGGATTCCAATCTGTTTCTTCGGTAATATGTGTTTCGTGAGCTGCAATATCTCCTAAAGCTGCAATCGAACTAATGTAGCAAAATTTTTCTACTTCTTTGGCAATGGCAAAATTGACCATGTTTGCAGTTCCTTCGATGTTGGTTTTTCTCAGGATTTCCTCGTCTTTTGGTTCAAAAGAAATAAAAGCTGCGGAATGATATACTTGTTTGATGCCAATAAAAGCAGTTTCAAGTGAAGGTATGTCTAGAATATCGGCTTCAATCCAATTGATTTTTTCAAACAAATCTGTTTTCTTGTAAAAATCAAAAACCGACTTTGCTTTCTGAATATTCTTTTCGGTTCTGTAAATTGCCCGAACATTTTCTCCATTTTCAATTAAATGAAGCAATAAATGTGCGCCTACTAAACCAGTTCCTCCAGTTACTAATACCATTTTGTAAAGATAAGTTTTTGTTGGAAAGGTGCAAAGTTGCAGAGGGACAAAGTTGCAAAGGTTTTTTTCTTTTTGCCACAAAGGCACTAAGACGCAAAGTTTTTGCTTTTTCTTGTGAAGGCTTAGCGTAAATTTTATGGAAATAAAAAACTTTGTGTCTTAGTGTCTTCGTAGCAGACTTTTTTGTCATTACCATTGACATTGATTACATTTGCGCAAATTATTTAAAAAATGAAGAATCTAGTTGAAGAATTAAAATGGCGCGGGTTATACCATGATAGTATGCCTGGAACGGAAGAACAATTGCTAAAAGAAGCAACCACTGCCTATATCGGTTTTGATCCAACGGCAGATTCACTGCACATCGGAAGTATGGTTCAGATTATTTTATTGGTTCACTTAAAGAATTTTGGTCACAGACCGATTGCTTTAGTAGGTGGAGCAACAGGAATGATTGGGGATCCTTCTGGTAAATCTGATGAAAGAAACTTGCTTGATGAAGAAGCTCTAGCTAAAAACGTAGCTGGAATCAAAAGCGTTTTGTCTCGTTTCTTAGATTTTAATTCAACCGAAGCAAATGCGCCTGTAATGGTGAATAACTACGATTGGATGAAAGAATTCTCTTTTATCGATTTTGCACGTGAAGTTGGAAAAAGAATTACCGTAAACTATATGATGGCTAAAGATTCTGTAAAAAAGAGATTTAGCGGCGAAGGAGAGGGAATGTCTTTTACAGAATTTACATATCAGTTAATTCAAGGTTACGATTTCTATCATTTATATAAAAACAACAATTGTATTCTGCAAATGGGTGGTTCTGACCAATGGGGTAATATTACCACAGGAACAGAATTAGTGCGTAGAATGGGAGGTGAGAATGCTAAAGCTTATGCCTTAACAACGCCTTTGATTACAAAGGCAGATGGATCTAAATTCGGAAAATCTGAAGGTGGAAACGTTTGGTTAGATGCTGATAAAACTTCTGTATACAAATTCTACCAATTTTGGGTAAATACAACAGATGTAGATGCTGAGAAATATATTAAGATTTTTACTTTCTTAGATAAAGATACAATTGATGCCTTAATCGAAGAGCATAAAACAGCTCCGCATTTAAGAGTTCTACAAAAGAAACTGGCAGAAGAAATCACCGTTTTTGTACACAATAGAGAAGAATTAGAAAAAGCAATTCAAGCTTCAAATATCTTATTCGGGAATTCAACTGCTGAAGATTTGAAAAAACTGGATGAAGCGACTTTCTTAGAAGTTTTTGACGGAGTTCCGCAGGCTGAAATCGCAAAAGCTGATTTAGAAAATGGATTGGATATCATTACGGTTTTAAATGAAAAAACGGGTTTCTTTAAGTCAAACGGAGAAGCGAGACGTGCTTTAACTGCAAACTCAATTTCTGTAAATAGAGAAAAAATAAAAGAAGATTTTGTTTTAACGGCAAATGATTTAATCAACAATCAATTCGTTTTATTGCAAAGCGGAAAGAAGAACTATTTTGTGATTCGTGTTGTTTAAAAGGTTTAACGGTTTAATCGGTTAATCGTTTAATCGATTAATGAAATTTAAATTGATATATAAATCCCAATGTTCGAAAGAATATTGGGATTTTTTTATTGAAAAAAATCATTCCGTAGGAATGTCTCGTCGGTAGTAAAAATTTGGTTTGAAATTATACGTTCCGTAGGAACGTTTGAACAATGCAGTGAATTTAAGATTCGGTATGATCGATTAAACGATTAACCAAATCAACGATTAAACTATAAAACCATCAGATTGCAGCCACGAATATCAGAATTGTCAAAACGTCCCAATACCTCGAAAGAGTTGTTTGAATATTTTTTGCCTAAATCCTGCGTGGCTATAAAAGAACATGAATTGATATTGGCTAAATCTATCACATTTATTCCGCCAGTTTTTCCATCATTCACGTAAGTGAGAGCATCCTCTGGATCGCGAACTAAAATATGCATCCAAGACGGACATTCGAAAACACCTTCGCCTAAAGAATAGGCTTGCGCTAAAAGTTCGGTCATTCCGTATTCTGAATGAATAGATGAAACGCCGAAACCTTTGCAAAGTATTTCGTGCAGTTCTTCACGAATCATTTCTTTGCGTTTTCCCTTCATTCCTCCAGTTTCCATAATAATGGTATTTTGAAGATTGAATTGGTGCTTTTCGATTAAATCCAGCAAAGCATACGTAACCCCAATTAAGATTACATTTTGGCCTGCTTCGTCCAATTCAAGAAGCTTTTTGATAAGGTCGTCATGATTGTGCAAATAAAACCCACTTTCAGGCTGATTAGAGAGTTTTATTAAATCTTCTACCATGTAAATTAACGAAGAGCCTTCGCGTTCTAAATAAGACGGCAAAAGGGCTAAAACAACGTAATCTTCTATATTGCCATAAAATTGAGAAAATCCTTTGCGGTAACTTTCCTCATACAGGGAAATATCGGTCACTAAATGTCTGCTGGTGATCATTCCGGTTGTGCCGCTGCTTGTAAAAGTTACTTGTGCAGGATCTGTATTAGAAACGACATTGTGACTTTTGAAAAATTGAATGGGTAAAAAAGGAATTTGCTGCAAAGATTTTACTTGCTGCGGATTTACTTTTAAAAAATCACAGAAATCGCGATAGACTTTATTATTCTCATGCTGAAAACGAAACACTTTTAGTGCTATTTTTTCAAATTGTTTCTGACTTGAAATGGTAAAGATATCGTTGGCTGTGATCAAAACTTTTTTTTTGCAAAGATATTATATTTAGTGTTCAGTCGCAGTATTCAGTCACAGTTTTCAGTCGCAGTATTCAGCAAAGCATATAAACTGAAAACTGTGAACTGCGACTGAAAACTAAAAAAAGCTCCAAAGGAGCTTTTTTATCGTATAATGAGTTTTCGTGTTGCCGATGCGTTTTGTTCGCTTATTTTGATGATGTAAACACCTGGTGGCAGTTCTGAAACACTTAGTTCTTTTGATACTAAATGTGCTTGCAATACTTTTTTGCCTAAAAGATCAAACACAATAATTTCTTTCTCTAAATCGTTTTTAGATGATATATAGACTTTTCCGTTAGTCACAGGGTTAGGATACAAGCTTAGACCCTCAATAGAAGTAGATTCCTGAGGTTTTGGTAATTGCTTATTATCTTGCGCCGAAACGCTTAGAGTAAAGAAAAATGCCAATAAGAAAGTAATATAAAAGTAGTTTTTTGCCATCGTATGTATTTGATTACCGTAAATATACAAAAAAAAATACAAAAATGACGCCAAAAAAAAACATCCTAAAGAATTAGGATGTTTTTAACAATTTATGTTTGAAATATAATTTTCAAATTATTTGATCAAGTTTACACCATCAACTGTTGCCCAAGCTCCAGGAGTTAATGTAGCTCCAGTAGCAGTAGTACTAGTTGACCAGTTTGTTGCAGGAACAAAACTAGCAGCAGATAATGTAAAAGTAGCCTGTCCTGAAATAAAAGTAATAGGAGAGTTAGTGATTTTTACGTTGTTTAATTTGATTTTTCCACCAGCAACTTGGTGATCGTAAGTAACTTTATCTAATATTTGTAACACACCACCATTGAATGCTGTAGGAGAAGTTTGACTAACATAACCATCGATTACGATATTACTGTAGTCTCCATTTCCTTCTTTTTTAAATTGAATAGCATCCAATTGAATTTCTTTTTGCTCTTCTGTAACTGTACCTGCAGCTCTTTTTAGAGTGATATTAGTTACTTTTGGAAAAAATGCATTGTTGTTTGAAGAAGCTTCAATTTCCATACCATAGTTTCCTTTATCAACTTGGTAAGCATACCAGTTTGTATTTGCTTGACCTTGCCATCCATCTTGCCAGTCAAATGAATCATCATAGTTTCCGTAAGAAATAGCGTTTGTCATACTTACAGTTCCTCCGAAGAATTCGAATCCGTCATCAGCACCTTTGTAAGCTACTAAGTGATCTAAAGTTGTTCCTGAACCTACTGAGTAAAAAGTAAAACCATTGTTCTCTTTTTGACCGTCAGCTAATTTTGAACCTGCATATTCTACTCTTGTATATACTAAAGATCCACCATTGTGAGTAGGATTTGTACCTCCGTAAGATGTGTTATTTCCGTCTTCAGATGTTGAAGTCGATCCTCCACCAGCTACTTTTACAGGAGCATCACCATACATAATGATTCCTCCCCAAGATCCTGGAACTTTTGATTTTTCTGTAAATACTACTGGTTTGTCAGCAGTTCCTTTTGTAATTAATTTTGCGCCTTTTAAAACAACTAATGCGTTGTCTCCAGTAGCTTTATCGATAGTAATTGTTGATCCTGCTTCAAAAGTTACAGTTACACCCTCGTTGATTTTTACAATACCTTTTAAAGTGTAGTTACCTAAAGCGTAAGTTTTGTTTGCAGTGATTGGACCAGTGATTTCGCCTGTTGCAGGTTGTGGAGCAGGAGTTGGATCATCACTACTTGAGCAAGAATTTAAAAATAATCCTGTAGCAAGTGCTAAAGCAAAAAATTTAGTTTTCATAGTTTTTGTGTTGTATTATTCGTTTTTATTTTTGTCAAAAGTAGAACGGAAATCTCTTTAGGAGGTTATCTCAATATTACATTACAGTTATCAAAAAACAACCAAAATGTGAAGAGAATGTTAAGGGATTTTTTACAATAGTTTATGAATAAAAAAGCTCCAGATATCTGGAGCTTTCATTTTTATATTTATTTGGGTACTAAAAAGTATATCCTAGTTTTACAGAGAAACCAACTCCTTTTTTATAACTATTAGCCAATAATGATTCTTCAGCTACTTTTATAGTTCCATCGTTTCCAAATTCACGTTTTCTCCATGAATTTAAAATGTTATCAGCAGTGAATTTTACATCAAAGTGCTCAGAAACTTTGCTTCCCCATACAAAATCCAATTGCTGCACAGGCAACTCATAGATATTGTCTTGGCCATTGGTTCCTACAGCATATATTCTTTTTCCAAAAACACCATACACTAATGAAACAGTGTTCGACCAATCATTGCTGAAATTAAATTCATATTTTAAATCTGAATTTACTAACCAGTTTGATGCACCCTGAAGTGATCTTGATTGATGCGTTTCAATGGAAGGTTTTACAGTAATTATGCCGTCCTCATCGATAGATTCAAAAGTTGGGCTTACAGTAACTTTTGATGACATCAAAGTAGCATTTAATCCCCATGAAAAATTATCTAATTTTTCGCTGATTCTTTCTAAACCAAGGATTAATTCAGCTTCCATTCCAAATATGTTGGCACTTTCAGAATTTAGAAAAGTAGTAACTGTTCCTGTTGTTGCGTTTGAGATGAACGTTTTTTCAATTGGATTGACAATGTGTTTTCCAAATATTCCAACAGCAATCATTTCTTTAGTCGTTGGGAACAGCTCATATTTTAAGTCAGCATTGTAATTGTCACTGTTTTTCAAAATTGAATTTCCTTGAGTTGAAGTTCCGTCAGCATTAATGAAAGATATAGGGAAAGCCTCCATGATAACTGGTTTGGTGTATGTTTTGCTTGCTGCTAAACGAATGTTGGCGGTGTCAGTAAGCAAATACTTAAGATTTACTGATGGTAAAAAATAAGCATTATCATATTTTAATACTCTGAAAGGAGCATCAAAAGAACCTAATGTTCTGTAATGAGTTTCCTTAAGAGTGCTTTCAAATCGAATTCCAGCGTTTGCTTCAAGTTTCTCTCCAAATTTTAAAAACAAATTAGCATACCCTGCATTAGCCATTTCGTCAAGTTTCACTTTGTAAGTAGCATTAGAGTTTTCGCTAAAAGACATTTTATTAGCTGAAATGTCGCTGATTATTTGAGTATCTATATTATTTATGCTTGAAGAAAAACCATCATTTCCAGTACTTGAAACAAAACGGTATGAAGATTCCATCTTAGATCCGCTGCCATTATATCCAACTGTTAATTTGTTTTGTTTGTCATTTTTTCCGAATTTCAAATTATACTCTACTAATGCTGAATAAAAAGAATTACCATCAACAGTCAAATATTGGCGTAGGAAATTATTTGCTCCATAAGAAGAACTTATCATATCATCGCCTGTTTTAAGACCAGAGAAAAACTTTCTGTCTGGCTGCTCATATTTTGTAGTAGCAAAAGAGGCTCCAGCTTTAATAGTCTGGTTTTTATCTTTGGTTATTGCGTATTCACCCAATAATTGAGCATTCAAATAATCACTTTTGTCTAATTGATTGGTACGGATAAATCCATTTTCAGCAGCTGTTCCTCCTGATGGCCCGTATTGATCTTTTATAGAGTTTAAGGTAGTTCTGATGTATAATGTGTTGAATGATAACTTAAGTCTTTCGTTGCCGTAGTTTAAACCAACTAATGCTGAGTTTGTGGTTTTGAAACGATAATCAGTGGTGATAAAATTGTTTACATACTTAGATCCAGAAGACTGTAAATCGATAGTTCTGTCAACTCCTTCTCTTATTGAAAAATTATTGTCGTAATTTATAGAAAGAAGGTACGAGAAAACATTATTATTACTCAAATCGAATTTCTCGGCATGCAAAAGGTTGATACTTGTGTTCAAAGGGCTTTTAGATTGACTTACATTAAAACCTTTGTCTCCACTTACAGAGTTTAAAGCCTGGTCAGTTGTGAAAGTTTGTCTCGTTGCCTGATCTCCAAGAAAACTTGGTAATTGTCTGTCTTTACCATTAAATCCGAAGAAACCTGAAGCGCTATCTGCATCTCCAGAAAGCAAGAAATCTTTGAAACTGTTTCCGGTTGTATAACCTGCTCCAATATTTATTTTCGTAATGCTTTTTGTTGGTTTTGAAGTTTGAATATTAAAAGTACCTCCAGCAAAATCACCATAAATGTTTGGATTAAATGTTTTGTACACATCAATTACTCCAACAATATTTGTTGGAAACAAATCCAAAGCAATAATTTTATTGAATGGGCTGTTTGTTGGTGCAGCCAAATCATTAATCAATAAATTATTATATCGGTCTTCCAGTCCACGTACAAATATTCCACGAGAATCTACTTTTGTGATTCCAGTAATTTTAGTTAAACCTTCCTCAACATCGCTTACACCTTTTCGAGACATTTCTTGTGCACCAATACTTTGTTTAATTACAACAGCATTCTTTTGATCTAAAAGTAAAGCGGTTTCTTTTTCTTTGTTGGCTGTTGATTTTACCACTACATCTTTAAGTGTATAGCTTCCAGACGTAAGTCCTTTATTAACAGTTACAGTTTCGTTTGCTTTTACGGCAACCGGAGCTTCTACAGATTCATATCCTAGGAAACTAAAGATTAAAGTATAACTTCCAGGATTTACGCTTAAGGAATATTTCCCGTCTACGTCGGTATTTACGCTAATATTTGTACCTTTAACTAAAACATTAGCAAATGGCAACGCTTCGTTGTTCATATCCTTGTCAGTTAGAACTCCAGAAATCGTACCTTTGTTTTGCGCGATCGAAATCGTACAGATAAATAATGCAATAAAGAGAAATCTTAAATTGAATTTCATTTTTTTTCAGTGTTGTGTTTGTGTCTTATTATTTTTGTGCAAAGAAAGAACCGCTCTGTGAAGTCCATGTTACCGACTTGTTATGTTTTTGTGTTGTTAAGATTATCAAATTGTTACGAGATTAAATTACGGTTAACACCATTTTTTAAAGGTTCTTTTGTTAGTATATTTACCCTGTGAAATAAGAAATATCGAATGTTTAATGAAGAAGTTTCGATATAAAAATCTCAATTTTTGCTATTTATGAAAAAAACACAAACTAAGATTTTATTAGTTGACGACGAACCAGATATCTTAGAAATCGTTGGCTATAACCTTGCTCAGGAAGGCTATCAGATTGTTACAGCTTCTAACGGAAAAGATGCTATAGCAAAAGCGCAGAAAGAGCTGCCAGAACTAATCATTATGGACGTGATGATGGCAGAAATGGACGGAATGGAGGCTTGCGAGCATATTAGAAAAATTCCAGAATTAAATAATGTTATCATAACATTCCTTACAGCAAGAAGCGAAGATTATTCTCAAGTAGCTGGTTTCGATGCAGGTGCCGACGACTATATAACCAAACCTATTAAGCCAAAATTATTGGTGTCTAAAGTAAAGGCGCTGTTAAGAAGGTTAAAAGAGCAAGAAGTTGTTACAGATACTTTAAATGTAGGCGGAATCGAAATTAACCGTGAGGAATACAAAATCATAAAAGGCAATGTAGAAATTGCTTTGCCAAGAAAAGAATTCGAATTATTTTATCTATTGGCTTCAAAACCAGGAAAAGTTTTTAAAAGAGACGAAATCTTGGATAAAGTTTGGGGCAATGAAGTTGTGGTTGGAGGAAGAACAATCGATGTTCACATCAGAAAACTGCGCGAAAAAATAGGCGAAGACCTTTTTAAAACCATAAAAGGTGTAGGCTATAAATTTGAAGTTTAGATTTTGAAGATGCTAAGGTTCTAAGATACTAAGTTGCTAGGGCACTTAGTTTTTAAACCCATTCAAATTCTTTTAAAAATATTCAATACATTTAAACCATATAAGAATTGAAGCTCTACAATCTTCATTTTCTTATATGGTTTTTGAGTTATTCATTTTTTGTTTTTTTAATTCATTCATAAGAAGACAACTTAAAAACAAAACTTAATTTCCTTAATTTCTTAATGGTTCAATTTTTTCAATGAAGATTAATTTTAAAAAAACATACAAATTCGCCATAAAATCGGCATTGTATATCAGTCTCTTTACAACGGGATTTGTGCTGATATTAATGTCATTATTTTATAAAAATCAATTAAAACATCAGGTTGCATTTGGAATAATTTTCATTATTGCAATCTATATTTTCTCTTTTTTGGTTTTGCAATATCGCGTAGAACGGTTTATTTACCGAAGAGTGAAGAAAATCTACGATGAGGTTTCACTGTTAGAATCAACGACATTGATTAATCAGCCGATTAATACTGATATGGAAACACTTTCGCGTGAAGTGAAAAAGTTTGCGACAGATAAAAAGCTTGAAATCGAAATGCTCGAAATTCGTGAACAATATAGAAGAGAGTTTTTAGGAAACGTTTCGCACGAACTGAAAACACCTTTGTTTACCGTTCAAGGCTATGTTTCGACTTTGCTTGACGGCGCAATGGACGATAAAAATATCAGAAAAAAATATTTAAAACGTGCCGAAAAAGGAGTAGAGCGTCTTATTTATATAGTAGAAGATCTGGATATGATTACCAAATTAGAATCGGGAGATTTAGATTTGAACATGACAGATTTTGATATTGTTGAATTAATTCAAAATGTTTTCGAATTGCTTGAAATGAAAGCCGACAAAAAGAAAATTAAATTGGCTTTTGAAAGTAAAAATGTGCAGTCTGTAATGATTCGAGGAGATCAAGATAGAATTCAGCAAGTGTTGGAAAATCTAATTGTCAATTCTATTAAATACGGAAAAGAAGGCGGTCTGACTGAAGTTGGTGTTGTAAACTTAACGAAGAAAAAAGTCTTAATACGTATTAGCGATAACGGAGAAGGCGTTGAAAAACAAAACATTCCAAGACTTTTTGAGCGTTTTTACCGAGTGGATAAAAGCGGAACTCGATCTGAAGGCGGTTCTGGTTTAGGATTGGCGATTGTAAAGCATATTATTGAGGCGCATAAAGAGAAAGTTTATGTAGAAAGTGAGTTCGGAATTGGCTCAGAATTCTCTTTTACACTCGAAAAAGCAAATAAAACAGTGAAAACTGACGTTAAAAAATCGTAACGTCAGTTTTGCTAAAAGCCCTAAAACAAAGGTGTTTAACGATAAATAAACATTACAATTTAGGTCATAACATTAAATTTTTATTATAGTAACATCTGGTTAATGATTTCTTAACATAGGTGCTCCATCTTTGCATCCTGAAATTAAGGGAATTACAGAACTAATGATAAAAAGAAAACTATTGGCAGTTTTATTACTGCTAACTTGTGCTGCCAATGCACAAGAAACAAATAAGCAAGAGCTAAATAAGCAGGATGTAAAAAACGAAGTAATGCGTATTTTAGATTCTATAAACAAAGCAAAACTTCCAGAAACTAAATCTGGAGGAGGAGTTGAAGAACATTGGTATGATAGAATCTCTTTGAGAGGTTATGCGCAAATTAGATACAATGGTCTATTTTCGACAAACGATAAAGTTTCGTGCGAGCAATGTGATAGATCTTGGGGGACAACTTCGACAGCTCCAGATGCAAAAGCAAACAACGGACTTTTTATTCGCCGTGCCCGTTTAGTGTTTTCTGGACAAGTGCATCCAAATGTGTTTTTCTACTTTCAGCCTGATTTTGCGAGTTCGCCGTCAAGCGGAATTAATAACTTCGTTCAGATTCGTGACTTGTATTTTGATCTTTCTTTTGATAAGAAAAAAGAATATAGAGTACGTGTTGGACAGAGTAAAATTCCATACGGATTTGAAAACATGCAATCTAGTTCACAGCGTTTAACTCTAGACCGCGCCGATGCAATCAATAGCTCAATCTTAAATGAGCGTGATTTAGGAATATTCTTTTATTGGGCTCCAGCCGAAATCAGACAGCGTTTTGAAATGCTAGTTAAAGATGGTTACAAAGGTTCTGGAGATTTTGGTGTTTTTGCCTTTGGAGTTTACAACGGCCAGATTGCTAATAAATTGGATGGAAACAGAGATTTGAATGTCGTAACAAGAGTATCATATCCTTTTGTTATTGGAAGCCAAATTATAGAACCTGGAATTCAGGCGTATACTGGTAAATGGGCTTTTACGGGAGAAGTTTCGCCAGGAGTTACGGTTAACGATCCGCAATATGTAAAAGATCAGAGAGTTGGAGCGACTTTCGTTTTATATCCAAGACCATTCGGAATCCAAACTGAATACAACATCGGAACTGGGCCTCGATACAATACGCTTACCAAAAATATTGACCAAACCGATTTGAACGGAGGCTATGTTTTGTTAAACTATAAATGGGATCTTAAAAAACAGCGTATTTATCCTTTCGCTAAATTTCAATATTATGACGGAGGGAAAAAATATGAAAAAGATGCTAGAAGTTACGTAGTTAGAGATTACGAATTTGGTGTAGAATGGCAACCAATCAAAGCATTTGAACTTACAGCAGAATACGTTGTAGCAGATCGAACTTTTGAAGATAGCGCACTGCCAATAAACAGACAGCAAGGAAATGTACTAAGATTACAAGTGCAGTTTAACTTCTAAAATCAGTACGCAGATAAAACGGATTCGCTTTCGCGAAGACACTGATAAAAACTGAAAAACCTCCAGCTTTAGCTGGAGGTTTTTTTATAGGAAGAAACAATAGATATAATCCGTATAATCTGCGTCTTTGCGATAGCAAACCCGTTTCATCCGCGTTCAATTACGCAGTTTTGTCTTCAAAAACCTTAAATAGCGAATCCCAGTCAATATTGTTTTCAAATTGAGACAATCCTTTAAAAGACTTTACTTTTGATAAGTCTCCAATGGTAAAATCATCCTGCATGGCATACGGCACAAGATTTTCTTCCTGCAGTTTTATCGCCAGATATTCCTGTTCATATTGTCCAGGTGTCGGAATAAAAAAGGCCTTTTTACCCAGCTTCGCCAAATCCATAACAGTAGTATAACCCGAACGGCACAATACAAACTCACTTTCGTTAAAAGTCTGTTCCAGCTGTTTCGAGTTCATGAAATTATAATAAGTGACATTTCCAGCCTGCCATTTTTCTTGTGACTTTTCTACTTTTCCTTGTACAAAAACCACTTTTCCAGGATATTTTGCCGCTTCTTTCTGCAGTTTTTCGTCTAAAAAAGTACGTTGAGGTTCTGGCCCAGACAATATAATCATCATATCATATATTTTGGGCGTATCCTTTTTCTTCATACGACTTAACGGGCCAATATATTTTAGATTCAGTTCATTGTTTTTTAAATGGCCTAAATCTCCCGTTAGGTTTGTTTTTTCATTAGAATCTGGAACCCAGCATTCATTGTATTTTTTAATAAAATGCTGATGACATTTACTCGTAAACCAAGTTGTGTTTCCTGTCATTACATTCAATTGGTGCGTAATAAAAACAGAAGGCACTTTTTTACTGATAACTCCCAATCTATTGTCCGAAATTATACCGTCAATGCCGTGCTTTTTTACCCAATGATTCACCATTTTTTTCTCATCGAGAATAGCGGTAATCATCTTCGGAAGGTTTTTAATCAGCTTCCATTTAAAGTTTTTGCCATTCTTTGCATATTCAATATGATAAGAAGGCAATTCTAAAGTTTGTATATAAGGAAATTCTTTTCGTAATAGAGCCAGCGCAACACCGTCGGAAGCGATAATCGGAATATAATTATTCTCCTGAAGCGCCTTGATAATAGGAATGCATCGAGTGGCATGTCCAAGTCCCCAATTTAATGGAGCCACTAAAATAGTTTTATTCGCAGAATAATCTATGCTCATTTTTAACACGTTTTTAAAAACGAAGATAGAAAAATATGTTTTTTATGTTATTTCGAAGGTATTACGAAATTATTAATTTAAGGTGCTAAGTTGCTGAGGAACTAAGGTTCTGAGATTTATTGATTTAAATAAAAAAGATTTTGCAAACATATTAAAAAGCCCCAGAGGGGCGACATATCTATAGAAATCCAATTGCGCAAAGGCAAAGAGCTCCAGCGGAGCGACATATATTCGATTATAAAAAACATGTCGCTCCGCTGGAGCTTTTTTATCTCTGGGAATTGCAATTTCTATAAATATTTTGCTTCTCCGAAGCTTACAAAAAGAAGAAGCTGTCCTTTTGGACAGCTTCTTCAAAATCTCGTACTAAACCTTAGCACCTCAGAACCTTAGTCCCTCAGTACCTTAATCCTGAATATACGTTTTATTACCATTTTTGTTAATATAGTATTTACCGCCTCTTGGACCTGTATATACTTTTTTACCATTGTATTCGCCAGTTACTTTGTCTGGTACAGATGGCGCTTTTTCGTTCGTTTCTTTTAAAGTTTTAGTAGCCGACTTTTTAGCAGCTGTGGCATCTTTCTTTGTAGCGTCAGCTTTTGCAGTTGTTTTCTTGGCATCAGCTTTGGTTTTGTCTGCTGTGCTTTTTGCTTTGTCAGCCGTACTTTTTGCTTTGTCAGATTCTACAGTAGCTTTTTTTGCATCAGCTTTAGCTTTAGTCGCTTGTTTGTCGGCAGTCTTTTTTGCTGCGTCAGCAGATTCTTTTTTGGCTTTTGTTGAAGCTGTTTTTGCATCATCTGCTGCTTTTTTAGATTTTGTGGCCTCTTTTTTTGCATCAGCCGAGGCTTTATCTGCAGTCGCTTTAGTTTTTTTTGCGGAAGCTTCTGTCTTGCTTTTCGTAGTTTTTGCAGTTGTTTCCTGTGCGTAAAAATTAGAAGAGAAAACAACCATTAAACATAATAATACTAATTTTTTCATAAGGCTAAAAGTTTAAATTTCAATTAAAATTAAACAATTTATTGTCATCTTTTTCGCAGTGCATTAAAAATATGCACGAAGCTGGACATTTCCTGTGTGAATCGTATTTCCGGTTTCACTTTTTCTTCCTTGATAATTTAAATTAACATCCAAAAAAGACGTAATGTTCTTTTGCAGAAGCAGTTTCCAAACCAAATTTGATCCCGCTTGTAGTCCTTCGAGCATTTGAAAACCGACTGAAGAGAATTCGTTTCCGTTAAATTTATTTTCATAAAAAGAGAATTCGCCATTAACTGTAACTTTCTTTTCGCCCGCATAAGAAAAAGAAGTTCCGATTCTGTTTTGGTCTAAAGTTTCAAAATTTCCAATTTGATTTTTTTTGTTTTGAAGCTCATAAAAGAAATCCAATTTGGTATTTTTAGAAAATAAATAACTGACTTTTGGTGCCAGCTGCCAACCTTGAATATCATAGTTTTTCTCTGCAAAATCTTTTGAAACCAAATCGGTTTTTATGGTTTTGGTGAAGAAATTAAACAGCCAGCTATTTTGGTATAAATGGGTGTACTGAATTTGATGCGAATAATTCTGCACATGTTGTGAACCTACAGAAAGCAGACTCTTTCCTTTATTTATAAGGTAAGAATACGTAACCGAATGTTTCTGTTTGCCTCGATTATAAAATAAGCTGTTTCTGAAACTCGAATTCAAACCCAAAATATTTTCTTCTGATGAATCAAACGGATTGAGTTCTAATTTTTCGCCATCGCTCTTAACCTTTCTATCCATTATAAAAGAAGTCTGGTTATAAAAATAAGACAGCAGTTTTTTAAATCCTTTTTCATTCTGCCATTGCAGCGGATTTAAAGTTAAAGATTGCGAAAATTTATTTTGATTGGTTTTAATGTAAATCTGATTCGGCAAAAAGACTCTAACATAGCGCGCCTGATCTTGGTAAACGGCAACTTCAAACTCTTCCAATTCCTGAATTCCGTTGCCATTATAATCATTCCAAGTATAAACACCTTGACCTGTTGGCACTTCTACATAAGTGAATTCCTGTTGTGCAATAGTTCCCGAACTGGTTTCGTAAGCCGTTCCAATTTGCATCAACTGATTAAAAAAACGGTCGTTGTACAGAATTCTCGAATTTAAAGAAGGTTCATTTTGTCTTGATTTATCCGTAAAATCTAAATTTCTGTAACTCGCATAAACTGCTAAATCGGTTGTTTTGTTCTGAATCAGTTTTGATTTTAAATAATAGGTTTGCGAATTATTGACATGCTGCAGTAATCCGTTTTGCAAACTATCGTTGCGTCTTTGCAGAAAACCAACTTCCACAAAAACTTTAGTGCTGTCGCCTCGTCCGGTAAATACACCATATTCTGAAAATCTTTGGCTTAAAGCCGAAAACTGGTTGGTTACTTTATCTTTTTGCTGATTATCTTCTAATTGCATAGTTCCTCCAACCCAGTTTTTGCCAAAATGATATTTGGTTCTGGTTTGGTTTCTAATAAATTTTGAAGTCGAAGCTGTAGCATCAGAATTAAGGAAACTTCCGTTGTTTTCGATTGTCCAATTCTTCAATTTGAATAAAGCGTTTGTAGTATGTCTGGCTCCAGAGTAGCTTTCGCTGTAATCTAATTTTTCAAATTGATAAGTCAGTAAACCAATATTCGAAGTTTCTTTTTTCGAAAACAAATCAAAATTCAAACCTGTAACCAAAAGACTCTGATTACCATATTGGGTTCCCGTTAAATTCCAGTCGCGGTTAAATTCGATATTATACAAACGTTCTACCGATTTAAAATTCTGCTGTACGAATTGATAATTCGCGAAAGCGTCTAAGTTCCAGCTTCTAGAAAAAAGACGTTTTTTAAGATTGGTTTTAAAAGCGATTCCTTCATTATTAGCATCATCAATTCCAGAAAATAAATTCTGGTCATTATTGCTAACAGCCAATTCAAAATCAACTAAAGTTTTTTCATTCGGATTGTATTTTCCTAAAAACGTTGCCACCTGCAGTTTTATTGGCGCAACAAGCTGTACAATTGGCTCATAATTTCCTTGCAGAATTCCTTTAACAGGCTCAACATATTGATAAATTCGTTCGACAGAATTATTGTTTTGAATGATATAATTTCCGGAATTTGCACCAACTTGGCTAAATCTTACATTGTACAAGACATCAGCAGGATTATTTGAATATTCATAAGCTTCAACCGAATTGACAAGTATTTTTTTGTATAAAATTTTATTTTCGGCATAACTATCTTCGTAAGCAGAAGGTGCTTTCATTAGATTAACATCATCACCTGCCTGACTTAAAATCTGAACTTGTTCTGGAGAAAGATTTTGTTGCAAAGGCTGATTTTTCATATCATTTTCAGAATAAATATATCCGCCAAAACTCCAGTTTTTGTTTTCGTGAGTTGCGCCTGCGTATGTTACAAGACGATTGTAATTTCGTTCAGAATATTGATATTCGACATTAATACGCATTTCTGAAGTGATGGTAAAAAGCGAAGTAAAGACAATTTCTCCGGCATTGTAATCAATCACATAATCGTTGTTTTCGCCTCTTTTCAATAAAACGCCATTTACATAAACTCGCTCCGAACCCGAAATCACCAAAACATACAATTCGCCATTTTGCCCTTTTAGTTTATACGGACCCTGATTTCCCTCCTGACCTGTAAAAGTACTTTTGGCATATTGTCCTTTTACAAAAGCAACCGAAGCAAAAACGTTGGTTTTACTTGTTTCGGTATCAAAATCAAAGTTGGCAGAAAGTCCTTGAACTTTTTTATTAAAGCCTAAAAATTGAGTTTTCCTATTTTCTAAAAAGACATCGCCGGCGCGAATGTTCCAGTCATTGCTAAAAAGTTCTATGAAAATATTATCAAATTGATCAAGTTTTTGCGAATAGCCACCATCTTGCAACGGAATATTATTGTCTTGTAGCGATGCTCTCAAACTCACTTTGTCTGAAAGTTTTCCTGTAATCTGTAGATCTAAATTGGAGTTTAAAACCGTACTTTGGTTATTCCCGACAGTAACGCCTCGGGTAATGCTTCCAGAAGTTTCAAGTCCATCAAAAGGAGTTGCTTTTTTTGCGTTTGAGTTATTGTCTATGCGATACAATTTGTCTGTTCCAACATCACCGCTTACAATCTGATCCGATTTGTAAAGGCTGTATTCTTTAGTCAAGAGATCAGGATAATTAAGATAATTGACAATTAAAGTATCTGAAACCGATTGGAAATTTTCATTTAAAAGTAAATATCCTTTTTGAAAATTGACTTTATAGGAAGTCGAATCGATTGGTTGGTTTTTTGTATTCAGAATTTGAAAAAATCCAGAATTTATAGAGACTTTTTCAAGGCGAATAGTGTCTTTTGAAACGATTACTTTTTTGGTTTTGTACAGAGATTCAGTTTCCTGAGCCTGAAGCGCAGAAAACCAGAAGAAAACCGTCAAAAACAGTAATTTTTTCAACATAAATACTCTAACTCTAAAAAGTCAAAAGTAGTATTTATAATTGGGAATTGTTATGTCGGAAATTTTAGTTTTAATTTCTTATATAACAATAGTTTGATAGATATTAATGAGCAAACAATATGAAGATTAACACTACTAAAATTAGTATAATCATTACGAGTACTGAATTGGGATTTGCAAAGTTGGTCGTCCAACCAAATTCTTTAATCTTTTTTGGCGGAAATAATCTTGGGTCCTCTGGATTATAATAGAACATTCCCCAAACCCAATTATTTGGATCATTTTGCCAATTGTTTTTTTCTTCTTCGGATGGTTCTTTACTGAATTTCATTTTTTTTAAGATTTAAATTTGCATTAAATCGGGAATCTAATGTTCATTTTTGTGGCCCATCAAAAGATTATACTGTCAAATTATATTCGCCTTTATTATAACTGTCAATTATTACTTGACTGTCAGCCATATCTTTTTCGAGTACTTTTAAAACGGCAGGATCATTCCCTCCAGCAGAGACGGACCAAGGCTGAATATTGGACATGTATTCATTTGCAATAAAAACAGAAATGCCGTTATTTTCCAATAGATTTTTAATATTCATTGATTCAATATAAGAACCTCTAAAAATTTCGACCATGATTATATGTGTTTTTGATATGATGTTTTAATAAGTATAAATAATGCTGTAAAGAAAAGTGAATTAGGATTATGTGTTCTTTAAAATCAGTTATTAGAATAGTTCTGTCAATTGTTTTTTTTCGATGGATGTTTTTTGATTTTCCAGGATCAAGAAGCAGCAGAAAAATTACTATTGTTTGTTGGCTTTTCTACTTTTCAGTTGTGTATAGGTTATAAGAATTCCAACTGTAGATAAAAACGGACCAATTACCAATCTAAAATCTGAATAAGAAATGTCTTTTATGTCTTTAGCAAGTAATGGACTTAAAGATATACTGATGTATAATAAACCAAGAATAATGAAAACTAATAAAAAGCCTTTTTTGCTCATTTTGAGTTCTTTATAAAGAAAGTAAATATAATCAAAAAGTGATTAAATAAAGAAAATTCTTTCGGAATAAAAAAGGCCTCACAATTATGTGAAGCCTTTTCAATAATTTTTGAATTAAATAATTACCTTTTATAAAGCAATATTAGATTAATTCTTTAGTGACAATCTGCATAGTTTCGCGGCTAACTTGTTTCAATAAAACTTCTTTGTTAGCTTCAACAGTCTGCGCTGCCTCTTCTGTAAAGTGACGGATTGTATATAAAGTTACATTTTCGCTGTATTCTACTTTGAATTTTTTAGAAAGAATAGCGTTCAATTCTGGGAAATTCCCAAATTTATCTTCCACACAAACAGAGAAACTAATTGCTGAGTTCTGAATCAAGTTTACTTTGATTTTAAATTCGTGGAATAAACCGAAAATCTCACTGATGTTTTCCTCCATAATGAAAGAGAAATCAATTGATGAAAGCGAAATTAAAAGCTGTTCTCTTTTTACGATAAAACATGGATATTGCGGTTCCAAATCTACTCCTTTAGAAACGCAAGTTCCTTTTAATAGTGGGTTGATAAACGATTTTACGTATAATGGAATTTCTTTTTTCTGTAATGGCTGTAATGTTTTTGGGTGAATAACCGTTGCTCCGTAAAACGCCAACTCGATAGCTTCGCGATATGAAATCTGATTTAGCAAACTTGCATTTTCAAAATAACGTGGATCGGCATTCATAACTCCAGGAACGTCTTTCCAGATTGTTACACTTTCTGCATTTAAGCAGTAAGCAAAAATTCCGGCAGTATAATCAGAACCTTCACGGCCCAAAGTTGTAGTGAAATTATTTTCGTCAGCACCTAAAAATCCTTGTGTAATATTTAGCTGTTTTCTTGGAACATTTTTACTGATGTTTTGTTGCGTAGTTTCCCAATCAACTTCTGCGTCTCTATAGTTTGCATTCGTTTTAATGAAATTACGAACGTCAAGCCATTGCGTCTGAATCCCTCTGAAATTCATATAATGGCTTAAGATATTAGTCGAAATCAATTCGCCAAAACTTACCACCTGATCGTAAACGAAGTTGTAGTTTGGAGATTTATTATGAGCCAAGAAGTATTCTAATTCGTCAAACTGAGCATTTACAGCTGCAAAAACCGCATGGTTTTCATCTTCAAACAAATCCAATAAGATTTGATTGTGGTATTTTTTAATTTCCTGAACAGAAGCATTTAATTCTGTCGATTTTTCAAAGTAATTCTTGATTACAACTTCGAGAGCATTTGTAGTTTTTCCCATCGCAGAAACTACCAAAATCACGTCTTCATAACCCACTTTTTGTAAAACGTCGTATACGTTTTTAATTCCATCTGCATCTTTTACCGATGCACCACCAAATTTAAATACTCTCATTTTTAATTTTAGATTTTTAGATTTTTTTTCCGCCACGAATTCACGAATTATTTTTTCTAATCTTTACGAATAAAAATTCGTGAATTCGTGGCGAATTGCCACAGATTTTAAAATCCTTTTAATCTTTATAATCTGTGGCTAAATATTTTTTTTATAATTTTTCTAAGAACGAATTAATTCCTGTTTCATCCATTTGAACAACCTGCCAGCCATCGAGAATTCTCGCGCCAGAATTCTTGTAAAAATTAACAGCTGGAGTATTCCAATCCAAAACATTCCATTCTACTCTTCTAACATTGTCTCTTTTTCCTTGTTTCATGATTTCAGCATAAAGGGCAGAGCCTAAACCAGTGCCTCGCATCTTTTCTTTTACAATCAAATCTTCAAGGTGAATTGTTTTTCCTTTCCAGGTAGAATAGCGATAATAGTACAATGCTATTCCAACAATTTCTTTTTGTTTTTCTTCATTTTCGATCTCGGCTACAAACACATTAAATAATGGTTTTTCACCAAAACCGTCGCGCACTAAATCTTCTTCTGTAATGACAACTGCATCGGGTTCTTTTTCGAATATAGCCAGCTCCTGAATAAGCCCTAACACCGATTTCATGTCTTCAGGATTTCCTTTTCTAATATTCATATATTCCTATTTTTAACTATTTAATATCTAAAAAAGCTTCATTTTAGCTAGTGCTTTTTGCAGATTATTAGCAAATATACAATAGTAGCAAACTAACAACATAATTTTTAAATCATTCTCACAAAATAAGCGATATTTGTGACTTAAAAATAAAACTATAACGATTTAGAAATGGAAGAACGCAATAAAACACTGGGAGAGTTTATTATTGAGAACCAAAAAGCATTTCAGTATTCGTCGGGAGAACTCTCGCGAATTATCAACTCTATTCGATTGGCAGCAAAAGTGGTCAATCATAAAGTAAACCAAGCGGGTTTAGTAGATATTGTGGGCGCGGCAGGCGAACAGAATATTCAAGGTGAAGACCAGCAAAAATTAGATGTCTATGCAAACGAAGTATTTATCCAGACGTTAATAAACCGTGAGATTGTCTGTGGTATTGCTTCTGAAGAAAACGACGATTTTATTACTGTTCAGGGGAGCGACAACAGTCATAATAATAAGTACGTGATCTTAATGGATCCGCTAGACGGATCTTCAAACATTGATGTAAATGTTTCTGTGGGAACTATCTTTTCTGTTTTCAGAAGAGTAACTCCAATGGGAACTCCGGTAACTAGCGAGGATTTTTTACAGCCGGGAATCAATCAAGTTGCAGCAGGCTATGTAATTTATGGAACTTCAACAATGTTGGTTTATACAACTGGACATGGTGTAAATGGTTTTACGTTAAATCCAGCGATAGGTACATTTTATCTTTCGCATCCAAACATGAAATTTCCAGAAAACGGAAATATTTATTCGGTAAACGAAGGAAATTATGTGCATTTTCCGCAGGGAGTAAAAAATTACATTAAATACTGCCAGCGTGAAGAAGGAGACAGACCGTATACTTCAAGATATATTGGAAGTTTGGTAGCCGATTTTCATCGAAATATGATTAAAGGTGGCATTTATATTTATCCAACAAGTTCAAAAGCACCAAAAGGGAAATTACGTTTGTTGTACGAGTGTAATCCGATGGCATTTTTGGCCGAACAGGCGGGAGGAAAAGCAACAGACGGTTTCGGAAGAATTATGGAAATTCAGCCAACTGAATTGCACCAAAGAGTACCTTTTTTCTGCGGAAGCTATAATATGGTAGAAAAGGCTGAGGAATTTATGGCTGAAGCAGATTAAGTTTTTGGTATCAGTCTCAGTTTTCAGTTTGAATTATAAATAGAAAACCCGGCAGGTTTGAAAACTGTCGGGTTTGTTTTTTTGTTTTAGTTAAATTGCATCAAGTAGCAAGACTGTAAACTGCCACTGAAAACTGAATACTATTTATGCATGTGCTGCATTTCGTAGATAAAAGTATCAGCATCTACTTTTTTATCAACTAATGATAAAGCTTTTGCAATAATGTAATCTACGTTGCTTGGTGTAAATCCAAGAGCAACACTTATTTTTTTCAATAATACTTCTTGTTTGTCTTCAAGATGATGATCAACATGAACCATTCTTGTTAAATCATATAAACGCTCTAAGCGTTGAACATAAGAATACGGTGGATTGATCGGATATTTTAATGGATCGCTAAGAATTTCTTCGTATTCCGATTCTGTAATTTCTAAACGAGAAGCAAGTTTATCTAAAAAGGCTTTTTCTTCTGGATATACAACTCCATCAGCTAAAGCTACACGAACAATTGCAGAAAAGTGTCCTTTGTTTCTTTGCTTGAATTCGCTATCAAATAATTCTGAAAATGACATAAGTTATAAAGTTTTATTATAACAAATATAATCCTATTTTTAAATTATTGATTTTAAAATTCTCCTAAAATTTAACTTTTCTTTATTGAAGGATTTACTGAGTTGAATCTTTAGGTATGAAAATTAATCGTAAGTTTACAACCCCTAATTATTTAATTGCAATATACCTATGTCACAATTTTGGATTTATTTTCAAATAGGATTAAAACACGTTTTAGATATCAATGCTTACGATCACGTTCTTTTTTTAATCGCCTTAACTGTTCCGTATCTTTTTAAAGACTGGAAAAGAATTTTCTTATTGGTTTCTCTTTTTACAATTGGCCATACTTTGGCTTTGATTCTTTCTGTTTATGGTATAATTGCTATAAAAGTAGATGTTGTAGAATTCCTGATTCCGATTACAATTCTCGTAACAGCACTTTATCATTTGTTTACAGCAGGAAAGACCTCAAAAAATGATGGTGTAAATCTAGTATTTTTCATAACTTTATTCTTTGGAATTATTCACGGACTAGGTTTTTCTAATTATTTCAAAACAATTTTAGGCGGTTCTGCAACCTCAAAATTGTTGCCTTTAGGAGAGTTTGCCTTAGGAATAGAAGCTGCTCAGCTAATAGTAGTTTTTGTTGTTCTGGTAATTTCATATATAGTGCAGACCGTTTTCCGTTTTTCAAAACGCGACTGGGCACTGGTAATGTCGGCTTTTATTATTGGAGTTGTAATTCCGATGATTATTGATAGCCCAATTTGGAACAGATAAATTAAATGGAAGTAAAAAAACTGAATAAATACGATAAAGCATATCTGCGAATTGCAAAAGAGTGGAGTCTGCTTTCTTACTGTAAACGTAAACAAGTTGGTGCTATTATTGTAAAAGACAGAATGATCATTTCTGACGGTTACAACGGAACACCATCTGGATTTGAAAATTGCTGCGAAGACGAAGACGGATTAACACGCTGGGATGTTTTACATGCCGAAGCAAATGCAATCCTGAAAGTAGCAAGATCAACACAATCTTGTGAAGGGGCGACATTATATATCACGCTTTCGCCTTGCAAAGAATGCAGCAAATTAATACATCAGTCTGGAATAAAAAGAGTGGTGTATAAAGATGGATATCGTGATGATTCTGGAATTCAATTTTTAATAAAAGCAGGTGTAGAAGTAGAGCATATTCCTGTTTTAGAAGAGTAATGAAATTTAATCCAAAATATTTGCCAATAGTCATAGGAGCAACCTTTGCTCTTGGAACAATTGCCGGAAGCTTAATGAATGCTCCCGCAAGCGAACAGCTTTTGGCTAAAAATTACTCTAAAACCAAACTTAATAAGCTTATTGATTTTATCAATACCGAATATGTTGATAGTGTCAATACCGATTCGATTGTAAATCTTACGGTCGATAATATACTTTCTAAATTAGATCCGCATTCGGTTTATATTCCGCCAAGCGAACAAGCTGAGGTTGCCGAAAGCATGAAAGGTGATTTCGTGGGTATCGGAATCAATTTTTATATGTATAAAGATTCGGTTGCGATTATAAAACCAGTTGAAAATGGGCCTTCAGCAAAAGCAGGAATAAAATCTGGCGATCGAATTCTATTTGCAGGAAAAACCAAATTGTATGGCAGAAAATTGCCTTCAGATAGTTTATTCTCCAAATTAAAAGGACTTCAAGGTTCAGAAATTGAATTGACTGTTTTTAGAAAATCAGAACAGAAGAAACTGAAATTTAAAGTTAAGCGGGACGTTATTCCGATTAAAAGCGTTGATGCTTCTATGCTGCTTGGAAATAATATCGGCTATATCAAAATAAACCGTTTTGCAGAATCCACTTTTAATGAGTTTAAAACTGGTTTAACAAGATTAAAGCAAAAAGGAATTCAATCGCTTGTAATTGACCTGCGAGATAATGGTGGCGGTTATATGGAAGAAGCGATTGCCATTGCAGATGAATTTTTAAAAGACAAACAGTTAATTGTTTTCACTAAAAGCAAAAACGGTTCAACCGAAAAAACATATGCAACAAAAGCAGGAAGTTTTGAAACTGGAAAAGTGTATGTTTTAATTAATGAAAACAGTGCTTCTGCAAGCGAAATTTTAGCTGGAGCCATTCAAGATAATGATCGTGGAACTATTGTTGGACGCCGTTCTTTTGGAAAAGGTCTCGTTCAAAGAGAAATGGATTTTAATGACGGATCAGCAGTAAGATTGACTGTAGCTCGTTATTATACACCAACAGGAAGATCGATTCAGAAACCATATAAAAAAGGAAACGAAGAGTATTTTAAAGAATCAGAGTCTAGAATTGCTACTGGAGAATTATATGCAAAAGACAGCATAAAAGTGGCCGATTCTTTAAAATTTAAAACTCCTAAAGGAAAAATAGTATACGGCGGCGGCGGAATCGTTCCGGACGTTTTTGTACCGATGGAAGCAGAGCACGGAAATGAAAATGTTGCTTATTTGCTGCAAACAGGAATTGTGGGACATTTTGTTTTTGAAGAATTAGATAAAAATAGAAATGCTTTTGCAGGAGATAATTTCAATGCGTTTTTGACTAAAATGAAGAATTCAGATCTTTATTTTAAAAGATTCAAGAATTACATTTTGATGACAGGCTTGGATTTGAAATTAGACAAAACAAAAGCGCTAGTAAACCGCCATATTACGGCTGAATTTGCACGACAGCTGTTTGGCGAATTGTATTATTATGATGTAATCTTAAAAGAAGATGCCATGATAAAAACAATTCTGACTCCGAAGAAATAACTTCAATCCTTATATCATGAAAATAGAAACCGTTGTTGATGCAGAAATCGAACTCTTGACTGCAATTAAAAAATCGGATGTTATGGCTTTGGAAACAATCCTTCATGATGATTTATTGTTTAATATGCCCGACGGACAAACCATCACTAAAGATTTCGATTTACAAACATACCGTTCTGGAAAGATTAAAATCGATTCATTGGAAGGTTCAGATCAAATCGTGAATATAATTGGCGATTCGGCTGTAGTTACTGTTACAGTCGCGTTAAAAGGAGCTTATGATGGTAATCCGATTAATGGAGTTTTCAAGTACATAAGAGTCTGGAAAAAAGTAGGGAAAAATTTAAAAGTTATAGCAGGAAGCTGTGTTCAGCTGGCGTAAAGTTTGGAAACCATAAATAATATAAACTTAAAATAAGACCTAGCGAACCTAGCGTAAATCTTTGCGAACTTCGCGGTTAAACTAAAATATATGAAAAATCTAAAAAGAATAAGTTTTCTAGTACTTTTAATGACTTTTGTAATTTCTTGCACAACTATGAAAAATGATGCGAATGCTGTAGTTACAGGAAAAGTGGATGGTATAGAAGCTGGTAAAGATGGTTACACGGCTAAAATTACCACAGACGCCAAAGAGGTATATTTTGCCACAATTAGTATTGTAAACGTTGGCGGACCTCAAAACTACAAACAATTAAAAATTGGAGATGTGGCGTCTGTAAAAGGAGAAAAATGGAAAACTGAAGAGGAAAACCATATCAAGGTAACAGAAATCGTTTCGGTTAAATAGACGACCATGCAAAAAAAAACATTAAGAGATTAAGTTTATTAAGCTGCAAGGCTTGTTTTCTTAATATCTTAATGGTTTTTTTGTTTAGTTTTTTTTTCTTAATGAAACTTGATAATTAAGTTTCCGTCAGAATAAAACTTAATTTTTCTTAATCTCTTAATGGTAAAAACAAAAAATTATCGAATACTATCGTGAGCGTGAGTCTGTACGCCGTTATTCCATAAAGTAAGAATATCTGTTGCTACAGCCGCGCCACTTCCGGCAGCAATTGCCAATTGGCTTCTCCAGCCAGCTAAAGTTCCGATTACATAAATGCCGTCAGCCACTTTATGATCTTCGTTTTTAAGCTGAATACGCTGTTTTTCTGGAAGAGCTTTTTTATGAGGTTCAACAAATTGCATTAAACCTTCAATGTCGAAAGTATTAGCAGAACCAATTCCAATTACGATATTTCTTGTTTGGTATGAATTCTTGTTTGTCACCACGGTAAATTCAGGATAGCTCCCCTCAATTTTTATTACCTTTTCATTTGGAATCTGAGTAATGTGCGGGTAAGTTATGGCTAAATCCTGAGTGCTTTCAGTTAAAAGTTCAGAACCTAATTTTCCTGGTGTAATTCCGTAAGCGTTATAAAATATTGCCTCTTGTAAAGAAGAATTTTTCTGGTGGGTAAAAATTCCGATTTTTTTATCAGTAACAAAAGTTTTGTTTTTTGCGGACCCTAAGACAAGAGCACAAGACATGCCTGATACTCCTCCGCCGATAATTAAAACATCAAACATATTATCTGTTGTCATTCATTTTTTCTTCAATTCTTTTTGAAATTCTAAAAATCAAAAGAATCAAAACAGCGCAAAATGAAGCGGCGATTCCAATAAAAGCTACCATACTATCTCCTTGAAAAGGGTTTTGAAAGTCTAATAGCGTAATATTAAAAACGATTAAAGCTAATGCCAAAAGCACTAAGATTGAAGTGAAAATTTTCATAAGGTTGTTTTTGTTTTTGCCTAAAATAATAAAGTAGAACTTTATGGGGAAATTGCCTTAAAGTTGTATTTTAGAAATTTTACGGGGTAAATTTATAAAAATAAAATTTAGACAAACAAACCTTTAACATTAGCAGCGAATAATTTAACAGCAATTGCTAAAAGTATTACTCCAAATGTCTTGCGAACTACTCCAAGTCCGTTCTCTCCTAATAGATTTTCGATTTTTTTAGAAGACTTCAAAACGATGTAAACCAAGATGATATTTAGTACAATTGCAATGATAATATTAATCGTATGAAACTGAGATCGAAGTGATAATAAGGTGGTCATGGTTCCCGCTCCAGCGATTAGAGGAAAAGCCAAGGGTACAATAGAAGCAGATCCTGGTTCTTCATCACGATAAATTCTGATTCCTAAAATCATTTCCAAAGCCAGAAAGAATAAAACGAAAGATCCTGCAACAGCAAACGAATGAACATCGATACCAATTAAATTTAGTAAACCTTCTCCAACAAAAAGAAAAACAATCATAATTGCTCCGGCAACAATAGAAGCTTTTTCAGATTCGATGTGTCCGACTTTAGCTCTTAAATTCACAATAATCGGAATTGAACCAACAATATCAATTACGGCAAAAAGCACCATACTAACGGTAATGATTTCTTTAAAATCGATTTCTAACATATCGCTTTGATTTTTAGGGTTTAAAAACTGCTGCAAAAGTAGTTAATAAAGTTAGGGGTTTTTTCGTTACAATGTATTTTTGTTATAAAAACATGTTTTATTGGTTAAAAAAGTGATATTTGTAACAATTGTGGTTTTTGCCACAAAGTTTCACAAAGATTTTTCGCAAAGATTCGCGAAGTAATATTTTTTAAAATGGCAATATTCGATAGAAATCTTTGTGGAACTCTGTGTTTAGCTTTGTGAATCTCTGTGATACATTTTTTATCTGCTTTCTTTGACTATCTTTGCACTTTATAAATTACAGTATTAAATATCATGTTTCAGTTAGGTAAAACTATTATTTCAGAGGACATTCTGGAAAAAGAATTTGTGTGCAACTTGTCTGCTTGTAAAGGAGCTTGTTGCGTTGATGGAGATGCGGGCGCGCCTTTGAATGAGGCTGAAACTAAAATCTTAGAAGAAATTTATCCAAAAGTGAAACCTTTTTTACGAAAAGAAGGAATAGAGGCAATCGAAGCTCAAGGAACTTGGGTAAAAGGAACTGATGGTGATCTTGAAACTCCGCTTATTGATAATAAAGATTGCGCTTACGTAATTTTTGACGGAAAAACGGCACTTTGCGGAATCGAACAAGCTTATAACGAAGGAATCGTAGATTGGAAAAAACCAGTTTCTTGTCATTTATATCCAATTCGTGTAAAAGACTTCACAGAATTTGCGGCGGTAAATTATGATAAATGGGATATCTGTGATGATGCCTGTTCGTTAGGGAAAGAATTAGAAGTTCCAGTTTACAAATTTGTAAAAGAAGCACTGATTAGACGCTTTGGCGAAGATTGGTATTTGGAACTTGAAAAAGTAGCTGAAGAACTTAAAAATTCGTAAAAACCTACAATCAAAATGATGGTCTTTTTGACTACAAGTTTTGACTCGAAAAAATAAAGTTTTGACTCAAAAAAAACTTTTTAAAACTATTTAAAATTTCTTGCATTTTATTCTAAAAAGTCTATATTTTACAGGGCTTTTGAAGGGTGAAATAGCTATTAAATCATTCATTTGCAGTAAATTAATTATTGTCTGAAAAATTTTTCAAATTTTAGCCTTTGTTAAAAACTACGCCCGATTGTGAATAAGTTTGGCTTTTATTTTTGACGTGAAATGACAATCTTTGTAGTGCACTGAATGTGTAAAAATTCAATAAAAAAATTAACAGAATCTGTCATGTCACAAATCGAACCAATATTACAAGAAAATAAAAATCGTTTCGTTATTTTTCCGATTAAACATCATGACATTTGGGAGTGGTATAAAAAGATGGAAGCGAGTTTTTGGACTGCAGAAGAAATCGATTTACACCAAGATTTGACAGACTGGAATAATAAATTGAATGATGATGAAAGATATTTCATTAAACATATTCTTGCATTCTTTGCTGCTTCTGACGGAATCGTAAATGAGAATTTGGCTGAGAACTTTGTAAATGAAGTTCAATATGCTGAAGCGAAGTTTTTCTATGGTTTCCAGATTATGATGGAAAACATTCACAGTGAAACGTATTCTTTATTAATTGATACTTACGTTAAAGATGAAGCTGAGAAAACAGAATTGTTTAATGCTTTAGAAGTTTTTCCTGCTATTGCTAAAAAAGGAGAATGGGCTTTAAAATGGATCGAGTCTGATTCATTTGCTGAAAGACTTATTGCTTTTGCTGCAGTTGAAGGAATCTTTTTCTCAGGAGCTTTCTGTTCAATTTATTGGTTGAAAAAACGTGGTTTAATGCCAGGTTTGACTTTCTCTAATGAGCTGATTTCTCGTGACGAAGGTGTACATTGTGATTTTGCAGTTCACTTGCACAATCATCACTTGGTTAACAAAGTTCCAAAAGATAGAATCAAAGAAATCATTGTTGACGCCTTAGATATCGAAAGACAATTTGTTACAGAATCTCTTCCGGTAAGTTTAATTGGTATGAATGCTACTTTGATGACGCAATATCTAGAATTTGTTGCTGATAGATTATTAGTAGAATTGGGTTGCGAGCGTGTGTATGGATCAGCGAATCCGTTTGATTTCATGGACATGATTTCTCTTCAAGGAAAAACCAATTTCTTTGAAAAACGTGTTGCAGAGTATCAAAAATCTGGTGTAATGAACACAGATAGTGATGCTCAGAAAATTTCATTTGATGCAGATTTTTAGACAACAAAAATACTTTTAGCGACTGTTCTTCAAGAGACGCTGAAAAAAGATTACAAGAATATTTTAAGGTTGAGTCTCTTTCCCCAAATCGTAGATTCAATAACAATTTTTGACGTATTTAAGTTCGGTTTTCGAATTTGAAACGAGTAACTATTGAGAATTTGGTAATTCTCAAAAAATAATTTAAAAACACGCAATGTTTAAGTACTGGAGTCCGTTCTCTAGTTACTTTCATTTTTTCAATAACTATAAATGGTAAGCTTATGTATGTAGTAAAAAGAGATGGCCACAGAGAGCCCGTAATGTTTGATAAGATTACAGAAAGAATCAAAAAATTGTGTTACGGCTTGAATGAGCTCGTAGATCCAGTTAAGGTAGCTATGAGAGTTATCGAAGGATTGTATGATGGGGTTTCGACTTCTGAATTGGATAATCTTGCAGCAGAAACGGCGGCTTCTATGACTATTGCGCATCCAGATTATGCTCAATTGGCAGCTCGTGTAGCAATTTCTAACCTGCATTCAAATACCAAAAAATCTTTCTCAGAAACGATGAAAGATATGTATCACTATGTAAACCCGAGAAATGGTCAAGATGCGCCATTAATTGCTGATGATGTTTACAAAGTAATTCAGGAAAATGCTGCTTTTTTAGATTCTCATATCATTTATACAAGAGATTTTAATTACGATTACTTTGGTTTTAAAACCTTAGAGCGTTCTTATCTTCTTAAAATAAACGGAAAAATCGTGGAGCGTCCGCAGCACATGTTAATGCGTGTTTCTGTTGGTATTCACTTAGACGATTTAAAATCGGTTATTGAAACTTACGACTTAATGTCTAAAAAGTTCTTTACGCATGCAACACCAACGTTGTTCAACGCAGGAACCCCAAAACCTCAAATGTCTTCTTGTTTCCTTTTAGCAATGCAAGATGATAGTATTGACGGAATTTACGATACATTAAAACAAACAGCAAAAATCTCGCAGTCAGCGGGGGGAATTGGACTTTCTATTCATAACGTTCGTGCAACTGGATCTTACATTCGCGGTACAAACGGAACTTCAAACGGAATTGTTCCGATGTTGAGAGTTTTCAACGATACTGCTCGTTATGTAGATCAAGGTGGTGGAAAACGTAAAGGAAGTTTTGCGATTTACATCGAAACTTGGCATGCTGATATCTTTGATTTCTTAGATTTAAAGAAAAATACAGGAAAAGAAGAAATGCGCGCAAGAGATTTATTCTTCGCGATGTGGACTTCAGATTTATTCATGAAACGTGTTCAGGAAGATTCAACTTGGACTTTAATGTGTCCAAACGAATGTCCAGGATTGTATGATGTTTATGGAGAAGAATTTGAAGCTTTATACACTGATTACGAATTTCAAGGAAAAGGAAGAAAAACAATCCGAGCTCGTGAATTATGGGAGAAAATCCTAGAATCTCAAATCGAGACTGGAACGCCATATATGTTGTACAAAGATGCAGCAAACCGTAAATCGAACCACAAGAATTTAGGAACTATTCGTTCTTCTAACTTGTGTACAGAGATTATGGAGTTTACATCTAAAGATGAAATTGCAGTTTGTAACTTGGCTTCAATCTCTTTGCCAATGTTTATTGATAACGGACAATTTGATCACCAAGCGCTTTACAATGTTACAAAACGTGTAACTCGTAACTTGAACAAAGTAATCGACAGAAATTACTATCCGGTAAAAGAAGCAGAAAATTCTAATATGCGTCACCGTCCAGTTGGATTAGGTGTACAAGGTTTAGCAGATGCTTTCATTATGTTGCGTATGCCGTTTACAAGTGATGAAGCCAAAAAATTAAATCAAGAGATTTTCGAAACTTTATATTTCGCTGCTGTAACCGCTTCTATGGAAATGGCAAAAGAAGAAGGTCCATATTCAACTTTCGAAGGTTCGCCAATGTCTCAAGGAGAATTCCAACACAATATGTGGGGAATGAAAGATGAAGAATTATCTGGCCGTTGGGACTGGGCTTCATTAAGAAAAGAAGTTGTAGAGCATGGAGTTCGTAACTCTTTATTAGTTGCGCCAATGCCAACTGCTTCTACTTCTCAAATCTTAGGAAACAACGAAGCTTTTGAACCATATACATCAAACATTTACACACGTCGTGTATTGTCTGGAGAATTCATCGTAGTAAACAAACATTTACTAGAAGATTTAGTAAAACTTGGTTTATGGAACGAAGATTTGAAACAAGAAATTATGCGTCATAATGGATCTGTTCAAAATATTGATAAGATTCCGCAAGACTTAAAAGATCTTTATAAAACAGTTTGGGAAATGTCGATGAAAGATATTATCGATATGTCTCGTCAAAGAGGATATTTTATTGACCAGTCTCAATCGTTGAACTTGTTCATGCAGGATGCAAACTATTCTAAACTGACTTCAATGCACTTCTATGCTTGGCAATCTGGTTTAAAAACAGGAATGTATTATCTAAGAACAAAAGCGGCTGTAGATGCGATTAAATTCACATTAAACAACGATAAAAAAGAAGAAACAGCTCCGTCATTAGTTGCAGAAACTGAAGCAATCAGCGTTGAGGATTACAAAGCGATGTTGCTTAAAGCACAAGCTGCAGATCCTGAGGATTGTGAAATGTGTGGGTCTTAATTATTTTAGATTTTAGATTTTAGATTTTTAATTTAATATACGAAAAGCAGTTATTGTAATGATAGCTGCTTTTTTATGTTTTAATTTTCGCCACAAATTCACGAATTTTATTTTTTAAATCTGTGAAATTTGAATTAAATAACCACAATGATTTGAGTCAATTCGTGAATTCGTGGCGAAAAAAACTTAGAACCTTAGCAACTCAGCATCTTAGTCCCTTAGAAAAAGCCATTATAAATATCTCATTTTAAGCCCATTTTTTTATATTATCATACAAAACCTGCTAAATTTGTTAAGAAATCCTTTTTTGTTTCATAAAATGCAATCTTTTTTTTGGTGCACTAAAAATAATTTATACATTCGCAGAGAATTTAAAACAAAACACAAACAAAATGGCAAGTAACCGTTTTTATTTTAGCAACAATTTTTATTTCTTCTTTAGTAGAAGTCAGGATTGTGCTATGGTTATTTGAGAAAAATTTTAAGACAAATAAAACTAATATACAATCCTGATGCAAATCAGGATTTTTTTTTGACTATATGACAACGAAAATTGCAATACAAGGTATAAAAGGATCATTTCATCATCAGGTTGTGAAAGAGTATTTCTCTGAAAATGTGGATATTGATGAATGTTTATCTTTTGAAGAATTGATCGACAGCCTTATTGCCGGAAAATCTGATCAGGCTGTAATGGCGATCGAAAATTCAATTGCAGGGCCGATTATTCCAAATTATGCATTGATTGACAAGAACAATTTACACATAATTGGAGAGCATTATTTAAATATTCAACAGAATTTAATGGCTTTAAAAGGTCAGAAAATTGAAGATATAAAAGAAGTTCATTCGCACCCAATGGCACTTTTGCAGTGTATGGATTTCTTGAAACAATATCCAAATATCAAATTGGTTGAGGATAAAGATACAGCCGAAACAGCAAGAAGAATTCAAGAAAAACAGTTGACTGGAATTGCAGCAATTGCAAGTGTGACGGCTTCTGAAATGTACGATCTTGACATTATTGCACCATCGATTCAAACGATCAAAAACAATATGACACGTTTCGTAATCATTAAAAAACAAAATTCATTTTTGCCAGAAAGCGAAATCAACAGAGCCTCTGTAAAGTTTGAATTGGATCATAAAAGAGGAAGTTTAGCGGCAGTTTTAAATGTAATGAGTGATTGCAAACTGAATTTGACAAAAATCCAGTCGCTTCCAAAAATTGAAACGCCTTGGAAATATTCATTCTTCGTAGATGTAACATTCGAGAAATACGAAGATTTTGCAAAAGCCAAAACATTATTAAACATCATGGCAGAATATTTTAAAGTGTTGGGAGAATATAAAAATACAAAACCTTTAAGTGAGTCTTAAAGTTGGAAAGTCGAAAGTCTTAAAGTCAAAAAAGAAAAAGCATATAGCCTAAGGCTTAAAGCATACAGCAAAAATTAAAAACAATGATTACAACAGCAAAACGATTAGACACAGTTGAAGAATACTACTTCTCATCAAAACTAAGAGAAGTTCGTCAGTTGATGTCTGAAGGAAAATCGATCATCAACATGGGAATTGGAAGCCCTGATTTGAGTCCGTCAAAAGCAGTAATTGAAGCAGTCGCTGCCGCAATTCAAGACGAAAACGGACATGGTTATCAAAGCTATCAGGGATTACCAGAAATGAGGCAGGCGATGGCAGATTTTTATCGTGATCAGTTTGGTGTTGAAGTGAATCCGAATAATGAGATTTTACCTCTAATGGGTTCGAAAGAAGGAATTATGCATATTTCGTTAGCCTTTTTAAATGAAGGCGATCACGTTTTGATTCCGAATCCAGGTTACCCGACTTATACTTCGGTGACCAATTTGGTTCAGGCAGTTCCGGTTTATTACGATTTAAAAGAAGAAAACGGATGGGAACCAGATTTTGAAGCTCTGGAAAAACTGGATCTTTCGAAAGTAAAAATTATGTGGTTGGGGTATCCGCACATGCCAACAGGAGCGAGAGGAAGTTTAGCGTTATTTGAAAAATTGGTTGCTTTTGCTAAAAAACACAACATATTATTGATCAACGACAATCCGTATAGTTTTGTTTTGAATGATAATCCGATGAGTTTATTGCAAGTTGAAGGCGCTAAAGATGTGGCTTTAGAATTAAACTCTTTAAGTAAAACATTCAACATGGCAGGCTGGAGAGTCGGAATGGTTTTAGGAAATCCTGAAATTATCGATGCAGTCCTAAAAGTAAAAAGCAACATGGACAGCGGGATGTATTACGGAATTCAGAAAGGTGCAATAGCGGCTTTGAAATGTGATAAATCATGGTTCGAAGACCAAAACAAAATTTACAGACGCCGTAGAGAATTAACGGAGAAATTAGCTGAAAAGCTAAACTGTAAAGTATATAAAGAAGGAGTTGGTTTATTCGTTTGGGCAAAACTTCCAGAAGGAATCGAATCAGCGGAGAAGTTCATTGACGAAATATTATATGAGAAACATATTTTCATCACACCGGGAACCATTTTTGGAAGCAACGGCGAAGGATATATCAGATTCTCATTGTGTGTAAAAGAAGAAAAAGTACAAGAAGCTATTGATCGATTTTAGAGTATTGAGATTTTAGAAGCAAGAATCAAGACTTTTATCCAGATTGTCAGGCTGAGCGAAGTCGAAGCCATTTAATTGGAATTTGGAATTTTAAGACTTGGAATTTAAAAAATTATGAAAGTATACGTAATAGGAATAGGGTTAATAGGCGGTTCGATGGTGTTAGACATCAAAGGACGTTATCCTGATGCGACTATCTTAGGAATTGACAATAACGAAAAACATTTGCAGGAAGCAATTGATCTTGGCGTTATTGATGAAGCGGGAAGCTTTGAAGATTTACAAAAAGCAGATTTTGTAATCGTTTCGGTTCCAGTAGATGTAGCGCTGACAGTTTTGCCTAAAGTTCTGGATGCAGTTGGAGACAAGACAATTGTTTTTGAAGTAGGATCGACCAAAAAACCAATCTGTGATGTGGTGGCCAATCATCCGAAAAGGAGAAATTTTATTGCCACGCACCCAATTGCAGGAACTGAATTTTCGGGTCCATCAGCAGCAATAAGAGGTTTGTTTCAAGGAAAAACAAACATTATCTGTGAAGTCGAAAAGACTGCTTTTAAATTACAGGAAAAAGCATTAAATCTTTTTACTTCAATTGGAATGAGAATTCGATATATGGATCCCGTTTCGCATGACAAACACATTGCTTATGTTTCGCATTTATCGCACATTAGTTCGTTTATGCTCGGAAAAACAGTAATGGTAAAAGAAAAAGACGAACAAGATATTTTTGATATGGCGGGAAGTGGATTTGAAAGCACCGTTCGTCTGGCAAAAAGTTCACCAGCAATGTGGACACCCATTTTTAAACAAAACAAAGAATACGTTCTGGAAACCTTAGAAGGTTATATTGCAAATTTGACTCAGTTTAGAGATTTGCTGGCAGACGACAATTACAACGCCATTTTTGAAGAAATGGAAAGTGTAAATAAAATTAGAGAAATATTAAACGGAATAACTATAAAAAAGTAAACTATAAAAACGATGGAAAATAAGAAAGAAATGAGAAAGTGGTTAGAAGATTTCAATTTAAATCACCCACTTGTGATAGCTGGACCTTGTAGTGCAGAAACTGAAGATCAGGTTTTGAAAATTGCTCATGAATTGAAAGATTCAAAAGTAAGCGTTTTCAGAGCTGGAATCTGGAAACCAAGAACTCGTCCTGGAGGATTTGAGGGTGTTGGTGAAATTGGATTAAAATGGTTGCAAAAAGCTAAAGCTGAAACTGGTTTATTAATGGGAACTGAAGTTGCAACTGCAGCTCACTGTAAACTAGCTTTAGAACATGATATCGACGTATTATGGGTTGGTGCACGTACAACTGCAAACCCTTTCGCAGTTCAAGAAATTGCTGATACATTAAAAGGGACTGACAAAATTGTTTTGGTGAAAAACCCTGTAAACCCAGATTTAGCTTTATGGTTAGGTGGTGTTGAGCGTTTGCACATGGCTGGAATCGAGAAATTGGGAGTTATCCACAGAGGTTTCTCTACTTACGAAAAAACAAAATACAGAAACATTCCAGAATGGCAGATTGCTATCGAATTGCAAAATAAATTCCCTGATTTACCATTAATCATCGATCCATCTCACATTACAGGAGATCGTAAAATGATTTTCGAAGTAACTCAAGAGGCTTTAGATTTGAACTACGATGGTATGATTATCGAAACGCATATCGATCCAGACAACGCTTGGTCTGATGCGGCACAGCAAGTTACTCCTGATGCTTTGAAACAAATCATTAAAGATTTGACTATCAGAAAAACGGACGATACTACAGATGAGTACAGCCAAAAAATGAAAAAACTAAGAGCTAACATCGACGTTTTGGATGCTAACTTATTAGAATTGTTAGGAAAACGTATGAAAGTAGCTGATGAAATTGGTCAAGTGAAAAAAGATGCTAACGTTGCGATTCTTCAAAACAACCGTTGGAACGAAATCTTAGGAAAAATGATTTTAGAAGGTGAGAAAAAAGGTCTTACTGAAGAATTTGTTTTGAGAATGTTCAAAGCAATTCACCAAGAAAGTATTGGTCACCAAGAGAAAATTTTCAACGCATAATTTTGTTTTAAGCCATATAAGTGATATAAGTTAATTTAAGTTTATTCTAAACTTTGTCTTGAGTTTTCTTATAGCATAATATTGAAAATAGATTGTTTTTTATATTAAATCTCCATTGCTTTCGGGCTTTGGAGATTTTTTTTTGAAAATAAGTATTATCTTCCCAACCTTTTGATGTTTTTTGTTCTCTATAACAATATGAACCTTAATTTTTGTATCATGAAATTAAAAATGTTTTCATCTATACGACACATTTTTCAACTGAATTTGAATGTATTGTTTTTCTTTCTGGTCTTTATTGGCACAAAAGCTTTTGCGCAAAGCCCTGAACTTACCGTTAAAGGGGAAGAAGCTGAGAAGGTGCGAATGAGTCAGTTGAAAGTTAATGTAAAAATCGTTGGCAATATTGCTTATACGACAGCCGAAATGCATTTTTTTAATTCGGGTACACGACAAATGGAGGCAGAACTTATTTTTCCGCTTCCAGAAAATGTTTCGGTTTCGAGATATGCGATTGATATTAATGGGAAACTTCGTGAAGCTGTTCCAGTAAATAAAAATAAAGGGAAACAAGTCTTTGAAGCAATTGAACATCGTCGCGTAGATCCAGGCTTATTGGAAAAAGTCGATGGAAATAACTTTAAAACCAGAATCTATCCGTTAATGCCAAATGGAGAAAGAACCGTAGTTATTGGTTATGAAGAAGAACTTTCATCTTCAGATAAAGATAATTTGGCGTATCAGTTTTTGAGCCGTTATCCAAAAAAGTTGGATAAATTTGAAATTAATGTTTCGGTTTTAGGGGCTTCAAGTACGCCAACTGTTGCTGAAAATTCAGGAAAAGAAATTGTGTTTTCAAAATGGGATCAATCTTTTCAGGCTTCGGTTAAAAAAGAAAATTACCAGCCTGAAGAAAAATTGGTTTTTAAAATTCCGATTCAGCAAAATATTCCGAGTGTCGTAATGCAGAATGCTGGGGGACAGTATTATTTTTATGGAAATACTTTTATCGAAGGAAATAAAACCGCTAAAAAATCACCCGCCTCAATTGGTTTAATTTGGGATAATTCTTTGAGTTGTCAAAATCGTGATTTGAAGAAAGAATTGAGTTTATTGGATGCTTATTTTCAGAAGATAAAAAATACAAAAGTTACATTGTACTTTTTGAATTATACTTTTGATAAACAACAAGAATATATTATTTCTGAAGGAAATTGGTCTGCTCTAAAAGCTGTTTTAGAAAAAACAAGATACGATGGCGGAACTCGTTTTTCGCAATTGAACTTTTCAGGTCAGGATGAATATTTGTTTTTTACAGACGGATTATCATCTTTGAGTGAAAACCTTCTGCCAAAAACAAAAAAGCCAATTTATTCTATCACCTCTTCAGTTTCTGCTGATTTTGCTTTTCTGAATTTTTCGTCAACGAAAACCGGCGGTAATTTTATCAATTTAAATCAGATAAATGCTGAAATAGCTTTGGATAAATTGACAAATACCAATTTGAAATTTTTAGGAATAAAAGAGAATTTGACAGTCACCGATTTATTTCCGATGGAAGGAACTTCAGTTTCTGGGAATTTTAGTTTTTCGGGAATTTCACTAAATCCGAAAAATGAAATTACGTTGTTATTTGGCTATAATGAAGCTATTTTAGAGCGAAAAATAAGTTTAGATGCAACTATCCAAAATACTGCTGATATCAATGTTGAAAAACTCTGGGCACAGAAAAAAATTGCTAATCTTGAATTGCAATACACTAAAAATGCAGATGAAATTGAGATTTTAGGAAAGAAATTCGGAATTGTAACCAAAAATACGTCATTGATTGTTCTCGAAAATGTTCGTGATTATATTATGTATGATATTTTGCCACCAGCAGAATTGCGCGAAGAATTTGATCGAATTAAAAAGCAGGAGCATGACGCTGCATTAGCGCTACAAAAGAATAATTGGGAAAGTATTGAAAGTTATTTTGGAAATATAAATGCTTGGTGGAAAAAGAATACTAAGTATAATGGACAAAAAATAGCATCTAAATATAAGTATAATAGACAAGCTCCACCGCCACCGCCACCTCCAAATGGTAGAAATAGAGCTAGAAATATGGAAAGCAGAGTAGGATCTGAGACTATTAAAGGAGATCCTGATGCTGTTTTAACAATCGATGAACCAGTTGGAGCAGGACCAGTATCAACAGTTATTGTGGAAGATAATGCTGTATATGATACACCTCCTCCGCCCTCTGCGCCAAAAGTGGATCAGGTAAAATTTGTAGCGCCAGTTGTAGCAAAATCGCAAGAGATTACAGAAGATCCACCAAAAATTATTGATATAAAAGACAAAAAAGTTGGAAGTGAAGTAATTAGGGGAGATTCGGATTTTACTAAATTACAAGACACAATAACTGTAGGATACGGGACTCAAAAAAAATCTGATGTTACTGGTGCTATTGCAGAAGATACTTCAAAAAACAAAGATCTTTTGCAAGATGCAAATTTCAGTAGAGGTTATTTCGCTGGAGATTCAAAAAAGCCTTTAATTATAGTTGATGGTCAGTTTTATGAGGGTGAAGTGACCGATTTAAAATCAGATGATATCGAAACGGTAGAGGTTTTAAAAGATGCTGCAAGAATTTCTGCTTATGGTAGTTTGGGAGTAAATGGAGTTATTATTATAACAACAAAAAAGAAGTCTTCAAATAGTGGAGTTGTTCAGACAAAAAGTTGGAATCCAGATCGATTGTATTTAAAAGCACTGGCATCTGCACCAAAAGAAAAGCAATATGATTTGTATCTTGATTTAAGAAAATCGCAGGAAAGAAATCCGAGTTTTTATTTTGATGTGGCTCATTTTTTCTACAATCAGGGCGATATTAAAAAGGCATTGCTAATTGTCAGTAACATTGCTGATTTAGGTTTAGAGAATCATCAGTTATATAAAACTTTGACTTATACTTTACGTCAGTGGAAAGATTATAATGATGCTGTGTTTACAGCAAAACAGGTTGTAAAATGGAGAGAACATGAACCACAAAGCCGTAGAGACTATGCCTTAACGCTTGAAGATACAGGAAAGTATCAAGAGGCGTTTGATGAATTGGTAAAATCACTTGAAGTAAATTATTATGGAGAAATGAGTGGACAATATGAAGGGGTAGAGGATATTGTTTTAATGGATATTAACCGTTTAATGTCTGAGCATTCTGGATTAAAAACAGGAAAACTAGACAAAAAATATATTGCTAAAATGCCAGTTGACATCAGAATCATAATGAACTGGAATCAAATGGATGTCGATTTAGATTTACATGTAATTGAACCAACTGGAGAAGAATGCTATTATAGTCACACAAACACAGCAATTGGCGGTAGATTTTCAAAAGATTTTACAGAAGGTTATGGTCCAGAGCAATATTTAGTTCGAAATGCAGTGAAAGGCAAATACCAAATTAAAAGTAACTATTTTGGAGAAACTGAATTAACCGAAAATGGTCCAGCAACTGTAATGATTGAAATTTATACTACTAAAGCTGGCAAAGTATCGAGAACTTTGAAAACAATTCAGTTAGGAAAAGTAAAAGAAAATGAGGTTTTGGCCGAAATTAATTGGTAAAATTCAGAAATCCAAAGTTTAGATTTCAAATTTAAAAGGCGAAGTTGCGTTGTTCAATTCTAAAAAACGTAATTTTGCCTTTTATTTTTTTAGGTTAAAAAAGCAATCTAAAATTTAAAATCAGCAATCTAAAATTAAAGAATGACAGGAACCGTTTATAAATCTACAGGAAGCTGGTACACCGTAAAATCTGAAAAAGGAGATTTTATAGAATGCCGTATGAAAGGGAAATTTAGAATGAAAGGTATAAAAAGTACCAATCCAATTGCTGTAGGCGATATAGTCGATTATGAATTAGAAGAAACTTCTGATGCTGTTACGGGAATGATTCATAATATCCACGAAAGAAAAAACTATATCGTTCGTAAATCGGTTAACTTGTCTAAGCAGATTCATATTATTGCTTCCAATATTGATCAGGTTTTTTTATTGGTTACAATTGATAATCCGCCAACAACTACAAGTTTTATTGACCGTTTTTTGGTTACTGCCGAAGCTTACGGAATTGAAGCTATTTTGATTTTTAATAAAATTGATACTTTAAATGATCAGACTTTAGATGATCAGCTTTATTTGCAACACATTTATCAAGAAATTGGATATAAGTGTTTGAGAATTTCTTCGACAGAAAATAAAGGTGTTGACAAATTGAAAGAAATGATGATCGGGAAAGTAAGTATGTTTTCTGGACATTCTGGAGTTGGAAAATCAACTTTGGTCAATGCCATGGAACCTAGTCTTCATTTAAAAACAACAGTAATTTCAGAACAAAGTAAGCAAGGACAACATACTACAACTTTTGCAGAAATGTACGACTTGTCTTTTGATGCTCGAATTATTGATACTCCAGGAATTAAAGGTTTCGGAATCGTTGATATGGAGCCAACAGAAATCACTGATTATTTTCCAGAATTCTTCAGATTGAAAGATCAATGTAAGTTTAACAACTGTTTACACAAAGAAGAACCGCATTGTGCCATAAAAGCAGCATTGGAAAAAGATGAAATTGCTTGGTCACGCTACAACAGTTATCTTAAAATCCTTGAAGGTGATGATGAGCACTATCGTACTGATACGTATGGTGAAGATCGTGCAGCGAGTGATGAAACACGTAAATAATTGTGAATGGTAAATTGTGAATTATGGCTGATAACATAATTAAAACAAAGTCTTTTAATTTTGCACTTAGGATTATTAAACTTTTTCAATTTTTAAAATATGATAAAAAGGAATATGTTCTGAGTAAACAATTACTTCGTAGTGGAACAGCAATAGGTGCATTAATTAGAGAATCTGAGCAAGCAGAAAGTAAAAAGGACTTTATTCATAAACTTGCAATTGCACAAAAAGAAGCAAACGAAACAGATTATTGGCTGGAATTGCTTTTTCAATCCAATTACCTAAATGAGATTCAATTTCAATCTATAAAGTCTGATATTGTAGAAATAAATAAAATTTTAGCTTCAATTATTATAACCTCGAAGCAAAAACTAAGCGCTACATAATTCACAATTTACCATTCACAATTCACAATTTTCTATGAGAGTAGTTGTCCAGAGAGTTTCCCAAGCATCAGTAACAGTTGATTCTAAAATTGTTGCAGATATTCAAAAAGGTTTATTGGTTTTAGTTGGAATAGAAGAAGCCGATACTCAGGAAGATATTGATTGGCTTGCTGGGAAAATCATAAAAATGAGAATCTTTGGTGACGAAAATGATGTCATGAACTGCTCGGTTCAAGATATTGATGGCAATATTATTGTAGTCAGCCAATTCACACTTCATGCTTCTACAAAAAAAGGAAATCGTCCTTCTTATATAAAAGCAGCCAAACCAGATTTTGCCATTCCGATGTATGAGAACTTTGTTAGTGCTATAGAAAAAGAGTTTGGAAAGAAAGTGCAAACTGGAATTTTTGGTGCAGATATGAAAGTCAGTCTTCTAAATGACGGACCAGTTACCATTGTAATGGATAGCAAAAACAGGGAGTAAAATATTATTAAACATTTGTTAAGGATTTCTGAAAATAATATATATTTGACGAAAATACTTACTAATGAAAAACCTGTTTTGCGCGTTATTTTTTATTTTATTTACCGCCAATATTTCTGCTCAAAAGAGCATTTACCCTATATTTTCTATTCCCGATAGTTTAACACAAAATGCGAATGCTGTTCTTCGTTTAGACCAGATGGATATTGTCATTGCTTCGCAAAGAAGTATGAATATCAAAACTCAAAGGGTTGTCTCTGTTTTAAATGAAAAAGGTTTAAAAGAGATTGATGCTTTTAGTCATTATGATAAAACAACTTCAGTTGAGAATATTGAAGCTATAGTTTATGATGCTTTAGGAAATGAAATCAAAAAAATAAAAAGAAAAGATTTTAGAGATGAAAGCGCTGTGAGCGGGAGCACTCTTTTTTCAGATAATCGAGTACTTTATTTAGATTATACCCCAATTTCATATCCGTTTACAATTGCTTTTACGTGCGAAACTGAAACTTCAAATACCGCCTTTATACCACAATGGTATTTTATTGGTGGCTACTATTTAAGTGTGGAAAAATGTGTTTTGAATGTTAATTTTCCGAAAGGATTGGGATTCAAGAAGAAAGAATTCCGAGTTGACAATTTCAACATAAAAAAGATAGCCGATACTGATACCAATTTAAGTTATATAGCAACAAATATTCCTGCTCAAAAACAAGAGGATCTTAGTCCTTCTCCTTCAGATCTTTTTCCTAAAGTTATGATGGGGTTAGAAAACTTCCACCTAGAAGGAGTAGATGGAAATGCTACCACTTGGGAGGCATTCGGTAAATGGTATGGCGATAAAATCTTAACGGGAACTACTGTTTTACCCGAAGAAACAAAAAACAAGATAAAAGCTCTTGTTGGAGATGAAAAAGATCCTGTTAAGAAGGCCAAAATCATTTATGATTACGTGCAGAAAAAATCTCGATATGTAAACATTGCGGTTGGCATTGGCGGTTGGAAACCTATGTTGGCCAATGATGTAGATCGTTTAGGATACGGAGATTGTAAAGCATTGTCAAATTATACAAAAGCACTTTTGCAAGTTGTAGATGTTCCGTCATATAACACTATTTTATATGGCGATCGTTACAAAGCAGATATTCAGTCTGATTTTGTATCGATGCAAGGAAACCATATGATTCTCGCAATTCCAAATAAAGATAATTACATCTGGCTAGAATGTACTAGTCAAGATGACCCATTTGGTTATCAAGGGACTTTTACTGATGATCGTGATGTTTTGGTTGTGAAACCAGAAGGAGGTGAAATTGTTCGTACCAAAATCTACGATGACAAAGGAAATACTCAAGAAGGGAAAGGGATTTACACAATTGATGGAGCTGGAAATTTTTATGGGACATTAAAAATAGCCTCACAAGGAAGCCAATATGCCACTAAATCTCGAGTAGAAAATATGCAACCAAATGAAAAAGAGGAACACTACAAAGATTACTGGGATAATATCAATAACTTGAAATTGGGTAAAATTACTTTTACCAACGATAAAGAGAACATTCGTTTTACTGAAGATGTTCAGTTAAGTGCAGTAAATTATGGAATGCTGACAGGTAATAAAATGATTTTTGTAGTTGATGCTTTTAATCAGTATACAGGAAATATAAAAAGAATGCGAAACCGCAAAAATCCATTTCAAATTCAGCGTGGCTATTTTGATACAGATGAAATCGAGATCAATTTGCCAGATGGTTACAGCATCGAATTTCTCCCCTCAAATTATGAGTTAAAAGGAAAATTCGGTGAGTACAAAACCGAAATCATAAAAAAAGAAAATAATAAGTTAACTTATAAAAGGTCTATGTTCCTGAACAAAGGGAAATATTCTAACAAAGAATATGATGAGTACCGCTTGTTTATGGAGCAAGTTTCTAGAAATGATAACGCTAAAATAATACTAACCAAAAACTAATTATTTAAATCCAAAATAATCCAAAATAATCCAAAATTACCAATGAAAATTATTAAACTATTTAGTCTCACCGTGATCTTGCTATTAGGTCCAAAATTAATTTCTCAAGAATTCAAGCTAGGAAAGGTTTCTATTGCTGAACTTGAACAGAAAGTACATCCAAAAGATTCATCTGCAGTGGCGGCGGTCCTCTATAAAAAAGGAATTTCCAGAATGGAGTTTGACCAAAATGACGGTTTTTACATGATGACCGATGTCGAAACTCGTATTAAAATTTATAAAAAAGAAGGTTATGAATGGGCTAATCAACAGGTTTGGTATTATAATACCACTAACTTAAAAGAACGTGTGTTTTTTTCAGATGCAATAACTTATAATTTGGTTAATGGTAAAATAGAAAAGACTAAATTAAAAAGCGATGGGACTTTTGATGAGGTTATTTCTAAATATAAGGGCCAGAAGAAAATTACGATGCCAAATGTAAAAGAAGGTTCTGTAATAGAGTTTCGATACACTGTTAGATGTCCGAGTGATCGTATAATTCGTGATTGGGATTTTCAAACCTCAATTCCTGTAAATTATTCTGAATTTAAGGTTGCTTACCCAGAATATTATGTCTTTAAACCAATGCAGAAAGGATACATATTTCCAAAGATAGCGACATTAAAAAACCCGAGAACGATAACGATTAATAGTAAAGAAAGAAGTGGAGGACGTGTATCTCAGACAGAATTTTCTTCGGATAATATAGATTATTTAGAAACAGAAGTTACTTATGTGGCCCAAGATTTTCCTGCATTGAAAGATGAGAACTTCGTAAACAATATAGATAATTATACTTCTAGTGTTCAATATGAGTTATCTATGACCCGTTTTCCTAATCGCCCAATGAAAGAGTACTCAACAGATTGGAGTTCTGTTGTAAAAACAATTTATGAATATGACGATTTTGGTCCTGAATTAAATAAAACGGGGTATTTTGAAGAGGATTTGAAAAAAATACTGTCAGGGCTTAATACACCTGAGGAGAAAATTTGGGCTATATTAAATCACGTAAAATCAAATGTAAAATGGAATAGTTATGTTGGTTATGGCTGTGATAATGGTGTAAAAAAAGCATATAAAGAAAAAACGGGAAATATTGCCGATATAAATTTAATGCTTACAGCAATGTTGCGTTATTCGGGTTTAACTGCAAATCCAGTTTTAGTTAGTACGCGTTCAAACGGAATTGCCCTGTTTCCAAACAGAACGGCATTCAATTATGTAATTGCTGCTGTCGAAACTCCAAACGGATATATTTTACTAGATGCTTCAGAAAAATTTTCGATTCCGAATGTTTTACCGCTAAGAGTTTTAAATTGGTCTGGAAGATTGATTAGAAAAGACGGGTCGTCGGAAGAGATTAATTTAATGCCAGAAAAAACTTCGGCCGATAATGTCTTTATGAATTATAGTATTGATGGTACAGGAAAAATTACGGGTAAAACAAGAAGACAATGCATGGATTATAATGCAATGATTACAAGAAGTAATATTGAAAGCTTAAAAGAAGAAGAATATTTAGAAAAACTAGAAAACCAAAATAATAAAATTGAAATTAGTGAATATTCAAAAACAAATGAAAAAGATATTCTTCTTCCTATTATAGAAACATATTCTTTTACGGGAAATAATCTATGTGAGTTAATTGGTGATAAAATATACGTAAGTCCAATGTTGTTTTTCACCAACGATAAAAACCCTTTTAAACAGGAAACACGAGAATATCCAGTTGATTTTAGTTATCCTTTTGCTGATAAATATAATATTACAATTAAAATCCCCGAAGGTTTTGCAGTAGAAACATTGCCAACTCCAGCCGCTTTATCAATGGAAGATAATCTAGGTGCTTTTAAATTTAATATTGCTGCCAACGGAGATACTTTACAATTGTCTATTTTACATCAGATAAATGAAGCAATTGTTTCTGCTGAAAAATACGAAATGCTAAAAGAATATTATAAGACGATGATAGCCAAAGAAACAGAAAAAATCGTTTTAAAACGTATTTAAATTATGCCGAGATTTCTCCTAATTTGTATCGCCTTTTTTGGGATTACAATTACCATTCAAGCTCAGAATTATGAATTGGGCAAAGTAACGATTGTAGAGTTAAACGAGAAAGTTCATCCTAAAGATAGCAGCGCATCCGCTGCTATCTTGTTTAAGAAAGGGAGGACTTATTTTGGCTATAACAAAGATGTTGGATTTTATGCCAATCATGTCTGCGAGGTAAAAATTAAAATTTATAAGAAAGAAGGTCTAAGTTGGGCCGATCAGAAGGTGCGTTTTTATATCGGTTATGAAAAGTTAAACGAAGATCGTTTAGAATTTTCGGATGTAGTTACCTATAATTTAGAAAATGGAAATATCGTAAAAACAAAACTAAATAATCAGGGAGAATTTAAAACCAAGATTAATAAGTATTGGAAAGAAAAGACGATTACTTTACCAAATGTAAAAGTAGGGTCTATTATTGAATACAAATATGTTTTAAGATCCGAGAATCTGGTTAAGTTTCCTGATTTTGATATTCAGTTTGATATTCCTGTTGACTATTTTTATTATAAAACACAAATACCGGAGTTTTACATTTATAAACCGCTTTTAATTGGAGGGATTCCGCTTGAAACGGAATCTAAATTTACAAATGCCAGTCAGAGCTTTGACAACGCTTATAATCAGACAAACTCATTTAGCTATAAACAAATTGAAACTTTTTATACAGGAAAAGATGTTCCAGCATTAAAAGAAGAACCTTATATTAATAATCTTGAAAATTATCGGGGAAGCATTCAGCAAGAACTTGAAAGGGTTCGTCTTCCTGATCAGCCTGTTAAAGACTACAGTTTAACTTGGGAAGGTGTTGCAAAAACTATTTTTAAAGACGAAAGTTTTGGAAAACAGCTTAATCAAGGGGCTTTATTTACGGATGATCTGAATACATTATTGAGTAACGTAGACGATAAAAAAGAAAGATTGAATCTGATTTTTACGTATGTCAAAAATCGAATGAATTGGAACGAAATTAATAGTTGTTATACAGAAAAAGGAGTTGAAAAAGCTTATAAAGAACAAACAGGAAATGTTGCAGAAATAAATTTTATTTTGATAAATATGCTTCGAGCAGCAGGTATAGAAGCAAATCCTGTTTTGGTAAGTACAATCCAAAATGGACTTCCGGTTTATCCCACAAGAACAGGATTCAATTACGTTATAGCGGCAGCCGAAATTGATGGTAAAAGAATTCTTTTGGATGCAACTCGTAAGCTTACAGCTCCTAACATTTTGCCATTAAATGTTTTAAATTGGAAAGGGAGGTTAATTACGAAAGATGGAAATTCGCAAGAAATTGAATTAGATCCAGCAATACAGTCGAAAGAGATTTACAGCCTTGTTGTCAAAATTGACCCTGATGGAAAAATGAACGGGCAGGCTAGAGTTCAAAGAACAGAATATGATGCCTATAGTTTTAGAGAAGAAAACAAAACTAAATCTGAAGACGCTTATCTGGAAAAATTTGAGAATAATTTAGGAGGTTTGAGTATTTCAAATTATAAAATAGAGAATCAGAAATCAAATTTAGATCAGTCTATTATTGAAACTTTTTCTTTTGCTTCAGGCAGTCGTTCGGATATTATCCAGGGTAAGATTTTTGTCAATCCACTATTGTTTTTTACGCGAAGTAAAAATCCTTTCAATCAGGAAAAAAGACAAATGCCAGTTTATTTCGGATATAAAAACATGGAAAAGTACAATTTTAGTATTCAGATTCCAGAAGGATATGCTGTAGAATCTATTCCAAAGCCGGTAAAAATAACTTCAGAGGACAAACAGATGTCCTTTATCTTAAATTTTTCAGTTACAGAAAACAAAATTCAAATTGTAAGCCAAAAAGAAATCAACAATAGTATTTTTGCAGCAGAGGATTACGGAATGATAAAAGAGTTTTTTCAGAAGATGATCGTAAGCCAAAATGAAAAAATAATTCTTAAAAAGATATAGAAGATGGATTTGAAAAATGCACAGTTAGATGTTGATACCTGGATAAAAGAACATGGAGTTCGTTACTTTAACGAATTGACGAATATGGCACAGCTTACAGAAGAAGTTGGTGAGGTTGCCAGAATTATTGCGCGCCGTTACGGAGAACAATCTGAAAAAGAAAGCGACAAGAACAAAGATTTAGGAGAAGAATTGGCAGATGTTGTTTTCGTAGTGCTGTGTTTGGCTAATCAAACAGGAATCGATTTACAAGCCGCTTTCGACAAAAAAATGGATTTGAAATCGGTTAGAGATAAAGATCGTCACAAAAACAATGATAAATTGAAATAATTGTGAAATTTCAGCGTGAATTTTGATTTACGGGCGAGGAGTGGTAAATTGCACGCTTGGATTATGTTACTCATAATTCGCAACTCATAACTAATATCATGAATTTAAAATTAACGACGAATTCACCATTCACAATTGATGATTCGCAACTAAATATTACAGGTTCTAAAAGTGAAACGAACCGTTTATTGTTATTAAAAGCATTATTTCCAAATATTACTTTAGCCAATACTTCAAATTCAGACGACAGCGAAGTAATGCAGAAAGCTCTAGCTGGAAATGACGAAATTGTAGATATTCATCACGCAGGAACTGCAATGCGTTTTTTGACTGCTTATTTTTCGGTTAATGAAGGTAGGGAAGTAGTCCTGACAGGTTCAAGCAGAATGCAGGAACGTCCGATCAAAATCTTGGTTGATACTTTAAGACAATTGGGAGTTGAAATCTCTTATGAAAAAGAAGAAGGATATCCGCCAATTCGAATTAAAGGAAAAAAAGTTACGGCTTCAAAAGTAAACTTGGCAGCAAATGTGAGCAGCCAATATATTTCTGCGCTTTTGTTAGTGGCTTCAAAATTAGACAATGGTTTAGAGTTGACTTTGGAAGGAGAAATTACTTCAATTCCGTATATCAAAATGACTTTGGCTTTGCTGGCTGATTTAGATATTAAAACAAGTTTTGAAGGAAATGTAATCAAAGTTTATCCGAAAGAAGCGGTTGAATCAAAAGAAATGGTTGTAGAATCTGACTGGAGTTCTGCTTCATATTTCTTTAGCTTAGTTGCTTTGGCTGATGCAGCAAAAATTACTTTGAGCAGTTACAAAGAAAACAGCCTTCAAGGAGATTCAGAATTAGTTTCTCTTTATGAAAAAATGGGCGTGAAAACGACTTTTCAAAACAATAAAATGACTTTGGAAAAAGTAGCTGGATTCAATTATCAAGATATAAATTTTGAATTAAATAATACGCCAGATATCGCTCAGACAATTGTAGTAACTTGTTTAGGTTTAGGAATTGGATGTCATTTAACAGGACTTCATACTTTAAAAATTAAAGAAACTGACCGACTAGAAGCTTTAAGAATTGAGCTTACTAAATTAGGAGCAAATATTTCTGTTACTAATGACAGTTTAACTTTAGTAAAATCTGATAATATAAAACACGATATTCATATTGCAACTTATAATGATCACCGTATGGCAATGGCATTCGCTCCATTAGCTATCAAAGTGCCAATTATTATTGATGATGCTGAAGTAGTTTCTAAATCGTATCCAGATTTCTGGAATGATTTAAAAGCTTTAAACTTTCAAATATCAGAATTGTAATTTTTTTTGAACCATATAAGAAAATATAAGTTCATTTAAATTAAAGCGTAATAAAACATTGCCTCTGGTTTTAACCAGAGGTTTTTTTATGTGTATCTAAAAGCAAACCCGACAGGTTTTCAAAACCTGTCGGGTTTAACATATAGAACCCAGTATTTAAAATTCCAGTTAATATGAACTTATCTCACTTATATGGTTCCAAAAACACATTTTTAATGCTTCCCGAAACCTCACAAAATCAAGGACTTTTGAAAATAAACGTCAAAACACTTGACAACGCCTATCTCACAATCGTATATTTGCAACCGATTTAAATTTTTAGATAAACAAATCTAAAAGCTACACTCTAAAATCAACAACTCAAATATGAAATTATCACACTTCAATTTCAATTTACCGAAAGAACTTTTGGCTGAATTCCCAGCAGAAAATAGAGATGAATCTCGTTTAATGGTAATTGACCGTAAAAAAAACACAATCGAACATAAAATGTTTAAAGACGTGATCAACTATTTTGATGACGGAGACGTTTTAATTCTTAATAATACAAAAGTTTTTCCTGCACGTTTGTACGGAAACAAAGAAAAAACTGGAGCGAGAATTGAAGTTTTCTTATTAAGAGAATTAAATTCTGAGCAACGCCTTTGGGATGTTTTGGTTGATCCAGCTAGAAAAATCCGTATTGGTAACAAACTTTATTTTGGTGATGACGATTCATTAGTTGCTGAGGTAATTGATAATACAACTTCTCGTGGTAGAACTTTACGTTTCTTATACGATGGTTCTTACGAAGAGTTCAGAAACAAATTGACAGAACTTGGAGAAACTCCAATTCCTAAATACATCAACAGAGAAGTAACTGCTGAAGATGCAGAAAGATACCAAACTATCTATGCGAAAGAAGAAGGAGCTGTAGCGGCACCAACTGCTGGTTTACACTTTTCAAAACACCTTTTGAAAAAATTAGAAATCAAAGGAGTAAATTTTGCCGAGGTAACTTTACACGTTGGTTTAGGAACTTTTAACCCAGTTGAGGTTGAAGATTTATCTAAACACAAAATGGATTCTGAGGAATTAATCATTACTCAAGAAGCTTGTGATATCGTAAACGAAGGTAAAGCAAAGAAAAAACGTATCTGTGCTGTAGGAACAACTTCTATGCGTGCAATTGAAAGCTCTGTTTCTTCTGCTAATACTTTAAATCCTTACGAAGGATGGACAAATAAATTTATTTTCCCTCCTCACGATTTCAGTATTGCAAACTGTATGATTACAAATTTCCACACACCAAAATCAACATTATTGATGATGATTTCTGCTTTCTGCGGTCATGATTTAATGAAAAAAGCATACGAAGAAGCGATCAAAGAAGGATACAAATTCTATTCTTACGGAGACGCGATGTTAATCTTGTAATTAACATTTATTATATAAAAAGACCCGACTAGTTTTTATAACCTGTCGGGTTTTTTATTTGTTTCAAGTTTCAGGTTTCAAGTTTGACATTCGTTGAGAAATTTAAACGCAAAGAGCGCAAAGTTTTTTTGCTCAGTATGTGTTTACCAGAAACAAAAGAACGCAAAGCTTTGCGAACTTAGCGTTTATAAACGTTAGCCTTGAAAAAAAGACTTTGCGAACTTAGCGTTAAAAAACACACAAAGCATATCAACCTGAAACAAAACAAACAATTTTTGTTATTTTAGCAGGCAAAACAAAAACACAATGACTTTTCAAAATACACGCGAATTTGCACGAGAGCTAGATTCGAAAGACGCATTAAACCACTATCAGGATCAATTTATTTTTCCGAAAGTAAATGATAAACGAGTAATTTATTTCACTGGAAACTCATTAGGATTGCAGCCGAAACGCACCAAAGCCTATATTGATGAAGTAATGAACGATTGGGCAGAATTGGCTGTTGAAGGTCATTTTTATGCTGAAAAACCTTGGTGGGATTATCAGGAAAGATTTGCAGAACCGTTGAGCAAGATTGTTGGAGCGCTTCCGTCAGAAGTTACAGTAATGAATACTTTGACAGTAAATCTTCACTTATTGATGGTTTCATTTTATCAGCCGACTAAAACGCGTTATAAAATTATCTGCGAAGAAAAAGCTTTTCCATCAGATCAGTATATGTTTCAAAGTCAAGTGAATTTTCATGGTTACAAACCTGAAGATGCGATTGTAGAAATTAAACGCAGAGAAGGAGAACATAATATTCGTCTAGAAGATGTTTTAGCCAAAATCGAAGAAGTTGGAGATGAATTGGCTCTAGTTTTAATTGGCGGAGTAAATTATTATACAGGACAAGTTTTTGATATTAAAACCATAACTGCTGCTGGACAAAAAGTTGGAGCAAAAGTGGGTTGGGATTTGGCTCATGCTGCGGGAAATATCAAATTAGAACTTCACGATTGGAATGTAGATTTTGCGGCTTGGTGCAGTTATAAATATATGAATTCAGGTCCAGGAAATGCTTCTGGTTGTTTTGTTCACGAAAAACATCACAATTCAAATTTGCCAAGATTTGCAGGATGGTGGGGACACAACAAAGAGCGCCGTTTTAAAATGGAACCTACTTTTGATCCTGTTCACGGAGCAGACGGATGGCAAATTAGCAACTTACCAGTTCTATCTTTAGCGCCATATTTAGCATCTGTAGAAATGTTTGCTGAGGTTGGAATGGATGCTTTAATTAAAAAGCGAGACCATATTACTTCTTACTTAGAATTTATTTTGCACGAAATTGATAAAGAAGTAGAAAGTACTTTCGAGATCATTACACCATCTAATCCAGAAGAAAGAGCTTCTCAATTATCGGTATTTTTGCACGGAGAAGGAAGAGCTTTATTTGATTATTTAATGAAAAACGGTGTCATTACAGATTGGCGTGAACCAAACGTTATTCGTCTTGCGCCAGTTCCTTTGTATTGTTCTTATGAAGATATGTATGACTTTGGACAGATTTTGAAAAAAGGAATTTTAGGGAAGTAAGAGTAATTGCTCGCAATCCCGATAGCTATCGGGAGCAAAGACGTAAAGTTTTTTTAAAGCCACAGATTAAAAGGATTAAAAAAGATTTTTTTTCAATAGCCTCCAGCTTTAGCTGGAGGTATTAAAGATGAAGTTAAGAGGGCTTTAGCCAAACTATACTTGTTTGGCTAAAGCCTTTTTCTTTTGATTAATTTTTCATCCAGCTAAAGCTGGACGCAATTGAACTTAAAAAAATAAAACTTTGCGTCTTTGCTCCCGATAGGTATCGGGATTGCGAGCATAAAATCATTTAGTTTAAAAAATAAAACTTAGCGAGAAACACCGCAGAAATCTTCAAATCTTATAAACTTTCTTAAAAATTCTGTAATAACCATTATAGCAGATATTAAGAACTTTGTGATGTATAATTATTTAAAAACTTATAATCATGAAAGGCTTATATATTTTATTGACCGTGATATTTTTAACTTCTTGCCAAAATCAAAGTAAAGAAGATATAAATAAAGCCAAACAAGCCAGCATTGATTCAATGAAAGTTGAGATTAACAAACAGCGTATTATCGATTCGATGAAGACTGAAATGGCAAAATTAAATGAAGAGAAGATCGAAGCTCAGAAAGAGAAAGTCGTTGTAGTACATCAGCAAGATGCAACAGCAGCTACACCAGCAAAAAAGAAAGGTTGGAGCGCAACTGCTAAAGGTGCTGTAATTGGTGCTGGAGTAGGAGCGGCAACTGGCGCAATTGTCAGTAAGAAAAAAGGAGAAGGCGCTATAATTGGTGGTTTAGCCGGAGCTGCAGTAGGAACTGGAACAGGAGCTGTTATTGACAGTAAGAACAAAAAGAAAGAATAGTCTCTATAAAATAAAAACAAACCCCAAATTATTATTTAATTTGGGGTTTTCATTTTTAAACCAACTCTGAAACGGGAATTTTTATACCAACTAATTCTGATTTACAAGAATCGAGTTGATTCAGATCACCCTTAAAGACTGACGTCGATTCAAATAAATTTTTATAATACTCAATTCCATCTAACAGATTAGATTTAAAAGTAGTCCATTTTTTAAGTTGAGCTGTTGTAAGTTCTCCAGAAACAGATTGAATTTCGTTTCTAAAATATTCAACATACATTTTAAGCTCTTTTATAAACAAGTTTGGGCGCTCAGTTCTAATAACCGATTTGCCTTGATAAATATGCTGGATCATGTCTTTTAAAGAAACTTCCTGATCAAAATAAGCCAAGTTTGGTCCAGGGCAAATTACTACGCCTTGTGCCTGACCTTTTATTTTAATATCATTTTCTAGATATGAAGCATTAGCCAAACCAACGCATAAACATGATTTTTCGGTGATTTTGATTTTGCTTTTCTCGAATTCATAAGTAGATAATGAGTCTTTTTTTGCTTCTAATTCTTCGAGTTTTATATCCTGATATTTTTTTGAAGCTGTACAAATTCCATGTGGGTCGTATTCTTTGCTTAGCGCTAGAAACTTTTTCGGACATGAACTTCCTGCTTTATTCTCATGAATTCGTTTTTGCTTTAAAAATTCATTTGTAGTTCCTTTCAAAGTATTAAAAGGAACTCCTAAAGGTGAAATGTTACTTAAGTAAAAATCATCTTCTTTGGCATTCATCAACAAATTGCGAGTTTCTTTATCTACAGATGTTGCTTCAGGAACCAATAAAAATGGCGAACCCCAACCTACAGAATCAACATTGTATTTGTCTAATAAAAATTCATGTTCTGATGCAGTTCCAACACCGCCTTGAACCGTAATTTTTAAATCTAAAGGATTTTCAGGAATAGGCTGATTTTTGGCTTGTAAAGCTTTAATCATTAAATCGTGGGCCGATTGTATCAACTGATCTTTTTTCTGCTTGAATTCCTCTAAAATAGTGCCCAATAAAAGGCCATCAGTTGCAAATGCATGTCCGCCGCAATTTAATCCCGATTCGATTCGGTATTCTGAAACCCAAAGTCCTTTTTTGGCCAAGAAATTTCCTTGAATCATAGCTGATCTAAAATCACTTACTTTTAAGATGATTTTCTTTTTCAGTTCATTATTTTCATTCGGAAAAAAATCTTTGAAGTTTTCGAAATAGCCAAACAATCTCGGATTCATTCCTGCAGAAAGTACAACAGAAGATTCCAAATTACTCTTGGCAAAACCTCTTAACGCGGCATGGGCGTCATTAAATTCAATTGGAAGCTGTTCGTTTTTGATGAAATTATCTTTGTCTAATTTCGTCATAATATTGACATCAATTTCCCCTGGAAAAAGATGTGTTTCGATGTAATTTTGAATATTTTCCTTAAAAGCAATTCCGTCATCCAATAAATTTTGGAACCCTTTTTTAATATCAGAAGTATTCGGCAGCATCGACATGAAGTTTTCTAAAGCCGTTTTGCTTTCTGTCAATTCTGTTTTGAAATTTTCGAATTTTTCTTTTACAATTTTATCGACTAAATTTAAATAAGAGGTAATTCTTTCAGCGCGGTAGTCATGAAATTTTTGAGTAATTTCTTCGTAAGGAATGTTGAATTTTGTGCTGTAAAAATTACGCATCTTCTCAATCAGATCATCGTCGGCCAAAGCAACAACAGATGAAATTCCGTACTGCGCTACTCGAATAGGACTGTCAATTGTATAAGCAAGTCCCATTACCGGAATATGAAAAGTATGCAGATTATTTTTTGTCATTTGTATTCGGATTAAAATAGTGACAAATGAAAAAAAATATTTTCTCCTAAAACCTGATAAATGTCAGGTTTGCAGATTGGTTGCCACGAATTACACTAATTAACACAAATTGATTTTTTAAATCAGCCAATAAAAATTAGTGAAAATTAGTGTAATTCGTGGCTAAAAAAAACTCCTAAATCAAAATCTTCTTCAAAGATTCTGCAATGCTTCTCCACAAAAGATTGTAGAACGATCTGTCTTGAAGCCTCTCTACTTCAACTTCGGCAGTTTTGGCTCCCTCTTTTGAATCGTTTTTGACTAATAAATTAGCAACAGCCGTTTTTAGTTTTGCTTCTTTTTCGGGATTTTTCTTTTGGTATAATTTGACTGTGAGATCGTCATAATCTAAAGAAGCATTTCCTTTTGAGCCATTGTCATTTCCGTAGAAATTAAAACGGTATTTGTTAAAAGTTCCAGTAAAAGTGGTGTTGATATAGGGTTTGGTGAATCTTGTCATTCCCTGAACGTTAAAATTCGAAATCACGCCTTGAATATGAAATCCGTCACTTTTGTCTAGTGCATTAAAACTCCAATCGACATCAAGAGGAGAATTTTTCATAAAAATACATTTGACTTTGATTTTTACGTCGTCTATTTTTGTTAAGCCAAAACCGCTTTTTAAATTGGTCGCTTGCAGATTGAATTTATCGAAAGTTAAAACTCCTGGGCCTTTTGCAAAATCAAGTTCTTCTTCGTAAACCAGTTTCGATTTTAAAACTTGCAATGTGTCAATTTGAAGCGGAAATTTTAGATTTCGCAATAAATGATTGTAAAGATATTTTTTGCTCGGATCGTCTTTCAGCATTTTACCACGGTAAATATTGGCATCAAAATGATGAATTACAAGCGAATTTGCCTTGAAATAAAAGCGATTATTTTTGAAACCCCAGTCCATTTTTTCAACTTGAGCCGAATCAAATTTCAAATTGTAAATGTCTTTTTCTTTTTCAAGACGTTTTACAAATTCTCGGCGTTCAAATTGAGGCAGATTTGAGAAGTTGTTGATTTTTAAAAAATTCTTTTCGGTACTTATTTTTCCAATATTGATGTAATAGAAACCATTTGGTCTGTAAAACAAACTGTCGCAAACCAAGGCGTAGTTTTTATATTGAAGCGGAATTTTTTCTTTTAATGTAGCATCGGTAATTAATATTCCTTCCAATTTTAAAAGAACTTTTTTTATGCTGAAAATAGGTTTTTCTGTATCTAAAGAGACAACATCAACAGATCCGTCGTTGAGGTAAATATTAGAAACTGCAATAATTTTTCGAAAAGGATCAATAATTTCTTTTTCAATGCTTTTACTGTTATTGATTAATTTTTCGCCTTTTTTGTATAAAATGATTCGCGGTTTATTGATAATTATACTTTCTGCTTGAATGATATCCCGAAAAGCTAAATCCCAAATATTGAAATGTTTTATAGTGATAGATTCGATTTTCGAAAAAAGTCCATTTTTGCTATCTTTTGGTTCATTTTTCGGGCTAACCAATAAAGTCTGTGCGTTGATATTCCTAGAAAAAAGTGAGACTTCAATTTTTTCATAATTGATATTATAAGCCGTTTTATTTTTTTCGTGAATAATGATTGGAAGCTGTTTTTTGATCCAGTAATTCAATCCGATATTGGTAAGAATTACAAGGAGAAGCAGAGAAATTACTACAAGAGCTATTTTTTTATAGATGGACATTTATAGTATTAATTTTAAATACATAAATTTAGAGTTTTAAAGACGGTTGTCTCTTATAAAATTTTGCGGAAAAGTTATATCATTACAAATTTCATTTTTTTTAGAATATGAGAATAATTAAAAAAATTCTGTTGGCATTATTGGTTCTTATTGTGATTCTTGCGATTGGTTTGTGCGCTTATATTTTTCATTTAAAACCGAAATATGAAGGTTCATTAGAATTAAAAAATCTTGAGAAAGAAACCACAGTCTATTTTGATGATTTTGGAGTGCCTCATATTTATGCAGATTCTGAAAAAGATGCTATGCGAGCACTTGGTTATGTGCATGCGCAGGAAAGATTATGGCAAATGGAATTGTTACGCCGAATCGCGCCAGGACGTCTTTCTGAGATTTTTGGAGGTGTTGCGCTTAAAAATGATAAATTTTTTGCTGGAATCGGAATTGAAGAAGCTTCAGCAAAAGCGATTGCAAGGTTGGATAAAAACAGCGAAAGCTATAAACTGACTCAAGCTTATCTGGATGGAATTAATCAATATTTGGAGGAAGGAGTTACGCCGATAGAATTTAGTTTGGTTGGCGTGAAAAAGCAAAAGTTTACCATAAAAGACGTTTATAATATTTTCGGATATATGTCTTTTAGTTTTGCTATGGCGCAGAAAACAGATCCGCTGTTAACAGACATAAAAAACAAATACGGCGCTGCTTATTTGAAAGATTTAGGTATTGAAGGAGAATTCAACAATACTAGAATTAAAATCTCAAAAGAGAAAACTGAAGAATACACCGAGATTTCAAAATCTATAACTGCAATGCTGGATCAATCTCCGATTCCGCCGTTTGTTGGAAGTAATAGCTGGGTTGTCGGGCCTCATAAATCGAAAACTGGAAAAGTTATTTTTGCGAATGATCCGCATATCGGATTTTCTCAACCTGCAACTTGGTACGAAGCACATATTGTAACTCCGAAACATGAATTGTACGGTTGTTATTTGGCAGGAACTCCGTTTCCGCTTTTGGCGCACAATAGAGATTATGCTTACGGCTTAACGATGTTTGAAAATGATGATATTGATTTTTATCAAGAAAAAAACAAAGCAGACGATACTTCTCAATATCAGACACCGACAGGTTTTAGTGAATACGAGATCAGAAAAAAAACGATTAAAGTAAAAGATTCTTCAGATGTGATTTTGACAGTTAAGATTACGCGTCATGGCCCGATTATGAATGATTTTATAGATCGTTTAGAAAAGAAAAATCCAATCGCAATGTCTTGGACGTATACGAGAGAACCAATATTGATTCTAGATGCGGCTTATGGACTTTCGCACGCTAAAAACACTACGGATTTTAAGAAATCTGTTAGCTTAATTGCTGCTCCTGGGTTGAACGTAATGTACGGCGATGCCAAAGGAAACGTGGCTTGGTGGGCGAGCGGGAAATTGTATCGACATAATGAGGGAGTTAACACTCATTTAATTTTAGACGGTTCAAGCGGAAAAGATGATATTACGAAGTTTTTAGATTTTGAAAAAAATCCATTAGCTGAAAATCCAGAATGGGGATATGTGTATTCTGCCAATAATCAGCCGGAAGCTATAGACAATGGTTATTTATATCCAGGATATTATCTGCCAGAAGATCGCGCTAAAAGAATTTCTGGAATTTTAGATGCAAAATCAGATTGGGATAAAGAAGCCATTAGCAAAATGATTTATGATAATACTTCGAATGTTGCCGTTGAAACGACTAAAAACTTAATTGCAGCTTTAGATAATAAACCGCTTTCCTATAATGAAAAAGAGGTTTTGGGTGTTTTAAAATCTTGGAAAGGAACAACAAATATTGAAGATGTTGCGCCAACGATTTACAACAAATGGATTTATTTGTATCTGAAAAACACATTTGAAGACGAAATGGGCAAAGACAACTTCAATTTGTTTTTAGGAATTTCTTTAGGAAAACAAGTTATTGCCAACCAGATAAAAAATGAAAATTCGATTTGGTGGGATAATATCAAAACAAAAAATGTGAAAGAAACGAGAACAGAGGTTGTTTCAAAATCTTTTCATGATGCTGTTATTGCTCTGCAGAATCAGTTAGGAGAAAACATTTCAGAATGGAATTGGGGAAAAGTACATACGGTAGAACACGAACATCCATTAGGAAAAGTCAAAGCACTTCGTGGATTATTTAATGTTGGCCCTTTCAATTCTCCAGGTTCAAATGAAGTAATCAATAATTTGTTCTTCGGATTTAATGATGAAGGAAAATATTACACCAAAGGTGGACCTTCAACAAGAAGAATTGTCGATTTTGCCGATGTAGAAAATAGCTGGAGTATTTTGCCAACAGGTCAATCTGGAAATCCTTTCAGTAAACACTACAGCGATCAAGCCGAAATGTACAACGAAGGAAAGTTCAGAAAAATGAAATTGAATAAAGACGAAATCATAAAAACATCAACAAAATTGGTTTTAAAACCGAAGAAATAGTTTTTGGTTTCAGGTTTCAGGTTTGAAGTTACAAGTTACAATCTTTGTCAAAGTTTTGAACTTTGACAAAGATATATGCGCAAAGAAAAACTTTGCTCCTTTGTTACTTTGTACCTCTGAACCTTATTTCAAAAGATATTTCCCCTTCACAATATCATCCGCAAAAATGTTCAGATTATTAATAAGCACTTTATTATTGGTCATTACATTTTGGGTCTGATAAGCTGAGTCTTTTTCGTAGGCTTTTAATAAAGTTTCCAGTTCAACTTCATCAAAAACAACAAAACTATTGTAGATTGCATCCCTGAAATTTTTGTAATTGATGCTTTGGGTAACTTCCATTGCCTTTTGCTCGTTCCAACCTTCTTTTGCCGAAGCTTCATTTATTTTAGATAAGCAAAAATCAATCACATAGTTTTTATAACGTGCCGCTTCAACAATTTTATCAATTATAATTTTGTTTTGCTGACTTGGCATCAGAGGCTGATGGCTTTGCGATAAAGATTTAGAAGAAATAAAAAGGCATAGTAATACAGCTAATAAACTGTGATTTTTTAGATTTTTCATAGGTCATTCAATTATTTTGGGTGGGCTAAAATAGTATTTTAGAAAAATAAATCATTAGGTTTGAATGTCCCAAGTTGTAACAAAAAAAGCTCCGAAAAAATAGATTTTGAATCTGCTTTTTCGGAGCTTTTTTTTAAGAATTTAAGCTATAATTATCTGTCTTTATTTTTTAGAAAGTTCTTCTAAAACTTTTTTTCCGCCTTCATTTGTTGGATCTAGTTCAACAGATTTCTTGTAGTTGACCATTGCTAGTTTTTTATCTCCATCAGCCAAATAAGCTTCGCCTAAACTATCATAAGCATTTCCAGATTTTGGAAAAGTATCGACATTGATTTTGAAAACCTCAATGGCTTCTTTCTTTTTTCCAGTTTGCAATAATTGATATCCAACTCGGTTCATATCGCCTTCTTTAATAGCATAAGTTGGATCATTTTTTAGTTTTTTATAAGTATCTGTTCCTGCAATAACTCCTTTTTCATTATAAACATCTAATAAGTCAAGAGCTAATGATTTTTTCGGCTGATTAAATGGCTGATTGTATAAAATATTGCGAATTGCAGTATTCATTTCGCCTAAAACAGTTCCGCCAGTATTATTCAATAAAACAACAAGATTTTTATCTTTAGGAATGCGAGAGATAACGGTTTTAAATCCGTTGATTCCACCTCCGTGCTCAACAATAGTCAATTTATCGTTTCCGTTTGGCACTTCATAAGTTGACCATCCATATCCATAAAAAACATTCCATGCTTTAATGTAAGGTTTAAATAAAGATTCCATTGATTTTTCAGAAAGCAATTTATTGGTATAAAGCGCCTGATCCCATAAATACAAATCTTCTACAGTAGAGTATAAAGATCCTGCAGCGTACGGAATACTCATATCAATGTACGAAGCATTGACAATTTTCTTTCCTTCTTTTTCATAACCAGCAGCTCTGTTTTTTATAATAACTTCACTATGATCGTAGCCCGAATTTACCATTTTTAAAGGCGTGAAAATGGTTTCTTGTAAATTTTGCTCGTATGTTTTACCTGTGATTTTTTCGATAATGTAACCTAATAGAAAATAACCTGAATTGCTGTAATTAAACTTTTCACCTGGAGCGAATTCAAGTGGCAGACTAGAAAAAGTTTTTACAAAAGCTTCTGGAGTATAAGGATTTTTTGCTTTATCTCTAAGGAAATTTGGCGCGTTGGTATAATTTGGAATTCCAGATGTATGCGTCAATAAATGGTGAATCGTGATTTTATCGCCATTTTCTTTTGGATAATCAGGAAGATAAGTAGTAATTGGAACATCCAGTTTAATTTTTCCTTCTTCTGCCAGTTTTACAATTAATAGAGCCGTAAATTGTTTGCTGATAGAACCCAATCTGAATTTAGTATCAGGCTGATTCGGAATATTCCATTCCATATTGGCAGAACCAAAACCTTTTTTGAAAATTACTTTCCCGTTTTCGGATACTAAAGCAGAACCATTAAACTGTCCGTATTCGTTATATTTGTTTAAAAGCTGTTCAATTTGTTGTGCTTTATCTTGAGCAAATGTGCTAAAGGATGAAAATTGAAAAGCAACAAAAAGTGCAACAAGTTTGATTGATTTTTTCATAATGGATTGATTATGGTTTAAGATTAATGAATGATTCGATTTTGATTGATGATTGAAACTTCATAAATGGAATTATATGATGCTATAAAATCTTAGACGATTGATTTACGATTTGGTTTCACGATTAATCCATTTTTTTTTATTTTTTTTTCAGAATATAAAAAAGTAAGAGCACAGACCAGTTACTTTAAAAGTTGGCCTATGCTCATAACTAACAAATATTTTTAATGCTATTAAGCAGTCAAAATTTTACAGATGTATAATAATAAAAGGATAAAAAACTTTAGCATGTTCTTAGATTAGGGTTAATATCCAATTGAGGTAAAAATTATTTCGTTTCAATATCAACTATTTTCTGCCCATTTTCTCCGAGATAGTGCACAACAATATTTTCATAAACTTTATAGCCGTCATCAGCATTGGTAAAAATGACTAAACCTTGTTTTGTTTTGGGAAGCAAAATAAAAATAGTCTGAACACCTTTGTCGGCGCCACCATGTGAAAGAGCGTAGTTTTCATTTCCTAAGTCATAAATTTCAAAGCCTAACCCAAAGTATTTGTTTTTTTTGGTTTGAACTTGATGCGAAATCATATCCTCAAAAACTTTTTCACTTAACCCTTCACTGTTCATTACGCTCGATAAAAATTTGCCATAATCTTCAATTGTGGTCAATAAATCGTCGGCGGCATTTGCAGTTTTATTTTTTGTCGGTTCATAAGCATTGCCGTTTTTGTCAAAATTGACAGCATATCTCGAAAGATCTATTTTATCATTCCAAATTAATTGAGAATCGGTCATTTTTAAAGGTTCAAAAACTAATTCTGAAGCCAATTGATCTAATGTTTTGTGGAATTTTTTCTCGAGAGCTTTTCGCAAATATTCAAAACCTTCTCCAGAATACTGGTATTGTGTTCCAGGTTTAAATTTGAAATCTAATTTATTAGATTCGTTAAAAGATCTCCAATTTGGAAAACCTGTTTGATGACTCAAAACAATTCTCGTGGTTAGTAATTTTAAATTAGGATCTTTTGCAATATCTGGATCGATCCAATATTTGTACAATGATTCGTCTAAATCCCATTTTCCGGCGCTTACTAATTTTAAAACTGTTATGGCAGTTATAGGTTTTGTCAGCGAAGCTACATTCCAGATAGTATTATAAGGTGCTGAAACACCTTTTTTAAGTTCACCAAAAACTTTTACCTGTTTTAGTTTTCCGTCAGTAATAATTCCAATTCCTAAAGTAGGAACATTATTCTCTTTAAGCCATTTTTCGGTTTCTTGATCATTATCAAAAAGATTTGATATGCCAGCAGTAGAACTTGTCATTTGATGATTATAGCTCAGTGATCTTGCTAGTTTCCAATCTTTATTTTTTAAAAGCCAGAGATGAGTAAATTTGGCAAAACTTCCAGCTTGTTCTGCATTTCCAGTAGAGCTTTCATAAAAACGGTGCGTTCCCATTTGTATCGCGCCATATAAAACACCATTTTTATATAAAGGATAAATTTCTGTGCTTCCGTTTATTAATTCTCTTCGATAATTATATTTTCTTGTTGGAGAACAGATTCCATTTTGAAACGTTTTTAGAAATCTTGCTTTGTCAGAAATGCTGTCTTTGTCGTGATAAAATTCAAAATCTTCCGTGTAAAGATTTTCAAATTGTTTTATATCGCAGGTATTAAAACCAATGTCGAAAAGAAGACTGTCTTTTGACATAATGGTTTTATATAAAGCCGAACTTTTAGCTTCCTGAGAAAATCCAAATTGAATTTGGATGAATGAAATTCCAATTAAAAGAAATTTTAACCGAAAGTAAGATTGATTGATTTTCATTTGTAATTGATTTTGATTGATGATTTTGCAAAAGTAAATCAATCAAAACTCACAAAATTGTACAAATGCGAAAACTTATCTTTTATGAGAAAGAAAATAGGAATCAGGATCGAATGTTTTCGGAGTGGTTTTAGTCACATCTTTAAACTTTTTGATAAAATGTGACTGGTCAAAATATTTATTGTAGAGCGCAATATCGGTTAGTTTTAGCTTTTCTAAATCAGAACTCACCATTTGATCCACCGATTTTCTGAACTTTAGAATCTGAATATATTTTTTAATTGTTAACCCAGTTGCCGTTTTAAACTTAATCTGAAGCAATCGCTGTGAAGTTTTCAATACTGTACTGATTTCTGAAACCGAAATCTCTGAATCTTGATTTTTAATAATCTCACAGATTTTTTCAATGGTATTTTTCTCCGTATTTAAATCGGATAATGCTTCAAAATTAGTGTTGATTGTATTTAAAATAATTTCAATATTAGAATCAATCTGAATTTTAAAAGGCAATTCTTCAAGATTAATTTTGATAATAGAATCTGTAAAATCGCTTAAATCATAGTTAGGAAACAAGGAAAGTGCCCAAGTGTGAAGCTGAACAATTGTGACTTTCGTTTTTGGATGGATGTTGACTAAAACTTTGTTAGTCATTTGAGAACAAAAGTAAACGCCTTCATTCATTTCATATTTGGCTTTACTCGTATGAACTTCGATAGAATTTCCAGTTACAAAAGCGAGATTGAAACAGCCGTTTGGTAGAACGAGTTTGTTTTCGATCAGACTTTCGCCAATGCTGTTGTCCAAACACCAAATTTTATTGACGAATCTTTCAGTTTTTTGGGTTACGTAATGTTCTGAGTATAGTTGCATTTTAGTCTGCGATATGAATTCATGATCTGAAATCGCAGACTAAATTACAGTTTTCTGCATTATTGTTTAGGCAAACTCTGCAAAATAATCTCGTTTAGTATTTTTCCATTCCTCCTGAATAATACTGAAATAAACATCATCCTTACTGTTTCCGTCAGAATCAACATAATTATTTCTAAAAATGCCTTCTTTTACAGCACCCAGTTTTTCAATAGCTTTCTGAGACCTTAAATTTTCAAGATCTGCACTGAATTGTATTCTTCTTAATTGAATTTGTTCGAAACCAAAATCCAATAGCTCATATTTGCACGCTTTATTTAATCCAGTTCCCTGAAATTCTTTTCCATACCAAGTCCAGCCAATTTCACATTTTTGGCTAGCGTGATTTAAATAACCGTAACGAGTGCTTCCTGCAACTTTGTATGTAGGTTTATCTATAATAAGGAAAGGATAACAAATTCCGTCTGCTTTTTGGTTTAATGTACTTTTTATATAGTTTTCAAAATCTTGATCGTTTCGAATATACATTCCCATATATCTCCAAATTTCATCATCAAAAATAATTTCTTTGAGTTCTGTATTTCTTTTGCCTTCAAAAGGGATTAAAAGAACTTTTTCATTTTCTAAAATAATGTCCGATTGTAAAATTTCGCTGTTCATGAATTTTGTTTTTATAGAATGAATTAAATCGAAAGCGAAATTAGTTGTTTAATTTTTGCGAATAAATCAAATAAAATAACAATTTGTTATATTTTTAAAATGTCAAAAAACAGAATAATCTTTGTGAATCACTATTTGCAAACAATTTGTTCATTTATTTTAAGGGTCATGTACAATTATTAGTTATTTTTACGACCCAATATTAGATTTTCCCTCGATGCAAACATCATTAAAAATTGCTGTAGTTGGTTCTGGACTTGTAGGGTCGCTTCTGGCAATTTATCTTAAAAAAGCGGGTCATACTGTTCATGTTTATGATCGTAGCCCAGATATCCGAAAAATAAATTTTTCTGGACGTTCTATTAATCTAGCAATGTCCAACCGTGGCTGGAAGGCTTTGGATGCAGTTGGTGTTGGAGATTCGGTTCGAGAAATCGCAATTCCGATGGATAAACGCGCCATTCACTTGGTAGACAAATTAAATTTTCAGAATTACGGTCAAGAAGGCGAATCTATATATTCTATTTCAAGAGGAAAACTAAACCGAAAAATGATCGATCTTGCTGAAGAAGCTGGAGCCGAATTTCATTTTGAACAGAAAGTTTGGGACGTTACTTTGAACGATGCTACGCTTCATATTGGTGAAAGCGAAAGAGGCGAGTGGGAAGAAAGAAAATTTGATATGGTTTTTGGTGCCGATGGGGCTTTCTCTAGAATTCGTCACAGAATGCAGCGTCAGAGCATGTTTAATTATTCGCAGGAATTTTTGAATATGGGATATAAAGAATTGAACATTCCAGCAAATTCAGACGGAACTCATAAACTAGATAAAAACTCATTTCACATTTGGCCAAGAGGCGAGTATATGTTAATTGCACTTCCTAATCTTGATGGAAGTTTTACTTGTACTTTGTTTATGCCTTTTGAAGGAGAAAATTCTTTTGAATCATTGACAGATCGCAAAATGGTTGAAGATTTCTTCGAGAAAAATTTCCCAGATTCGATTGAAGTAATTCCAGAATTGGCAAATGATTTCTTTAAAAATCCAACAAGTACTTTGGTAACCATGAAATGTTTTCCTTGGACTTACGAAAATAAAATTGCCTTGATTGGAGATGCTTGTCACGCCATAGTTCCATTTTACGGACAAGGTATGAATGCTGGTTTTGAAGATATCACTGTTCTAAGCGAAATGATTGAAAAGTACCAAGACGATTGGAAGAAGATATTTTCAGAATATCAAATCTCTAGAAAACCAAATGCAGATGCGATTGCAGAACTTTCGTATCGAAATTTCTTAGAAATGAGTACCAAAACAGCAGATGAAAAATTCTTGTTGCAAAAGAAAATAGAAAAAGTCTTTTCAGATAAACATCCAGATAAATGGATTCCGCTTTATAGTCGTGTTACTTTTAGTGACCGCCCTTATGCCGAAGCTTTGGCTATCGGAGATTATCAAAACGGAATTATGGAAGAAGTGCTTCGAATGGAAAATATAGAAAACATCTGGGACAGCCCGGAAGTTGAAAACAAGATTTTGAAATTGCTGCAAAACGCATAACTTTTCAAATAATGTAAATTCTTTAGATTTAGTAAACCCGACAGGTTTTTAAAACCTGTCGGGTTTGATATTTACATACGTAATGGAATTCGCTATATAAATTATATAAATTATAAGCTTATATGGTTTAGTTGGTTAGTTTATTTTTTTAAGAATTTTGATAAAACTCCAAACACGCCTCTTATAAAAGTAGCGCTTGTTACAACTTTAAGAACAGATTTTGTAACTACTTCTGTAGTACTCGGTCCTGATTTTGATGACTTTTCTGGAGCCTGCTCTTCTTGCTGAGCTGCAGCCTCTGCGGCTTCTGTCAATTTTTTGTTTAAAATTTCAAAAGCACTTTCGCGGTCAATTTCTTCAGCGTATTTCTTAACAAGTTTCGATTTGCCATTTATTTCATCAATTTCAGATTGAGATAAAACATCCATTCGGCTCATTGGCGCACGCATCATGGTGGCAACAAGAGGAGTTGGAATACCTTTTTCGTTAAGCGCAGTAACCAAAGCCTCTCCAATTCCTAAACTTGTCAGCAATTCATCAGTCTTATAATAAGGAGAAGTAGGGTAGTTGTCGGCTGTTTTCTTAATCGCCTGACGGTCATTTGCTGTAAAAGCTCTTAGCGCATGCTGAATTTTTAATCCCAACTGAGCTAAAACACCACTTGGAACATCCATTGGGTTTTGTGTAACAAAATACAGACCAACACCTTTAGAACGAATTAATTTTACAATCGTTTCAATCTGCTCTAATAATGCTTTGCTTGCCTCATTAAAAATTAAATGCGCCTCATCAATAAATATAACTAGTTCAGGCTGTTCTGCATCTCCTTTCTCAGGCATTTTTTGGTAGATTTCAGCCAAAAGACTAAGCATAAAAGTCGAGAATAATTTTGGTTTATCCTGAATATCCGTCAAGCGGATGATATTAACGTAACCTTTGCCGTTTTCATCAATTCGCATTAAATCATCTGTTTCAAAAGACAATTCACCAAAAAACAAATCACCTCCTTGCTGTTCCAGTTCTATAATTTTTCTAAGGATAGTTCCAGTTGTAGCAGTTGAGATTTTACCATAACTAGCCGCAATTTCATCTTTGCCTTCCTCGGTTATATAGTTGATTACTTTTTTAATGTCTTTTAAATCTAATAAAGGCATTTGCTTATCATCGCAATATTTGAAGATAACCGCTACAACTCCGGCCTGTGTATCATTCAAGTCTAAAATTCGTGAAAATAAAACAGGCCCAAACTCAGAAACAGTAGCACGTAGGCGAACACCATTTTGTTTGGATAAAGACATTAGTTCAACAGGAAATGCGGCTACATTATAAGGTATATTTATTTTGGCATGACGTTCTGTAATAAAACCTTCTTCTTTACCCTCTTTAGCAATACCACTAAAATCTCCTTTAATGTCCATCATTAGTACAGGAATTCCTGCACTAGAAAGCTGTTCAGAAAAAACCTGAATTGTTTTGGTTTTTCCTGTTCCAGTTGCGCCAGCAATTAATCCGTGTCGGTTTAAAGTTTTTAGAGGAATTTTGACATGGGCTTCTGCAATTGGCTCACCGTCAAGCATTGCGCCTCCAAGTATAATACTATCTCCCTTCGAAGAGTACCCTGTAGTTATATCTGCAATGAAATTCTCTTTTTTATTCATGTTTTTATTTGTAATTTAGATTGTTATATGAGTATTTCTTTGTTTTTGGATACTTTTTATGTGCTTTTTTTTAGTAAGAAAAAGCTTTTTTTGATTGAAAATTTAATAAAAAAAAAATTCTCAGCTTTTTAAGAAGATATCAAAGGAATCTTTGAATATTTACTAAAACGTTGTAATTTTTCTAATTATCGTCCTTTTTTTTGTTTTATTTAAAAAATGATACCGGCAATTTAATGAGATATTTTTTAATTTGAAGTTAAATTTCGGTCAATTAAATTAAAAAAAGTTTTTTTATTTAAACTAAACGTATAAATTTGCTCCTCTACAAGTTAAATATAACTAAAAAATAAAAATTATTTAAAACTATTAAAATTAAAAAAAATGGCAAACGTTAAAGTTAAAAAAGAAAGCACTTCAAATGGGGGAGGAATAATTACAGGAATCATTATTGTAGCTTGTGTTTTAGTTGGGGTGTTTCTTTGGAAAGTGGTTATGGGAGATACTGCTAACTTCGAAGGAGGAGATGCAGAAAAAGGTCATCCATTAAACTTATTGGGTACAGTATATAAAGGAGGTTTTATTGTACCTGTATTATTAGGTATGTTTTTAATGGTTGTTGTTTTTTCTATCGAAAGATTTATTGTTATTGGTAAAGCTGCTGGAAAAACTAACCTTGACAAATTCATGAAAAGTGTTCAAGGAAGTATTAAAGAAGGAAACATTGAGGCTGCTATCGCTTCTTGCGATAAACAACAAGGTTCAGTTGCAAACGCAATTAAATCTGCTTTGGTAAAATACCAAGATGTTAAAAAAGAAGGATTCAATAGTGAAGAAGCTTCAGAAGTAATCCACAAAGAAATTGAAGAGGCAACTTCATTAGAAATGCCAATGTTAGAGAAAAACATGACTATCATCTCTACTTTAGTATCTTTAGGAACATTAGGAGGATTATTAGGAACAGTATCTGGTATGATTAAAGCGTTTGGTGCGTTAGCTTCTGCTGGTACTCCTGACCAAGCTGCTCTTGCTACTGGTATCTCTGAGGCACTTATCAACACTGCAACAGGTATCTCTACTTCTATCTTGGCAATTATTTCTTACAATTTCTTTACTGCTAAAATTGACGATTTAACTTACTCTATCGATGAGGCTGGTACTACTATCGTTAATACTTACAGAAAATTCAGAGGAAGTTTAAGACAATAATTAATTTTTGATATTTATCAAAAAAAATAAAATAAAAGATAATGGCTAAAATAAAAATGAAAAAAAAGTCTACATCGACAGATATGACTGCGATGTGTGATGTAGCGTTCCTTTTGCTAACGTTCTTTATTTTGACCGCTACTGCTAAAGTGCCTGAGGCATTGCCTGTAGATATGCCTGCTTCTGTTGCGATAAGTAAACTGCCAGATACAGATTTGGCTATTATTACAGTAGGAAAAGGGAAAGTATTTTTTGACATCAAAGGAAGAGAAGTTCGTAAAAGAACTCTTGAAGGAATGGGTGCAAAATATGGTATTGAATTTTCGGAAGAAGATAAAACCAAATTTGCTCTTATGGATGATTTTGGTGTGCCAATTACAGGTTTAAAGCAAATCATTGATATGAAAGCGGCGGACAGAACCAAAGCAAACCAGCCTGGAATTCCTTTGGATTCATTAGATAATCAATTAAAAGAATGGCTTCTAATTTCTAGAAGAGCTACAATTGATTTGGATGACAAAGAATTGCAGATTGCGATTAAGGGAGATGCTAAAGAAGAATATCCAAGAATTAGAAAAATTATGGATATTTTGCAAGATCAGAAAATCAATTCCTTTAACTTAGTTACAGGTAAGAGAGGAAGAGACTTTTAATTAAAAAATATACACTAAGATGGCTGAATTAAATACCGGCGACGGCGGTGGTGGTAAAGGTGGTAAAGTAAGAAGTAAAAAGCAGAATTCGAAAGTCGATTTAACAGCGATGGTGGATTTGGCATTCTTATTGATTACATTCTTTATGTTAACTACTTCGTTGTCAAAACCTCAATCGATGGATTTATCATTGCCAAATAAAGAGGAGGATGAAAAACCAACCGATAAAACTAAGGTAGATGAAAATCGTACCATGACAGTGATGTTAGGTGGCGATAATAAAATGGTTTTCTATATGGGATTATTGGCATCACCAAAAGTGGGACCAAAAGACATTACATATGGTAAAGATGGTATCCGTAGAGAATTGTTAAAACAAAAGAAAAATGTTTTGGCGTATTCTGCAGCTTTAGGGAAACCTAAAAACGGAATCATTGTGATCATCAAACCAACTAAAAAATCAAATTACCGTAATTTGGTTGATATCTTGGACGAAATGGCTATCACTGGAGTTGATACATATGCGATTGTTCCTGAGTTTACACCAGAAGAAGCAAAAGTGATAGATAAAAAATAAGAGCAATCTTAGTTTTATCGACTTAAAAATCAAGAAGTATGAAATTAGATATTATAAAAAATCAGTGGCTTGATATCGTATTCGAAGGGCGTAATAAGATATATGGAGCATACGAGCTGAGAAAATCAAACGGAAAAACAACTGTGAAAGCACTTGTTATTGGTTCTCTTATCTTTAGTGCTGCTATTGCTGCTCCTCTTATTGCGAGTTTGTTGCCAGACTCATCAGAAGAAGAAGAGGTTAAAGAGGTTAAGATGGCTGCGGTAAAATTACCTCCTAAAAAAGAGGAAGTTAAGCCTAATATGCCACCGCCACCGCCACCGCCACCAAAAGTGGATCAGGTTAAATTCGTTAAACCTGTGGTTGCAAAAGCGGAAGAAGTAACTGAAGACCCACCAAAAATTGTTGATTTAAAAGACAAAAAAGTTGGTGCTGAGACTATCAAAGGAGATCCAGATGCAGTTTTAACTGTTGATGAGCCAGTTGGAAAAGGACCAGTAGCAGAGGTGGTACAAGAAGATAACACTGTATATAATACAGCTGGTATCGAAGTAAAACCTGATTTCCCAGGAGGTATTGATAAATTCTACAAATTCGTAGGAAACAATTACAAAACTCCAGAAGAAGAAGGTTTAAAAGGTAAAGTTTACGTTACGTTTGTAGTTGAAAAAGACGGGTCATTAACAGATATTAAAGTTTTAAGAGATATCGGTTATGGTACAGGAGCAGAAGCAATTCGTGTTCTTAAAAAATGTCCAAAATGGACTCCCGGCGAGCAAAATGGTAAAAAAGTTAGGGTATTATACTCTCTTCCTATTACTATTCAATCTGCAGAATAATGTTAAAAGATATGCTTAATAATATTCAGAAGAAATCGCTCAAAGAGCGATTTCTTCTTGTTTTAGGAATACTGTTTTTTTTAATTTATCTTGTGCTCGGTTTAATGATTATGTTCTGGGAGAAACTCCCGCTAAACATGGAATGGAAATACAGATATGCTTTTGGAGGACTACTAATTGTATATTCGGGAATAAGATTTTTAAGATTAATTAATTCAAAAGAAGAATAATTATGTTGAAATATAGTAAGGCTTTGGGTTTGGTTGTTTTTGTCTTTTTGTTTGCCATGTGCAACCAAAAAAGCAAAAGTGAAACTGAAAAAGAGACCATTTTGAAAGGATCACTTGATATTGCGGTTGACGAAACAGTAAAGCAAATTGTAGACGATCAGGTTGCTGTTTTTGAAGGTACTTACTATAATGCAAAAATAACAGTAAAGCCAAATTCAGAAGCTGAAGTAATTAATGATCTATTAAATCAAAAAACTAAGGTTGCAATTACAACTCGAGATTTAACTGCAGAAGAAAGAGCTCGTTTTGATAAAAGTAAAATTAATCCGAGAGTAACTCCATTTGCCCATGACGCTATTGCTTTTATTTCGAACAAAAGCAATAATGATACTTTAATTGCGTTGAAAAGTGTTATTGATTTCATGCAAGGTAAAACAGATGGTAAAATTAAAGGACTAGTTTTCGATAATCCTAATTCAAGTACTGTTCGTTACATGAAGGAATTAGCTAAGGTGAAGGAAATACCTAAATCAGGAGTTTTCTCATTTAAAACAAATAATGAAGTAATCAAATTTGTTTCAGAAAATGAAGGAATGATTGGGGTTATTGGTATTAATTGGTTTTATCAGCCAACACCTGATATGACTGAAACTATTAATAAGATAAACGTCCTTTATGTTAAAGGACTGAATAGTAATGAATATTACAGTCCTACTCAGAATGACTTAGAAATTGGGAAATATCCTTTGGCACGTGATTTGTTTATTATCAATTGTCAAGGTTATTCGGGACTTGGAATGGGCTTTGCTTCATTTATAGCAGGCGATATCGGACAGCGAATAGTTTTAAAATCTGGATTGCTGCCATATAAAACTCCAGGGCGAAAACTAAAGATTAGAAGTGAAATTATAAAAGATAAAGAATAAATTAATTACAATAAAGATGAATAAATTTAAAATTTTAAGTCTTGCATTAGTTGCTTCGGCTACCGCAGCAAAGGCGCAAGATATCAACCAAGCAAAGAAGGCAATTGATGCTGAACAATTTGATAAAGCAAAAACAATCCTTAAATCAATCATCAAAAGTAAACCTTCGGATGGTGAAGCAAATTTTGTTTTAGGTAATGTTTATTTAAATCAATCTGTTGTCGATTCTGCAAAAATCTATTACAATAATGGATTACAAGCTTCAGACAAGAAAAACTTAAGCTATATTGGTTTAGGGCAATTAGATCTTGATGCTAAGAATAGTGCTGCTGCTCAAGCTAATTTTGCTTTGGCAACTAAAGACATGAAGAAAAAAGATGTAAATGAATTTATTTACATCGCGAGAGCTTACATGAATTCTGAGAATCCAGATTATAAAAATGCTACTGAAGTTTTGAAAAGAGCTTTATTAGTTGATCCGCAAAACGCACAAGCATTATTGGCAATTGGTGATGCTTACTACGGAGCAAACAATCAAAACGATGCTTATAAAGCTTACCGTGATGCTTTTACTGCTGATAATACTTTGTTGAGAGCAAAAATGCAATTAGGAGTTTTATTGAAAGGTGCTAAATCTTATGATGAGGCAATTAAATCATTCAATGAAGTTATCGCATTAGACGCTAGCTACGGACCAGTTTACAGAGAACTTGCTGAAACATATTATAAATGGGCAAGAAACAAACCTTCTACTGCTAAAGTTAACTTGCAAAATGCAATTACAAATTATGAGAAGTACTTAAGTTTAACAGATTACTCTCTTGATTCTAAAATGCGTCATGCAGATTTCTTGATCTTGGTTAAAGATTACAAGCAATTAGAAACTGTTGCAAACAAAATGATTGCTCAAGATAAAGTAAATCCTAGAATTTTCAGATATTTAGGATATGCTGCTTACGAAAACGGAAATGTTGATGTAGCTATTAAATCTCTTCAAGATTATATTAATACACCATCAAACAAAGTAATTGGTAGAGATTATTACTATTTAGGACTTTCTAAAATTAAAAAAGGAACTGGAGCAGATGGTACAGTAAATCAAGCAGCTTTTGATGCTGGTTTAGCTGATATTAAAAAAGCGATTGAATTAGAGCCTTTAGTAGTTGAAGAATTCGCAGATTTTGGAAAAGAATTATTCGGTAAAAAACAATATGCGCAGGCAGCATCTATTTTTGAACTTGGAGCAAACAACCCTGAGTCTAAAAATTACTTAGATGACAGTGTTTATTATGGGATTTCTTTATACTATGGTAATGCTAGTAAACCAAAAGAAAGCCGTGATGCTGTTGCTTTAGGAAAAGCAGATGCAGTTTTCGATAAAATTTTAACTACTGCTCCTAGCTATGATGAAGCATATTTATATAAAGCTAGAATCAACTCTTTATTAGATAAAGATGATATGATCATTAAAAACTACGAAGAGTATGTTGCTAAAATTTCAGCAAAAGGTGCAGAAGAAGTGGCTAAGCCAGCTGTAGCTAAAAAGTTTGTTGAAGCTTACAATGGTATTGGTGCTGCTTATGCTAATACTGATAAAGCTAAAGCTATTGAGTATTTCAATAAAACTTTAGTTTTAGATCCAGCAAATTCATATGCAACACAATCTATAAAAGCTTTAAAATAATTGATAAATTTTAAAGAGAATATAAAAACCGATAGTTCTAAAAAACTATCGGTTTTTTTGTTCCGTATTTTATTGACTATCTTTGCACTCTTAAAATAGTATAATGTTACCAAAAGAAATACAATTAGAAGTAAATAAAGGAGCCATGCTTCCGTTGATGGAAGAATTTTATACCATTCAAGGAGAAGGTTCGCATACAGGAAGAGCTGCTTACTTTATTAGGATTGGTGGGTGTGATGTAGGTTGTCATTGGTGTGATGTGAAAGAAAGCTGGAATGCTGAACTTCATCCTCCAACGAAAGTAGATTTAATTGTGGAAAATGCTGCAAAATATGCTGATACAGTTGTTGTAACTGGTGGAGAGCCTTTGTCATGGGATATGACTTTTTTGACAAAACGTTTAAAAGAGAAAAATTTAAAAGTACATATTGAAACTTCAGGTGCTTTTCCATTATCAGGAACTTGGGACTGGATTTGTCTTTCACCTAAAAAGAATAAATTGCCAACTCAGACAGTGTATGATAACGCTCATGAGTTAAAAGTGATTATCTACAACAAGCATGATTTTATTTTTGCCGAAGAACAAGCAGAATTAGTAAATGACAATGCAATTTTGTTCCTTCAGCCAGAATGGAGTAAAAAAGAAGAAATGACTCCGCTTATTGTTGATTATGTTATGAATAATCCAAAATGGAGAGTTTCATTACAGACTCATAAATATCTTAATATTCCATAAAACAGAAAATCTCTTCACACGAAGAGATTTTCTGTTTTATGGAAGTATACAAGCTGTGTAAAAAATAAACACATTCTTTTATTTCCAATTTTTATGATTTTTCAGAGAGGTAATGTGTGCCAAATGATGGTTTCCATGCCAAGCATACATTCCAATCATTCTTTTGAGTTTAATTTCTGAATTATCAGAAGGATGTATAAAAGTTTTTTCTAAATCAGATGCTGATAAACTTCGCATGATATAGCCTAATCTGAAATGAAGTCCTTTTAATAAATCTAGAGTTGGTTGGATTGGCATTGTCAGATTGTCGCTTAATTCAGCCCAAAGTACTTCGTCATAAGGCTTAATTACGGGATTGTTTTCTGTCAAAGCCCATTTTAGGCGAACGTAGCAATTCATATGGCTTTCGGCACAATGATGAATAACTTGTCTCACTGTCCATCCGCCAGGACGATAAGGAGTGTCCAGTTGTTCGTCGGTTAAATGAATTGTTTCTTTTGCTAATTTTTCTGGAAGAGTTTCAATTTCTGTAATTTTTTCAGAAAGATACTCTGCAGAATATTGGTCTGGAGCTGTAAATTTTCCAATCGGATATTTTAACTTCTCTAAATCTAGTTCATTCATGGTTTTATGGTTTGTTTTTAAATGGAAAGTTTAGCTAAGTAATCGTAATGTTCTCCTTCAAGAATAAGCTCGCAGTTAAAACCGTTGGCAATTGCTGCATTTTGGAGTGTGTTGAAATCCAAATATAACCAATCAAAAGGTTCTTCTTTTTCTCCTTTATAGCTAATGTTAAAGACAAGCTCACCGTAATAGTCATTTTCAGACGGAATCCATTTACCTCCATCTTCATCTTCATCAAACATATAAATGATGTCAGAGCTGTCAATTAAAATTTGACCGCCAGGATTTAAAAGAGATTTTAATTTAGATAAATATTTATTACAATTTTTTAATTGGCCAAAAATACCTGTTCCATTCATTAGAAGTAGAATTGTATCAAATTTTTCTCCTTCAAAATCTAAGATATTTTCAACTTTAGCATTTTTTATTCCTCTAAGACGACAAGTTTCAACCGCTTTTTCTGAAATATCAATAGCAGTTACTTCTAGATTACGTTCAATTTGCAATGATAAAGCATGACTTCCTGCGCCACATCCTACATCTAATGTTTTGCCTTTTGCTAATTGTAAAGCCTTTTGCTCAATTTTTGGCATTTCATTATAAGTACGGAAAAGATATTCAACACTCATTTCATCTTCTTCAGAAATCGAAGTTTCAGTAATAATATCTTCAGGCGAATTTTTTGTATAAAAGTCAAATATCGCTTTTCCAAAAAGATCTTTCATTGTTTTAGTTCAAAGTTTAAGGTTTCAAGTTTAAAGTTGTTTAATTTTGCATATCAACTTTAAATTTTAAACTTGAAACAGATTTTAAATAACTTAAGTAAGTTAGCCAAAGATAAGCATAACGAGAATAAAAAGTATTTCGATAAGCTTAAAAAGAAACCGCCAAAAAAATTAGATTACATAATGCAAGATTTGCACGATGCTGAATTTAAAAGAACGGATTGCTTAAAATGCGCTAATTGCTGTAAAACAACAGGGCCGCTATTTACTTTGGCAGATATTGAGCGAATTTCAAAACATTTTAGACAAAAACCACAGCAATTTATTGATCAGTATTTGCGAATAGATGAGGATAAAGATTATGTTTTGAAAAGCGTTCCCTGCACTTTTTTGGATAATGAGAATTATTGTATGATTTATGATGTTCGTCCAAAAGCCTGTCGAGAGTTTCCTCATACAGATAGAAACAAATTTTATCAGATTTCAAACTTAACTTTGAAAAACGTTGAAATTTGTCCTGCGGCATATAATATTGTAGAAGAAATGAAAAAGAAATTACCGTTATAAATAGAAACGGACAATTGTTAACAAGAATATCTCCGTTTTCCTTTTTTAAGATGTACTTTTGAGGAAGGAATAATTAATCAATCTAGAGAAAATTTATAACTTGAACTTAGAATATTTTATAGCCAAAAGACTTATTACTGCAAAAGATTATAAAAGCAGTATTTCGGCACCTATTATAAAAATTGCTATTTCTGCAATAGCGATCGGAATTATTATGATGATAGTTTCTGTAGCAACTGGAATTGGTTTGCAGAAAAAAATTCGAGATAAGGTCTCTGCATTCAATGGCCAAATTATAATTTCTAATTATGATAATAATAATTCAGAAGTTACCACAGTTCCAATTTCGAAAAAACAAGATTTTTACCCTAATTTTAAATCAGTTCCAGAAGTAAGCCATATTCAAGCAGTCGCAAGTAAAGCTGGAATTATAAGAACAGAAAACGCATTTGAAGGGATTGTATTTAAGGGAGTAGGGGCAGATTACGATTGGAACAATATTAAGGAGTACATCGTAGAAGGGAAACTGCCAGATTTTACAAAAGCATTAAATGAAGATGTTATTATTTCAAGGTTTCTAGCAGACCGTTTAAATTTGAAAGTCGGAGACGAATTCAATACCTTTTTTATAAAAGAAGAGCAAGGTAAACTTCCAAACAGTCGCCGTTTTAAAATCGCAGCTATATTTAATTCGGGATTTCAAGATTTTGATGCTACATACATTATAGGTGATATTCGCCACATACAAAGAATTAATAAATGGAGGGAAGATCAAATTGGAGCGTTTGAAATTTTTGTCAACGATTTTGACGAAATTAAAGCAGTTGGGAATAAAGTTTACGAATCAACTTCGTCTAATCTCGATACAAAAACCATTATAGAAAAATACAGCTACATTTTTGATTGGCTCCAGTTATTTGATTTTAATATTGTAATCATTTTAGGCATTATGATTATGGTTGCAACTATTAATATGATAGTTGCGCTCTTAGTTCTTATTCTAGAAAGAACCCAGATGATTGGAATTCTAAAATCGATGGGAGCAAATAACTGGTCGGTTCGTAAAATATTTTTGTATAATGCCTTTTACTTAATTCTACGTGGATTGTTCTGGGGAAATCTAATCGGAATCTCAATTCTTTTAATTCAGCAGCAATTTGGAGTAATTCAGCTCAACCCTGAAAATTATTATGTTAATCAAGCTCCAGTTTATCTAAATTGGATTTATATACTCTTGTTGAATTTGCTTACTGTTACTGTTTGTTTCTTGGTATTGTTAATCCCGTCTTATATAATAACCAAAATATCTCCAGTAAAAGCCATTCGTTTCGATTAGATAAAGAGATTTAGCATAAATACAACCCGACAGGTTTTCAAAACC
>NZ_QJRI01000016.1 GCF_003254565.1 Flavobacterium nitrogenifigens
TAAATTTGTGAATTCGTGGCGAAAAGATGAATTTTAAAATTACTTATTGGGGTTTGGGATTTTTTTTAGCCACGAATTCACGAATTTTAATGAATTTCTTTACGCGGTACTTGTCAATAATTTCACAAATTAACCTGGCGGTAATTTGTGAAATTCATCGGTAAAATTTTCGCAAAGTTTAAGTAGATAAATTTGTGAATTCGTGGCGAAAAGATGAATTTT
>NZ_QJRI01000056.1 GCF_003254565.1 Flavobacterium nitrogenifigens
GGCGATACTGAAGCTGTGCTAACCACAGCTCCGACAGTCGCCACCACGGCAGTTATAGGAAGTCCGGTGGGGACTTATCCGATCGCAGCCAGCGGAGCCGCAGCATCCAATTATGCAATCACTTATGCCGATGGGACGATGAGCGTGACAGCCGCCTCACTTATGATCACGGCAGACGACAAGAGCAAAGCCTATGGCAGCGCGAATCCAGCTCTGACGGTGAGCTACTCGGGATTTGTGAACGGCGACACAGAAGCATCCCTAACGTCAGCAGGTGCAGCTTCAACC
>NZ_QJRI01000125.1 GCF_003254565.1 Flavobacterium nitrogenifigens
GAACAGCCTGAAAGGCTGATTCAGGAAATTGGTTATCTAACATTTGAAGAGCAGAATCAGTTATTGGTAGAATTCAATGACACAGATTCAGAGTACCCAAAAGACAAGACCATCATAGATTTATTTGAAGAACAGGTTAGAAAGACACCAAATAATATTGCTGTTGTTTTTGAACAAACGCAATTAACCTATCAGGAACTTAATGAGAAGTCGAATCAACTGGCATTTTATTTAAGAGAAAATTATGGAATTAAACCCGATGATCTGATAGGTATAAAGCTGGATAGAAGTGATAGAATGATTGTAGCTCTTTTAGGGATACAAAAATCAGGGGCTGCTTATGTCCCAATAGATGCCAATTATCCAGAAGACCGCATCGCATATATTGAACAAGACAGTAATTGTAAAGCAGTTATAGACGAGGATACATTAGAGAAATTTGAACAGCTTCAGCATAAGTATTCAAAAGAAAATATTGTAAAGATAAATGGTGCTAATAACTTGGCATATGTCATTTATACCTCTGGAACTACAGGTAATCCTAAAGGAGTAATGGTAGAACATCGTAATCTAATAAATTCTACAATGTGTAGAGAATTTTACGAGGTTCAAAAAATATTACTGACTTCTAATATTGCATTTGATTCATCAGTAGCAGTTATATGGAGTGGATTGTTAAGTGGAGGCAGTCTGGTTATCGTAAGTGATTATATAATAAAAAATCCGGAAAAAATTACAGAGGTAATAGTGAAGAATAAAATTACAGATATTCTTTGTGTACCTAATTACTATAATTTATTGCTTAGCGAATTCAAAAAAAATAAAGATTCTTTAAAACTAAGGAATATCATTTTGGCGGGAGAAAGTTTCAAATTAGATTTGATTACCTCTCATAATGAAAATTTAGAGAATATTGGATTGTATAATGAGTATGGTCCTACCGAATGTACGGTTTGGGCAACAGTCTATAAATTAAATGACTGTTTAAGTTGCATTCCAATTGGTAAACCTATCTCGAACACCCAGATTTACATTTTGGATGATTCCTTGCAGATTGTTCCGATAGGAACCCCCGGAAAGCTGTTTATATCAGGAGCAGGAGTAGCG
>NZ_QJRI01000116.1 GCF_003254565.1 Flavobacterium nitrogenifigens
CTATTCAATATCATATGCTGATGGGACTCTGACAGTAACCCAAGCGTCTCTTATAGTGACGGCAGATGATAAGAGCAAAACCTACGGCAGTGCGAATCCGGTTCTGACGGTGAGCTATTCTGGTTTTGTGAACGGCGATACCGAAGCATCCCTAACGTCAGCAGCTGCAGCCTCAACCATAGCCACGGCTTCAAGCCCTGTTGGCACGTATGCAATAACGGCAGGCGGCGCATCATCTGCGAACTATTCAATATCATATGCTGATGGGACTCTGACAGTTACCCAAGCATCTCTTACGGTGACAGCCGATGACAAGAGCAAAACCTATGGCAGCGCAAATCCGGCTCTGACGGTAAGCTACTCGGGATTTGTAAACGGCGATACTGAAACTGTGCTAGCCACAGCGCCTACAGTCACCACTACGGCAGCTATAGGAAGTCCGGTAGGGAGCTACCCGATCGCAGCCAGCGGAGCCGCTGCATCCAATTATGCAATCACTTATGCCGATGGTACGATGAGCGTGACAGCGGCCTCACTTATGATCACGGCAGACGATAAGAGTAAAACCTACGGAAGCGCGAATCCGACTCTGACTGTGACCTATTCGGGATTTGTGAATGGGGATACCGAAGCCTCTTTGGATGTTCCACCGAATATAAGCACCACAGCCACAGCTTCAAGTCCAGTTGGCCTGTATGCGATTACGGCTAGCGGAGCATTATCTCCGAACTATTCTATTTCGTATGTGGATGGCAACCTGACGGTAGGCCATGTGGCACTTATCGT
>NZ_QJRI01000118.1 GCF_003254565.1 Flavobacterium nitrogenifigens
CCGTCACTATAAGAGACGCTTGGGTTACTGTCAGAGTCCCATCAGCATATGATATTGAATAGTTCGGAGATGATGCTCCTCCCGCCGTTATTGCATACGTGCCAACTGGACTTGATGCCGTGGCTGTGGTTGAAGCTGCAGCTGCTGACGTTAGAGATGCTTCGGTATCCCCATTCACAAATCCCGCATAGCTCACCATTAGAGCCGGATTCACGCTTCCGTAGGTTTTGCTCTTATCATTGGCTGTCACTATAAGAGATGCTTGGGTTACTGTCAGAGTCCCATCAGCATATGATATTGAATAGTTCGGAGATGATGCGCCGCCTGCTGTGATTGCATACGTGTCTACTGGACTTGATGCCGTGGCTGTGGTTGAAGCTGTAGCAACAGCTGTTAGCGATGCTTCGGTATCCCCATTCACAAATCCCGAATAGGCCACAGTCAGAGTCGGATTCGCGCTGCCGTAAGTTTTGCTCTTGTCATCGGCTGTCACCGTAAGAGATGCCTGGCCAACCGTAAGAGTGCCCTCAACATATGAAATTGAATAGTTTGGAGATGATGCGCCTCCCGCCGTTATTACGTACGTACCTACTGGACTTGACGCAGTCGCAGCGGTTAAAGCAACAGCCGCAGCGGTTAGGGACGCTTCCGTATCCCCGTTCACAAATCCCGAGTAGCTTACCGTCAGAATCGGATTTGCGCTGCCATAAGGCCTGCTCTTGTCGTCTGCCGTTACGATAAGTGCCACATGGCCTACCGTCAGGTTGCCATCCACATACGAAATAGAATAGTTCGGA
>NZ_QJRI01000024.1 GCF_003254565.1 Flavobacterium nitrogenifigens
AGAGGGCAGACCGGCTCTAGATGTGATTTTTAGGGTGAGCAATAATAATCTGGCATTCAAATATAAAGCATATCCGCAGAAAGAAACGCTTTCGTGCGTGGTTCAGGAAGAGGCTTCGGGATTTCTGATGCCAAGCGGAGCCACTACATTTCTATGTCCGCAAAGCAATCCGATGACCGGATTTGCGAGAACAGGTCCTAGTTATGAAACTTCGTATATGTTAGATGATGCCGTTGGA
>NZ_QJRI01000052.1 GCF_003254565.1 Flavobacterium nitrogenifigens
GACCGACAAATGCTACGAGACGACCATCAGCCGAGACTTCACCATCACAGCCCCTGCGGCAGTGACTCCTGAAGCTCCGACAGCAGTAAATGCTTCAGCCTGCGCTTATGCCGATCAGGCCGCATTGGATGCCGCTTTCGAGACCTTCAAACAGGGCTTTAAAGTGAGCGGAGGATGCGATGCGAAAGGAGTTATCCAAGGCAGTCCGATGGCGCCGAAACTATGCGACGGAGGAACAGTGACAGTTACCTATAAAGTGACCGACAAATGCTATGAGACC
>NZ_QJRI01000102.1 GCF_003254565.1 Flavobacterium nitrogenifigens
TGATTTTGAAAAAAAACTATCTCGGTGAGCCGCGTTAGTGATAGAAGCGGCATTCTTTTGCGGGACACCCAAAGCTTCTTTTTTGCCTTGCCCTTTTCCCGCAAAAGATACAGCAAACAGCACGGCCCGCCGCGGCGGGAAACGCCATAAAAATATAATTGCCTGATATTTTAAGCTAAGCTTTCTGTTTTAATTCCGTTAATTTTTTATACCTAAGCACAATGCCAATTTTTTATTATTAAGTCTTTAAAGCTCTTGTAATCTTGTAATATCAATGGTTTATTAATAGAAGTTAGTTTTTGATTTAAATTCGTTTTAAATTTGATTATTGTGAAACTCTATAATAGATGGAAGAACTAATTCAAATTATAAATAGTTTTGAAAGATTAGATTTGGAAACAGAACTTGCTATTAGGAAAAGTTTTGTCGAAGAAACTTTTAAAAAAAGCGAGCTTATTATTGAAGAGGATAAAATTTGTGACAAGATTTATTTTATAAAAATGGGAGCAGTTCGAAGGTTTTG
>NZ_QJRI01000078.1 GCF_003254565.1 Flavobacterium nitrogenifigens
TGCCTGGGTAGCCTTCCAGAAAGCGGACCTCATCCCAGACCGTTGGCACTTCTTTCATAAATTTTATGGCCCAGTCCGGAGCATCATATAAATTGTTAGGCGCCAAAGCAAAATGCTGCACGCCGCTCTGAAAAAGCACTGAAGCGGCTAAAGCAAACACATCTGAAGTCATTCTTTTAGAGCCTTTGTTGGGAATGTTATCGCTATTGTAGTATTTGTTCAAAGCGCTTCCGCCAAAATCCATGCTTCCCACCGCATTTCTGATAAAAGTATGCGCTGCTGCATTTATAGCTTCATTATCGCAGCTCTGCTGTCCGAAATGCAGATTCTCGCTTGCCAGAACCGCTTCGCTGGAGGCGTAATTCGGA
>NZ_QJRI01000021.1 GCF_003254565.1 Flavobacterium nitrogenifigens
GATCACCTGAGTGAAAGTGTCAGATGTGTTACCGCAGTCGTCTTTTACGGTCCAAGTGTTGGTGTAAGTTCCCGCGTTTCCGCATCCTTCAGAGGCAACGAACTGTCCGCTTACTTTTGTGATGTTTGAAACATCAGAGTCGCATAGGTCGGAAGCAGTCGGAATCTGAGCCTGTGCTGTGGCAAGGCCAGCTGCATCGCTGCATTCCAAGGTTACATCTAGAGAACCA
>NZ_QJRI01000083.1 GCF_003254565.1 Flavobacterium nitrogenifigens
AGCGGTTTCAGTCTGCGTAGAACTTGTAGAATTAGTGATCGTTAATGCTAAAGTCTTGGTGTCGCAGCCCGAAGAATAGGTATAATTTCCAGAAGCTGTATAGGTAGTGCCATTTACAGGCCAGGTATATCTATCGCAAGCGGTTTCGGTTTGCGTAGAACCTGTCGAATTAGTGATTGTTAATGCTAAAGTCTTGGTGTCGCAGCCTGAAGAATAGGTGTAATTTCCAGAAGCTGTATAGGTAGTGCCATTTACTGGCCAGGTATAGCTATCGCAAGCAGTTTCAGTTTGCGTAGAACCTGTAGAATTAGTGATCGTTAATGCTAAAGTCTTGGTGTCGCATCCCAAAGAATAGGTATAATTTCCAGAAGCTGTATAGGTAGTGCCATTTGCCGGCCAGGTATAGCTATCGC
>NZ_QJRI01000109.1 GCF_003254565.1 Flavobacterium nitrogenifigens
TTGCGTTTGTTTTAGAAATTCTACAAACGCCTCTTTATCTTTAATGGTTTCTTCACTCGGAATACACAAAGCAGCACCACTGTACAAACTCATCATAATCTCGGATATGGAAGCATCAAAAGCTACAGAAGCAAACCAGACTACTTTATCATTTTCTGTAATGCCAAAGGTTTTAATCTGATCTAAAGACATATTAACATTACTGCTATGCTCTACCATAACACCTTTGGGCTGTCCTGTAGAACCCGAAGTATAAATAACATAGGCCAAATCACCTGACTGATTAATAGGGTCAGGATTCTCATTTCCGTACTTATATCTTTCTAAATTACATAACATCATTTCCTCTTCATCGAGAACTATCTTGCATCTGCAATCTTGTTCAATATAAGTTATACGGTCTTGAGGATAATTAACATCTATAGGAAGATATGCTGCTCCGGATTTCAATACTCCTAAAAGAGCTACAATCATTTTATCACTTTTAGCCAGCTTTACTCCCACCAGATCATCTGGCTTAATCGCATAATTTTCTCTTAAATAATAAGCCAACTGATTGGATTTTTCATTAAGTTCCTGATACGTTAATTGTGTTTGTTCAAATACAACAGCAATATTA
>NZ_QJRI01000033.1 GCF_003254565.1 Flavobacterium nitrogenifigens
TTCGGATACATGCGTTCCCAGCCTCGAGGCAATGTGCAGCCATGGAAAATAACCATTATTCCAAATACATTGGCATCCGTCAGAATATCTTCATAGAGTTTCATGGTCACCTGCTTATCGCCGCCAAAAAAGTCCACTTTAATTCCCTTGATTCCGATGCTTTTCATCCATGCCATTTCTTTTCGTCTTATGGCCGCATTATCCATCAATCCTCTCGGGCCTTGCGGAGCATCATTCCAATACCCGTTTGAATTG
>NZ_QJRI01000093.1 GCF_003254565.1 Flavobacterium nitrogenifigens
TGAAACAGGAGTAGACGGCGGCTATTGTGCCAGCCGCTTGATAGGACATGAGAACGGATTGTATTCCATTGGATTTCCGATGCCGGGAGAAAATAACGGAAACGGAACAGCTTCGCCGGGAATCCCGCTTCCGGGAGAAACGCCATGGCGCACCATTACAATTGGAGAAACGCTTGCTCCGATAGTGGAGACCACCATTCCGTTTGACTTGGTTAAGCCAAAATATGAGGCATCTAAAGAATACCAGTACACAAAAGGCACTTGGAGCTGGATCATCAAGATGGATAATAACACCACTTTTCCTGTTCAAAAGCAATATATTGATTTCAGCGCTTTAATGGGATATGAAACCATTTTAGTCGATGCGCTTTGGGATACGCAGATAGGCCGAGATAAAATAGAAGAATTAGCGGCATACGGCGCTCAGAAAGGCGTTGGGCTTTATTTGTGGTACAATTCAAACGGGTATTGGAATGATGCTCCG
>NZ_QJRI01000068.1 GCF_003254565.1 Flavobacterium nitrogenifigens
TTAGGAATATCTGATCGGTAGAAAAATAGAGGATTGTGTTTTGCATTGTGTCCTGTAGGGACACTTATTTTTCGCAATTAAATATTAAACAAATTAATCAGACGTTCCTACGGAACGTATATGCGTGCTCGATATTTAATTCTACCGATGAAACATTCCTACGGAATGAAATTGGAAAGGAATTGGAATAAAATCGAAATTGAATTAAAATTCTATTAAAATGGACACATATCGGTACAAATAATATTCCGTTAGGAATATCTGATCGGCAGAAAAATAGAGGATTGTGTTTTGCATTGTGTCCTGTAGGGACACTTGTTCTTCGCAATTAAATAT
>NZ_QJRI01000097.1 GCF_003254565.1 Flavobacterium nitrogenifigens
AAATTAAAATCGAAATCGAATTGAATTAAAATTCTATTAAAATGGACACATATCGGTACAAATAATATTCCGTTAGGAATATCTGATCGGTAGAAAAATAGAGGATTGTGTTTTGCATTGTGTCCTGTAGGGACACTTGTTCTTCACAATTAAATATTAAATAAATTAATCAGACGTTCCTACGGAACGTATATGCGTGCTCGATATTTAATTCTACCGATGAACATTCCTACGGAATGAAATTGGAACGGAATTGGAATAAAATTGAAATTGAATTGAAATCAAAATCGAAATTGCAATTGAATTGAATTAAAATTCTATTGAAATGGACACATATCGGTACAAATAATATTCCGTTAGGAATATCTGATCGGTAGAAAAATAGAGGATTGTGTTTTGCATTGTGTCCTGTAGGGACACTTGTTTTTCGCAATTAAATATTAAACAAATTAATCAGACGTTCCTACGGAACGTATATGCGTGCTCGATATT
>NZ_QJRI01000128.1 GCF_003254565.1 Flavobacterium nitrogenifigens
CGCTACTCCCGCCCCGGATATAAACAGCTTTCCGGGAGTTCCTATCGGAACAATCTGCAAGGAATCGTCTAAGATGTAAATCTGGGTGTTGGAAAGTGGTTTGCCAATAGGAATTGTTTTATATTCTTTATCTTGTATTAAATAACACGTACTATAGGTAGTATCCTCTGAAGGTCCGTATAAATTTCTGATTTCTATTTTTTCTGTTGGAAGTTTTTTAACAATATCCAGAGGCATTATCTCGCCACCCATATTAATAAAAACTATATTCTTTAAATCTAAATTATCTTCTAATAGCTTTCGAATTGCAGAAGGGACAGTATTTAATACAATTTTGCTTTCTATATTTATATAATCCTTTATTTGCAATGCATTTCTTAGAACTCTTATTTTTTTTCCTATCGATAAAGTATAGAAAATTTCGTAAACTGACATATCAAAACAGTAGGAAGTTGTAGCATACATCACTTCAAATTTTGATGCATCAAATTCAAATTGAGACCAATTAATCAATTCAACTGCATTTTTATTCTCCACCATTACCCCTTTTGGTTTCCCGGTAGACCCTGAAGTATAAATTATGTAAGCTAAATCATTAGCGATATTTATCTTTGTAATATTTTCTTTTGAATATTTATCCTGAACCTGTGTAAAATTGTCTAAAATATTCTCATCAATAACGGCTTTACAATTACTGTCCTGTTCGATATAATCGATGCGGTCTTGCGGATAATTAATATCTATGGGAACATAAGCTGCTCCTGATTTTAATATTCCCAGGATCGTTACAATCATATTTTCAGTTCTGTCCATCTTTATCCCTATCAAATCATCTGGTTTAATAACATAATTCTCTCTTAAATAACAAGCCAATTGATTGGATTTCTCATTAAGTTCCTGATACGTTAGTTTTGTTTCTTCAAAAACAACAGCAATATTATTTGGTGTCTTTCTAACCTGTTCTTCAAATAAATCTATGATGGTCTTGTCTTTTGGGTACGCTGCATTTGTGTCATTGAATGCTGTCAATAACTGATTCTGCTCTTCAAATGTTAGGTAGCCGATTTCCTGAATCATTCTTTCAGGCTGTTCTAACGATTCCTTAAGCAGGTTTTCAAAATGGTTAAACATTCTCTCTATCAAATACTCGTCATAGATATCGGTATTATAAGAAACTATT
>NZ_QJRI01000002.1 GCF_003254565.1 Flavobacterium nitrogenifigens
ACTGGTTTTATGAACACTAAACCCTTTTACCAGATTAAAAAGATGATCGGCAATTCTTTTAATAAGATGCGCGTCATATGCATTGGCATTGTACTTGATCTCCACGGTCAATGAAGGCGGTGATAAAGGGGATGAGGGAAGTATCGCGATATTAAAATCATAATTGGTCTGTTCGAATACTTCAATTGATTCTACGGTAAGC
>NZ_QJRI01000134.1 GCF_003254565.1 Flavobacterium nitrogenifigens
ACATAACTAACTAACTAACTAACTAACTAACTAACTAACTAACTAACTAACTAACTAACTAACTAAAAGCTTAAAAAAGAATTTAATAATCTCCCCTATAAATAAAGAGGCATTCCGGCCCTATTTCCAGTCACCGGCCAAAGCACAGCATATAACACTGATTTCCATTAGATTGAAATCCATTCTTCACGCATTTGCCCTTGTAAAATCACATTTTATTCTCATGGCCCAATTTGCAGCGCTAATGTGAGGCAAAAGCATTTTTAAGGCTTATTTAAAGGCAAAATAGAACAAGAGACGACCTTGCGGTCGTCTCTTGTTCTATTCAACAATTAAGATTCAATATTCTTTTTCAGTCAGTTAAGCGGTTAAATTATAAGAACACCCAATCTGCACCACTACCATTATTGCGCAACTTCTTCAAAATCTCCCGGCTTCCAAGTGCCGTTAAACGCTCCTGCTTCCGGTCCATAGATGCGGATGTAAGCAAACCATCCCCTATTTGGAAGTGTTTTTATCCATTGCCCCTCTTTTCCTGCAGGAGCTTTGGGTCCGAAGTACAGATCAACGCTCTGGCCTCCTATCTTGTCTTTTAATTCAAACAAAGAGCGAAGCGCCGCTTTGTTTTGATCTGTAGCGACCTGACTTCTCGTTAAGGCATCGTAAATAGTAATAGACCAGAATAATTTTGCCGGAACAGGGGTTGGAACTGTCAATTTATAGGTTTTGCTCCCATCGACATATTTGCCTTCTGCATCTTTAAGCCCTAACCAGTATAATGAGCCGGAACCTTCTTTTCTTCTAAACATGGATGGCGAAGCTCCAATTGCCTGATAAAACCATGTTTCGCGGCCGTCAAGATCCACATAATCCGGCGTATTGAAATCGCCATCTTCAAATCGGAGCGCCACCCATTCCCACTGGCGGCCTTTCCACACGATACGATCAGGCCGCCTGTCAGCAAAGGACTGCACGCGCATCTGGGCATTGGCAATTTTAGCCGCTTTCTCAAGTATTGCCTTTAATCTTGCGTCAGGCTTAAAAGGCTGCCCTTTTTTAATTCCCAAAACTGCCAGCTCACCGTAATAGTTTCTGTAGCCTTCATAAACGGGTTCACGCTGTATTACGTCATTTAAATTTTCCCAATATTGTATATTGTTTTCCCATGCAACGGGCGTAGTATTTTGAGGTTTATCCGTAAGATCAAGCCAAGCAGGCTCTTTCCAATCTGCAGCCTTGTTTAGCGGATACACTCTTACCGTTTTGATTCTTTCCAGTGCGGCCTTTACATTACCGCCGACAGGAAGCGAACGGATGCCTACCGTGAGGTTATTGGACGAGGACTTCCAGACATGATAGCCTGAAGATGGTGCAGCGCCTTTGTAGCCTGGGGGCAAAAGCAGGTGCTTTCCCCCATTGCCGGCATCCGGTCCCGGAATTCCCATATCTGCCACCCAGCGCTGGTTGACATCCATAGCCACCACAATAAGGGGGCCTTTTGGAATATCTATAATCATTGGGCCTTTCGATAAATCAATGGGAATGGGCCCATAAGGCGTGTCTGAATTGAGCGTGAAACCTATCTGTCCCGGTTTTGTATCTAAAGTTCCGAATGATCTGTTTGGGATAATTCTAATGCTGTCATTCCCCTTAACCAATCCCTCCCCAGAAACAGTGGGATAGAAAAATTTATATGCCTGTATGGCACGGGTAAGGTCCGCATCGTCATATGCTTTTTTAATAGCTGCTTCTGTGGGATAGCCGCCAACAAATTCATAATCTGAAGCCGATCCATTAGAAACAGCAGATTCTTTGATGCCCTCTGCATCTTTTTTACAGCCGGCCAGAACTAAAACCAAGAAACAGATATAAATTAATCCTTTCATACAAAATGATTTAATAATAAGTTAAACTTCCTAACATTGCCAAAGTTATGGCCTCCATCAATCTAAATTTATTCCAAAGCCCTAAATTCGGTTTCAAATTATAATTTGAAACAAAGTTTTGCCATGCAGATAAAAAATATGGCCGCATTAGCCAATTAAACGCATTAATGCAATTCTCAAAAATATCTTCAGTTCATATTCTTCAACACTGAAGGCTTTTTTGTTATGCATGAACTATTGCCTTTTTATACCAGCACATGTATAAAGCACAGGGATATAAATCAAAAATGAACCAGCATAACATTTTTTTATGCTGCTGCCGTTATAAATCCCTGACTGGAGCTTCCTTGGCTTTTGCCGCAAAAATCAAAAGCGTCTTAAATAAAAATTTTAATGGAAGGAAGCTTGTTTTTTCCTGCAGCAATATCCTAATGCAGTTGAGCTCTAGACAATCGTTTGCAGCGGCATATTCCTTTTATCGGCAAAAAAATATTTTTTTTCATCATCTTTTACCTTATATTTGCCGATAACGGAATCATATAAAAACATGAAATATCTTTCAGTAGCAGAATTTGCA
>NZ_QJRI01000042.1 GCF_003254565.1 Flavobacterium nitrogenifigens
TGATTGGATTTTTCATTAAGTTCCTGATACGTTAATTGTGTTTGTTCAAATACAACAGCAATATTATTTGGGGTTCTTTCAACCTGATCTTCAAATAAATCAATGAAGGTTTTATCATCAGGGTAAGAAGTATCTGTGTCATTGAATTTAACCAACAACTCCTTTTCTTCTTCCTGAGTTAAATAATCAAGACTGCTTAAAGCACTGGTTTTATGAACACTAAACCCTTTTACCAGATTAAAAAGATGATCGGCAATTCTTTTAATAAG
>NZ_QJRI01000092.1 GCF_003254565.1 Flavobacterium nitrogenifigens
TCTTTCTCCGAGTTATTTAGCATTATTATCTAAAGAGGATCTTTCGGGATTAAGATGCATTACTACGGGAGGGGAATTGCCTAATGTAAGCAAAGCTTTAGAAATTGTACAATCAGGAATAGAGTATTACAATGACTATGGCCCTACAGAATGTTCCGTTTGTGTTTCAAGTTATAGAGTTACAGAGACTGGTAGCGATAGAACAATTTTACCTGTTGGGCAACCCATTTCGAACACCCAGATTTATGTATTAGATGATTGTTTAAATCCTTTACCAATAGGAGTTACAGGCAAACTGTATGTATCAGGAGCAGGCGTGGGGAGAGGTTATCTGAATAGGGCAGAACTGACCCAGGAGAAATTTATATCTAATCCTTTTATCAAAGGAGAAAGAATGTATGACACGGGTGATTTAGGCCGCTGGCTTTCTGACGGCAACCTTGAGTTTATGGGCAGAAAAGACCATCAGGTTAAGATTCGC
>NZ_QJRI01000066.1 GCF_003254565.1 Flavobacterium nitrogenifigens
CCTCTCCCCACGCCTGCTCCTGATACATACAGTTTGCCTGTAACTCCTATTGGTAAAGGATTTAAACAATCATCTAATACATAAATCTGCGTGTTCGAAATGGGTTGCCCAATTGGTAGAATTGTTCTATCGCTATCAGTTTCCGTAACTCTGTAACTTGAAACACAAACGGAACATTCTGTAGGGCCATAGTCATTGTAATACTCTATTCCTAATTCTACAATTTCTAAAGCTTTGCTTACATTAGGCAATTCTCCTCCGGTAGTAATGCATCTTAATCCCGAAAGATCCTCTTTAGATAATAATGCTAAATAACTCGGAGAAAGA
>NZ_QJRI01000043.1 GCF_003254565.1 Flavobacterium nitrogenifigens
ATATGTAAGGTGGGACATCGCAAGTGACCACAGGTTTTAAGTTAAACACATCCTGAACGTATGTGAGAGAGCTAACCTGGGGCGGGGGCCACAGGCGCTCCTCTCACATATAACGGATTTAAACGCCTCCAAAAGGAGCTGGGTTCACTTGCGTGATGGGAGACAGTCTATCCAAGGAAACCACCATTGCTGATGTTAGGTTACCCACTAAATTCCTCTTCCGAACTGTCTAAGATCAATTATACACGTCGCCGTGTCGCCGTAAAGAC
>NZ_QJRI01000047.1 GCF_003254565.1 Flavobacterium nitrogenifigens
CCAATCTTTTCCGCTATCGGAAGTTCCGGACTTTAATAAAAAATGGAGTTCTTTTATAATGGATTCTGTGAGCTTATTATTTGCTTTTTCAATAATAAAATTGATGCATCGAAAGTGATTGGAAGTTTCAATAATGTCATCTACACTGACACTTTCTTTGGATGCTCCAATGGTATTGGTTTCAAAAATATATCTTGTCTGGTCATGAGTCAGCCTGCTTCCTTCAATTTTATTTGAATTATAGGTTAAATCAATTTGTGTCCGGTGATAGATGCCG
>NZ_QJRI01000136.1 GCF_003254565.1 Flavobacterium nitrogenifigens
GCTTACCGTAGAATCAATTGAAGTATTCGAACAGACCAATTATGATTTTAATATCGCGATACTTCCTTCGTCGTCGTCATTGATTGTGGAGCTTAAGTACAATGCCAATATATATGACGCGCAGCTTATTAAAAAGATTACCCATCATGTTTTTAATCTGGTAAAAGGGTTTAGTGTTCATAAAACCAGCGCTTTAAGCAGCCTTGATTATTTAACCCTGGAAGAAGAAAAGGAGCTGTTAGTTGGATTTAATGGTGTAACATTAGAACCGCTTACAGACTATACTTTGGTCGATTTATTTGAAGAACAGGTTGAAAGAACCCCTAATAATGTAGCTGTTGTATTTGAACAAACACAATTAACATATCAGGAACTTAATGAGAAGTCCAATCAGCTAGCCTATTATCTGAGAGAAAACTACGCTATCAGAGCAGATGATCTGATAGGAATAAAGATGGATAGAACCGAAAACATGATTATAACGATCTTGGGAATATTAAAATCTGGGGCTGCTTATGTTCCTATAGATGTTAATTATCCGGAGGACCGTATCATATATATCGAAGAGGATAGCAGCTGTAAAGCCGTTATTGATGATAATATTTTAGAAAATTTTACAAAGGTTCAAGATAAGTTTTCAAAGGAAAATATTGCAAAGATTAGTACCGCTAATGATTTAGCTTATTTGATTTATACTTCAGGATCTACCGGAAAACCTAAAGGGGTAATGGTAGAAAATAAAAATGCAGTTGAATTGATTAATTGGTCTCGATTTGAATTTGATTCATCAAAATTTGAAGTAATGTATGCTACAACTTCCTACTGTTTTGATATGTCCGTTTATGAAATTTTCTATACTCTATCGATAGGAAAAAAAATAAGAGTTTTAAGAAATGCACTGGAAATAAAGGATTATATAAATAAAGAAAGCAAAATTGTATTAGATACCGTGCCTTCTGTAATTCGTAAATTATTAGAAGATAATTTAGATTTAAAGAATATAGTTTTTATTAATATGGGTGGTGAAATAGTGCCGCTTGATATTGTTAAAAAACTTCCAACAGAAAAAATAGAAGTCAGAAATTTATACGGCCCTTCAGAGGATACAACCTATAGTACTTGTTATTTAATACAAAATAAAGAATATAAAACAATTCCTATTGGTAAACCACTTTCCAATACCCAGATTTACATATTGGATGATTCATTTCGACCTTTACCAATTGGTGTAACAGGAAAAGTATATATATCAGGGGCAGGATTGTCACGTGGTTATCAAAACAGAGCCGAGCTAACGCAGGAGAAATTTATTCTTAATCCTTTTATAGAAGGAGAAAGAATGTATGACACCGGTGATCTGGGCCGCTGGTTACTGGACGGAAATATAGAATATATTGGAAGAAAGGATCAACAAGTTAAAATTCGTGGTTTCCGTATTGAACTTGAGGAGATAGAGACTGCAATTTTACAATATTCTCAGGATTTAAAACAAGTTGTAGTAGAGGCAAAAGAATCCAACCATGAGAAGGTTCTGATTGCTTATTTTACAGCTTCAGAAAGTATAGACAAATCAGAATTACGCGCTTATCTTCAAGGAAAATTACCAGATTATATGGTTCCGGGTTTTTATATTGAACTGGATGAGTTACCGCTGAATCCAAATGGAAAGATTGATCGTAAAGCCTTGCCAGGAGTAGAAGGAGAAGACCTTATACGAGGAGAATATGTATTACCAAAAAACAAAAAAGAAGAAGAGCTTGTTGCCATATGGCAGGAAGTACTTGGAATTGAAAGAGTAGGAATAACGGATAACTTTTTTGAATTAGGGGGACACAGTTTATCTGTAGCTCAGGTAGTGAACAGAATTCATAAACAATTTGGAAAAACGATTACGATTAAATTGTTTTTTGCAAACCCAACTATTGAAGAATTGAGTAAGGAGCTGCAGGATAGCGAATATATCGCAATCCCGAAGGCACCTGAAAGCGAGTCTTATCCCTTAACGGCCTCTCAAAGGGGATTATGGATCATGAGCCAGTTAGAAGGAGGTTCACTGGCGTATAATATGCCCGGAGCGGTTTTGTTAAAAGGAAATATAGATACCAATAAATTCGAAGAATCGTTTAAGCTTTTATTGCAGCGTCATGAAATACTGCGAACGTATTTCAAGGCAGATAATGAAGGTAATATCAGACAATATATTATTCCAACAGAACAATTAGATTTTAAGATATCCAGTGAAGACTTCAGTTTTGCCGAAAACCAGCAAGAAGCCATTGCAACGTATATAAAAGCAAGAAAACATGAGATTTTTGATTTAGAACAGGCACCTCTTTTAAGAGCTTCGCTGCTTAAATTAAAAGAGCAGGAGTATGTTTTCTTTTTATCGATGCATCATATCATTGGAGACGGCTGGTCTATGGAACTGCTGGTATCTGAAGTTGTAGAGGCCTATAACAGATTAATACAAGGAAAAAAAGTTGATTTTCCTGAATTGGGCATTCAGTATAAAGATTATGCGGTTTGGCTCAATGGAGCATTGCAGCAAGCCAAAAATCAGGCTTCTGAAGCTTATTGGCTGAATCAATTTGCGGGAGAATTGCCTGTTTTAGACCTCCCGAGTTTTAAGACGCGTCCTTTGGTTAAGACCTATAATGGGGCTAATATCAGCCATCATTTTTCGCAAGCATTTTTAGAGGAACTAAAAGCATTTTCAAAAGCGCAGGATGTTACCTTGTTTATGACACTTATGGCTGGGATCAATACTTTATTATATAAGTATTCGGGTCAGAATGACATTATAGTGGGAACGTCAATAGCGGGCAGAGAGCATCCTGATTTAGAGAATCAGCTGGGCTTATATTTAAATACACTTGCTATCCGCACGAGATTTGAACCGGACGGCAGCTTTTTAGATCTGGTATCAGCCCAGAAAAATACGCTTTTAGGCGCTTATGAACATCAGAATTATCCATTTGACGCCTTAGTTGGGAAGCTGAATTTGCAGAGAGATCCAAGCCGTTCCGCATTATTTGACGTTTCGATTGTTTTGCAAAATCAGAGTCAATTGAATAATCTGAAAGGAGAAGAACTGAGAGATCTAGAGATGGAACCTTATGAATTTTCCAGTGCTACCGCCCAGTTTGATATTATTTTTACTTTCGCCGAATCAGATGGATTGAGTTTAATGATTTCCTATAATACAGATATCTATGAGGAATATCTGATCGAAAGAATGTTTACCCATTTTGAAAATCTGATAAGAGAATCGATAGAACAGCCCGAAAGGTTGATGAAAGAGATTGATTACTTAACATTTGAAGAACAGAATCAGTTATTGACAGCATTCAACGATACAAATACAGCGTATCCAAGAGAGAAGACAATCGTAGATTTATTTGAAGAACAGGTTAGAAAAACACCAAATAATATTGCCGTTATTTTTGAAAATAATAAACTAACGTATCAGGAACTTAATGAGAAGTCGAATCAGTTGGCTTATTATTTAAGAGAGAATTATGCGATTAAGCCAGATGATCTGGTGGGAGTAAAGCTGGCTAAAAGTGACAAAATGATTGTCGCTCTTTTAGGAGTATTGAAATCCGGAGCAGCATATCTTCCAATCGATGTTAAT
>NZ_QJRI01000126.1 GCF_003254565.1 Flavobacterium nitrogenifigens
CGCTACTCCTGCTCCTGATATAAACAGCTTTCCGGGGGTTCCTATCGGAACAATCTGCAAGGAATCGTCTAAGATGTAAATCTGGGTGTTCGATATTGGCTTTCCGATAGGAATTGTTTTATATTCTTTATCTTGTATTAAATAACAAGTACTATAGGTAGTATCCTCTGAAGGACCGTATAAATTTCTGACTTCTATTTTTTCCGTTGGAAGTTTTTTAACAATATCCAGAGGCATTATTTCGCCACCCATATTAATAAAAACTACATTTTCTAGATCTAAATTATCCTCTAAGAGCTTTTGAATTACAGAAGGTACAATACTTAGTATAATTTTATTCTCTTTATTTATATAATCCTTTATTTCCAATGCATTTTTTAGGACTCTTATTTTCTTTCCTATAGATATAGGATAAAAAATTTCATAAACTGACATATCAAAACAGTATGAAGCCGTAGCAAACATCACTTCAAATTTTGATGAATCAAATTCAAATCGGCACCAATTAATCAATTCAACTGCGCTCTTATTCTCTACCATTACCCCTTTTGGTTTCCCGGTAGACCCTGAAGTATAAATTATGTAAGCTAAATCATTAGCGGTACTAATCTTTGCAATATTTTTCTTTGAAAACTTATTCTGAACCTGTGTAAAATTCTCTAAAATATTCTCATCAATAACGGCTTTACAATTACTGTCCTGTTCGATATAATCGATGCGGTCTTGCGGATAATTAATATCTATGGGAACATAGGCTGCTCCAGATTTTAATATGCCCAGGATCGTTACAATCATGTTCTCGCTTCTGTCCATCTTTATCCCTATCAGATCATCTGCTCTGATAGCGTAGTTTTCTCTCAGATAATAGGCTAGCTGATTGGACTTCTCATTAAGTTCCTGATAGGTTAATTGTGTTTGTTCAAATAAAACAGCTACATTATTTGGGGCTCTTTCAACCTGCTCTTCAAATATGTCAACTAAAGTAAGGTCTGTAAGCGGTTCTAATGCTGCACCATTGAATTTAACCAATAACTCCTTTTCTTCTTCCGGGGTTAAATAACCAATTTCCTGAATCAGCCTTTCAGGCTGTTCTAATGATTCTCTAAGCAGGTTCTCAAAATG
>NZ_QJRI01000153.1 GCF_003254565.1 Flavobacterium nitrogenifigens
ATACGTTCCGTAGGAACGTTTGATTAACAAAACGGTGCCGCATTTCTATGAGATCAAGTGTTCCTATGGAACACAATACTAAACAATATTTTTTTTCTACCGACCAGATATTCCTACGGAATATTAAAACATAATTCATTTGCAGAAATGAATAAAACAAATCTTTGATTATCCGCGTTTTCGCAAAGCGAATCTGTTTTATCCGCGTACTATTTAATCAAAGAGGTTATCATTCTTATTTTGTCTTTTGCCGAAGCTTAGCCGTTATTAGTCGAATTTTTAGTACGAGCGGATAATATAATTCTACTTTTATCTTAGTAATTAAATGGCAAGGCAAATGATTAAAGAAGATATAGGTTTTAGAGAAGCAGGGAAATTTGAAGAAACACGTTTTGAGAAAATTCATAATGTTATTTTCGAATCGTCGAAAGAAGCTTCTTTATTGGTCGCTCGTGAAATTGCCAATTTAATTCAGAGAAAGAATGAGCTGAACGAACCTTGTGTTTTAGGTTTGGCTACTGGTTCTTCGCCAATTAAGGTGTATGAAGAATTGGTTAGAATGCACAAAGAGGAAGGGCTTAGTTTTGCTAATGTAGTTACCTTCAATTTGGACGAATATTATCCGATGGATAAAAATGATATTCAGAGTTATTATCATTTTATGCACGAACATTTATTTAATCATGTCAATATTCATCCAGAAAATATAAATATTCCAGACGGGCAGGTGAGTGCCGAGGAATTGCAACAGTATTGTATCGATTATGAGATGAAAATTAAATCGTACGGAGGATTAGATTTTCAGCTTTTAGGAATTGGAAGAACGGGACATATTGGGTTTAATGAACCTGGTTCGCACGTAAATTCAGGGACAAGAAGCATTACGCTTGATCATATTACGAGAGTCGATGCGGCTTCTTCTTTTTTAGGAATAGATAATGTTCCGAGAAAAGCCATTACGATGGGAATTGGCACCGTTAGAAATGCAAAAAGAATTGTTTTGCTGGGCTGGGGAATCAGTAAAGCAGGAATTATAAAAAATACAATCGAAGGAGAAGTTTCTTCGCACGTTCCAGCTACGTATTTACAAGAGCACAACAACACAACATTTGTTCTAGATACGGAAGCTTCATCTGAATTAACAAGAGTTAAAACGCCTTGGCTAGTTAAATCTTGTATTTGGACAGATGAATTAAAATTAAAAGCGGTGGCTTGGTTGAGTGAGTTGACTAAGAAACCTTTCCTTAAACTGACGGATAAAGATTATAACGACAACGGAATGTCGAGTCTTTTGACGGAGGAAGGAACTGCATACGATTTGAACATTAAAATGTTTAATAAAATGCAGCAAACCATCACGGGATGGCCGGGCGGAAAACCCAATGCAGATGATACCTACAGACCGGAGCGTTCCACGCCGGAAAAGAAAAGAATTATCATTTTCAGCCCGCATCCAGATGATGATGTGATTTCGATGGGAGGAACTTTTGACCGTTTGATAGAACAGGGGCATGAAGTTCATGTGGCGTACCAAACATCAGGAAATATTGCCGTTTCAAATGAAGAGGCATTGAAATTTGCTGAGATCTCAAAAGCATTGAATCCAGATTCGAGAATGTCTGATAAATTAATCGAATTTCTTCAGAACAGAACTGGAAATGAAATTGATTCATTAGAAGTAAGAAAGCTAAAAGGATTAATTAGGAGAAGTGAATCTTTTGGCGCGACACGTTATTTAGGTTTGCCAGATTCTAATGTACACTTTTTAGATCTTCCGTTTTACGAAACAGGAACGGTTAAAAAGAATAATCTTTCGGATGCAGATATTAGCATTATGTGCGATATTATTGAAAGAATAAAACCGCATCAAATTTATGCCGCAGGAGATTTAGCAGATCCGCACGGAACTCATAAAGTGTGTTTAGATAGTTTGTTTGAAGCTTTGAAAAGATTAAAACAAGAAAGCTTTATGAATGACTGCTGGGTTTGGCTTTACAGAGGTGCTTGGCATGAATGGGAATCGTACCAAATTGACATGGCAGTACCAATGAGTCCTGATCAGGTTTTAAAGAAACGACATGCTATTTTTTATCACCAGTCTCAAAAAGACGGCGTTATGTTTCAAGGTGATGACAGCAGAGAGTTTTGGGTGCGAGTTGAAGACAGAAACAGATTGACTGCAGAGAAATACCACAGCTTAGGATTAGCAGATTATTCGGCTATTGAGGCGTTTAAACGTTATCATTTCTAAGTGCTTTTTGCAGCAATAAAGATAATAGACTATTTCATGGTTTATTTTGGTTAGTTACCTATAATTGAGAGAAAATGCGGTCGTGGTTGGCCGCATTTTCGTTTTTTTATAGTTTTGTTTTTTAACCGCAAAGTACGCTAAGGTTTACGCAAAGTACGCTAAGATTTTATTTTTGTGACGTTTTAAAAATGAGCAAAAAAAAGTTCGCAAAGCTTTGTGAGTAAACTTTGCGAACCTTGCGTAAATCCCTGCGTGCTTTGCGGTTAAAACTAAATAGAAGAGTTTAAAATTTTCTGTTTAACCTCGTCTATATAAGATCTTCCTATAACATATCGTAAGCCTTCAATTTCAATACTATTTCCTTCAACTGCATCAATTTTATCAATTGCAATTGTGTATGATCTGTGTATTCTGATAAAATCTCTTTCTGGAAGTAAGCTTGTAAAATCAGATAAAGTACTGTGAATTATAAATTTACCTGAAGTGGTGCTTATTTTTAAATAATCTTTTAAACTTTCGATAACCAAAATTTCGTTCAAGAAAATCTTCTTCATTTTTTTCTTGTCGATTTTAACGAAGATAAATGGGTTTTCTTTGCTGTTTTCCTGCGGAACTTTGCTGGTATTGTTAAGTCGTTTGTTGATCTTGTTGACTGCTTTCATTAATCTCGGAAATTCAATTGGTTTTACGAGATAATCCAAAACATCAAGTTCGTAAGTCTCAATTGCAAACTGATCGTAAGCACTTGTAATGATAAGCAACGGTGGGTTTTCTAAACTTTTAATAAAATTAATACCGTCTAAAACAGGCATATTTATGTCCAGAAAAATTACATCAATGGTATTGTTTTTTAAGAAATTCAAGCCTTCAATAGAATTGCTGAAGGTGTTTACTAGTTCTAAATCCTCAATCTGTTCAATATAATTTTTAATAACGTTTATTGCCAATGGCTCATCATCGATAATTAAACACTTTATTTTCATTTCTAAATATTATTTTAGGCCGATATTTGGTTTTTTGTAGGTATAGTTTTCTAAACCTATAAAAGCTGAGGCTATGTGACTTTTATAACTAGTTTAACGACAAAAATATTCTTTTTATTTTTAAATGAAAGCTTATAGTCATTTTTATTATATCCTAATTCCAGTCTTTTTTTGACGTTTTCAATACCTATACCACTTGCCTTGTTAAAATTATCTTTATGTACGGTAAATTCGGGCATAGGGTTTGAAATTGTGAAATATAAATAATCGCCTTTTACTTTAAATCTGATATCAATGAGAACATTTCCAGTGTTTTTGTTGACGCCGTGCTTGAATGCATTTTCGACGAAAGTCAAAAGTAAGACTGGAGAAATTTCTTTATCGTGAATATCTCCCGAAATAGACATATCTACTTCTAAGCGTTCCCCGTTTCTAATTCTTTCCAAATCCAGATAATTCTGAATGCATAAAATTTCATTCTCCAAAGACTGTTTCTTTTCCTTTGTTTCATAAAGCATATAACGCATTAGCTCTGAAAGTTTTAAAACGATTTTCGGAGTCTTGTTGGACTTTTCTACAGAAAGCGAATAAATATTATTTAAAGTATTAAAGAAAAAGTGAGGTGAGATCTGAGATTTTAAAAACAGCAGTTCTGTTTCCAATTGCGATTTTTCTAGATCGGTTACACGTCTCTGTTCCTGTAATAAATCGAGCGTGATTTTAATGGCGGTCACAAAAGTCATTACATACAATTCGCCCATCATCATATCTATGGTATAGTTTAAGGTAAGTGTATTAATAGTCTGCGGACCTTCTGGCCAAACATTATGTGTGATTAGTAAATAAGTCAAGTTGAATTTTAAGACCACCATCACAAAAATCGCCGACAGAACGGTTACTATATATAGGAAGTATTTTTTTTTGTAAACCAGATGTGGCATCAGAACCAAAATATTCAGATAACATAATGCCATGTGAATAGGGAATCCTAATAGAGTGGTTTTTAAGGAATAAACATAATCGTTAAAATAGCTTCCCCATCTGAATGTATTAAACACAAAATACGTGAGCCAAAAGTAAACGTGATAGCGAATAGGTAAACTATATGGTTTGTTTGAATTGAAAATCATAATCGTAGAATAGAATGTCGTTTGTTACTATTTTTTGATGTTTAGGGCTGTTTAAATGTCGTCCGTCTAAAAATGTTTTGGTAAAAATTGAATTTATCTAAATTTAAAGTTAAATTAATATTGTTTTGATATGAGGAAAATTACTCTGCTCTCTTTAACGGTAATTTTTACTGCAAGTTGCAAAATAAATGTAGATAAAAATACGCATCATAAAAGTTTTGCAACAAATTATGTAGATCCTTTTATAGGTACTGGAGGCCACGGACATACGTATCCGGGGGCGACAGTTCCGTTTGGGATGCTGCAAGTGAGTCCAGATAATGGAGTTTCTAGCTGGGACTGGTGTTCGGGCTATCATTATTCTGACTCGATAGTTTCGGGTTTTAGTCATTTACACTTAAGCGGAACAGGAATCGGTGATTTGGCAGATATTTTATTTATGCCGACAAACAAAAAGTTAGACTTAACCGCCAAAGCCGCTTCACGCGATTTCCTTCCGTATAAATCAAAATACAATCATGTTAACGAAAAAGCAACACCGGGTTCTTACCAAGTTTTTCTTGAGGATCCTAAGATCAATGTAGAATTAACTTCTACGCAAAGAACCGCATACCATAAATATACCTATAATAATAACGACGTTCAGTCGGTTGTGGTAGATCTTGGTTTTGCTATTAACTGGGACAAAGCGGTAAAAACGTCTATCAAAATTGAAGATGCTAATACAATTAGCGGTTACCGTTATAGTACGGGCTGGGCAAAAAATCAAAAAGTATATTTTGTTGCCAAATTTTCTAAACCAATTACAGAATCAATTATTACTGTTGATAAAAAAGTAGTTTCTGGTCAAAGTGCTGAAGGAGAAAATACAGCTTTACAATTGTTCTTCGATTCTAAAAACTCTAAAGAATTGGGTATAAAAGTGGCACTTTCTTCTGTAAGTGTTGAAAACGCAAAAGGTAATTTAGATGCTGAAGGTTATAGCTTTGAAAAAGTAAAATCGGATGCGACTTTAGAATGGAACAAAGCTTTAAGCAGAATTAAAGTTGAAACTCCGATTGATTCTCTAAAAACCATTTTCTACACCGCTTTATATCATGCTCAAGTTGCGCCAGTGACTTACAGCGATAAAAACGGACAATTTAGAAGAGAAGACGATAAAATTGTCACGGCTAAAGATTATACCGCTTATTCTACCTTATCACTTTGGGATACGTTTAGAGCAGAGAATCCTTTGCTAACGATCTTAGAACCAACAAAAGTTTCAGATTTAGTAAACTCGATGTTGGCGTATTATGAAACTAAAAAAATACTTCCGGTTTGGACTTTATATGCAAATGAAACCAATACAATGACAGGATATCATTCAATTCCAGTTATTGTTGATGCTTACATGAAAGGAATCAATGGTTTTGATGCCGAAAAAGCTTTCGAAGCAATGAAAGCAACCATGATGCAGGACGAACGCGGATTGAATTTCTACAAAAAATACGGTTACATTCCGTACAACTTATTAGACGAATCAGTTACGATTACTTTAGAATATGCTTATGATGATTGGTGCGTTGCTCAAATGGCAAAAGCTTTAGGAAAAACAGCTGATTATGAATTTTTCTCGAAACGTTCAAAAGCATACGAATATTTATTTGATTCGAAATCTGGTTTCATGAGAGGAAAATCGGAAGATGGAAAATCTTGGAACGAACCTTTCGACCCAAAACACTCCAACCACAGAGAACATACTGATTATACTGAAGGAAATGCTTGGCAGCACAGCTGGTTTGTGCCACATAATGTTGACAATTTCATTAAGCTTCATGGCGGAAATGACACATTTACAAAACGTTTAGAACAGTTATTTACAGAGAGTTCTGAAATTACAGGAAACAATGTTTCGGCAGATATTTCTGGTTTGATCGGACAATATGCACACGGAAACGAGCCAAGCCACCATATTGCTTATATGTTTAATCATGCGGGACAGCCTTGGAGAACGCAATATTGGGTTCGCCATATTTTGGATACACAATATAATACGACTGCAAACGGTCTAAGCGGAAACGAAGATTGCGGGCAAATGTCGGCTTGGTATGTATTCAGTTCAATGGGATTATACCCGATGAATCCAGCTTCTGGAGAATATGAAATTGGAAGTCCGATTTTCGAAAAATCAACTTTAAATCTTCCAAACGGAAAAACTTTTGTAATCGAAGCAGAAAATGTTTCGGATAAAAATTTCTATATCCAATCAGCAACTTTAAACGGAAAAACGTTTAATAAAACGGCAATTTCTCATCAGGAAATGCTAAAAGGCGGCGTACTTCATTTTGTAATGGGAGCACAGCCAAACCAAAACTGGGGTCTAAACTAACTAATTCAAAATAAATAATTTAATGAACATTATAGACGTATCAATCATTTTAATCTATATCGTACTCTCGGTCGGTATTGGAATCTGGATTTCAAGAAAAGCATCAAAAGGACTTGATGATTATTTCCTTGGCGGGAAATCAATCAAATGGTATTTTTTAGGATTGAGCAATGGCTCAGGAATGTTTGATGTTTCAGGAACTTCCTGGATGATTGGAGTTTTATTTCTTTACGGCGTAAAAAGTTTCATGTTTATGTGGCTTTGGCCGATATGGAATCAGATTTTTGTGATGATGTTCCTCGCGGTCTGGATTAGAAGATCAAAAGTAATGACGGGTTCTGAATGGATTCTAACTCGTTTTGGAAGCGACAAAGCTGGAAAAGCATCTCATATTATTGTAGCCATTTTTGCGATTATTTCGACAATTGGTTTCATCGCTTATTTCTTTGTTGGAATCGGAAAATTTGTAACCATCATTCTTCCGTGGGATTTGACAGTTCACATGAATGGTTCTGTTTTCTTAACTTCAGAACAAGCTTATGCATTGTTAATCATTTTTTTAACAACCATTTATACGGTTAAAGGCGGAATGTTTTCTGTTGTAGCGACAGAGGTTGTGCAATATTTAATTATGATTGTTGCCGGAGTTTTAATCGCGGGTTATGCATTCATTAATTATACAGATATTCAGATTAATTCGATAATTACGCCAGAATGGAAAAATGTTTTCTTTGGATGGGAATTTGAAACACAATGGAGCGATAAATTCGAAACGTTTAATAGATTAATTGATACGGAAGGTTACAAAATGTTTGGCGCTTTCATCGGAATGACACTTTTTAAAGGATTCTTTGCGAGTGTTGCAGGACCAACTCCAAGTTACGATTTACAGCGTGTTCTTTCTACAAAATCGGTAAAAGAAGCGGCTTATATGAGTGGTTTTACCAACTTGATTTTATTCATTCCTAGATATTTATTAATCACAGGAATTGTGGTTATCGCTTTAGTGAATTTAGCACCAGAATTAAATGCAAACGTAAATCTTACAGGAGCAGATTTAGAATTATTGATGCCAAAAGTGGTGAATCTTTATATCCCAGTTGGAATTAAAGGAATCCTTTTAGCAGGATTATTAGCAGCGTTTATGTCTGGATTCTCGGCTTTCGTAAATGCAGGGCCAGCTTATATCGTAAATGATATTTATAAAAAATATTTCAAACCAGTTGCGTCAAACAAACATTACATCAAAGTAAGTCAGATTTCTTCTTTCTTAGTTGTTGGATTAGGTGTTTTCATGGGATTCTTCGCAGATTCTATTAACTCATTAACACTTTGGATTACAAGTGCTTTATACGGAGGTTACGTTGCAGCCAACTTCTTAAAATGGATTTGGTGGCGTTTTAACGGATGGGGTTATTTCTGGGGAATGGTCGGCGGATTAATTGCAGCTTCACTTCAATTCATTTTAGATCAAAACAAAGGAAATTTAGCAGAAGGAACATTTTTACATGATCTTTCGCAAGTGCCATCCATTTATTTATTCCCATTAATTTTCGGAATGTCAATTTTGGGTTGTCTTTTAGGAACTTACCTAAGCAAACCAACTGATATGGAAGTTTTAAAATCTTTCTATTCAAACGTAAGACCTTGGGGATTCTGGACTCCGGTTTACAAACAATTAAAAGCGGAAGACCAATCTTTCCAAAAAAATAATGATTTCTATCTTGATATGATGAATTGTGTAATTGGTATTGTATGGCAGTCAAGCATGATTCTGCTTCCGATTTATTTTATCATTAGAGATTATCCAAAAGCGGCTCTGGCATTGGTGGTTTTCTTAGTGACGACTACAGTGTTGAAATTTACTTGGCTGGATAGAGTTAGGAAGATTGAAGAGTAGAGACTTTGCAGATACAAGATTAAAGAAGCAAGATTTTAAAAATTTAAACACATAGAAACATAGATTTTTTTGACTTTGAAAAGAGTGTAGAAAGAAACTAGTTTCTCACACATAGCTTTGAACATAGCCCGTAGTTTCAACTAAGGGAACACAAGATTGGCTGCAAAGCTATGTTTATTTAAACAAGTGAAACGCCTTTTGTAGACAAAGGAAAACTATGTTTCTATGTGTTTAAAAAAGAATAAAAGAATAAAAAAACTAATAAATAAAAAGAACAAAAAATGAGTACTATTCCTTGGCAAGACAGACCCGAAAACAGTAAAGATGTAATGTGGAGATATTCTGAGAATCCAATTATCGACAGATATTCGATTCCTTCATCAAACAGTATATTCAATAGTGCAGTTGTACCTTTTGGAGACGGATATGCTGGGGTTTTCAGATGTGATAACAAAGCGGTTCAGATGAATATTTTTGCTGGTTTCAGTAAAGATGGTATCAATTGGGACATCAACCACGAACCAATTGTAATGCAGGCTGGAAATACAGAAATGATTGAATCGGCTTATAAATACGATCCGCGTGTGGTTTGGATCGAAGATCGTTACTGGATTACTTGGTGTAATGGTTACAATGGACCAACAATTGGTATTGGTTATACTTTTGACTTTAAAGAATTTTTCCAATGTGAAAATGCCTTTTTACCATTCAACAGAAACGGAGTTTTATTCCCACAGAAAATCAACGGAAAATATGCCATGTTAAGCCGTCCAAGTGATAACGGACACACACCTTTCGGAGATATCTGGATCAGCTATAGCCCGGATATGAAATATTGGGGAGAGCATAGATTGGTGATGAAACCAAGTCCGTTTGAGCAAAGCGCTTGGCAGTGTACAAAAGTAGGAGCAGGACCAATTCCGATTTTAACTGAAGAAGGATGGTTAATGATTTACCATGGAGTTATTAATACTTGCAACGGTTTCCGTTATGCAATGGGTTCAGCACTTTTAGATGTTGATTCGCCAGATCAGGTAAAATACAGAACACAGCCTTATTTATTAGGACCTGCAGAAACGTATGAAATGGTTGGTGATGTTCCAAACGTAGTTTTCCCTTGTGCAGCTTTACACGATTTTGAAGAAGATAAATTAGCGGTTTATTACGGTGCGGCTGATACTCACGTAGCTATCGCTTTCGGAAAATTGAGCGAAGTAATTGAGTTTACAAAAAATAATAGTTTATAATATCAAGATGCATAGTAGAAGTAATTTATTGTCCCTTGCCGTTTTTTTTGTTGGATTGATGGGTTATGCGCAATCTGAAAAACCGGTTACGCCGAAAAGTTATGTTGCGTATAAAACTTCAAGCGAAATTGTTATTGACGGAGATGAAGCAGACAAAGCTTGGGAAAAAGCAGATTGGACAACACCTTTTGTCGACATAGAAGGTGTTGAAACTCCAAAATACAAAACTCAGGTAAAAATGCTATGGGACGATAAATACTACTATATTTTCGCTAAAATAGAAGAACCTCACGTTTGGGCAAATCTAAAACAGCGCGATACGATTATTTTTTATAATAATGATTTTGAGGTTTTTATCGATCCAGATAATGATACTCACAATTACTATGAATTAGAAATTAATGCCTTAAACACAGCTTGGGATTTATTCATCAATAAACCGTACCGAGAAAAAAACACCGTTTTAAACGACTGGAATATCGACGGCTTGAAATCGGCTGTAAAAGTGGATGGAACTTTAAATAATGCTTCCGATACAGATAAGGGCTGGACATTAGAAATCGCCATTCCGTGGTCGGTTTATAAAACATCTTATTTTGATGATATTGTTCCGAAAGATAAATTTTGGAAAGTCAATTTCTCTCGAGTGAATTGGCAGCACTCAATTGTTGATGGAAAATATGAACGCAAAAAAGATTCAGAAGGAAAGTTTCTCCCAGAATACAATTGGGTTTGGTCGCCTATGGGAGTGATAAATATGCATGAGCCCGAAAAATGGGCTTATGTATACTTCTCTTCAAAAGAAAGCGATGATAAATTTACAATTCCGCAGGAAGAAAAAGTAAAATGGGAACTGTATACGTTGTACCGTGCTCAAAAGAGATATTTTGATAAAAATAAATCTTGGGCAAAATCACTGCAAAGTATCAGTAAAAAAAATATAGTTGTTGATGGAAAAGTTTTAAAACCAGTTTTAGAAAATCATTCATCAGGATTTAATATCTTGGTACAGAGTCCTTTTTCAAACAAAACCTTAATAATTAAAGAAGATGGTAAAATTATTACGAACGAATAAGTTACAAAAGCTGTCAAAAGTTTTAGTTTTGGTGCTTTCGCTGAGTTTATTCTCGTGCGGACAAAAAGAAAATAAAGATCAGCAAAACGGAAAATTCACTTTTGGAGTCTGGACAACTGCCGATGCTAAAAAATCGGATGCAGATTATTCAAAAGAATTCAAAAAATACAAAGATGGCGGAATCGACGAAGTTTTAATTAACACACAAACCGATCCAAAACTATTAGCAAGATTAGTTCCGCTTGCAAAAAAAGAAGGACTAAAAGTTCACGCTTGGATTATGGCAATGAATCGTCCAAATGATTCAATTGCGTTACAGCATCCAGATTGGTATCAAGTAAGCAAAGAAGGAAAATCTTGTTTTGATAACCGTCCGTATGTAGATTATTACCAATGGCTTTGCCCAACTAAAGAAGAATCTAGAAATCACGTTTTAGGTTTGGTGGATGGTTTAGCAAAAGTTGAAGGAATCGAAAGCGTACATTTAGATTACATTCGTTTCCCAGATATTTTCCTGCCAATTAGTTTATTGCCAAAATATAATTTGGTTCAGGATGTAGAATTACCTCAATTCGATTTTTGTTATTGTGATGCCTGCGTAAGCAAATTCGAAAAAGAACATCACAAAAATCCAAAAAACAGCCACAATACTTCCATTGATATGGAGTGGAAAAACTTCCGTCTAAATGCAGTAAAAGCGGTAGTTGACGATGCGTATAAAATTGCCCATAAACACAATAAGAAATTAACGGCAGCCGTATTTCCTTATCCAGAAATGGCAGACCACATGGTGCGCCAGCGTTGGGATAAATGGAATATTGACGAAGTATATCCAATGATTTATCATAGCTTTTATGATGAAGAAATTGACTGGGTTGGATACGCAACAAAACAAGGTGTAGCAGATTTAGAAGGAAAACCGACAAAAGTAAATACAGGAATTTATATTCCGGGATTAAAATCGGATGCAGAATTGAAAGAAGCCATTTTACTGGCTAAGAAAAATGGTGCAACTGGAGTTTCTTTTTTTGACGGAAACGCCTTATCAGATAGTAATTTAAAAACAATTGCGACCGTAAAAGCAGCCTTGTAGTCGATTTTACTGGGATTAAAAAGTATTACTGATTAATTTAGCAACATCAAGAATATTTTGTTTTTGAAAGTTGAATTAAAACCAAAAGACATGTCAAATAGAAGAGATTTTATCAAGAAAACCACTCTAGGCACTTTAGCCATTAGTTCTGTTTTGGGCGTAAGTGGATTTGCAGCCAATCACGAAAATGAACCAGAAGTAGAATCAAAAGAAAAAAAACAGACCAAACCAATTATTATTTCGACATGGAATCACGGTTTGCCTGCTAACAAAGAATCTTGGAAAAACCTAAAAGAAGGAAAATCAGCATTAGATGCCATTGAAGCCGGAATGAAAATACCTGAAGCAGATCCAAATGTCCGCAGTGTGGGTTATGGAGGATATCCGGATCGCGAAGGAAAAGTTACGCTTGATGCCTGTATCATGGATCACAACAGCAATTGCGGATCAGTTTGCTTCTTACAGGGAATCATGCACCCAATTTCTGTTGCAAAAAGAGTGCTTCAAAATACGCCTCACGTAATGTTAGCAGGGCAAGGTGCATTGCAGTTTGCTTTGTCTGAAGGTTTTAAAGAAGAAAATTTACTGACTCCGGAATCTGAAAGAGACTGGAAAAAATGGCTGGAAGATTCAAAATACAAACCAGTTATTAATATAGAAAATCACGATACCATAAGCATGCTAATGTTAGACCAAGATGGTAACCTTTCTGGCGGATGTACCACGAGCGGTGCAGCTTGGAAAATGCACGGACGCGTCGGTGACTCCCCAATAATCGGCGCGGGTCTTTTCTTGGATAACGAAGTGGGCGCAGCGGCAGCAACTGGTTTGGGCGAAGCGGTTATTAGAACTGCAGGAAGTGCAATGGTGGTGGAATTAATGCGTCAGGGAAAATCGCCTTACGATGCTTGTAAAGAAATTACAGAGCGTATTTACAACAAACATAAAAACCACAAGGACATGGAATACCTGCAAGTTGGTTTTATTGCTTTGAATAAAAACGGTGAATACGCAGGTTACAGCCTAAGATCAGGATTTAATTACGCCGTTTCTGATGATGTAAAAGGCCACAGAATGGAAGACGCGAAATTTAAAATGTCTTGGGATAAGTAAGACTAAACGTGAAATTTTTAAACACATAGAATCATAGATTTTTATTGTGTTTAGAGGCGTTTCACTCTTAAATAAATAACATAGCTTGACGAAAACTTTGCCAAAGTTTTACAACACAGTTTTGTCATTTCGACGCAAGGAGAAATCTTCACAAGAAACTCCACAAAGATTTACAAAATTGAAGTTAGAAAAACAAACATAAAAGGTTACAGTTTCTATGTGCATTCATGCAAAGTGAAACGCCTTTTTTAAGCTTAAAAAAAACTATGTCTCTATGTGTTTAAAAAAATAACCGCAAAGAGAAACCAAAAAACAAAGAATGAAAAAATTACTATTTCTATTAACCCTAATCTCTTCAATTTTCTCAGCAAATGCGCAGAAAATTTATACGGAAAGTGATATTCGTATCATTCCGAAACCGACTCAGACTCTTATCAAAACAGGTATTTTTGAATTTACAAAAGATACAAAGTTTGTAGTAAATGGCGATTTCCAAAAAGATGCTGCAAATGCTTTGGCTTCTAAATTTGGTACTGCTGCAGGATGGAAACCAGAAGTGACTACAAAAGCTCCTGCGAGTAATTATGTTTTATTGAAAACAGATCTGAACTTAAAGAATGAAGCTTACGTTTTAGATGTTAATCCAACTAATATTGTTATTTCTGCAAAAGGGAATAATGGTTTTTTATATGCTTTAGAAAGCATCAGACAATTACTTCCTGAAGCAATTGAAAGTCAGTTTGCTATAACTTCTGCAAAATGGCAAATTCCAAGTTTGACTATTAATGATGAGCCTCGTTTTAAATGGAGAGGTTTAATGTTGGATTTTTCTCGTCATTTCTTTGATAAAAATTATGTTTTCGCAACAATTGATCGTTTGGCAGCGCACAAAATGAATGTTCTGCACATGCACTTAGTTGACGATCAAGGATGGAGAATTGAAATTAAAAAATATCCAAAACTAACAGAAGTTGGCGCTTGGAGAGTTGATCAGGAAAATGTTTCTTGGAATGCTAGATTAACTACAAATCCTGACGAAAAAGGAACTTACGGCGGATTCTTCACGCAAGATGAATTGAAAGAAATTGTAAAATATGCCGCAACAAAAGGAATTGAAGTAATTCCAGAAATTGAAATGCCGGCTCACGTAAGTAGTGCCATTGCATCTTATCCTGAATTGGCTTGTTTCGATCAGAGAATTGGAGTTCCTTCTGGCGGAGTTTGGCCTTTAACAGATATTTACTGTGCAGGAAAAGAAACTACGTTTGAATTTTTACAAAATGTTTTAGACGAAGTAATGGCAATTTTCCCTTCAAAATATGTTCATATTGGGGGAGATGAAGCGACTAAAACCAATTGGGCAAAATGTCCGCACTGTCAAAAGAGAATTAAAGACGAGCACTTAAAAAGTGTAGCAGAATTACAAAGTTATTTCGTAAAACGTATTGAGAAATATGTTAATTCTAAAGGCAAAAAACTAATCGGCTGGGACGAAGTATTGGAAGGCGGATTAAATCCTAGCGCAACAATTATGTGCTGGAGAGGTGAGAAAATTGGTGCAGAGGCGGCTAAACAAGGCCACGATGTAATTATGTCTCCAGAATCTCCTTGTTATTTTAACTTCTATCAAGGACCTCAAAATGAAGAACCTTTAGCTTTTGATGCTTATAATCCGTTGAATAAAGTATATCAGTTTGATCCAGTTGTACAAGGAATGAGTCCTGAGGACGCTTCGCACATTTTAGGCGGACAAGCCAATTTATGGGCAGAACATATTGCGGGTCCAAAAGATTCTGAATATATGATTTTTCCAAGATTAGCCGCTTTATCAGAGACTTTATGGAGTCCGAAAGAGAAACGCAATTGGAACGATTTTACGTCAAGATTGTTTTCAATGTTCAAGCGTTACGATTATCAGGGATTAAATTATGCAAAAAGCGCTTATTTGGTAACGGCTTCTTCTACAGCTGATTTGGGAAACAAACAAATCAAAGTGGAGTTGAAAAATGAGTTTCCAAATCCAGACATTAGATATGTTTTAGGAAATCAGAACATTGATCATCATGCTATAAAATATACCACTCCAATTGAAATTAAAGAAACTACGGTTTTAAAAGCTTCTTTATTTCAAGACGAAAAACCAGTTGGAAAAACATTTACAGATACGATTGTTTTCCATAAAGGATTTGCGAAAAAAGTGAAATACTTAACGCCTTACAACGACAATCATAAAGGAGATGCCAACACCATGGTAAATGCCATTCGCGGAAGCAAGAATTTTCACGATGGACAATGGCAGGCTTGGCTGGTTAATGATATGGAATTGGTAATTGATCTTGAAAAAGTAGAAAGTATTGAGCAAGTATCAGTTGGAGCTTTAGAAAGTCAAGGCGCAGGAGTTAATTTCCCTATTCAAGTGAAAGTATTGATTTCTAATGATGGAATTAAATATACGCAAGTTGGAAAAATAACACGTCCGTATGCAGCTAATCCAGTTCCGGAATTGAAAGATTTCAAAATCAATTTCCAAAAACAAAATGCACGTTTTGTAAAAGTAATCGGAGGCAACTTAAAGAAAAGTCCAAAAGGAGAAAGCTCTTGGTTGTTTGTGGATGAGATTTTGGTGAATTAAATATTTTTAAACACATAGTCCCGATAGCTATCGGGGATAGATTCTTTTTCTTTTGAACTTGGTAAAAGAGTTTAGAAAGAAACTAGTTTCTAACACATAGTTTAACGTGAAATGCTTGTGACAGCTTTGTCAAAGTTTCAAATTTTGACAAAGCTTTAAAGTCATAAATGTATAATCTGAAAAAAATGAATAAGATATTATTTAAGCTCGGTGTATTATTGATTTGCGTGATGCCGTTTTTTACTAATGCGCAAACCAAAGGATTTTCTATATCTAATGGAGAATTTCAAAAAGATGGGAAAATTATAAAAATACATTCAGGAGAAATGCACTATGAGCGTATTCCTAAAGAGTATTGGAGACATCGATTGCAAATGATTAAAGCGATGGGATTGAATACCGTGGCAACTTATGTGTTTTGGAATTATCACGAAATAGAACCAGGTGTATGGGATTTTAAGACGGGAAATAGAGATTTGGCAGAGTTTTTACGCATTGCTAAAAGTGAAGGATTATATGTAATTCTTAGACCAGGTCCTTATGCATGTGGTGAATGGGAATTTGGAGGATATCCTTGGTGGCTGCAAAATAATCCAGATTTAGTAATTCGTACCAATAACAAAGCTTTTTTGGAAGCTTGTAAAACGTATCTAGAACATTTATATGCAGTCGTAAAAGGAAATTTTGCTAATCAAGGAGGCCCAATTATCATGGTTCAGGCTGAAAATGAATTTGGTTCTTATGTTTCTCAAAGAACTGATATTAGTGCTGAGGATCATAAAGCATACAAAACTGCAATTTACAATATACTTAAAGAAACGGGATTCCCAGAGCCTTTTTTCACTTCTGACGGTACTTGGTTGTTTGAAGGTGGAAGTGTTGAAGGCGTGTTACCAACCGCAAATGGGGAATCTAATATAGAAAATTTAAAGAAGCAGGTTGATAAATACCATAATGGACATGGGCCTTACATGGTCGCAGAGTTTTATTCTGGGTGGTTGGATCATTGGGCAGAACCATTTATTAAAATTGGATCTGAAGAGATTGCAAGCCAAACTAAAAAGTACCTTGATGCTGGTGTTTCTTTTAATTATTATATGGTGCACGGCGGTACTAATTTCGGATTTACTTCTGGAGCAAATTATAATGAAGAAAGTGATATTCAGCCAGATATTACAAGTTATGATTATGATGCGCCTATTAGCGAAGCAGGTTGGGCAACACCAAAATTCATGGCTATACGTGAGGTAATGCAAAAGTATTCTAAAACAAAATTAGCACCAATCCCAGAGAAAATACCAGTTACGAAATATCCAAATCAGCCTGTCAAATCAAGTATGGATGTTTTAAGCTGGATCAAAAAAGAAAAAGCGGTTGTAAATGATCAGCCTTTAACATTTGAAAAGTTAGGTCAGGGTAATGGATATGTTTTGTATCGAAAAAGATTTACGCAGCCTATTTCTTCTGGTAAATTGAAAATCGAGGGATTGAGAGACTTTGCCACTGTTTATGTAAACGGAGTTAAGGTGGGGGAATTGAATAGAGTTTTCAAAAATTACGAGTTGACCCTTTCTATTCCGTTTAACGGTATTTTAGAAATTCTGGTTGAAAATATGGGACGTATCAATTACGGCGCCGAAATAGTACATAATACCAAAGGAATTATTTCTCCAGTATTCATTAATGAATATGAAATTAGCGGTGGCTGGGAAATGTATAAAATGCCGATGAATGAGGTGCCAGTTCTTAAAAACGAAACGATAAAACCTGGACGACCAGTTTTATATGAAGCTGCAGTTAACATCGATAAACCAGCTGATACTTTTCTTGATATGTCTGCTTGGGGAAAAGGAATTGTATTTGTTAACGGACACAATCTTGGACGCTACTGGAAAGTAGGACCGCAACAAACACTTTATGTACCAGGCTGTTGGTTGAAAGCGGGTGAGAATAAGTTTGTTGTATTGGAGCAACTTAATGAAAATGCTCAAACAGAATTAACTTTTACAGATCAACCGATACTTGAAAAATTAAATTAAGATTAACCCGTTGGGTGTAATTAAAAAATAAAAGCATTTTAACACATAGAGACATAGTTTTTTGTGTCGAAAAAAGAAAACGGAAGAAACAAGTTTCCACACATAGTTAAACTATGGGCATTTAAACTAGTGAAACGCCTTTTTTAAGTTTAGTTAAACTATGTTTCTATGTGTTGAAAATAATTTCACCCAACGAGTAAAGATTACCTATTAAACCAGAAAAACAAAGAATAATAAATTATAAATTAGATTAAAGATGAAAAAAGGAATATTCATAATCGCCCTTTTATTTTCAGCTCAGATATTCGCTCAGGCGATATATGAAGATGAAAGATACGTACCAGAAACAGATCCGTTAGTTCTAAAGAACTTAGACGAATGGCAAGGCAAAAAATTTGGTTTGCTTATGCACTGGGGAACTTACAGCCAGTGGGGTATTGTAGAATCTTGGTCTATTTGTCCAGAAGATTATGGATGGTGCGAACGTAAAAAAGGAAGCAATCCGTCTAATTATAATGATTATATTAAAGATTATGAAGGTTTAAGAAAGACTTTTAATCCCGTAAAATTTGACCCTGCAAAATGGGCAAAAGCGGCTAAATATGCTGGAATGAAATACATGGTTTTTACCACCAAACACCATGACGGTTTCAATATGTACGATACTAAATATTCTGATTACAAGATTACCAGCAAAGATGTTCCTTTTCATACCAACCCTAAAGCAGATGTTTTAAAAGAAATTTTTAACTCTTTTAGAGGTGAAGGTATTTCAACTGGAGCTTATTTCTCTAAACCAGACTGGCATAACGAAAACTACTGGGATCCTTATTTTCCACCATTCGATAGAAACGTAAACTACGATCCGTCTTTATACCCTGAAAAATGGCAGAAATATGTTGATTTCACTCACAACCAAATTTTAGAAATTCTTTCTAACTATGGTAAAGTAGATATTTTATGGTTAGATGGAGGATGGGTTAGAAAAAGAGACCAAGTGAACATCAAAGAAAATTACGACGAGAAATTTACAGAAAACGAATCTAAAAACGGTTTCATCAAACATAGAGTTGTTGACCAAGATCCAAAAATGGATGAGTTGGTTGTAAAAGCACGTCAGAAACAGCCAGGTTTAATTGTGGTTGATAGAGCGGTTCACGGTAAAAACCAAAACTACTTAACTCCAGAAGGACGTGTTCCTGCTAAAACGTTGCCTTATCCTTGGGAATCTTGTATTCCAGCAGGTGGTGGATGGTCTTATTCTCCAGGCGCTCAATACATGACAGGAAGACAAGGTATTCATTTGTTGATTGATATTGTAGCAAAAGGTGGTAACTTATTATTAAACGTTGCTCCAAGTCCAGAAGGAGAATGGGATAAAGGCGCTTACGATTTATTGCAAGCTTACGGAGATTGGATGAAAGTAAACAGCACAGCGATTTACAACACAAAACCAATCGAACCTTACAAAGAAGAAAACATTTGTTTTACACAAAATAAAGCGGGTAATGTATTTGCATTTTATTTAGCTAAAGAAGGAGAAGATAAAATTCCTGCTGAAGTTATTGTAAAATCGATCAGCCCTAAAAAAGGAACTAAGATTACGATGTTAGGTTCTAAAACTTCTTTAAAATGGACCAAAGAAGGAAACGGATTTAAAGTAATTATTCCTGAAAGTTTAAGAAACAATCTTCCTGCAAAAGAAGCGTGGACTTTAAAAATTGAAGCGATCAACAGATAAAAATGAAACCTATGGTTTTAAATACAAACAAATTTCAAACAGCATGTATTTTTTGCATGCTGTTTTTTAGCATTACGATTTTTGCGCAAGAACCTGCCGATTTCGTGAATCCGTTTATTGGCACTTCCAATTATGGCGCGGCTTTTCCGGGACCAATTGCTCCGCGCGGAATGGCAAGTATTAGTCCGTTTAATGTGGCTGGAGTAAAAAATACTCCGATGGAAAAAGACAGTCAATGGCTTTCGAACCCGTATGTGAATGAGAATACCTTTTTGACTGGATTTTCTCAAGTAAATTTAAGCGGTGTTGGCTGTCCAGATTTGGGTGTTATTTTATTGATGCCAACCACTGGAGCAGTAGAAATCGATCACTTAAAATACGGTTCGACTTATTCTAATGAAGTTGCCAAAGCTGCGTATTACAGCGTAAACATCGACAAATACAAAGTGAAAGGCGAATTTACCACTTCAAAGCGAGTGGGCGTGAGCAGATTCACTTTCCCGAAAGGGCAATCTAATATTTTATTAAATCTTGGATTGGGATTAACCAATGAAGAAGGAGCAATGATAAAAGTGGTTTCTTCTACAGAAATTGAAGGAATGCGATCTGTTGGTTCGTTTTGTTATAACAGTCCAGAAGATGCTTATCCAGTTTATTTTGTGGCTCAATTTTCTAAACCTGCTCATAAATTTGGAGTTTGGAAAAAAACTGCAAAATACAACGGCGTTGAAGCGCAATGGATGGGTTACAACGGAAAAGCGAGAATAATGGAAAATACCATTAAAACCGTAGTAGGTGATAGTATTGGAAGTTATTTTACCTATAAATTCGATAAACAAGAAACGGTTGAAGTGAAGATCGGAATTTCGTACGTAAGTATCGAAAATGCCCGTGAAAACTTAGCAAAAGAGGTTGGTAACAGATCTTTTGATGCAATTTACAAAGAAACCTACAGCGAATGGAACGAAGAATTGTCTAAAATTTTGGTTGAAGGCGGTACAAAAGATGACAATACGATTTTCTACACAGCTTTGTATCATACTTTAATTCACCCAAATACTTTAAATGATATTAACGGACAATATCCCGTAATCAAAAGAAGTAAAATTGCTAAAACCGATGACACCCGTTATACCGTATTTTCTTTATGGGATACGTACCGAAATGTACATCCATTGATGTCTTTGGTTTATCCAAAACAGCAATCTGATATGGTAAAAAGTATGTTGACTATGTTTGATGAAAACGGCTGGTTACCCAAATGGGAACTGAATTCGACTGAAACTTTTACCATGGTTGGAGATCCTGCAAGTATAGTAATTACAGATACTTATATGAGAGGTGTTCGTGATTACGATGTTAATAAAGCCTATTATGCGATGTTGAAAGGCGCAGATAATATTGAAAATAATCCGCTTCGTCCAGGATTGAAAGATTATATCAAAAAAGGATATTTGACAACCGATAACAAAGGCCCAGTTTCGACGACTCAGGAATACAATATTTCAGATCATGCTATTTCGGTTATGGCTAACGAATTTGGGGATAAAGACAATGTAAAACGTTTTTATAATCGTTCGTTATCCTACAGAAAATTATTTGATAAGAATCTGAATTTGCTTCGCCCAAGAACTGCAAACGGAGATTGGTACGAACCTTTTGATCCTACTTCTGGTGCTAATTTTGAAGAAAATATTGGTTTTATAGAAGGAAATGCTTATCAGTATAATTTTATGGTTCCGCATGACATTAAGGGATTAATGAAATTAATGGGCGGTGAAAAAGTTTTTTCAGCACAATTGCAGAAAATCTTCGATACCAAACAATTTGATATGGCAAACGAACCAGATATTGCCAATCCGTATTTGTTTAATTATGTGAAAGGCGAAGAATATAAGGCTCAGGACATGGTAAAGAAATTGGTTCGCGAATATTTTAAAAATGAACCAAAAGGATTGCCAGGAAATGACGATACAGGAACCATGTCGGCTTGGTTGGTGTATTCGATGATGGGAATTTATCCAATTTTTCCAGGAGATCCAATTTACACCATTACAACGCCAATGTTTCATAGAGTGACGATCAAATTAGATCCAAGATATTATAAAAAAGAAAGCATTGTAATTGAAAGACAACTCAATAATGGAGGGAAAATCAATTCGATTGAGCTAAACGGAAAATCATTTAATACCTTTTTTATTTCGCATGATGATTTTGTGAATGGAACAAAGCTTAAAGTGATTCAAAACTAAACACACACAACTATGTTACAATTAAGAATGAAGAAAACGGCCATTATTTTTGTAATGGCTGTTGGTTTTTTAAACCAGATCCACGCCCAGAAGAAATATCCGTATCAGGATGCCAAATTACCAGTAGAAGAAAGAGTTCAAGATTTGCTAAGCCGTATGACGCTTGAAGAAAAAGTGCGTCAGATGGATATGTACAGAGGAGATTTTTTTAAAGATAAAGAAGATTTTGCTAAATCTAAATCGGCAGAAAAAATTGGAAAATTAGGAATCGGAGCGATTCATGATCTTTATCCGCGTTCGGCGAAAATGATTAATGATTTGCAAACTAATGTAATCAAAGGAAACCGTTGGGGAATTCCAGCGCTGATTATGTGTGAAATGCTTCACGGTTATTTAGACGAAGGAAGTACCGCTTTCCCAATGAATATTGGTCTTGGGGCAACTTGGGATATTGCTACGATGGACAAAGTAGGTAAAGTTATTGGTATGGAAGCCAGAGCTCATGGAGTTCATTTTGGTTTTGGACCAAATTTAGATTTAGGACGCGAACCGAGATGGGGACGTGTAGCTGAAACTTTTGGTGAAGATGCTTTCCTAAATAGTGAAATTGGTTTGGCTTTCATTAAAGGAATGCAGGGAGACGATTTAAAATCGGATCGTTCTATTATTGCAGAACCAAAACACTTCGCGGTTCACGGTATTCCACAAGCGGGAGGAAATTCTTCGCCAATTTTGGTTGGAGAACGTTCTGCAAGAGAAGACCATTTGCCATCTTTCGAAAAAGCTTTTAGAAAAGGCGGTGCTTTAGGAACGATGTGCGCATATTCTGAGTTAGACGGAATTCCTTGTGCAGCAAATCATTGGTTACTGACAGATGTTTTAAGAAACGAATGGGGTTTTAAAGGATTGGTAGTTTCAGATTTGGGAGCTATTAAATATATCCAGACGACTCACAAAGTGGCTGATTCTCCTAAAGATGCTATTAGAGAAGCGGTTTCAGCTGGTGTAGATATGCAGTTTTATGATTTTTCAAATGAATTCTGGCAGAGTACTGTTATTGAATTAGTAAATGAAAAGAAATTGACAACAGAAAATATCGACCGTGCAGCGGGAGCAGTTTTACGTTTGAAATTCTTATTAGGGTTATTTGAAAATCCATACACAGATAAAAATCTGATTAAAGAGCGTTTTCATACTCCAGAAAACCAAGCTGTTGCTTTAGAAGCGGCTCAAAAATCAATGGTTTTATTGAAGAATGAGAACAATATTTTGCCTTTAAGCAAAAACTTGAAAAATATTGCGGTTATCGGACCAAATGCAAATGCTTCAAGATTGGGAGGTTATGCTCCTAAAAATAGTGTTGGAATGACGGTTTTTGAGGGAGTAAAGGAATTGGTTGGAAAAACTGCAAATGTAGTTTATGAAGAAGGAGTTCCATTGATCGTAAAAGGACAGATTATTCCATCTAAATATTTATTTACTCCAGACGAATCTCAAAATGGATTAAAAGGAGAATATTTTAATAACAGAAACTTAGAAGGAACTCCAGCATTAACTCGTATTGATAGTCAGTTAGAGTTTGACTGGCCTTGGGCACCTGGTGATGGTGTGAATGTGGATGATTTTTCTATCAGATGGACAGGATTCTTAAAATCAGATCAGGCACTGGATGGCTGGTTAGGTTTAAGTTCTGATGACGGAATTAGAATGTATATCGACGATCAATTGGTTATCGACAACTGGACAAAAGGAGCGACAAGTATGGTTACCGTTCCCAAAAACATTGAAAAAGGTAAAAAGTACAAAGTCCGCATTGAAATGTGGGAAGGAGGCTGGGGTGCTAGAGCTCATTTTCGTTGGAATTTAGAAAAAGTAAACTTACAGCCAGCAATCGATGCCGCTAAAAAAGCAGATGTTGCGATTGTGGTTTTAGGAGAATCAAACGAATTGGTTGAAGAAAACAGAGACGTAGCTTCTTTGGACTTATTTGGAATTCAACAGCAATTAATTGAAGAAATTCAAAAAACAGGAACTCCGGTAGTTTGTGTGTTGTTAAATGGTCGTCCGCTTTCTACAAACTGGATTGCTGAAAATATTCCTGCAGTTTTAGAAGGATGGTTCCCTGGAGAATTAGGAGGTAGAGCGGTTGCTGATGTTTTGTTTGGAGATTATAACCCAGGTGGAAGATTACCAATTACAGTTCCAAAATCAGTTGGGCAGTTACCTATATATTATAACCAGAAACCATCTGCGATTCATAAATATGTTGCAGAAAGCGAGCATCCTTTATATTCATTCGGTTACGGATTGAGTTATACGAAGTTTGAATATTCTAATTTAAAACTGAATACTACCGAAATTAAGCCAAACGGTGAAGTAAAAGTTTCTGTTGATGTTAAAAACGTTGGAGACAGAGATGGAGATGAAGTGGTTCAGTTATACATTAATGATGTTTACAGTTCGGTTACAACTCCTGAAAAAACGTTAAAAGGATTCAAAAGATTAAATATAAAGAAAGGCGAAACAAAAAATGTTGAATTTACACTTACTCCAGATGAGTTATCTCTTTGGAACAGAGAAATGAAGCGCGTTGTAGAGCCTGGAGATTTTGAAGTGATGGTCGGCGGAAATTCGACCGATTTACTTAAAACTAAATTTAAGGTTTTGAACTAAAAACCCAAAAACGCCGAAGATTTTTCGGCGTTTTTACTTTAAAAAAATGAATACAATTATAAAAGACCAAATTCTATTCAATAATAGAATTTGGTCTTTTAATTTAAGGCAGAGTAGGATTACAAATGAAAACGTTTTCTTTCAATAAAATGCTTAAGATTTACCAACACCTTTTCAAAATTGTCATTTGTCGAAATTATATTTTGTTAACAGAATGTATTCTTAAGTTTAACATGTTATTAACTCTAAAAAAACAACTAATATGATTAAAAACGTACTAAAATTACTGTTGGTCATATGCCTTTTTGGTTTTCAAAGCCTAGAAGCGCAGACCACAGTAAAAGGAACGATAACAGATGCTCAAAGCGGGATTCCGATTCCTGGAGCAAATATTATTGTTAAAGGAACTAAAACAAGTGCTTCAACAGATTTTGATGGTAAGTACAGCATTAGTGTTCCTAATCAATCGGCAGTTTTGGTTTTTACTTATGTAGGATCTGCTACAAAAGAAGTTGCTGTGGGAGCACAATCTACAATTAATGTAACTCTTGGCCCAGATACGCAGCAGTTAGGAGAGGTAGTGGTTACAGCTCTTGGTATTAAGAGAGAGAAAAAAGCCATTACGTATTCTGCACAAAACGTTTCTGTAGATGAGTTATCTGAAGCAAGATCATTAAACGTTGCCAACTCACTTTCTGGTAAAGTTGCGGGTCTTAACTTCTCTACTACTTCAAATGGTGTTGGTTCTTCTTCCAGAATTACTTTAAGAGGTAATAGATCTCTTAACGGAAACAACCAGCCTCTTTATGTAGTAGATGGTGTGCCAATTAGTAACGGAACAACTAATACTAACCCTGATATTGACACAGGAGGAACTACTCAGCCTGACGGTATCTCTAACATTAACCCAGAAGACATTGCTTCGATGACTGTTCTTAAAGGACCATCTGCAGCAGCACTTTACGGTTCTAGAGCTTCAAACGGTGTAATCGTAATTACGACTAAATCGGGTAAATCTGGAAAAACGTCGGTTTCGTTATCATCTAATTTTATGGCTTCTTCAGCTTATAATTTGATGAACTTGCAAAACGAGTACGGTCAAGGAACAAACGGAAATTATGTTTCTAATTCTAGCTCAAGCTGGGGAGCACCTTTAGACGGACGTCAGGTATCTGCATGGCAGTTGGTTCGTAATCCAAATTATGCTGGACCTGCTACACAAAGCTATTCTCCACAGCCAAACAACGTTATTGATTTCTACAAAACAGGTTATAACTTGGCAAACACTTTGACAGTTACTGCTGGTAACGAAAAAGCGCAAGGTTATTTCTCTTATACTAACACACGTGCTGAAGGTATTGTGGGAGGGAACAAAATGGATAGACACAATCTTAACTTAAGATTGACAAGCAAGATTTCTGATAAATTATCATTGGATGTTAAAACAAACTACATCGTTCAGGATATTGACAATTTATTGAGAACAGGTGAAGAGTCTATCGGAACATCTGCTTATTTATTGCCTCGTAGTATTGCTTACAACGATTATAAAGATTTCGAATATTTTGATGCTGCAGGACAAAGACAAGTAAACTATTTCCTTGACGAAACTGGAGCTCCTGGAGGAAACCCATTCTGGTCTGCATTAAGAGATGATGCTCGTACAGATAAAAGAAATAGATTTATTGGTTTAGCTTCTCTTAAATATGAGTTTACAAAAACGTTAAGCTTACAAGGTAGAGCAGGTTTAGACCAAATGACAAACAAAAATGTAAGAAACAGATACGCAACGGCCGCTTTTAACAGTAATTTAGGTTCTTATAGCGAATCTTATGAAACAGTAAGCGAATTAAACGTAGATGCTTTACTTTCTTACAATGAAAAATTCGGAGATTTTTCTGTTGGTCTTAATGCTGGTGCCAGCTCATTGCAGCAAAATAGTTCAGCTTTAACCTCTGGCGGTGTTTTAAGTAAAAGAAATTACTTCGCTTTATCAAATGTTCAGACGGTTCAATCTACTTCTACAGCTTCAGAAAAAAGAATTAATTCTGTTTATGGATTTGGTCAGATTGGTTTCAGAAACTACTTATTCTTAGATTTAACGGCTAGAAATGACTGGTCATCTACTTTACCAGAAGATTATTTCTACCCATCTTTTGGACTTTCAGCTGTTATTTCTGATATGGTTACATTGCCAGAAGTAATTAGTTTTGCTAAAGTTCGAGCTTCATACGCAGAGGTTGGTAACGATACAGATCCTTATCAGACACAGCAAAGATTCTCATACATTGGAGGAAACGGTGGTATGTTATACGGACAAAACACAAAAGCAAATCCAAACTTAAAACCAGAGATTTCTTCTTCTACAGAGTTTGGTGCCGATGTTAGATTTTTCAACAACCGTTTAGGTTTAGATTTTACATATTTCAATACATTGACCAATAACCAAATTTTCTACATTAATACACCTGAGTCTTCTGGATTCTCTAGAGCTATCGTAAATGGTGGTGACATTGAAAATAAAGGTATCGAGTTAACACTTACTGCTACTCCAATTCAAACAGAAAACTTTACTTGGGATATTACAGCAAACTATGCTTCTTATAAGTCAAAAGTAAAATCAATCTATGACGGAAGAGATGAATTAGTAATTGGTGAAGGACGTTTAGTGAGAAGTAAAGTGGTTGTTGGAGGTGAATATGGTGATTTATACATCAAAGGTTTCCAAAGAAACGACGCTGGACAAATTATTGTAAATAGTGCCGGTATTCCATTAGCTACAAATGGTTTTGATGTTCGCGCTGGTAACTTCAACCCAGATTGGACTGCAGGTTTCAAAAACAACTTTAAATACAAAGATTTCTCTTTAAGCTTCTTAATTGACTTCAGAATCGGCGGTGAAGTTATTTCATACACTCAAGCTAGACAAGCTGGTTTAGGGGTTAGCGATATTACTTTAGCAGGAAGAAACGGCGGAATTATTGTAGATGGTGTTGTAGATAACGGAAACGGAACTTACTCTCCAAACACAACAAGCATCAATGCTGAACAATACTGGACAGCAATCGGACAGAGAACTCCAATTGCAGAACCATTTGTTTATGATGCGACAAATATCAGATTAAGAGAGCTTGTTTTTGGTTACTCAATGCCAAAACGTTTATTAGGTAACTCAGGATTTTCAAGTATCGATTTCTCATTGGTAGGTAGAAATTTATTTTTCTTCTTGAATAAAGCAGAGCACTTTGATCCAGAAGCAGGAGCAGGTACAGGTAACTTACAAGGTATAGAGTCTTTCAACATTCCATCGACGAGAGATTATGGAGTGAATGTTAAATTCGGATTTTAATTAAAAAAGAGACATCATGAAATATAGTTTTAAAATAAAAACATTAGGAGTTGCATTAATGGCAGTTTCGATTTTATCAAGCTGTACTGGCGATTTTGATGAAATAAACAAAGATCCTAATTCATTGACTGAAGATCAGTTAGATGCTACATTGGCAGGACCGGCATTTGCATCTGCGTTATATGCTGGTATACATAACGGGTCTTATTCATCTCCAGGTGTTGATGATCATGGAACATGGGGTATCGCAACTGGTATTTTGCCATCCACTTTTGTGCAATATAATAGTGTTCCTTATGGTACAGAAAGAAATGCTTTTGTTAATGGGTATGAAGGACGTGCATGGTCAAAATTTTATACGGTTGCAGTTCCAGCTTTAAACAATGCAATTAAGGCGTCTGAAGGAAATGCTGAAGCATTGGCCGTTTTAAAAATTTGGAAAGTTTTTATGTACAATCAAATGGTTGATGCTTATGGACCAATTCCTTATAGCCAAGCTGGTAATGGTAAAGAAAGCGTACCTTATGACAGTGTAGAGTTTATTTACGATGATTTCTTTAAATTACTAGACGAAGCAAATGCAAGATTGAGTTCTACTTCTGTAACTTCAGTTGCTTCTCTTTCTCCAAATGATCGAGTTTACGCAGGTAGCGTTGATAAATGGAGAATTTTTGGAAATAGTTTGAGATTACGTTTGGCTTTAAGAATTTCTGATAAAGATCCAGGAAGAGCAAAAACGCAAGCTGAAGCTGCTGTAGCTGCTGGAGTTATGCAAGCAAATGATCAAAGTGCATACTTTAAAGCGAGTAATATTACTCCAAACAACCTAAATATGATTGTAAATAGCTGGGGTTATGTAATGACTTCTTCTATGGAAAGTATTTTGGTTGGATATAACGATCCGCGATTAGCAAAATGGTTTTCTCCAATTGACACTGGTGTGTATAGAGGAAGGCCAGTTGGAGGATTACAAGATCAGTTTGGAACTACTAAATTCTCTACTTTTAATAATGAAGTTTTAGGAAATGGAGCTGCTAATACACTTAGCGAAACTAAAAACATTGAAATCTTTATGGCTTCTGAGAACTACTTAAGCAGAGCAGAAGGAGCTTTAAATGGATGGAACATGGGCGGAGATGCCAAAACTTTGTATGAAACTGGTATTAGATTATCTTTGATGCAATGGGGAATTAACGATCCAGCAGCAATTAGTGCCTATATTTCGGGATCAACTTTGCCAACTTTGCCAAACGTTTTAACGGTATATCCAACATTAGATTTACTAGATATTCCAGTAAAATTACCAGTTGCTTGGTCTTCAACAGAATCGAATCAAAGAACACAAATAGCAGTTCAAAAATATTTGGCAATTTTCCCTGAATCTTGGGAATCTTGGGCAGATTTACGCAGAAGTGATGCTAAAGTAATCTATCCAGTTTTAAATACTGATAATCCAGATGCTGGAGTTGGTAAATCTTTGATGAAAAGAATTATTTATACTACAAACGAGTACTCAGCAAACAAAGCTGGCGTAGATGAAGGAGTTTCTAAATTAGGAGGTCCAGATTCAGGCGGAACAAAACTTTGGTGGGACACAAAATAATTAATTTGGTAAAGTAAAAAATCAATCGATTTGTTACTTGAGCAGAAGGAGAGGTAACTCTCCTTTTGTTTTATAGATAAGTGACTGAATTTTTGCCCAAACTTTAATTCATAATACAATATTAATTTTCATCACAATAAAATGATTTTAAAGACAAAATATACTGTTGCAGCGCTATTGACTTTATTTCTTTTTTCTAATGGAATAAAAGCACAGATAAAAGCTGTAAATATTGAAAGCAGTTATATTGCAGATCCGCCTGTTACCACAAACAGTCATGCCTCAACTTTGGTCGAATACAAACCAAACGAAATTTTAGCCGCTTGGTTTGGCGGAAAATATGAAGGTGCAAAAGATGTCGGAATTTATATTTCGGCTTATAAAGACAAAAAATGGTCTGCGCCTAAAGAATTGATTCAACCATTAATTAAAAACGGTGATACATTGCCATGCTGGAATCCGGTTCTGTTTAAAAGCAAAAGCCAAAATTTGTATTTGTTTTATAAAATTGGAAAAAACCCGAGAGAATGGTTTGGCGCTATGATGGTTTCAAAAGATGACGGAACAACTTGGGGAGAACCAAAATATCTTCCAGACGGAATTTTAGGACCAATTCGAAACAAACCAATCGAAACTACTCCGGGTGTGATTTTATGCGGAAGTAGCACCGAAAGTGTCAACACAGACGAATGGCGCGTGCATGTTGAAGAATACACAGAAGCGACAGATTCTTGGAAGAGAATCGAGGTAGAAAACAATCAAAATTTTGACATCATTCAGCCAACATTTTTAATTCATGGTAAAAGCGATATTCAAATGCTGTCTCGAAGCAAACACAATAAAGTAGTTTCAAGCTGGTCTGGAGATAATGGAAAAAGTTGGATAAGAACCAATACCATAAATGTGATCAATTCTAATTCTGGTATTGATGCTTTAACCATTAATAAAAACCTATTTTTATTGGTAAATAATCCGCTTCCAATAGGTAAAGATTGGTTTAACGGACGAAATATTCTAGATGTTGAATATTCTAAAGATGGTTTAAATTGGACTAAACTATTTGACCTCGAAAAACAGGAAAAAGGAGAATTCAGCTATCCCGCCATAATTCAAACTACAGACAAAAGAATACACATTTTGTATACTTTTGATCGAAAATATATTAAACACACCGCTTTTGATTTATAATCTTTGAATTGATGGTACACGGATGACACGGATTTACTTCGTAAAGACGCTGATTTTTACGGATTTTTTTATCATATCTGCGTTTATCCGCGTTTTCGCAAGGCGAATCTGTGTCATCCGCGTTCCATTCTATAGACAACTAATTATGAAAAAACTCTTTATTGCAATTCTTTTCTTTTGCTACACTTTCGTGAATGCACAAATGGCTAATACTTTTTACAAACATGACAGATTCCTTTCGTCAGATCGATTAGAAGGGCGTTTTGTGGGAACTAAAGGAAATAACGATGCGGCTGCATATATCAAAAAATACTTTAAGAAATATGGTTTACAGCAATTCAATGACAGTTATTATCAGCCTTTCAAAGTATTTGTCAAAGAAGGAATCAATAAAATGAAATCGGATAGTGTGGCAACGCAAAACGTTGTTGGCTATATAGAAGGCTCAGATGCTAATTTTAAAAACGAATACATTGTAATCGGTGCGCATTATGATCACTGGGGTTGGGGCGGACAAGGTTCTGGAAGTAAAAAGAAAGAAGCTTTTGCCATTCATAACGGAGCAGATGATAATGCATCCGGAGTTTCGGCTTTGCTGTGCATTTTAGAAGAAATTTCAAAACAGAAAGTAAAACCAAAACGTAGCATCATTTTTATTTCGTTTAGCGGAGAAGAGGAGGGATTGCTTGGTTCAAAATATTTTGTAAATCATCTTCCAGTTCCAAAAGAAGCTGTAAAAGTGATGCTCAATATGGATATGGTCGGAAGATTGAACGATAAAAATGAGCTTTATATGGGAGGCGCAGGAACTTTTCCAAACGGAGTAGAATTGATGAAAAAACTGCAAGAAAATAGCGGGTTAAATCCTGTTATTCATGCTGGTGATGTGGGCGGCTCAGATCATGTTTCTTTCTACAAAGAATCCATTTCAGCCGTTGGTTTTCATACAGGCGGACATCCGCAATATCACACGCCAGAAGACGATATTGAGTTGATTAATTCAGAAGGAGGTGCGCTGGTTTCAAAATATATTTATAATGCCCTTACGCAAATTGCCAATTACGAAGAAGCTTTGGTTTTTATCAAACAGAATTAATACGAAGCGGTATTCATTACAAATAAATTAAGTCGACTAGTGAAATTAATGCCTGTTCAATTTCACAAAACAAGTTAAGTTAATTAGTTTTTTGGAGTTATAGATTATGAGTTGCCTCCAGCTTTAGCTGGAGGTTATTATTAATGGAAATGAAAAAGGCTTTAGCCGAAAGAAAGTTTGGATAAAGCCTTGCAAATCTTTATTTTACACTTCCATCTAAAGCTGGAGGCAACTCAAAACTCATAATTCATAACTTATAAGAGAAGTTTTTAGACTTAACAATTTTCCCTTTATCAGTAATCATTACGCAACTATAATCAGGAAATTTTTGCAGTAAAAGCAAGCCTTCTTTCTGACCTAAAACCATCATAGAAGTGCTTAATCCGTTGGCGGTTTCGGCGTTTGGACCAAAGACTGTTACACTACACAAACCAGTAGCGGGATAACCTGTTGCAGGATTTATAATATGCGAATAACGTTTACCGTTAAAAACTACGAATTTTTCATAACTGCCCGAAGTCGTTACAGCACCGTCTATTAAAGGAACTGCTGCCAAAATCTTTTCAGGTTTAAACGGATTTGTGATTCCAATTTTCCAATCTTTTCCGTTGGGTTGTTTTCCCCAAGTGCTCATGTCTCCAGAACCATTTATAATTCCGGCTTGAACACCTTTTGCAATCATCATAGCACGGCATTTGTCGGTTGCGTAACCTTCGCCTAAAGCGCCAAAACCAATTTTCATTCCTTTCAATTTCAAGAAAATAGTAGATTCTGTGCTGTCTAGAATAATGTTTTTATAGCCCACTTTTTCTACCGATTTTTTTATGGCTTCCGCCGAAGGCATTTCGGTCATCGAACCGTCAAATTTCCAGATTCTGTCCATTGCCGCAAAACTAATGTCAAAACCGCCATTGGTAATTTCAGAAAATTGAATCGCTCTTTTGGTCAATTCAAGAACTTCGCGATCCACTTTTACAGGTTTTATTCCGGCATTCTGATTAACTTCAGAAACTTGAGAATTAGGTTTCCAATCGGAGATTAAATATTCAATTCGTGTAATTTCAGCAATAACTTCGTCTATATTTTTTTCTGCCGAAAGAGAATCTCTATCTATAATAGAAATATCAAAACGTCCGCCCATTAAGAGCGTCGTTCTTTTTCGTAATACCTGCGAATGAGCTGATAAACAGCAAATAATTATAAACAGCAATGAAATTTTATATGATAATAATTTATGCATGAAATGTATTAAAAAGTCAAAAGTCAAAAGTCGAAAGTCGAAAGTTGAAAATCAGAAATCAACAACCTAAAATCTAAAATCTAAAATCTAAAATTACTCTAATAACAATCTGTTAAAAATTGTTTGTTGGCTTTATATTCTGATAGCGTTTTTAATCCTTTTGTTGTGCATAATTCGCTTAAAATATTCTCTACATCTTTTTGCATCGCAAGCGAACCGCAGATCATAATGACACCTCCTTTGTTTAATAGATTTGCAAAGAAAGTTGAATCTCTTTTGATCAAATCCATTACATAAATATGCTCTGCTTCACGCGATAGTGCCACATGAAAATTATCCAGATGTTCTTTCTGAATCATAATTCCAGCAAACTTTTTATATGCCATCAGCGTTGGCGTTTCCATTCTGAATCCGCTATAGAGATGGAGTTCCTGTTTTGCTTTATTCTGTTCGATCATTCCTAAGAAAGGAGCAATACCAGTTCCGTTAGAAATAAAAGCCACTTTTGAAGCTTTTTTCGGAAGATGAAAAGCAGGATTTTTCACAATTTGCGCTTTTATGACATTTCCTGGTTCTAACGCATTTAAGAAGCCAGAACCTAATCCGTTTGGATGCAATTTTACAACCAATTGAATATTTCCAGAATGATTCCCGATAGAGTAGAGGCGCTCTCTAGAGTCGTTGGCCGGATAAATTGCCAGCAAGTCGCCTGAGCTAAATTTAGTTCTTGCACTTGCTCTTAAAGTCAAAATAAAAGTATGTTCGGTTTCTGAAATTGGCGTTTTATCTAAAACCATTAACTTTTGCAGACCTTTTGGAATATGATTGTACAAAGATGGCGTTGTTGCTAACGGAATTCTCGTTTTTTCACTCCATAATTTTACCCATTCTACAAATTCAACAGCCGATTTATCATTTACTGTTTTCAAATCCAAATAACGATCTGCCCATTTTTGTTTTCCTAAAAGTTGATCTATTTCAATAGCAAATTGGCAGAAATCAGGATACGATTTAGAACCAAAACCAACGACAGAGAAATTAATTTGCTGCTCTTGATTTTGTTTTTCTAGTAATGATTTGAATTGTGTTCCGTTAGAAGGCGCATCTCCCAAGCCATGAGTCGAAGTGAAAACAACAATATGTTCCGCTTTCGGATAAGCTGAGAATTTATTCAATTCGCTAACAAAAACTTTTTGCCCGTGATTGATTAATTGTTTCTGGATGGCATTGGCAAATCGGAACGTGCTTCCATTTTCTGAACCAACCAAAAGAATAAAAGTACTCTCGCTTGGTTTAAATTTATTCTTAATTCGGCTAGACCTTCTTTTCAAAGTAATTGCAAAACCAGAATAAATAAAGAACAGAATATTAATGCAGGCAATTGCCAAAATAACAGCCCAGATTCCGTTAATTCTTCCGGTATGAAGATCAAGACTTAATGCTGCAAATTGCGCCGTCATGGGCGAGCGCTTTTCAGAAATTACTGCTCCTGTAACCTGATTGACTTCTATTTCTCGATCTTTTAATTCGATGATGTAATATTCTTCTGGATCGTCTGTAAAAGGAAATTCTATTTTCTTTACATCAGATAATAAAGTGGTATTGAAAATTGAAACTGTTTTCGTTTTTTCTGAAAGCTCTGTTTTTACAGGTTTTGCTTTTTCTTCACCCATAAAAAAGTTAAATCTTTCCAGTGATAAATAAGTTCCCGTAAGCGCAATGATGAGAATCGGAATTAGAGCTAGTCTTCCTAAGAAAACATGATAATATTGCGCAAAATATTCCTTAATTATTTTAGAAAAGAAATTTCGGATGCCACGCTGTCTTTTTAAAACCAGAACAAAACCAGAAATGGCTATTAATAGCAAGCAAAAAGAAATTACGCCTACAAAAAAACGCCCCGCTTCATGAAGAAATAGCGAACGGTGCAAACTCGTTATCCAATTTATAAATTCGGATTTCTTTGCGGGTGTTCCAAGTGTTTTTCCTGTTTTTGGATCAATGTATGCTTTAACATCATTTCCATCAGCATCAATAGCTTGAAGTGTTACAAACTGATTGTAATCGACACTTAATTCGGTAATTTCTGGATATACTTTCTTTAAAACTGGCAGCGTTTCTCCTAAAGTTATTTTATTAAAATCTTCTGCTTTGTACGGAAGTGTTTTTTCCTGAACTGCATCGACTGCCAGAATAATTCCGGTTACCGAAGCCAAAAGCAAAAAAATAGAAGAAAATAAGGCTAGAGCCAAATGTGCGTAACGCCAGAAAGAAAGAGTCATTGAGTGTATTCTATTATAAAAACGTTTAAAGCTTTGTCAAGGTTTAAAACGATGACAAAGCTCAGATTTTAATTCAAAGCACAAAAATAAAATTTGTACTCATTATAAGGTTAAAAAATAATGTGCTAAAGATTATATTTTGTTTAATCTTACATATTTAATATAGCCTTTACCATCTGTTTTATTAGCCAGACCTTCAGTTGTAAGCGGAACTTCAAGATCGCTCACATAATATTTCTGGTCTTCAACAGCCGATTCAAAGCGAAGTTTATAGCCTTTATTGATTTTAGAATTTTCAATTTCGATTGTCGTTACACTGCGGTCTCCGCCAGTCACAGAAGCACCAGTTTTAGCGCTGATATCATCATTTTTCTGAGTATGAAATTTGTTCCATTCTTTTAATGATTTGTACCATTTTTTGTCATCGCCCATTACATAAAGCGTTTTTTCGTACTCACCAGCCGAATTAACCAAAGAAACAACGATATAAGCACCTTCACCCATATAGTTATTCATTTGAAGCATGATTTTATATTTGCTCGATTGTGCTTGAGATTGGAAGGAAATTAAAAAGATGAAAGCGCTTGTAAGAGCAATTTTTAATATTGATTTCATGAAAATAAGTTATGAATTATGAATTATAAGTTATGAATTTTGCGTTTTGAATTATGGCTTAGATTTTCGACTCATAATTCATAACTCAAAACTCATAACTATTTAAAAGTTATTTTAAAAACTCAACTGAGATATTATTTTTTGTAAGCACTTCATTTTCTTTTGCTAAAGCATAAGCTGTTTCGTCAAATTCTGTACTGATGTCTTTTTTAGCACCAGCTGAAACTAGATATTTCAAGATGGCATCATCTTTAGAAGTCATTGCCGCTCTGTGCAAAGCTGTTAAACCATCTTTATTTTTAGCGTTAATGTCTACTTTTAAATCAGTGATTTTTTTAAGAAGAGAAACATCATTTTTAGTAATGGCTAGGTGATATAAAGTGTTTCCGTCTTTTTGAGGAGCTGCAAGATTTAAACCTTTATCCTGAAGTAATTTTGCTTTCGCATCAAAAGGATCTGTTGCCGCTTTTTCTCTCCCTGCTGGGCGATAAGATTGTACCAAGTAAACGCCTAAATTGTTTCCGTCTTTATCTTTCACATTCACATCGGCACCTTTTGTTAAAAGTAAATTTACAGATTCTGGAGTTCCATTTTTTACAGCAAATGTCAAAGCCGATTCTCCTTTTAGATTTTGGGCATTGATATTTTTAACAGATGCAAGAAGCAATTCTAAAACAGCAGTTTCTCTTGCTCCAGCTGATGCCATAAGAGGTGTATTTCCTTCTTTATCTGCTTTATTAACATCAACACCTTTTGCTAAGAAATATTGAATAATTTCTGTCTGATTTGGTTTTCCTGCCAAGAAATGCAATACATTTTGTCCCGCTTTGTTTTGGGCAGTTGCTTTAATTTTTACTTCTTCAACCAAATATTTGTAAGTTTCAAGAGTATTTGTTTCTCTTCGGCTTCCTTGTGCAGCAAATAAAAGTGCACCATCTGTTGGTTTAACTCCTTTTTCTAAAAGTTTTTTCAATAGAGCAATATTTCCAGATCTTGCAGCATAAGAAAAAGCAGTATTTCCATCATTATCAACATCTTTTAAAGACATTCCTTTAGTAGAAAAATAGTCTGCAGCTTTTAAATCTTTATCAGAAGCAATGGCTAAAAGTAAAAGATTTGCTCCATTAGCATATTTTTTTGTAGGATTAAGTCCTGCTTTAAAGAAAGCATCATACATCGCAGCATCTGATTGACCGTTTGAAGCAGCGAAATCAGCAGGAGCTGTTCCGTGGCTGTCTTCAAAATTTACATCGGAACCTTTAGCAATTAAATATTGAACTAATTCTGTATTTCCTCTATAAGCAGCCCAGTGCAGGTAGATACGATTATCGTGGGTTAATTTTGTAATTGAATTTCCAGGCTGTTCTACTAAAAATTTGATAGTTGCAAAAGGAGCATCATTATTAATGGCTAAAGTTGTAACATCAAATGCATTGGCATTAGCTTCAGCAGGATTGTTTCCTTTAGCAATTTCTGTCTGAACCTTTTCTACAGTTGGAGAAGTTTTCCAGAAAGTGGCATCCAATAGTGAGTTTTTTTGTTGGGCACTTACAAATAAAGTAGCAGCAAATGCAAAAGAAACAAAAAGGTTCTTTTTCATATTTCGATAATTTATGGTTATTGAATTGTACAAGATTAATTTTTTTTTTTGGAATTTTTTAATCTATTTAGAATAAATAAAAATAAAAGCAAATGTAGAGATTTATAATTTTAAATCAAGTATTACCATCTAAAAAAAATCTAATTATCTTCTAAATAGTCAAATTTTGAGAATAGTTTTTATACAAATTAGATGTCTTTAGCACACATTGAAATTATTGAAACACATGGCAGTTATTTGTTTTTCATTTTGGCATTTTTAGGAAAATTTTCCTGAATTTATTTTTAAAAGAATATTTTGTGTGCCATTTTTCTTTATTTTTGATTGTAATTACTTGATTATTAATGGTTTTTAAATGGTTTCAAATTGTAATTTGAAACCATTTTGTTTAGAAACTAGAACCAGAGGTTTTGTAATTTAGAATTTTATAGCAATGTGATAAAAATTTAAGAAAAAAACAGTTTAATATTTATTCAAAGTATTTTTTCTTGTAAATAATTCACTCATAAGTCATTTTGTATTAAGACATTGTCTTTTTACAGTAGAGATTGTTTTCTTTTTTAAACAATTTTGCGTTGTCCTTTATTCTTTTCGCTTTTTTGAAAATTTAGCTTAGAACCAAATCTAAAAAACATTTTGTTTTTTATAAATTTATAAGGCATGATTCGTAATTTTATCTCACTCGGCAGAACCCCTTTGTTGATTTGTTTTTTGTTTGTTTTTCAAACAGTTATTGCTCAAGCACCTTTAATATCTACTATTAATCCAACAAGCGGGCCTCCAAAAACAGCAGTAGTAATAAGCGGAAGTAATTTTGGTGCGACAGCAGCCGAAAATATTGTTTATTTTGGTGCTGTCAAAGCCGAAGTCACTGCGGCAAGTCCGACTAGTTTGACTGTGTTAGCTCCTGTTGGTGCAACATATCAGCCTGTTTCTGTATTAAATACAGCAACACTCCTTAAAGGCTATTCGACAGAATCATTTGTGACCACTTTTACGCCAAACAAAGGAAGTATTACAAGTAGTGATATAGCACCTGCAGTAAACTTTGCAACCGTTAGTAACGCAGGAAGCGGAATGGAAATGGGAGATTTTGATGGTGATGGCAAAATTGATTTGGCAGTTCTTAATGCCATTAATGGTAGCGGTGCAGCGGTGCTTATTTTTCGTAACACTTCACGGAAGCCCATCTGATGCTATTGCATTAGTAGAAGGTGATAATGTTATTACAACTGTAGTAACAGCGCAAGACGGCAGTACAACAGCAACTTATACCATAACGGTGACCCGTACAAAACCTGTTATAGTAAATACAGGAACTCTATTGATTTTAAATAGCACGTATGGAACACCTTCAGTTTCTGGGACTTTTAACGTTTCTGGTACCAACATGTTGGAAGGAATTCTTGTCGCTCCGCCAATAGAATTTGAAGTAAGCGCAGACAATGTTACTTTTACTGACAATATTACAATAGGTGCAGCCGGAACTATTTCAGCAACACCTGTATATATTAGATTGAAAGGAAATATTGGGGTAGGAAACTATATAGGCAATATAGTTTTAAGTAGTAATAGTGCAATTACAGTTAATAGTCCTCAACTTTCAGGAACAGTTAGTAAAGCTGCTTTAATCGTAACGGCAGACGACAAGAGCAAGCCGTATGGGAGCGCAAATCCGACTCTGACGGTGAGCTACTCGGGATTTGTGAATGGGGATACCGAAGCCTCTCTGGATGTTACACCTAGTATAAGCACCACAGCCACAGCTTCAAGTCCAGTTGGCCTGTATGCGATTACGGCTAGTGGAGCATCATCTCCGAACTATTCTATTTCGTATGTGGATGGCAACCTGACGGTAGGCCATGTGGCACTTATCGT
>NZ_QJRI01000095.1 GCF_003254565.1 Flavobacterium nitrogenifigens
TTCATATGTTGAGGGTACTCTTACGGTGGGTCAGGCATCTCTTATAGTGACAGCCGATGATAAGAGTAAAACCTACGGAAGCGCAAATCCAGCTCTGACGGTGAGCTACTCGGGATTTGTAAACGGCGATACAGAAACTGTGCTAACCACAGTGCCGACAGTCGCCACCACGGCAGTTACAGGAAGTCCGGTGGGGACTTATCCGATCGCAGCCAGCGGAGCTGCAGCGTCCAATTATGCAATAACTTATGCCGATGGAACAATGAGCGTGACAGCCGCCTCGCTTACGATCACGGCGGATGATAAAAGCAAAACCTACGGCAGTTCGAATCCGGCTCTGACTGTAAGCTATTCTGGTTTTGTAAACGGCGATACTGAAACTGTATTAACCACAGCTCCGACAGTCGCCACCACGGCAGTTATAGGAAGTCCGGTGGGGACTTACCCGATCGCAGCCAGCGGAGCCGCTGCACCCAATTATGCAATCAC
>NZ_QJRI01000144.1 GCF_003254565.1 Flavobacterium nitrogenifigens
AGCGGTTTCGGTTTGTGTAGAGCTTGTAGAATTAGTGATCGTTAATGCTAAAGTCTTGGTGTCGCATCCTGAAGAATAGGTGTAATTTCCGGAAGCGGTATAGGTAGTGCCATTTACTGGCCATGTGTAAGAATCACATTTAGAAATAGTTTCAGTCGGAGATGAAGTTGAAGGAGTGATTGTTAAGTTTAAAGTTTTACTATCACACCCAACAACTGCAGTATATGTTCCAGAAACAGTATAAGTTGTTCCATTTGCATTCCATGTGTAAGAATCACATGCAGTTATTGTTTCAGGTGCAGAAGTTGTAGATGGAGTAATCGTTAAATTTAGAGTTTTGGTATCACATCCAACCAAAGTGGTGTATGTTCCAGAAGCCGTATAAGTTGTTCCATTTTCACTCCAAGTATAAGAATCACATGTATTTACTGTTACTGGCGGTGAGGTTGTCGAAGGAGTTCCTGTTACAGTTTTTACTAGAACTCTGTCGCTTGCACAATAAGCTGTTTCACAAGCAACACAATAAGTAGTATTATTTTCTGTAGGTATTGCAGAAACTGAATTTCCTGTTGCAAAACTTGTTCCTCCAGTCATCGCGTTGTACCAAGTAGCGGTTGTACCAAGCGGACAGGAAGCGTTTAAAGTAACAGTTGTGCTTCCCAAACAAGGAATATTTTGTGTATCTGCAGTAACTGTAGCACTTTCTGGTTTAATTGATGTCGTTGTAATATTAGAATTTACAGTCGCAAAATTAGAACCGCTAACAGTTGCCTGATTTGTAACTGAGCATGTATTTTGCGGTAATACACCCGCAGCATTAATTGTCGCACTAAAAGTAATCACAGTGCTTTTTCCAGCAGCTAAAGTAAATGGTCCAGCAGTAAGCGTCTCATTAACAGCACTTGCTGCGACAGTTTTGGCTGATACTGAATTATTAGCAGTATTGCCGCTCATAGATTCTGCTACAGGAGCAGTTGTTTCTTCTTGTGCGATTTCTTTTTGAATAGACATTTTTGAAGCAGTTCCATTGTCAGGAATAGTGACAGTTCCTGAAATTATAGTTCCTGTACCACCTTCGTCTAGTCCTACTCCTGTTGGAGTATTAGCATTGTTGCTATTCCAGAAAGTTGTTAATGCAGCACTTCTGTTTCCACTTCCTGCAACATAGGCTGGACTACCTTGTAAAATTACCGAACAATTTGGCCCCTGAGAGAGCACATCAAAATTTCCTGCTGCCAATCCGCTTGCAGAGTTAACTATATTGCCAGTAACCTTTGCGGCGCTAATCATTGCACTAGAAGCATTATCAGCATAGGCAATTACTCCAATATGAGCGTAAGCATTATTTATAACACTAATGTTATTGTTCGTAATAGAAGCATCAATTCTTCCTGTACTCAATACGGCGTTATCATTTGCTTCAGAAAAAATTCCGTAATTAGCGGCATTAGTAATTACATTATTAGCTATTTCGGTGATATGTTTAGCATTTCCATAAGCAGCAACGCTAATGCCGTTACTAGAAGAAGTTGAGCCTCCTCCATCAATAATATTATTATTTATACGTCCTTTTATAGTCCCAGAGCCTTGATTTCCAACACTACATGCAAAAAGACCATTATAACTTGATTTTAAAGTATTATTTATAATATTATAATTTACAGTTGCTGCACCAATTGCTTGTAAAGATAAACCATTGCTTCCTGGACTTAATGTTGCAGCATTTATTGTATTAGCATCTGTAGATGCATTATTTCCTCCAATTTGAACAGTATTTACAGAAGATCCGCTAAAATTTAGTGCTAAACCAGTAGTTTTTGAGTTAGAAAAATCATTCTTTTTAAAAACTAATGTATTGCTTGTAGTTCCTTTAGCTTGAAAAATAAAATTACTGTCTCCGTTTGATTTATTAAAAGAGTTTTTAAATTGACAACCAGTTACTGTCAAATTAAGTGTAGGATTTTGAGAAAGCTGGCCGTTAAATCCAAAAAAGCCCCTTCCCCAAGAATCATTAACATTTGTGCTTGTTATTGAGCTTGTTCCTTTTAAATTTAATGCAAATATCCCTCCAACACTTACATTTCCTCCATTTGCACTTCCGCAGCCTGTAATTGTACTATTGGCTAATATGAAATTATTAACATCATTTAAATTTATTCCGACAGAGTTTGTAGTACCGGTGATAACAATATTATCTAAATTAACACTTCCAGAGATAGTTTTAAAATGCAGAGCGCCATAAGAATTAGTATTATCGTCTTCAGGATCACTAATTACAGTAGTAGAATTATTTGCATTAGTAAAATTCATGTTTTTAAGCGTTACATTAGCACACGATATAAACTCAACACCTCTTAACGATATATTTTGTATTGTCCCTCCAGATCCTGCAGTAGATCCTGTTCCTGTAACCAGAAAACTTCCTTGTGAACTATTTACAGAAATTCCTTTAGAAATACCACTAGCGGAAATACTGGTGAAAATGCAATCTAAAACACCACCGCTGGTAATATTAACGGCCTGTGCATTTGTTGTACTAATAGTCGTATTCCTTACTTTTAAAGCTCCTACATTCGAACCAAATAAAGTACCTGTTAGCGCAACAGCTTGAATATCATTATTTGCTTTTAAATTAACACCGGCAATAGTAGGATTTGTTCCGCCTGTAGAAGGTAAAGTGTTACTATAGGTTGGTACAGTAAGACTTAATATAGAAGTCAGACTCGCAGTTGCCCCTTGTCCAATTACTTTTTGATTATCATTTAAAGTCAAAAGTCCCGTAACTGCACCCGTATAGATAAAAATAGGATATGCAGAGCTTCCTGTAATACTATTTAAAGTTTTATAAGGTGTAGCTAAAGTTCCGTTTCCTGCTGTTACTGCAGCACTATTAACAAAGATTATAGGAGTACTTACAGTAATACTTACTGTGGCGGTTGAAGTTTTGCCGCTGGCAGTGGCAACAGTATAGGTAAAACTATCAGATCCAGAATATCCAGCATTTGGGTTATAAGTAAAAGAACCATCTGCATTCAAAACAGTAGTTCCGTTTGTTGCTCCTGTCAAAAGCGTTGCTGTTAAAGCAGTTCCATCTGGGCTAGCATCATTTGTTAAAACCCCTCCTGCTGCATCCACATTAATTCCAACATTTCCAATACAGGAATAAGAATTATTGTTTGCTATTGGTGTTGCTTTAAAAGAGTTTGCCACTAAGGTTAGATTAGAATCCAAAATATCCTGAAAATTTACTCCCAATGCATCATCGGCACCTGTATTAGCAATTGTTATAGTATAATCAAGTTGAGAACCTGGTTGAGCATTTCCACCTCCATTTATCGCTACAGCGTTCGTCACAGTAACCGTTGTTGCTACAGTAGAAGTACTAGTTGTACTTTCTTTATTTTCAGCTTTTTCACTTTTATTGTCTCCTTTCTGATGAATAAAAGTTTTTTCAGCTTTTACAAAACTTTCAACTATAGGAGCAACAAAATTTTTCTTAATAATAGTATTGTATCTCATTCCAAAACTTAGAAATCCAATTAGTATTATTACAGCTAAGAGTTTGTTATTTTTCATTTTTTTTGCTTTTAATTAGCCTAATTAAGAAAATACTGCTTCATATTTCATTCCCACTTCATCAAACCCTAGTGGTGTAAGAAATAATTCTAAATCGCCTTCTTCAGGGTGTATAACAGTAAGAATACCCTGTTCGTAATATTCGTCTTTTTGCTGAGTTCGAAAAACAAGAGAAAATGGAGTTCTTTGTAATGGGGAATAACTATTAAACTCAGTTACAGAAATTAACTCAGCGTCATGCTGAATTTCTTTTGAAATTTTAATAACAAATACTCTATTAACTAGAGAATTAAAGCTATTCACAGTGAGTAAAGATACATCCATATAATTTTGTTAATCGTTAATATCAGTTATTAGAATTCCACTCCATTAAGTGGTAAAAACCATTTGTTTCACTTATTTTTTTAAAGCCTAACCTTTTATATAAATTCATTGCAGGATTAAAAGCTTCAACATGTATCGACACTTTTAAATTATTACTACCTGCTTTTTTAAGAATTTCATTTAAAATAGAGCTGCCAATATTTTTATTTCTCCATTCAGGTAATATTGTAATATCTATAACCTTAACAGATTCATTTTCAGAAATAAAATCAATATATAATCTTCCAACTGGGACTTTTTCATTTTCAATTATATAAAATTTTGCATCTAAAAAATTCTTCTGATAATATTCATGCTGGACAGAAAATTGCTGATCAATAAAAAGTCTTTTTTGTTCATCATTCCAATTTGTTCCTTTATCCAGTTCTTCTTGACGGGTACTTCCATATATTTCCCGAAGAAGAGTTTTATCACTTTCCCGAATATCTCGAAGACTAATATTTTTTATTTCTAAATTCAAATCCAGTTAAATTAGCCTCTTGATGGGAAAATCCCCTGAAGAGCAATACAAAAATTCATTGTCAAATAAGGCATCATATTATTGTGTGGCAATCCAGAGCCAGCGATAGCTACAGAGTTTAAACTCATATTAGCATTTGTTCCTGTCTGACCGTAAATTCGTACAGGATTTCCACGTCCTAAACTATTATTTGTTGGAGATGTTGATTGCGAGTTTAAAGTTGCTGCCATTAATGAATGACTATGAGCTGGAATTTCAGATTCAAGCAAACTAACATTTTCACTTCCGCCTGTTTCTCCTAAATCATGTAAAGATAATCCGGGACCTTGTCCAGGATGCATAGGAACACTCCCTTGCAAATTCGGGAGAGCAAAAGTGTTTTTCCCATCCCCCCCATACGTGGTTCCCAATAAAGAAAAAAGTGCTGTATTTTGAGATATAGGCAATAATTGCCCGTTACACATGGCCCAGCCTACAGGTGCAAAATTGAATGGGAAAAGACGTATCTCGGCAACAAATTGATCCATAGATATATTGTTTTTATTTTTATTTAGAAAGTATTGAAAACTTTAAATTTCTATGTTTGAGAAGGAAAAACTCCAAACAATGAAATAATAAAACTGACGCATAAATAAGGTTGAAAATTAGTGTGAGGCTGGCTTCCACCTGTACTTGTAATCGCGGATGAATTTAAAGCTGCTGTTGGTGCAGCACTAGAAAACATTTTACTTCCCGGAGGATTTGTACTAAATAGTGCATTGGAAGGACTCGCAGTATCTGCCAAATCTGTAGTTGCTATTAAACTATGACTATGAGCAGGGATTTGATTAGTCGATAACGTAATACTTTCTACCCCACCTGTTTCTGCCAATGCATAGGGTGTACCGCTAGAGGATGTACCGAAATGGATAGGAACCCTTCCGCGCAAATCTGGTAAAGCAAAAGTGCTTTGTCCATCGCCACCATAAGTAGTCCCAATTAATTGAAATAATGTATCATTTTCAGAAATAGGAAGAATCTGCCCTTCACAGAACATCCATCCTGCAGGAGCAAAGTTTCCTCCAAACATTCTAACTTCACCAATGTAAGGTTGTGACATATCTTTACTTTTTACAATTAATAATTAAGTTTGAGAAGGAAAAATACCTACTAAAGCAATACAAAAATTCAAGGTAAGAAATGGCTGCATGTTTAAATGAGGTTGACTTCCGCCAACACTGCCAAGAGAGCCAGAATTCATCGAAGTAAAATTTTGACTTTGACCGCTGTAAACTAAATTGGGGGCAGTATTAGCCAATAAATTTGATGAACTAGGTATATTGGTACTTACCGAATCTGTTTTCGCCTGCAATACATGGGTGTGCTGAGGCAGTTCTGAGACACTTAAAGTATGTGCTTCTTCTCCACCTTGCTCTCCTATTGTATGTCCATTTCCAAAATGAATAGGAGTTTTTCCTCTTAAATTTGGTAAAGCAAATGTCGTTTGGCCATTGCCTCCGTACATTGTCCCTAATAATGAAAACAAAGCTTGATTTTGGTTTATAGGCAAAAACTGTCCATTACATAAAGCCCAGCCTTTTGGAGCAAAGTTAAAAGACATGATACGTATTTCTCCTAAATAAGGTGTTGCCATAATTTTGACTATTTATAGGTGGTTATTCAAGGTAATTATATTAGACAAAAAAAGAATCAGCAGTAAGACTATGCTTTGAAATTATTTCCTTCTGGTATACAATAGAATTGCCTTCATTTATGATAATTTTTGTTACGGTTTGTTCCATGGCTAAAATAGTTTGAAGAGAAACACTGCCTTTTCTCGTATCATATCCATAAGGATTTAATTTTTGCGTAGGCGCAGGAAATAAATAATGAGATAAATTCACCTCATTACGATAGATATTTAAGTCATGCATAGCTACAGTAATAGCTTCCAAATCAAATCCCGATAAAGATCTTAGAGATTTCCAGTCACCGTTTAAATCTTTTCCAAAACATAACAAAACATTATCTACTTTTCCTGTAGTCTCAGTTTGAAGATGCATGGGAAACATTTTTAAAAGACCATCTGAAGAACTGAAACAATAATTTCCTGAAGCAGCATATCCCGTTTTTTCCCAGTTTAAAATAGATTTTTTATAACAATCTGCAAGAGATTGATCTAAAAGAAAAGCATCAAAAAAAGTTACTTTTGAGAATTTGGCTAGAATATTTCCTTCATCAGTTTCTGAAATCGAAAAATTTTCCAAAGTGCTCTGAGCTACTAGAGAGCCACAAAAAAGAGTTGTTGCACTAACAAATCCAACATTTTTTATAAAATTTCTTCGTGCTAAATTGATCATAATTCCCCGATTTTCTGTTAAATTCACAGTAAAAGTAATAAAAGGAAATATCAAATGATAATTTTTTGTTAATTAACACAATAAAAACCGTATAAGTACGTTGTTTGATTCTTCTTTTTTAAAGAAAACACTTATAAGGCTAGAGATGCAAAGATAAACTTTTGAGTAAGACACGTTAATACACTATAGGGAAATCATTGCGTATCATATCGAGCTTATCCCTGCTGATCGGCTTGTTTATAAACCGAGCCACAAAAGGATTGTTCTGGGCGCGTGTAATGTCATCAGGATGCAACGAAGTGGTAAGCATTAGAATTATGCTTCTGGTTCTAACCACTTCTGAAAACTTGGCATACTGCTCAAGAAACCCATAACCGTCCATGCCAGGCATACTGATGTCTAAAAAAATAAGCTGTGGCAACTCGTCAGGTTCATGCTCTAGAGCCCCGAGATACTCCAATGCCTCTTGGGCCGATTCGCATAAAATAGTCTGCTGGGCAAAGCCACATTTTTCAATCATTTTCTCTGCAATAAACCGGTCTGTCGGATTATCATCGATAACAAGAACCTTTCTGTATAATTTCTTTTGATTTGTTGCTTCCATCGTATATTTTTATTTATCAGTATGCCTGTTTGGAATTTCAATATAAAAGGTAGTTCCCACACCCACAGCAGAAGACACCCTAATCCTGCCACCGAGCCTCCCAAGAGCTTCCTTGACAATATACAGCCCCAACCCTGATCCTAATGTCTTATTAGATGCCCGGTAAAACATATCGTATATTTTAGGTTGGGCTTCTTCGGGAATTCCGATTCCGTTGTCGCTCACTTCTATATTCGTCTTATCTACCAGAATGTCAATCTCTATTCTAACAAAAGGCTTTTCCTTTGAAGCATCCTGATAGCGAATGGCATTTGATATAACATTATTTAGAATATTGTTAAGTCTGCTTCGATCGGAAAAAACTGGTTCCTCCCCTCTGATAACAGTGATAAAATCAACGCTGCGACTACTATCGCCCATGAATTTGAGATTCTTTCCTATCTCTTCCAAAAGCTCCCTGTAGACAATGGGATCATTTGCTATATCAGTACGAAGATTACGTGAATAGTCCAAAATGTCACAAATAAAAGCATCCAGCCTTTCTGCATTACCTTTTAAAGCGTCCAAATACTCCAAAGTATGCTCTTCAGCGGTCTCGTCCTTTACAATTTCAATCAATCCTAGCATGGAATTCAGAGGTGCTCTAAGATCATGAGAAGCGCTATACACAAAATGGTCCAATTCATAATTAGCCCTTTTTAACTCCATATTTTCAACCTCCTTTTTTTTGAAAATCAGATCGATATGCATCTCGCTGTATTTTTTAAACTGATAAGCCCAGAGCCCGCAGACAGAAAAAATCGCCGCTACAAGTACAATATGGAATAAAAAGGTCTGCAGTGACATATGGTCGAGCTGCGTAAAATAAATGCCATCCACACCTGAGTACTGCAAATAGGCAAACAGAGCATGATGAACTATGACAATGGCCAGAAGAGGAATCTGTAACTTCCATTTCTGGTAAGTGATCAATATGGCGCTCGAGAGGAATGCTGTAAAGTGCATTTCAAACAGGCCATGCATCTGATAGATGAACTGAGCCATAAAGAGTCCCAAAACAGCGCTTAAAACATACTGATAGAAGTCCAAATCTGCTAGAAACATTTTTGCCGAAAAATAGGCAACCAACAAGAGTCCTCCAACTCCTACCGCGATCTGCCAGGTATCATAAAAAGTGGCAAGAAATAGCCCAAAAGCAAAGAAGCTAAAGATAAAATAATTGGCTAATTGATCCGATTTGGTTTTAATGGCAGATAGAAATTCCGAAATATGCGCTGACTGATCTAGACTTTCGCTATTTTGCTTTGTTTGCATTTTTTATGCTGTTAAAGATTAAACGCTTCATACTTTAAAATCTTTCCTAAACCTAACACACTAAAAAAGTCCCTAAAATGGCTCTCCAACAGAAGGGAAACGTTCTGCTACTATCTTAAAACCACTGTCTCAATATTTTATTGATTTCTAGATAATCTTGCCCTGCAGCCATCGTCTTTGTTCTTTCAACCCAAAGTGAACTGCATCTTTTCTCAATAGATTATTTCCTCACTAGGCTTCTCCATCTGAATGAACTTCAAGATAGATCTGGAAAATTTTAATTAATTCGGCGTGCATTTAAGATTTAAGGCTAGCCCAGAGCCTGAACTAAATTACAAAATTTTAGATATTTTCTTATAAAGCGGGTAAAAAAAATAAAATCGTCTTACTGAATGTCAGCTGGAATCTTAGTAACAACTTAACAAGAAAAGCAATCCATTATGTAAGTGCCTAATAATTTTCATCCATTGCAGATACATTTACTAGCTCATTAAAACATTTAAACTTATGAAAAGATAAAAAAAATGTTCTTTCAATTTCTAGCAATAACTCCCCTAATGGAATTATATACATAGTCTAGAATGCCATTGTCCCCTCTGCATGTTGAAGGCAAGAATTTAAAAGATCCTTGCAAAAAAGTGACATCTCATGCTTTGATTATAATAAATTGGTAACTTATGTAAACCTAGTAATAAGTTCCTTTAATCAACCATACCCGAAGCGCGGTTTTTATAATTATCCTTCGTCCTCTTGGAGTATGCCTAAATCGAATTGTCTATGGAGAGAATTACCATAATTATCTTAGAACTGTATGGCAATATCTATCGAACCATCCAAATTTAAAGAATATAAGTAATGTTATGCTTGAAACAACCAATTAACCTATAAAAATACTTAGAACAAATGGGAATTGGAAAACCACAGCTGACGAGCATTCTTTGTCACTTATATAATTATTTTCAAGATTTAGTAAATAGAATTAGGGTTAATGATACAAATAATACCTGCGGAATAATAAGAACAAGATACCAATAAAATTAACTTACCTTCTTTTATCGTAATTAAAACTAAAGTCTATTATATTTCATTCTTCAATTTAAAACAAAAAATCCCCATCAATTAATGATGAGGATTCTTAAAAGAAAGGCGACGACATACTCTCCCACAAT
>NZ_QJRI01000100.1 GCF_003254565.1 Flavobacterium nitrogenifigens
TGAGATATCTTCATTGCTTAATAAAGCTAAATAGCTTGGAGGAAAAGTTACAACTGTTGATTGCGTGGCTTTTAGAAATTGAACAAACTCCTCTTTATCTTTAATGGTTTCTTCACCAGGAATACACAAAGCAGCACCGCTGTACAGACTCATCATAATCTCGGATATCGAAGCATCAAAAGCTACAGAAGCAAACCAGACCACTTTGTCGTTTTGGGTGACTCCAAAGGTTTTAATCTGATCCAAGGACATATTGACATTACTGCTATGCTCCACCATAACGCCTTTTGGCTGTCCTGTGGAACCCGAAGTGTAAATGACATAGGCCAAATCACCTGACTGATTAATAGGGTCCGGATTCTCTTTTCCATACTTATATCTTTCCAAATTGCATAACATCATTTCCTCTTCATCAAGAACTATCTTGCATTTGCAATCTTCTTCAATATAAGTTATACGGTCTTGAGGATAATTAACATCGATTGGAAGATATGCTGCTCCGGATTT
>NZ_QJRI01000087.1 GCF_003254565.1 Flavobacterium nitrogenifigens
CACCGATAAATTCGAAGAATCGTTTAAGCTTTTATTGCAGCGCCATGAAATACTGCGAACGTATTTCAAAGCAGATAATCAGGGTGATATCAGACAATATATTATCCCTGCAGAACAATTGGATTTTAAGATATCCAGTGAAGACTTCAGTTTTGCAGAAAACCAGCAAGAAGCCATTGCAAAGTATATCGAAGAAAGAAACCATGAGGCATTTGATTTAGAAAAAGCACCTCTTATAAGAGCTTCGCTGCTGAAGGTAAAAGAACAGGAATATGTCTTCTTTTTATCGATGCATCATATCATTGGAGACGGCTGGTCTATGGAACTGCTGGTGTCTGAAGCTGTAGAGGCATACAACAGACTAATACAGGGTAAAAAAGTTGATTTTCCGGAATTGGGCATTCAGTATAAAGACTATGCCGTTTGGCTCAAT
>NZ_QJRI01000008.1 GCF_003254565.1 Flavobacterium nitrogenifigens
CAGCTCCGACAGTCGCCACCACGGCAGTTATAGGAAGCCCGGTTGGGACTTACCCAATTACAGCCATCGGAGCCGCTGCATCCAATTATGCAATCACTTATGCCGATGGGACGATGAGCGTGACAGCCACCTCACTTATGATCACGACGGATGATAAAAGCAAGGCATACGGCAGTGCAAATCCGACTCTGACGGTGAGCTATGC
>NZ_QJRI01000035.1 GCF_003254565.1 Flavobacterium nitrogenifigens
GACAGCCGCTTTAGCAGAGATGCTAAAGCAAAATAGAATAAGAGTAATGGAATCGAGAGATTCGAAAAGAACCGATAGATAGAGGCATCGATTATATAATATTAAAATATACGATGAAGAGTTTGATCCTGGCTCAGGATGAACGCTAGCGGCAGGCTTAACACATGCAAGTCGAGGGGTAGAATTCTTCGGAATTTGAGACCGGCGCACGGGTGCGTAACGCGTATGCAATCTGCCTTCCACAGAGGGATAGCCCAGAGA
>NZ_QJRI01000020.1 GCF_003254565.1 Flavobacterium nitrogenifigens
CCGCCATTTCCTTTGCTTGGATATGGTTCAGGAAGCGGCTCTACGTCTCCTCCTTTAATTATTTGCTGTTCTTTTCTAGAAATTGTTTCTATTTGAAAATCTTCGAATGTTAATGTGCTATTTTTCATGACTTTGATTTTTTTTGGGATTTATTTTTAAATGTTTCAGCTTTCTTTAATTACTTCCGTTGCCGCCATTTCCTTTGCTTGGATATGGTTCAGGAAGCGG
>NZ_QJRI01000027.1 GCF_003254565.1 Flavobacterium nitrogenifigens
TCCTCTATTTTTCTACCGATCAGATATTCCTAACGGAATATTATTTGTACCGATATGTGTCCATTTCAATAGAATTTTAATTCAATTCAATTGCAATTTCGATTTTGATTTCAATTCAATTTCAATTTTATTCGAATTCCGTTCTAATTTCATTCCGTAGGAATGTTTCATCGGTCGAATTAAATATCGAGCACGCATATACGTTCCGTATGAACGTCTGATTAATTTATTTAATATTTAAT
>NZ_QJRI01000106.1 GCF_003254565.1 Flavobacterium nitrogenifigens
GATTCTACGGTAAGCTGGTTTTGGCTGTTTTCCATATCGGACTTGACAATATCCTGTACCGGATAATTTTCAAATGCCATAATATGGTCGATCAGGTTCATGCCCAGTTCACTTTGGGACTGGACATCTGAGAGGTTCATATAATGGTGCGCTTTACTCCAGATCGACTCTTGCTGGATTTGTTTTAATAGATCCAGCGGTGTATCTCCATCATTATACCTTACCCTTACCGGAATGGTATTGATAAACAATCCGATCATATCCTCAACCCCTTCCAAATCTGCGGGTCTTCCTGAGACTACAGTTCCAAAGACAACATCCCGGGTGTTATTATATTTGGATAGTAAATAACCCCATACGCCTTGCATAAATGTGTTTTGGGTCACTCCAATCTCTGCGCAGAGTTCATTTAATCCTGCATATAAATCTCCCTCTATTATAAGGCTTTCTTTGGATTCTAAATAGGTGTTTTTTTCCTTTGATCCTGTTGTAAACGGGATTCCGGCAACATGCTCGTAGCCTTTCAGGTATTCTTTCCAATAGCCAAG
>NZ_QJRI01000069.1 GCF_003254565.1 Flavobacterium nitrogenifigens
ATACGTTCCGTAGGAACGTTTGATTAACAAAACGGTGCCGCATTTCTATGAGATCAAGTGTTCCTACGGAACACAATACTAAACAATATTTTTTTTCTACCGACCAGATATTCCTACGGATTATTGAAACATAATTCATTTGCAGAAATGAATAAAACAAATCTTTGATTATCCGCGTTTTCGCAAAGCGAATCTGTTTTATCCGCGTACTATTTCACCAGAGAAGTTACCGCACGCAAATTCATTCCGTAGGAATGTTTCGTTGGTAGAATCAAATTTGTATTACGATTATACGTTCCGTAGGAACGTTTGATTAACAAAACGGTGCCGCATTTCTA
>NZ_QJRI01000017.1 GCF_003254565.1 Flavobacterium nitrogenifigens
TCATTAACCAAAACAGTCGATAATGCCACTCCACTTGTAGGTTCTCAGGTAACTTTCAGTTTGCAGTTAAATAATGCGGGCCCGCAAGCAACAGATGGTGTTGCTGTTACCGATTTGCTCCCATCTGGATATACATATGTGTCGTACACTGCAACAGCTGGAAGTTATAATCCAGCAACAGGTTTATGGACAGTTGGAAATATGGCAATTGCAGCCACTCACACT
>NZ_QJRI01000057.1 GCF_003254565.1 Flavobacterium nitrogenifigens
AGACCAAGAATAGGTATAAGATCCAGTTCCTCCAGAAGGAGTTACAGTAGCTGTTCCGTTATTTGCCTGATTGCATAAAATATCTGTTTTGGCTATGGTTGCGGTAAGAACAGACGGTTCGGCAATAGTGACACTAGCTGTTGTTTCGCATAAGTTAGCATCTTTTATCGCAACCGTATAGGTTCCAGCAGTAAGGCCTGTTGCAGTTGCAGCGTTTCCTCCAGATGGAGACCAAGAATAGGTGTAAGTTCCTGTTCCTCCAGTGACATTTACTGTTGCAGACCCGTTAGATCCT
>NZ_QJRI01000048.1 GCF_003254565.1 Flavobacterium nitrogenifigens
CCAATCTTTTCCGCTATCGGAAGTTCCGGACTTTAATAAAAAATGGAGTTCTTTTATAATGGATTCGGTGAGCTTATTATTTGCTTTTTCAATAATAAAATCGATGCATCGAAAGTGATTGGAAGTTTCAATAATGTCATCTACATTGACGCTTTCTTTGGATGCTCCAATGGTATTGGTTTCAAAAATATATCTTGTCTGGTCATGAGTTAGCCTGCTTCCTTCAATTTTATTTGAATTATAGGTTAAATCAATTTGTGTCCGGTGATAGATGCCG
>NZ_QJRI01000168.1 GCF_003254565.1 Flavobacterium nitrogenifigens
TAGAAATGCGGCACCGTTTTGTTAATCAAACGTTCCTACGGAACGTATAATCGTAATACAAATTTGGTTCTACCAACGAAACATTCCTATGGAATGACTAGTTTCTACGAATCCATATCTTATTCTATAACGCCAATTTCGGCAACCGGAGCTACCGACGAAACGTTCCTACGGAATGAATTTGGAAACCTGTATTTTATTCCACAACACCAATTTCAGCTATCGAAACTGTTTGCGCTTTTCCTACCGCAGCTGTCGCAACAAATTTCAAAAATCTTGCTTTTACTGCAGAAAAACTTTTAATTTGTTCAATTGGGTTATGTTTAATATTCGAAAATTCTCCTTCTGATTGTTTATCCCAATAAAAACTGTCTAAACTTGTATACAATTCATAATTTGAAATCAAATTTAAATTGTTACCAACTTGTTGTGGCGTATAGGTAAAACCTTTAATACTGATCAATTCTCCCATATCAATAACAACAGTTTGAGGCAACTTGTTTTCTTCATTTCCAAAACTCCAATCTGTATCTGCATTTCCGTCAATAATTTTTTCAACCGAATTACTATCACCGCTCGAAACCGAAATCACTTTCCATTTCTCTTTAGAAACGCCATATTTTGCCGACTTTATGCCACTGTTGATTTTCTCCTTAGTATTTCGTGAAATAGCTTTAATTTCTACTTCTTTATTATATGCAAATGGAACTTTATATAAAGTGCTTTTTTCAGTAGGTGCTTTTCCATCCAAAGTATAATAAATAGCGTTTCCTTCTTCTGATTTAATTGTCACCAAACCATTTTTATCTCTAAAAATTTGCGGTTCTTTTACAAAAGTCGGCGCATTGTAAGCTTCGATTGTACTGATTACAAATCCCGATTTTGCATCTAATACATTTACTCTAAGTGCCGAAGCCGTAATGCGATCTAAACGCAAAATTCTTTTGTAGCCAATTGTAGTTTCATTGGCAATTGTTTTCCATTGTCCGTCCACTTTTACTTCAATAGAAAACGCTTTTACACGCTGACCCAATTTAATATATTCTTGAAGTAAAATTCTATTTATTGCTGTGGGCTTTTTAAACGTAAATTCAACTGTAGCTTGTTTTACTTTATCGTCTGTTGCCCAATACGTATTTTTGTTTCCGTCAATAACATTTTGCGGACCGAAATTAGAATTGTTTGCACGAATGTTTGAAGCCTGAACCTGATTTCCTGCTAACAGTTCGTTTTTGAAATCGGCTTTAATTGTGGCAACCAATTCTTTCAATCTTGCTTCGTCATTTTCATGAACCAATCCGCGCGTATCAACAGGAAGATTTAATAATAAAGTCGCATTTCGTCCAATCGATTCATAATAAATATCAACCATTTCGTCAAGCGAACGAACTTTATCATCTTCAACTGAATGATAAAACCATCCCGGTCTTATAGAGACGTCAGCTTCTCCCGGAACCCATTTTTCTCCGTCTTCGTGTCCAGACATAAATTCGGTATAATGCACTTTGCCAGCCAATTCATCTTTCTGGCGTAGTAACGACCAATTGGTTTTTCCTGCACGACCTTCTTCATTTCCAATCCATCTTGCTTCAGATGGTCCAACGCCCCAAACTAAGGTCTTCGGTGCGATATCGTAAATTAGTTTATAGGTTTCATCCCAATTATAATAAGTCAGCGAATTGATTTTTCTAGTTTCATTTGCACCGCCGTAATAGCCATCTCCACCGTTTGCACCATCAAACCACATTTCGAAAACGTCTCCGTAATTGGTCAATAATTCTTTTAACTGATTTCTGAAATACGTGATATATTCAGGCTTGCCGTATTGCGGGTGATTTCTATCCCAAGGCGAAAGATAAAGTCCTAATTTTAAATCATATTCTTTGCAAGCTGCGGCCAATTCTTTGACCAAATCACCTTTTCCGTTTTCCCAAGGCGAATTTTTAACTGAACGTTCTGTGTAAGCTGAAGGCCAAAGACAAAACCCATCGTGGTGTTTGGCAACCAAAATAATTCCTTTCATTCCAGCCTCTTTTACCACACGCGCCCATTGACGAACATCTAACTGCGACGGATTAAAAAGTTCCGGAGATTCGTCTCCATACCCCCATTCTTTATTGGTAAATGTATTTAACGAAAAATGCACAAAAGCATAAAATTCCATTTCCTGCCAATCGATTTGTTTTTGTGTCGGAAGCGGTCCAAAAGGCTTTGGAGCATTCGTCAATTCCTGACTTGAAGCACTAGAAATTACACCAAAAAGACATAAGGAAAGAAATATTTTTTTCATTGCTGATCTGCTTTAAAATAATCTATAAAGCATAAATGTAGTATAAATTGAAATCTCTCGAATAGAATTTCGACCAACAACATTTTTTACAGCATTTTGGCATGAAATGGTTTTATTTCACTAATTCGTTTGAGTATACTATTTTAAAAGTTGCCTAAAAAATAAAGCCCAAATCTACAGATTTGGGCTTTATTAGTATATTTTGATTGTAGTCTTACAACTTGAATATTTTATTTACAAAGAAAATGTATTGCTTTAACTATCAAAAGCAATATTAGCTTAGTTGCCAACAACTGCTTTTAAAGCTATATACTTTCCAATATCTTTAAAGTTATGTCCTTTTTCTCTCATAGCTTTAATGAAAGTTGGCGTTGCACCAACCGCTTTTGCACCCACAATATCATTTAAATCTAGATCTGAAAAACCCAAATCCTTATATTCCTTAATTAAATCTGCTGTGATATTTTGCGATTTTAAAGCCGTAAGATTTTCAGACGAAATGTTTTTATAACCTACTTTTTCGAATTGGCTAACATATTCTGGAGTTACATTTAAAGCTTTTAAAGCAATTAAGTCGTCGTTTGAAAGATCATTATAACCCATTTTCTTAAAAGAATCTATATAAGCTTTATCTATGTTTAAAGTTTTGAAAGCAATAATATTGTCCTCATCTTCTTCTCCCTTTTCATTCTTTTTTGTTTTTGCCGAAGAACGGTAATCATTAATATACTTTCCGTCAATATTCTGAGATTTTAAAGTGATCAGATTTTCTGGTGAAACATTTTTATAACCCGATTTAATAATATCTTCAATAAAAGCTTTATCAATGTTTAAGGATTTAAAAGGAATCAGGGTTTCAATATCTATATTTCCAATTCCGGCATCTTTAATAGAATCGATGTAATCTTCACTTACGTTTAAAGCCGCCAACGGAATTACTTGTTCTTTGTCTACATTTTTATACCCTTTTTTATGCAGCATTTTTACATACGACGTTTTTATATTTACAGCAAAGAAAACCATAAGATCTGTATCATCTGCCAATGTAATCCCTTGTGCAGCCATTTCTTTGGCAAAATTTTTATTGCCAACAAACTTATACGTTCCCATTCCGCTATTTCCTTCAAATTTTCCAGTAAAGTTCATTGTTCCCGCTTCACGCGTTAGAGAAAATGTTCCTTGTTTATCTTTTGATAATCCGCTAAACTCGCTAATATCATAAGTATGAGTAGAATGGCTATTCTCGTCGTTTTTAAATTCCATTTCTACCGTATTGCCTTTGATTGTGGCAAACCAGTTTCCTTCGGTTTGATCACCCTTTTGAGTGTTTGGACTCGCTTTAGTTCCTTCGTTTTTAATATTCGAAATTAGCGTCTGACTTTGCGCTGCCGGTTGATTAAAAAGGCAGGCAAACAATACCAATAATGGTAGCAGGAAAAAATATTTCCATGTTGTGTTTACGTTTGATTTTTTTGAATTCATCATAATGATTCGTTTTTTGAGTAATGATTGATTATAGTTAGTTGTAAGACTCAAAGGAAATTGTGGCGCCGCTACTTTAAGCAGGCTAAATTGATAACTTTCTTTTTCTACACTACCTTGTTGTAGCATTTCGTTATCGGTCAAAAATTCAAGATTACTTTCTAATGCTTTTCGCCATTGCCAAGCAAAAGGATTAAACCACTGAAAAATAAGTACGATTTCTGCAAGCAAAAGATCAATAGTATGTTTTTGCTCAATATGAATTTTTTCATGCAGCAAAATCTGATTGTACGTTTCCCATTCGTATTTTTCAGGATTTATAAAAATATTATTAGCAAAAGAACAAGGTGCTTTATCGCCTGTTATTTCGACAATTCTAAATTTTCCATCCCGAATAATCTCTGATGTATACGCTCTGTAAAATAATATAACAGCTTGCATCAAAAAATTAAGCGCAAAAACAATGACACCAAACCAATACAAATACACTATCCACTGCATGACCAAAGTCATATTAAATTGTTGCTTTGTTTCATTTACTAAAACTTCATTTACAGGAAGTGTTTTCAGCTCAGCAGTTGGTTCTTTTGCAACTGTTTTTTTTATGGAAGGAATAGCTGCAGTTACTTTCTGCTTTTGAAGGGAGAATTGCTGCGGAATCGGAAGCAACGGCAAAGTAAAAGCTACTACCATGCACGCCAGCAAAACAAATCTATTCAAGTTATAAAAAGTTTCTTTCTGCAAAAGCAGCTTATAAAACATAAGGCACGCAAAAAGAATAAGTGCTGTGTATAGAATATAAGGTATCATATAGAATCTTTTTTTATCATGTTTACGATTTCGTCCAATTCTTTTTCGGTTAATTTTTGCTCTTTAGCAAAAAAGGCAAGCATTCGTGGATACGAATTATCAAAATACTGACTCACAACATCTTTCAGGGCAAATTGTTGATATTCTTCTCTTTGAATTACAGGAAAAAAGCAATGCATATTCCCTATTGTTTCCCGATTTAAAAACCCTTTTTCTTCTAATATTTTAACAATCGTAGCAACACTATTATAATGTGGTTTCGGATCTGGCAACAATGGAATAATATCTCTGATGAAGGCTTTGTTTAAATCCCAAAAAACCTGCATAATCTGTTCTTCTCGTTTGGCTAATTTTATCATAGTAGAAATCTTTTGACAAATATAACTACTAATTAATTAGTAGCAAAACTAATTGATTAATATTTATACTAATTAATTAGTTAAACCAGTAATTACGGAACATTCAGGTAATAAATTTTCACTTTTAACAACCTAAAAAAGAATTAATTATAATCTAAAAGTAAAGTTTAGATACAAAAATGAAGATATTTTTGATCTATTAAATTAATGCCATCGGAAGTTTGTAGAAAAATTTCAGGATAAAGAAGGAAAGAAGAAAGTTCCTTTTTTTGTCAATTCCTGACTAGAAGATTGAATATTTTATTTTAGTCTTCCAAGCTAATCTTCTTAGTTCTAATTTTTGAAATCGAAATCAAAATCACAGACAAAACCACAAAAGAGATTAAAACAAATACACCGTTTATAAGCGCTGTTTGCAACCCGAGTTTTGTAACATCTATAAAAGGATAGGGATAAAAACTCGAAATAAAACCGTGAAATATGGTATAAATCATATAAATAATCGGGTAAACCAACCAAAACCAAATGGTTTTAAAAGAGATTCTATCTGGACTTACAAAAAACAGCCAGAAAAAGAAAAATAAAACAGGAACAATAGTATGGAAAATTTCGCTTACAATGCGATGGTGTCCTTGCAAATCTAAAATTGGACGAAGGAGCAAATTAAAAACAATTCCGACAATCAAAATGTAAACTGTAATTGCAGTGATTGTAGTACATTTTTTGAAAAAAGCATTTGCCTTACTTTTACCGCCAAATAGCAACAAAGCACTGCAAAGAAAAACGATTGTATTTGTTGTGATAGTAAAGAAACTAAAAAAACGAACTGCTGCGCTGAAAAAAGTAAATTCAGGATTTTTTAACAGCAAATAAAACTGTACAGGCAAGCCATATAATTCTAGGGCAAAAATAATACCCAGCAAAATCTCCCCTTTAATTTTCGTGGTATTTTCTTTTTCCATATTTCACTAAAAGTCAGAGTACTAAAGTAAAGCATTTTATTCAAAATAGCTACAAGACTCTTTTCTGTTTTTCACTTTCAGCAATAGTTTTTTCAAGCCTTGAAAGTTGTGTTTTTTCCTGTTTGGCGCTCATAATCCAATGAATCATAACTTTCTTGTATGAAGGCGCTTGCTTCTCAAAAAACTCCCATGCGGTTTTGTTGCTTTTAAACTCTTTTTCGTAGGATTCCAAAAGCGGAACTGGTTCTTTTTCGTGCGAATAAATCTTAGACTTATTTTCGGTTCTAAAACTAAACGCTTTCAAACCAGCATCGGTCATTAATCCCGCTTTTGTCAAATCTTCCATTTTTTGGATATTAATGGCACTCCAAATGCTAGAAGGTTTTCTTGGAGTAAAACGAATCGTATAACTTTCCGTATCAATAGATTTTCTAACACCATCAATCCAGCCAAAACAGAGTGCTTGATCTACCGATTCTGACCAACTCATAGAAGGCTTTTTGCTTGTAACTTTATAAAAACCAACTAAAAGGTCCTTTTCGTTTTGATGGTTTTTCTCAAGCCATTTTCGAAATTCTAATTGATCTGCAAAGAAAGTTGGTGCCATTTGTTTTTTTCATAAATGTATAAAGAATCTCGCAAAGTCGCGAAGGCGCAAAGTTTATTAAAAAAATAAACTATATAAGTTATGTAAGTTCAATTAAGTAAAAACTTAAAATCGCTTACATAACTTATATGGTTCAAAAACTTTGCGTCTCCGCGACTTTGCGAGATTAATTCACTTCAACTTTGATTGTTGAAGCTTGTAAACCAGAAGCCGTCGCTTTCAACTGAATATTTTCATTCTTCCCATTAGATTGAATAATTACAACGCATTTTCCATTAAACAATTTACAAGAATTGACTTTAAAAGAATCTAAATTAGCCTGATAGCCATTATCAACTCCAACTAATTTTCCTCCGCCTGTTACTTCAAAATTGACTAAATCCATTGCAGTTGGCAATAAGTTTCCATCTTTATCAACCATTGAAACGGTTACATAAACCAAATCGTAAGTATCGTTTTTGATTAATGTCTTATCTGCTTTTAAATCAATTTTAGAACCTTCTCCTGCTGTGCGGATTTCTTTCTCTAAAACTACTTTTCCGTTCTTTCTCGAAATAGCTTTTAATGTTCCTGGTTCAAACTTTACGCGCCAAGAAATATGCAAATCATCATTTTGTTTTGACTTTTTACCAAGCGATCTTCCGTTTAAGAACAATTCCACTTCATCGGCATTATTGTAATATGCCCAAACTTCGACTTCCTGATCTTTTTTCCAGTTCCAATGCGGTAAAATATGCAGAACCGTTTTATTCGACCATTCACTTTGGTACATATAATACACATCTTTTGGAAGTCCGGCTAAATCAACGATTCCGAAATACGAACTTCTTGCAGGAAATGGATACGGATCTGGTTCTCCGATATAATCGAATCCTGTCCAGATAAAAGTTCCCGCCATGAAATCCTGTTTTTTGATCGTTTTCCAGTTCTCTTCATGCGTTGCACCCCAATACGATTTCACCTGATCATAAGCCGAAACCGTCCAATCGGCATTTCCATCAAACGGAGCACCGTGTTTTGTTGGCCACGCTTTAATTCCGTCTGGAAAATCATAACGCCCGCGCGTTTCTAAAGCCGAAACACTTTCGGACGCTAATATCTTTTGTCCATTAAATTTAGTTGGAAAATCTTTATAATCTTCATGTTTATAATTAAATCCCAAAAGATCTAAAGCGCCCGATTGGTAAATAAAATTTTTCTCAATTACATTTTCAGTCAAAGCCGAAGTTACTGGACGTGTTGTGTCCAACGATTTTACAATTTTAGCCAATTCCCTAGTAATCGAAATTCCTGTCGAATCAAACTGTTCTCTGATTTCGTTACCAATACTCCACATCATAACTGATGGATGATTACGATCTCTTTTGATAAAATCCTCTAAATCTTGTTTGTGCCAAGCATCCCAATCTTTGTGGTAATCGTTGGTTACTTTTTTCTTTTTCCAAACGTCAAAAGCTTCGTCCTGAACGATAAACCCCATTTCGTCGCACAATTGCATCATTTCCAAAGAATGCGGATTATGAGACATTCTAATAGCGTTGGCTCCCATTTCTTTCATCAAAGTCAGTTTTCTTCTAACCGCATGAATATTTTCTACCGCACCCAAAGCGCCATTATCATGATGCAGACAAACGCCGTAAATTTTGGTTGGAACACCATTTAAAGAAAATCCTTTCTCTGAATCGAAATTGAAAAATCGGAAACCTAAAGGTGTTTCATAATTATCAATCAATTTCGATTTTTCGTACACTTTTGTAATAACTTTATACAAATACGGATTTTCTGTGCTCCACAATTTCGGCTGATCTAAAACCAAATCGTGAATCTTTTTTTCTGATGTTTTAGCACCGATTTTTTCTGTTGAAGTATAATTGGCAACTTCTTTATTTTCTGCATTTACAATCGAAGTAACGAGTTTAAATTCTTTTGCCGAAGCATTATCATTATCAATTGTAACTTCTAAATGTATTTTTGATTTTGCTGCCGAAACTTCTGGAGTCGTTACAAAAGTTCCCCACTTACCAACATGAAGTTTTTCGCTGGCAACCAAACGTACATTACGATAAATTCCAGAACCCGTGTACCATCTGGAATTGGGTTGAGAATCGTTATCGACTTTAACAGCAATCAAATTCTCTTTTCCAAAGTTTAAATACTGCGTTAAATCATAACCAAAAGAGATATAACCATTTGGACGAACTCCTAATGATTTTCCATTAATGAAAACTTCACTGTTCTTAAAAACACCGTCAAATTCAATCGAAACTGTTTTGTTTTTCCAATTTGCAGGAATAGTAAAAACTTTACGATACCAGCCTTTTCCAGCCGGTAAAAATCCTTGTGCTTGTTTGGTTTTGGCATCTTTATCAAAAGCGCCTTCAATACTCCAATCGTGCGGTAATTGAAGCGCTCTCCAATCTGATGCATTGAAATTGGCATTTATTGCTTCGGGATAATCTCCTAATTTGAAGTTCCAATTTTTATTGAAATCTTCTACAATTCTGGCTTGTTTTTGTGCAAAAACTGATACTGAAAACAATAAGGCAATTGTAATTTTTTGAAATATGTTTTTATGTTTAATCATAAATATGTTTTTTATTCTAATTGTATTTTTCTGTAGAGACGCACTGCAGTGCGTCTAACACACAGTATGGACAATTGGAGCGTAGACGCACTGCGGTGCGTCTCTACAATGCAATCCTAATTAAACCTCTGTTCCTTTGTCACTCTGCCTCTTTGAACCTCAAAAAACTTATTGAAATTCGAAATTGTCCAACATTAATCCCTTCAAATCATCTCCTTCCAACGTAATTTTATACGTTCCTGCATTAATATAACCGCCAGAAGTCGTATTCAAAATTTTCCATTTTTCTGGTGAAGGGAAAAACTCAATCGTATCATTTCGCATTAAAATTCCGTAGGCATCTTCCATTTTGAATTTGACTTTTAATGGCGTTTCATTTCTATTCATAAAACGGAAACGCATTAAATAAATTCCAGCAACTCCTGGTTTAACTTCAAACTCAATGCTATTGTTTGTCTTTTTTGTGAACTCAATATAATCGGCTTTTTTGAAATTTCCTTTTTCTATTCCAGTTCCCGTTATTTTTGCCTTTTCGGCTTCAATAATTACAACTGGTCTCGAATCGTCCTTTTCGCCCATATCGTAAGTTGGAACGACTACAATTGTGTTTATATTTTCTGAATTATCAAAAAGAACCTTCTCGCCTTTCTTTACTTTTTTAGTGAAAACATCAAATGAAATTCCGTTGCTGTTTTTCGCTTTTTCTTCTAATTTTTTATAATCCGAAAAACTTACTGACGTTTTGAATTTAGCATCAGGAAAAACATAAATATCTGAATCTTCTTTTGCCTTAAACGAACCTTTATTTTTAGAATTAACTGAAAACTGTAAATAATCAGCACCAAAAACCTCTGAAGGCAATTCGGTAAAAACAACATCAGAATCTGAATATTGTTTTGAATTAATATCCAGCCATGAAGCTACTCTGTTAGTTTTATCATAAGAATCTAAAACCAAATTCTGAATGTTTTTTGGTGATTCCTCCGCAGGTCTTGCATGAATGTCTTTTGTTGCAATCGCAATGGCAGAAATAATCGCCTGGGATGCTTTTACATTTGGGAACGAAATCACAATTTTTCCATTTATGCTTTTTACTTTGAATGTTTTCTTCAAAGCGTTATCATGTCCAGCTTCTGCCCAAATATCAAAATCTTTTAAAACAACATTATCGTTGATGGCAACGTCAAACAAACGCCAGCCTTTGCAATCCATTCCGCCACCAGTACCGTACCAAGGTTCTGTGAAATATAATTCTACTAAATATTCACCGTCTGGAGCTGGAAATTCATAACGCAATTTATCAACTCCGTATCTAAAACTTTGAAATAACTCAGGATCTTTTGTTCCGTTTATCGGGTCAAAAGTTTTTCTTTGACTGGCAAAAAAGTCTGGCAATTTTTCAAAATTATCTGTCCATGATAATGAACCCCAAGTATTTTGACCGTTTTTATGCGTATCAGTAAACCAAGTATTTCCCGCAGAATCTGTTAATTCAGAACCTCCGCAATTTACTCTGTAAATATAATTGTAACCGCTTTTTGCTTTAGTAATATCAACTTTGTTAGTTGTTAAAGCATCAAAACTTGGTGCTTTTGGGAAGTTATTTAAAACAATATAATCTTGCGCAACCGCTTTCCCATTTACATAACCAATGGCATATAAAACATTGTATTGAATATTGACATTATTAAATTGAAAATGCTGTCCGATTCCTGGATTTTTTAGTTTTCCAAGTGAAGCTTTATTGACATCATTAAACAATTCTACTTCATCACAATTCGAATAAATATCGATTCCGTTTTTGATTCCTGGTTTTTCCCAACGACTTGGCCAAGTGTGCGAAACGATATACACCATCGGATTGGTTTTGTTCGAAACATAATTCGCTCGATACATATAAAACGCATCCAAAGGTTCGCCCCAAATGGTAAAAAGTCCTTTGTAATTTACTGGGCCGACTTTGTCAATATCTCTAAATCCTTCTCCATTTTGTACTCTTCCTGGATTCTCATGTGAAGCAAAAAGCCAGTTAAACTGTCCCGCAATTTTATCTCTTACCGATTCGGCTTCTCTAACTTTAATTTCCATTAATTGAGAAAAACGGTTTTCACTTAAAGTTCCCTTTTGGTCAAACTCGCCTTCGGTATGTAAATCGGCTGAACGCCATGCGCCATATTCTCCATTTAATAACTGACTCGTCATTTCTAGATGGTATTTTAACGGATCGCCGCCATACGTTCCTGACCAGTTTTGAACCACATTCCAATCTGTTCCTTCGCCTCCGTTACAAGTTGTTACGATTCTTTGCGATGCCGATAACGGATCCATTTCACGAATAATCTGCGTGCATTCTTCTGCAAATTCTTTCGGAATCGTGCTTTCATTTTGCAATCCCCACATAACTACCGACGGACTGTTTCTGCGTTCCTTAATCCATTCGCGTAATAAGGTTTTAAAATTTTCTTTGAACTCAGGCGTATCGTACCAAATATGTGCCGAAAACTGACTCCAAAACAGAATTCCGTTCTCGTCTAATTCTTTTTGATACAATAAATTATGAGGCTGATGCGCTTCTCTAAAAGCATTAAATCCGCCTGCTTTGATTTGTTCGATTCTGGAATGAATCATTTCGTCTGAAAACGAGTGGCTTTTCCCAATTAAATGTTCGTATTCACAGACACCGTTTATAAAAACAGGTTCATCATTAATGAAAAAACGATTGTCTTTTCCGTCACGGCTAACTGGCCAGCTTACCCAGCGAATTCCGTAAGGTGTTGCTAACTGATCGATTATTTTTCCGTTTTCATAAATTGAAGTCACCAATTTATACAAGTACGGATTGTATGGCGACCATAATTTCGGATTCTTAATCTCAGGAAGTGTCAGTGCTATTTCCTTTGTTTCTCCCGAATTGATTTTGTTATCGCTTTTATTGATAGCAACTTTTTTTCCTGAAGCGTCAAAAAGGATATTTTCGACAGTTAAGTTTCGTTGTGAAGTGCTGTAATTCTTGATTTCTGTAGTGCTATGAAGAATAGCTTTTTGTTTAGAAACCGATTTATCGTTCCAGATATGAACACCAAACGGCTGAATTCTAACATCATTTGTAATAACTAAAGTAACAGGTCTGAAAATTCCCATTGGCTGAGAGCCTTCTGAAAATCCCCATTCTCCTGAGCAGCCTCCACAAACCCATGGCAAATCGGCAATAAATGATGGATGTGATGCTTTTACTAAAATGATATTTGCCGCATCGAAAGAAACCGCTTTGGTAATGTCTAAAGTAAAAGTGGTTCTTCCGCCTTTGTGTTCGCCCACTTTTTTACCATTTACCCAAACCGTTGCATAAGAACTTACGCCTTCAAAATAAAGAAAATGTTGTTTTGAACTGTCTTTCTTATCGAGTTTTAATGCTTTTTTATACCAGGCGGTACCATGTAAATTTCCATGTTTTGTTCTTCTGAAACCATAATACTGATCCCAATTGTGAGGCACACTAACCTGCTGCCAATTGGAATCAGTTTTTGGATTTTCTACAAAATCTTCTTCTTTCAGCGGAAGATTATCCAGTATTACGGTTTCCCAAGACGAATTCAGCGAAATTTCTTTACGAAACTTCCCCGAATCTTTGCTCTGACTCCAAACAAAGCAAAGGCTTGAAAAAAAACAAAAAATAAAAAAAACTATTCTATTCATATTTTCTTATTAAACCATATAAGTGATATAAGGTTATTAAAGTTTTTATTTTACTCGACTTTTTTGTCATTCCGAGGAACGAGGAATCACACTCGGAACTCGACAAAGATTGGCGAATTTCTGTACGGAAATTCTAGTGAGATCCCTCGTTCCTCGGGATGACAATATTGTGTTTATTCTTGCGAGCAAACCTGACGGGTTTTTAAAACCCGTCAGGTTTAACTTTGCCTATAATTTTAATAAAACAACCAGTCAATAGCTGCTTTTTCTCCTGCATCGATATATCCAACATCGCGTGGTGATATGGTTTGATCTGCGTCGATAAAACCTAAAATCAATACTTTTCCTTTACCTAAATCTAATTTATTCTCACCTGGCTGGAAAGTATACGTATGAATGTTTACACGTGGTAAATCTTTTAAATTCATTGCATTTGCTAGAATCACTTCGGCTTGACCGTGCGCATTTCCCGCAGCATCGGTTTCTAAACTTGGTGGTAATAAGAATCTCTTCTGATCTGAATTGAAATACCCGACAACTAATTTAACCGCTTTTGTGTTTCTAAACTTCAAATGTGTTCCTTTTTCGTTTTGATCGTTTTCTACAAAAGAAAATCCTCTTAAGTTTTGAAGCTCTGGAGCAATTTTAGTTAACTCAGAAATATCTGTTCCGTAAACTTTTGTTCCCGTTTTAACTAAATAAGTTCCTGGTTTTTCATCTATAAAAGTTACATCAGCGGTTTTCCATGGTTTACCTTCTTTTGTTTCTATTTTACCATCTTTTGAAGATTTTAGCTTCTCTAGGTTTCTTTTAAAATTAGCCAATTCACGCTCATAATGCGGTAACAATTCTGCCCAAGTTTTGTTGTTTCCGTCGTCTCCTCCAATCGGGATTCGGCGTTGAGCAGTTTGCATACTATTCGCATAGTAATACGTACCTTTTGTCAAGTTTACCAATAACTCATAGTACTCAATACTTTTCTCCAAATGAGGCATTGCTTTGTCTAAATCGCTAATATCATTTGAATAACTGTATCTTAAAACTAACAACGCTGCTTTTACTTTTTCTGAGAAGAAATCGGCGAAAGCCTTATAAGCATGCATATCATTCTTAAGACGTTCAAATTCTTCTTTGTCTTTGGTTACACTTCCTTCTGCTTTGTCTATTGCCTCAACAGCTAATCTTCCGTGTTCTGTAATTTCAGCAATAATTTGAGTTGGAAGTTCACCAGAATGTGGTTCTTTGTTCCATTCTTTTTTAGCATATTCTAAAAGCAATTCGCCCGCAGGCCCGCAAGATTCGTGGAATCCCGGATATACTCTCCATTTGGACGGATTTACCAATTGGCTTTCGAACATTCCTAACAATAAAGTCTGACGATTTCCTTCTGTGATTCCGAAACGTCTTAGTGTTTTTGGAGCGATTTCTCCTGTTTCTTCGTACGCTTTTAAAATGTTATTTGCAGCTTCTTGAGTAGTTCCGAATTTCGCCGCTAAATCATTATCCCAGAATTTAATTTCTTCGTTTCGATCTCTTTTGCTATCCCAAGCGTATCTTGCCCAAGCTTTGTACCAAATCCAATCGCGATCCATTTCTAATAAACGTTCTCCTGATTTTGTTTTATCTGCCGAATATGGCCAATCCCAATACGATGCCTGCGGATATAAATGCAGTGCATTTGCTCCGTGAACGCTATGCATTGCTTTTACCGTTTTCTGGATAAAATCTGGTGAACCATATCTGAAAGGCTCTAAATTCGCCAAAATATGAACATTCTCTATATGAATCGATTTAAGAGCACTCAATTGTTTGTGTGTTTCTCCCCAAGGCCCGCCCGGTGTATAAGTCGTTAAAGATTCTCCAGTATACTTACTTTCTGTATAAAGATTCTTGTATAACGGAAGTGATTTTTCCATAACCAAAGGGCCATCTGTATCGTGAGAACGAAGGATAATTGGCGGTTCTTCTGTTTTTCCTAATGCTTGTAAACCGTCACGAACACCCGGAATAATGGTTTTGGTAAACCATTCTACATCATCATCGACTGTGTTTATTGCTTCTCCCAAACAAACCATCAAACCAACGTTTGGATATTTTTCGATAAAAGCAGCAATAGATTTTCTAGTATAATCAGACAATAAAGGCGTAATAGGTCTTGAACGATCCTGAGTTTTAATGTTATAATGCTCTGCAAAAGGCTTAGAAACAATAATATTATAAAACATCTGAATTACCCAAATTCCACGTTTATTTGCTTCAACGGTAAGGAATTTATAAATTTCCTCATTCTTTTTAAAATCTTCATCACTTACTTCTACTGCAAATGGATATTCTTTTAGTTTCACTAAAGAAGCAAACGGATGTCCGTTCCATAGATACAAAGAGTTCATGCGGTTTTCTACCAGCATATCTAAGTATTTTACCCATAAAGCTTTATCATAAAACCAAGGGAAAGTTTCTGGTGTATATGGATATTCGTAAACATCACGACCTGGAAGATAAACGGGTTTCTGCATTCCGATGCAAGCGCCACGTAAGACCATTTCCGGACTATCATCAATATTGATTTCTGAAGGAAGTTTTCCTGAAGCCTTAATTTTATCTGTTAATTCTAAAGCACCATACAAAGCTCCGCTTGCATCTGTTCCTTCAATATAAATTACATTATTTTGAGTACGAATCTGAAAACCTTCTTTCTTGTTTAATTTACTGTCGTCGATTTTAGCACTTTTAGCATTTTTCTTCCAGAAATCGGTTCCTTTTTCTCCAATTACAATTACTTTATCTTTTGATTTTTTGAATTTATCATAAGAAGTTACGCTGAATCCTTTTGCTGAAAGTGTTTCTGATAATTTCTCTGCTCCAAATTTTGCTCTTGGCGAACTCGGATCACTAACCACTGTAATGTTCTGCGCTGTCGCGAAAGAGACGTAAAAACATAAAAAAAGTAATTGTAAATATTTCATAGTATGCTGTTTTTGGGTATTCATTTTAAAAATAATCTGCTAAATCTGCCCGATCTGCGTGAAAAATATCTCTCGCAGATTTAGCAGACTCGGCAGATTTATAGTGAAAAATTGTGTTGTTTAACGATTACATATTGATCACTGTTTATTGTTTAATTCTGGAAAATCTTCTTCAAATAAGCTACGTTTGCTCCGTAATTGGCTTTTACATTATGAACTTGCGTTACGTCACGAGAACGCTCTACAATTAGCCATCCACTCCATTTCATTTCATCCAAAGTTTGTTTGATTTTTGGCATGTCGATCGCTTTATCATTTTCTAACCAAAACTGATCGGTATTTGAAGCGTGAATCTGCGCTACATATTTCTTGCCTAATATTTTTAATTCTGAAGAAATATCTCTTTTATTATCTAAAGCATTCGCAAAATTGAAAGAACTTTTAATGTATTTTGAACCAACCTCGTCTAAAAGTTTTTTCTCTTCTGTCGCGTCTAAAGAGGTTTCAATCGCAATTACTCCACCTATTTTACCGACTTCTTTTCCTGCCCATTGCAGTCTTTTAATTACTTCTGGACGCAATTCTCGATTTTTAACCAAATCGGTTTGTGTTCCTAACGGAAGATAAGCCACTTTTACTTTCATGTTTTTCATAGTCTGAATACAATCAGTAATCATTGGCATGATTTCTCTTGTAGCAAAAGATTGTGCATAAAATCCAGACATGGCAATTGAGCTGATCCCAACGCCAGTTTCTTTTGATTTATCTAAGAATTTTTGTCTTTCTACAGGATCGCCTAGCTTACTGTCAAAAGTCGGACGGTTTCCTAAACCTCCCATATCGAGTTCTATTCCGTCAGCTTTTATTTCAGCTGCTAAACCAAAAGCGCCTAATTTTTGTCTTTTCAAAATCATCCAGTCGCAAACTGCAACCTTGTATTTTTGTTTTTTATTGGAAGACTGAGCCGTTGCACAGCTGTTGAATGTCGTTGCTAAAACGACAAGCATTGCAATTAATAAATGTTTTTTAGATTTCATGGTTATATTTTTTTGCCACGAATTGCACAAATTTCCACGAATTAGTTTTTAAAAAATTTGTGAAAATTCGTGGAATTAGTAGCGAACTTTTTCTTTACTCTTCTTCGGCTTTTACCGCTGTAACTACTTTTCCTTCGTCGCCTGGCCAGATTCCGTTTTTGATTGGAAGCGCCACTAATTTACTTGGATCCACTTTTACATATTTCAGTTTTTCCCTTCTCCAAGTATAAACAATATGCACCATTCCATCTGAACTTTGAATAATTGAAGGATAAGAATATTGGCTGATTTTTGAATCTTCTAAAACCAAAGCAGCATTCCAATGAATTCCGTCTTTAGAAACCGAAACGTTTAAAGGCGTTCTTGGCCCTTTCGCTTCTTTTCCAGGAGGAAGAACGTGATTGTAAACTAATAAATGTCTGCCGTCTTTAAGTGTAACAGCGTCTGTTCCTGAGTTGTTATTTGGAAGTCCGATTAACTCAACATCCGACCAAGTTTTTCCATTATCTTTTGAGAATGTACTGAAAATCGCTCTGTTTCTAGTTCTTCCAATAGCTTGAATACTTCCGTCTTTATGGAATAAAATACTAGGCTGAATGGCATTGATTTTTTGTTTTCCTCTTGGAAGTGTATCTCCCATTACCCAAGTTTTTCCGAAATCTGGAGTAGATTCCATACGAAGTCTCCAACCATCTCCTTCGATACTTGACGGACATAATAAAGTTCCGTTGCTTAATAAAACTGGTTTATTTTTGATTGGCCCTAAGAAACCGTCTGGCATTTTTTGAGCCTCAGACCAAGTTTTTCCGCCGTCAGATGAAGTTCTGATTACGCCCCACCATTCAGATGGTTTTGGACCTATTTTGTAGAATAACATTAAATCGCCTCCTGGAATTTGATATAAAACTGGGTTCCAAGTTGGTAATCTTGGTCCGTCTTTCATAACGCCGTCAGCAACTTTTACGCCCTCGTTCCAAGTGTCGCTTCCTTTTGGTTTAATGGCTACGTAGATACAAACATCAGGATTTCTTTCGTGAGTTCCGCCAAACCAAGAAGCAACTAAATCACCATTTGTAGCTTCGACGATTGTAATCGCATGACAAGACGGATAAGGTGCTTTATCGTAAACAAATTGATCTACTAAAATTCCTTCTTTCCAAGTCTTTTTCTCTAAAGCCGATTTACAACTTCCTAAAAGGAAAAGTCCAAACAAGACAAATGCTAATTTTGTTACCTTCATTCTTAATTAAATTATGAATTATTTTTTTTGACTATAAATACATACCTAACATTTTTTTAGGTAAAAATATTTAATAAGTGTAAAAATAACACCAAAAAATTAACAATGTATCCTGTACTGTCCCGAATTATTAAAAAAGCAGATTATTTAACGCTAATTGCAAAATTTCCTGACGAAAACGTTATATTCGAAATCACATTTATATTTTTATTGTATCAAAGTAATATTGCTAAGAGTTCATTTTTTGAGAAAAAAAATATTATTTCTTCCTAGGTAAAGTCTTTTTCTCGTCTGCAGGAGGCAAAAAATTCTCATTTGTCACTACATTTTTGCCCGTTTGCTGTTCCAGTTCAACTCGTGCATTTTTTGCCACTGCTCCACCCTTTTTGCTTGCCACTGCATTTTCGATTATTCCTTTTGCTTCATCATTTTCGGCTATTTGCCTTGTTGAAAGTTCAGCCAGTGCAGTAAAAATAAGTTCAGCCTCACTCATGTGATCTCTAAGATTTTGCGACTTTAAGCCTTTTGCCTCTTTATGTTCTTTCACTGAAAGACCAGTCCATTCCTGATGAATAATATTAGTTAGAATTGCAAATTCATTTTTCTCTTCAATACCCGCTTCTTTCCAATAATCAGTTAGCTTATTTCGGGTTTCCTGTCCCATCATGCGTTGCTGAATCCACTTTTCGCTTCTTCCATGTTGCTTCCAGTTTTCTCTCGCCCGGTCAATGCTTTGCACCGGATCTTGAATTTCCTGAATACGTTCATAACCAACTTTTGCCAGCCATTGTTTAAACGGTTCAGCTTTAGGAGATGGAATGGATTGTACTATTCTAAAAATATTCTCAACGTTGCCTGCCAATGTTTTACGCTTTTTCCCATTAGTTAGCATTGTTACCTGGGGACAATTTGTCCCTATGTAACTTCCAAGTTCAACATCTCTCTTTCTGATTTTTTTTAAATAATCTGTCGGGTTTTTAGAATCTGTTAATGCCTCAACAATATCCACTATAGAAAAATACCAAATTTCATTATCGGTATCATAATGGCTTCGTACTTTTTTATCTTCAAAAACTTTAATGGCATCCATAAATTACTTTTTACAATAGTCTACAATAGTACGAAAAAACTTCCTTATTTTACACTCAAAACATAGGAACCCGATGGTAATATTACAACAGTATTATTATCCGTTTTAATAGAAGTAGAAAATTGAGTTAACTTTTGCTTATTCACTGTTATTGCTGAAACATTTGTTGTTGGTAAATACACTAAAGCTGAAGCATTTGCAGGAATCGTAATATTCCAAACCAAAGCTTTTTTATCTTTTTTCCAGTCACTTTTAATTGTTCCGTAAATCGATTCGTATGAAGCATTTACATAAGTTAATCCTGCATTGAAGTCCGGTTTCATAATAATTTGTTTGAAGCCCGGAGTTTCAGGATTGCTTTTGATTCCTGCCATATTTTCGTAATACCAAATCAGTAAATCACCTAAAAGCATGACGTGGTTTTGCGAATTCATTGCTGGATCGGCTGTGTTTCCGTTCCAAAGTTCCCAAATGGTTGTGGCACCATTTTCGACCATATAACCCCAGCTTGGATAGGTTTTATTTGAGGCCAGTTTGAAAGCCAAATCGCCACGACCAAAATTGGTTAATGTTCGCATTAAAAACTGAGTTCCAATAACCCCAGTGCTTACATGACCATTTTTAGTCACTTCTACTTCGTGTACAAGATTTTCGAAAACTTTTTGTTGCAATTCTTCTGGAACCATTCCGAAAGTCAAAGGCAGTAAATTGGCTGTTACGGTATTATTGGCGTAATTGTTTTTGGATGCATTAAAATATTTAGCGTTGAATGCTTTTTTTATTCTTGAAGCTAATTCGTCATAATGTTTAATATCATTTTGCGAATTGGCAATCACAGCAAACTTTTTCATGATATTTAGAAGCTGATAATAAAACGCGCTCGAAATCAATTCACCATCGGTTAAACGAGAAGGATCTTTAGAACGAATTAATTCCAAGGACTCTGGCGGAACGCACCAATCGCCGTATTTATCTTTGGTCATGATATCATCAACCAGATAGTTTTCTTCCATATAATCCATCCATTTTTTCATCGACGGATATTGTTTTTCAACCACTTTTTTGCCTCCAAACTGCTGATACAGCATATCAGCAACTGTAATATAAGTTCCCGGCCAAGTCACATTATCACCGTAATAACGCCAGAAAGCTGGTGCTACATCTGGAATTCCCCCATCAATAGTTTGTGCATTTTTGATATCATCTAACCACTTTGCATATAACGTCTGATTATCAAATAAGAAACTTTCTCCGTAAGCGCCCGTTGTTCTGTCTCCCAACCAAGGCTGGCGCTCGTTTCTTTGCGGACAATCAATTGGCATTCCTTTATAATTTCCACTGATTCCCCACCACGCATTCTTAAAAATCTGATTCATAATTGGGTTCGAAGAATCGAAAGTTCCTATTGTGGCAATATCATCGTAAACGACTTTTCCAACAAAATTTTCTAAAGTTGGTTTGGATTTGAATCCTGAAATCTCTACAAATCTAAAACCGTGAAAAATAAAACGCGGTTCCCAAACTTCTTCTCCTTCACCTTTTAAAGTATAAATATCAGTTGTTTTGGCATCACGTAAATTGGCAATGTATAACGAACCGTCAGGCTGTAAAGATTCCGCAAATTTCATTGTGATTTTATCGCCTGCATTTCCTTTTACTTTCAATTGTAACCAGCCCACCATATTCTGTCCCATATCTAAGATATAAGTTCCTTTTGGCGTTTGTTTAATCGAAATCGGTTTTACTTCACGTTTTACCTTCATATTCGCCGACATCTGTCCTTCGTAGAATCCGCCAGGCTCTTGAACATATTCTGCCGAAAGCCATTTTTTATCATTAAAATTAATGGTATTCCAGCCTTTCATTTCTTTACGGGCATCGTATTCTTCACCGTCATATTCATTGTTTGACAAGATTGGACCATCAGTCGTAATCTTCCAAGTGTCATCTGTGCGAATAACGTCTTTACTTCCATCTGCATACTCTACAAACAGCTGCAAAGCCATTTTCGGATATCCAAAAGTTTTGATTTTATAAGGCTTATAATCCTGACGCATCGTAAAAAAACGTCCGTTCCCTAAAATCGTTCCCAATGCATTTTTACCTTCCTGTAATTGCGAAGTCACATCAAAAACATTGTATTTTACATTCTTCGTATAATCCGTAGGAATGGGTGCCAGAACCTGATCTCCAATTTTATTTCCGTTAATGTACAGCTCGTACAAACCCATTCCCATAATATAAACTTTGGCATTTTTGACTTTCTTTTTTAAGTCAATTTCTTTTCTCAAATATCTCGCTGATAATCGAGAATACTGCGAAATACTATCTCCTGGAGAAGTTTTCTCATAACCAATCCAACGCGTCGATTTCCAATCAGCATAAGTCAAAATTCCGATACTGAAATGTGCTGTTTCTTTTGATTGAACTTCGCCTTTATTAGTAAAAATGGCTACTTTCCAATAAACGTCTTGTCTGTCTTTTAGCTTTTTTCCTTTATAAATTACATTTACAGATTCGTCGCTTTGTACCTTTCCGCTATCCCATAAATCTGCGTTTCCTGCATTTAGTTTTTCTAAAGACGAAGAAGCTAAAATTTTATAATGAGTTTGTTTTACATCGTTTACACTTGCTTTTATTTTCCAACTCAATCTTGGCTGTAAAACGTCAATTCCTTCCGGATTCGTCAGCATTTCGCATTTTAAATCACTTACAATTATTTTGTTTTGGGCTTTCGCCGAAATTGTGAAAAACGAAATTATTATGGTAAGATGTAAAAAAAACTTTTTCATGGTATTGTTTAAATAATGTCAAGTCCCAGAGGGACGATATATTTATAGATTTTATAATAGTTAGTTCAATAAGCCCCAGCGGGGTGACATAATTTTCTATAGGTATCGCTCCGCCGGAGCTTTTTATCATTTGGCTGTTTATTTTTCTATAAATATTATGCTTCTCCGAAGCATCCAAACTTTACTCCGAAATCACTCGTTCCAATTTCTCAGAAACTGCAATTTCCTTTCCGTTTTTAAAGATTCTAAAACCTTTTCCTTTTTTATATTTTTCTCCTGTTTTATCCCAAAGAATCGTGATAATATTGCCATGATACAGAACATTATCCAAACAAAACCAATCCCATTTCTCCTGCGGAACTAGCGGATTTACTTCAATCTTTTCATCTGCTCTCGGACGTAAGCCAACCAATCCTGTAATCACTAAATCATTGAAAGTCGAATGATTATAATAACGGCTTCTTTCTCTGTCGCCCATTAACCAATAGCCCGTTGTTTCATCCAAATACTCACCAAGATAAGGTTTCCCTCTGTAATACTGTGACTGAACGTACAATTCCATTTGTTTGAAATAATCAGGTTTGGCTACAAAATTCTGATCGTAATTATTCAAAACATTTGCCAAAGCCGTTAAGGTCTGCGAACTTGCAAATGGCCAAATCGCGCCGTCCCATTCGCAGGTTCCTGTCCCGTGTGTTCTAAATCTCGGACTTCTTCTTTCTGCGGTTGTTAAACCAAACGGAGCCGAAAATCCTTTTTCATCCTTAATCTGCTCCCAAGCTTTTTCAAATCCTTTGTTTTTCTCTGGAAGATTAAAATACCATGGAATAAATCCAATCGCTTCCCTAACTTGTGCTAAAGTATCTTTTTCTGTTAGAGTTTCAAAGAACTCACTTTTAGAATTCCATAATTTGGTTTCGACTAATTGCTGTAAAACATCAGCTTTCGCTTTGAATTTGGTTTCTGTTTCCTTATCACCTTTCAACTCAGCCATTTTAGAAATTGCTATAGCATTCCCGTACATATAACTGTTAATCGTCGGTCTAGCATTTTGCACTTTTCGTCCTCCACTTAAAGATTCTTCCATTCCATCTTTTACGTCATGCTGCCAAAACAAACCATCTTTGCGCTGACGGTCTTTTTCCCAAACGGCATAATCCGTAACCATGTCTGGATACAAATCCAATAAGAATTTTTCATCCTTATTTACCAAATAACGATTGTACAAAGCATCGGCTGTCCAACTGCTGAATTTATACAGTTTGTTCATCGGTTTTCCATCATTTCCTCTATACCAAAGTTTCACATCCTGCTCAATATATTTCGGATCATGAACCCATCTGAATTCGTTGATATGATGCCCCAAAGCACAACTGATCATATTGTATTTATCGGCATACGAACGATCTACCAAAAACTCTGTAATTGCAAATCCTTGTGGTGTATTTTTAATATGCTTTCGGACACTCCACCATCTGAAATAATAAATCTCCTCAAAATTCTGCTGTGGACATTCAAACAACGGAATATTCTTTTCCATCCAGACCCACGCACTATCATTCGGAATTGCAAATTTTAAGTTTTCATCTTCCATCGTGTTGAAATAATCAACATAATGTTTGAAGTTTTTTTCTTTTAAAATAACCGATTTTCCTTTTTGTGAATGATCTACAGTCGATTTGCAACTGCTGTTTATGCAAACGATTACTATTGAAAGTGTTATTATTTTATGTTTGAAATGTTGTAACATATTCTAATTATTATTTTAAAACTAATTCTTTGGGCGTGTCCCTCCGGGTCGTGCTGTCCGTTCCCGCTTTTTTTGTTCGGCAGAAAAAGCCTCACAAAAAAGAGCTCCACTTCCATCACTCACGCAAGAGACCTTTACGTTTTCTCACTCCTGCAAGGTTTCCAAAACCTTGCAGGTGTCTTATTTTTAATCGCCAAGTTTATCATTTATACCTACAAGGTTTTAGAAACCTTGCAGGAACGTCCTAAACTTTATATTTCCTTATATCACTTATATGGTTTTAAAATATTTTTAATTTCCAGTAAAAGTATAAGTCTGCCCTGCTTTCATATTCACATCGTAAATATTATAATTTGGCAATTGTACTTTAGGCAATTTTGCTTCATTAGAAATAATCGGTTTCTTCACTTCCACATCATAAAACAACGGATTCGGATTCTTCCCTTTTGCTTTTTTAAGCGAAGAGCCTTTCAAAATATTTTCTACTTTCAACCTACAATTTCCTCCAATTTTCGAATATATTTTCAACACCGAAACTTTATTGTTTTTCCAAGTCATATCAATTACAAATCCGCCTCTTGCAACCAAGCCTTTAATGCTTCCGTCTTTCCAGACAGTTGGCAAAGCAGGTAATAAATGAATCGCATCTTCCTGACTCTGAATCAGCATTTCGGCAAAACCAGCTGTGCATCCAAAATTACCATCGATTTGAAAAGGCTGATGCGCGTCTAACATATTCGGATAAGTTCCGCCACCTTTTCTTTGATCTGCTGTTACCAAATGTAATTGGTCCTGAATCAATTTATAAGCATGATTTCCGTCTAACAATCTCGCCCATAAATTCACTTTCCATCCCATTGACCAACCTGTAGATTCATCTGTTCTATAAATCAGCGACTGTTTAGCAGCCTCAAATAATTCAGGTGTTTTTATCGGTGAAATCTGATTACTTGGATACAATCCGTACAAATGCGAAACGTGTCTATGATTATCTTTTGGGTTATCCCAATCGTCCTGCCATTCCTGCAACTGATTGTGTTTACCCACTTTCATTGGAGGCATTTTTGCCAAAGCATCACTTACTTTTTTCACATAAACAGCATCAGGAGAAACCAAAGCCGAAGCTTCAATTACATGCGTAAACAAATCAAAAACCAACTGATTATCCATTGTAGTTCCCGATGCAATTGTTGCTTTTCCTGTTCCGCCTGCGTGCGTGTTTTCAGGCGAACTTGACGGAACAACCACTAAATATTTTGTGTTTGGATCTATAACCATAAAATCCAAAAAGAAATCAGCAGCGTCTTTCATAATTGGATAAATTTCTGCTAGATATTTTTTATCTCCTGTATATAAATATCTTTCCCATAAATCTTGGCAAACCCAAGCACCACCAGTCGGCCACATTCCTGAGGCAGCTGAATCTACCGGAGCAGTTACGCGCCATATATCAGTGTTGTGATGTAAAACCCAACCATTTGCATTGTACATCGTTCTAGCTGTTTCTGCACCAGTTACAGCCAACTCTTTTGCCATTTGCACAAAAGGTTCATGCATTTCCTGCAAATTGGTTACTTGTGCCGGCCAGTAATTCATTTCGGCATTGATGTTGGTCGTGTATTTACTGTCCCAAGGCGGAGTCACCATATCATTCCAGATTCCTTGTAAATTAGCGGGTTGTCCGCCTGGCTGTGAACTCGAAATTAAAAGATAACGTCCAAACTGGAAATACAAACTCGCCAATTGCGGATCAAATTGTTTAGAGAAATCTCGGATTCTTTCGTTTGTTGGCTTTTTAACTAAATCATTTGAACCTAAATTTAGAGACACTCTGCTGAAGAATTTTTGGTAATAATCAACATGTGCTTTCTTTATAGTTTCAAAATCTTTTGGTTCCGCTTTAGCCAAATAGTCTTTACTTTTTGCAATTTCATCTCCCGAAATATCCTGATAGTTTTTGAAGTTCGTAGCAATCGAAATGTATAAAGTCACTTCATCGGCTTTGTTGATGCTTAAAACGCCGTTGTTGGCATCAATTTCGCCACCTTTGTTTTTAGCTGTAAGTCTTCCTTGAAATTTTACTTTTCCTTTTACACCTTCAAAGTTAGTTCCAACTCCCGAAAGTATAATCTGGTTACCTTCTGTTGAAGCGACTGTTTTATCAATAGGACTGTTCATGAAAACATTACAGGTAATCTGTCCCGGCTGACTTGCAGAAAGTTTTACTACAATTACCTGATCTGAAAACGCGGTTAAAATTTCTCTTGTAAATTCAATACCATTTACTTTGTATTTTACTTTCGCCGTAGCGTTGCTAATATCTAAATCTCTGTAATAATCGGTATATTTTTGATGTCCGTTGAATGAAATATAAACGCTTCCAAAAGTCTGATATGGCATTCCGTCATTGGTTTGCGACATAATATCTTTCGTAGCCAAATCTTGTGCTTCTTCAAATTTTCCATCAAAAATTAACTGTCTTACTTTTGGCAAAGCTTCTATTGATTTTGAATGCGCATTGCTGTTTGGAGAGCCTGCCCAAATTGTTTCTTCGTTCAATTGCAAACGTTCTACCGCTGGATCTCCAAAGACCATTGCGCCTAAACGTCCATTGCCTAAAGGCAAAGCTTCGTTCCAGATGGATGCAGGTTTATCGTACCATAATTTTAGGTCACTTTGTGCTGTTGCAGTAAAGGAAAAAATTCCAAAACAAATAGCCGTTATTTTACTTTTTAACTTCATAGTATATTTTTTTTTCGCCACGAATTCACGAATTTTCTCTAATTATTCTTTGTGTTTTATTTCTCTAATTTTGACCAAAAGTGTTAATTCGAGTAATTTGACACAAAAATTGCGTTTCGTATATAAAAATAATTCGTGAATTCGTGGCTATTTCTTAGCTCAATAAATGTTTTTTTTCGCCACGAATTCACGAATTTGCTCTAATTATTCTTTGTGTTTTATTTCTCTAATTTTTACCGAAAAGGTTAATTCGAGTAATGTCAGGTAAAAAATGCATATCGTTTATAAAAAATAATTCGTGAATTGCTTCGCCTGTTCGCTATCGCTCGGGTCGTGACTATCACTTTTTAACCTCGTAAACTTTCAGATTTTTTTCTCCAAACATTTCATATAATTTGTTGATGTCTTTCAAAGCATTTTTCGGCAATTTTTCTCCTTTATCTCCAAAAACCAACAACTTCTCTTTCGGCTCAATTACACAAGTCGATTCGTCGATTTCACCTTTATCGTTCTTCACTTTATTCAAATCCAAATCTAAATATTTCGCCATAAACGGATACAAAGCCATACGTTTCGAGATTCCGAAATCATGACCTTCTTTTGCAAAATGAGCATTCTCAACTAAATCTTTCTTTCCGTACAATTCATATGTTCTTTGGATAAAAGGAAATTCCAATTCTGGAACTGCCAATGTCCAGTCTTTTCCGTCAGAAACAATCAATTGCGGTTTTGGAGCCATCATTGCAGAGATTTCGGCATTATTTGTTCCGTTTCCACATAAGTGAATTCCACGACCACTTTCGCATGGACAACCGCCTGAGAAATGAGAAGAAACCATCACAACTGGAGCTGAAACTTTTACTCTGTCATCAATTGCTGCTAAAAACATCGTGTGAGATCCTCCGCCAGAACCACCTGTAATTCCAACTCTAGACATATCAGCATTTTTTACCGTTGCTAAATAATCCAATAAACGAATTCCAGTTAAAACCTGAACTGTCGATGCAATGCTGTTTCTGTGTGTCTCTTCTGGGAATTGTAGTAACGATTCTCCCCAAGCAAATAAATCGTAACCTACCACAATTGCTCCCATTTTTGCCATCATAGCACAACGGTACTGCTCATCTTTTCTATATCTTCCATCACCAAAATGTCCGTCAGGAGTTAAAATAACTGCTGCTTTTTTATTTAACGGATACGGTTTGTAAATCGATCCTGTCGCATAAACACCAGGTAAAATTTCTAATGCAATATTTTCGACACTGTAATCTTTGTAAATTCTCTTTGGAGTTAAAAGTGGCTTAGATTTCGGTGTAGGGGGCGCCTTATCCAAACCAAATGATGCAATCATACAAGCTTTTAACTCCGTTTTACGTTTTTCCCATTCTTCTTTGGTCGAATAAAGGCTTTCTAAGTAAAACAAGCGTTCTTTTCCTTTATCTACCGAAACTTTATGGTTTTCATACTTGCGTATAATGTAGGTTCCATCGGGTTGTTTAAAATACATCAATTCAAACGGTGCTAAAATATTAGTCAGCGAAAGCGCTAAATTTCCAGGTTCAATTCTCCAATCGGCATAATCCAGTTCTTTTCCTTTTAATAAACCTCTGTCGTCGTTGATCGTTACGTTAAAAAGAGTTTCTATTTTTTTCAGTGTTTCTGATACTGGCTTTCTAAAATTAGTGTCAGAAGTGTTTTGTGCATTGGCAAATGTCAAAGCAAAAATGGAAACTAAGAAGATGTATTTTATTTTTTTCATTTTAATATTGTTGTGTGTTGGTACACGGATGAAACGGATTTACTTCGTAAAGACGCGGATTAAAACGGATTTTCTTTTTCCTAAAAACAAATAAAGAAATCCGTGTAAATCCGTGTTTTCGCGATAGCGAATCTGCGTCATCCGCGTTTCATTATATTGTGCATTCGATTGTATAAATTCCTGAACCCAATTCCAAAACAGGCTTTTGCACTTTTTCATCAAAACCTACCTTAAATCTTTTACCATCCATTTTTATTTCTGAATTTTTAGCAACCGGCAATTTTACTGTCGCAGTTGTATTAACCGGAATCTGAACTGTCAAAATAAATTTGCCGTCTTTCTTTTCCCAAGAAGAAGCAATTTTTCCGTAAACTGATTGATAGTCCGCTTTCGCGAAAGTCATATCGCCAACCACTTCCGGCTGAATAAAGAAATGCTTGAATCCCGGTTTCTCAGGATCGGACATAATTCCGGCTAAACTTTGGTAAAACCATTCTTCAATTTGACCTAACATAAAATGATTCCACGAATTTCCCTTTCTCGGATCCCATTGTTCGGTTAAAGTGGTCAAGCCAAATTTAATCTGAAAACCATAACCCGGCGCATCGTAATGATTGTGCATTCTGTACATCGTTTCGTTTTCGCCGTTTCTTGCCAAAGTCTGGAATAAATAACGATTTCCAACATCTCCCGTGGTCAAACGATCTCCTTTTTCTTTTATATCAGCTAATAAATTCTGCATTACAGCTTCTTTATACTGCGGTTCTACAATATCCATAAAAATCGGAACGGCATTACTAAACTGACTACTTGTTCCATATTGTTTGGTTTCTTCGTTGAAAAATTCTTTGTTGAAAGCCATTTTAATCTCAGAAGCCAACGTATTATATTTCTCAAAATCTTCGGTTTTACCTAATAATTTTGATGCTTTTGCTACTAAATAAGCGCCATAATAGTAATGAGAAGTCGCAGAAAGCGCAATAGGACTGTTTTTAGAATATCCCGCTGGATGCGTTCCGTAATCGTACCAATCGCCTAATCCGTGTGAAACGATATGGTTTGTTGCTTTCGTTCCTAAATAATCCACATAATTCTTCATTACAGGAAAATATTTCTCTAACAATGAAGCATCTCCGTAATATTCATAATACATCCAAGGCAAGATTACGCCCGTTACACCCCATTCTGGAGAATCGGTAAAATCACCTCCAAAAATTACATATTCAGGAACTATTGTCGGAATTAAACCATTTTCTCTTTGCGAATCAGAAATATTCTGCATCGTTGCAGGAATGAAATTCTGAAGGTTATAATTGAACATCAACCCCGGACCGTTTAACTGAATTTCTTCAAGCCATCCTAGTTTTTCACGTTGTGGACAATCGGTAAAAACACTTTGGAAATTACTTTTGATCGAATTATTTATCAATTCGTGTGTTTTATTGAAAATCTCATTGGAACATGAAAAACTTCCCGCTTCTCCAGCCGAATTGTAAATGAAATTCGATTTTAAATCAACCAATGTTGGAAGATCTTTATTCTTATCTTCTTTATAATTAATGTTTTCAATTTGAACATATTGATAACCATAGAAACTGAATTTTGGCGTCCATTCTTCTGTTCCGTCTCCTTTTAAAGTGTAATCATAATAATAAGGTTTCCCAGATCTTCCCTGCGCTATTGTGCCTTCTTCATTCAAACCTTCAGCAACCCAAACACGAATTGTTTGCCCTTTTTTCCCTTTTACTTTTATAGTTGGAAATCCTGAAAGATTCTGCCCCATATCAAACACGTAGAAATTAGGTTTTAGTTCTTTTACGGATTTCACTTCGTATTGTTTCTGAATCGTAACTGGCGGTGCAGTCTGTGGTCTTAAAACTCCTTTTGGTGCTTCCTGAATGACTACTTTTTTCCAATCTCTATCTTTGAAACCTTTTCTATTCCAGCCTCTTTGTTCTAAGTTAGCATTGTAATCTTCTCCTCCAAAAATGCTATTATACGTAATCGGACTTTTGCTGTATTTCCAAGATCCATCTGATTTTATAATTTCTTCTGATCCGTCATTATACTTGATTTTCATTTTAAAGAATAAAGTTGACGGACCAAAACTTACGAAGAATTTGGTATATCTTTCTGCAAGCGTATTGTACATTCCGTTTCCTAAAAGAACGCCAATTACATTATCTCCTTTTTGAAATTCTTTCGCGCTTAATTCGTAAACATTGTAATTAACCGTTTTATCGTAATCCGTCCACAAAGGTGCAAATTGGCTATTACCCACTTTTTTTCCGTTGATCGTTAATTCGTAATGTCCTAAACCTGAAATATAAACTACAGCTTCTTTGACTGCTTTTTCTATTTCGAAAGGCTTTCGCAACATGATACTTCTACGTGCCAAAGAATCGGATGCATTGATAAACGAGTTCTTTTTTTCTCTGTTGAAAGTGGCTGTGTGGTAGTTTCTTCCTTCCGGTAAATGACTATCAGCCTTTGTAATAGCTCCAATCCAAATTGGGTTTAAATCTGATTCTATCGGCGCCGTTCTGAAAGTAGCTGTTTTGCTCCATTTAGAAACTTTCCCTGATTGATTCCAAACCTTAACTTTCCAGAAATATTTGGTTTCGCTTTTTAATGGTTTTCCATTATAAACAATATGCAGATTTTTATCGGTATTTACTCTTCCGGTATTCCAAATATCTCCGTCGTCATTGTTCAGTTTTTCTTCTGATGAAGCAACCAAAATAAGAAACGCCACTTGTGAGGCATCGGATTCTTTTGAAACCAATTGCCAGCTTAATCTTGGCTGATTCTGAACTACTGCTAATGGATTTTCAGCCATTTCCGTTGTTAAACGTACAGGTAAAATTTGTCCATTTGAAATGAAAGTGATTAAAAAGCTAAATCCTAATAATATGTTTTTGAAATTCTTCATTCTAACTTTTAAAATTGAACGCTGATAAAACGGATTCGCTATCGCGAAGACGCTAATTCGCACGGATTTTTTTATTTGTTTTACTTAAAAAAAAAAATATCCGTTTTTATCCGCGTTTTTACGAAGTAAATCCGTTTCATCCGCGTTCCATAATTTTTACAACTTTTTAGTTACCAAAGATTCGATATTGAATACTGCCTCTGGAATTAATTTTCCTGTTTGAGGCAGGTCGTCGTAATCGTCTGTGTCTGGTGCTGTGTCCGGATCTGGCGAATGTCTTTGCTCTCCTGTGCGGAACATGATTCGTTCAAAACCATCTGTTGGCGCATAAAATATCTTTGTTGATTCTTTTCCATCGTTTACTTTTATAGTGTATTGACGGTTTTTAGCATCTAATTTAACTGTAATTTTATATGCTTTATTTGCTTCGTACTTTGTAACCGAACTCAAACGCGCACCATTTTTTACCTTTAATTCTCCATCCGAATCAAAAATCAATCTTACTGAAGGCAGACCTTGTTTGTTTTGAAATTCAATCTGTAATAAACCGTGATTATTTTGCTCTGGTTTAACTGTGAAAACGGCTTCCATTTTTGAAGCAAAAGGAATAACTCTTTCGGCACGAGAATAATCAAAATAATCCTGATCTCTCAACGTCAGCCATTTTTTACCATCGGCTTTCTTTTCGATTTTGGTTGATGCCCACGAAAGATCGTAGGTATTCCATAATTTTAATTCTTGTCCGTCAGGAAGATTATTGAAAACGTCATTTATATTTTCTGTCACAACCGAAGTAACAGGAACCGGAATCGATGCCACCCAAATATCCTCTTTGTTCATGCTGTACCCCACCCAAATTTTCCCGTCTGGCGGAGTTCCGTTCTTTTCTGTTATTCCGCGAACATATTGAGGACCTGCCGATTTGTAGTTTCCGCCGTAACGCATCGGACTTACTTCTCCGTGAACCAATAATAAATCTTTATAATTTAAACCGTCGTCACTTGTAGAAATTGCCAATGGCCAACGGTATTCTGACGGATTGTAAAGCGTCGCATAACGATTGTCTGACGTTTTTTGTCCCCAGATTTTAGCATTGCTGTTTACAAATCCCGGAGCACGCAATGGCATATAATCCCACGATTTTCCTCCGTCCTTACTAATAGAAGTTAAAGCGTGTTTCCATAAACCGACTACATTTCCGTTTGGCAAATGGTAATAACTAAAGGCTTTATATGGTTTCTGTAGCGGAATCAATTCATCGTCACGATCGGCTTCTTCTACCCATTGCTGTAAAACCAATGGTTCTGATAAGATTTCTTCACAAGCCTTTTTCAAACCTTTATCTTTTGATGCGGTATAAAATGGGAATTTTGATTTCGATTTGTCCCAAGTTTTGTTGTATCTAATGAAATAAATTTCGCCGAAACTTCCGTCTTTCTTGATTTCACGGATTACACGACCAATTCCTTTTCCATCGTTTGGATCGTCTTTTTCATCCATTGCGATTCCGTAATACGCTAATGCAAAAAGTCGGTTGTCTTTAGACGTATAAAACCCCATTCTTTGGTGCATAATGGCATCCAGATTTTTGGCAACGCCTTCAACTCCTTCTTTCTTCCATCCGTCAGGAATTCTATAAATTGGGAAAATCACTTCTGGTTTAGTCCACGTTACACCGTCTTTAGAAGTCATTAATAAAGTTTGACTTGGCGGAATATGTTCGCCCGAAGGATCGCTTAAATAATGCAGATAAAAGGTATTATTCCAATACGCCATCATCGGCTGATGGTTATAAGTCCATCCAAAACCATCTGCTTTTTCTGGGTGCTCACGGCTGGCACGCATAATTTGTGTAGCGTGGACTCCAACCGCTGGACTCAACTGTCCGTGATGGTAATCGATATTTGAAAGTGTTTTGCCAACATAACGCACAGTGTCGTTCTGCGCATTTACAGTTGCGCAAGCCAAAAGAATTGTAGCTGTTGTAATTATGTTGGTTTTTATGTTTTGGAAAGTAAGCATTGTTTATGTTTTCTAATTAAACCTGACAGGTTTTAAAAACCTGTCAGGTTTGCGTTGAATTTATTTCTTCTCAATTAATCCTTTTAAAACGTCTGCAGAGATTGTTGTAATCGTTCCGTGTTTGTGTCCTTCTGGAAGACTTATTTTGGAGGAAACATCTTCAAAATGAACAAAATCTGTTGTACTTAACGCTTTATAATTTTTTGAACCGTAATTATCATAATACAACAACCAGTTTTTACCGACTTTCACTACTGTCGGGCCTTCTGACAAATATTCTGTCAACGGTTTTGAAGGTTTTTCAAACGGTCCCAAAGGAGATTTCCCAAAAGCTACTTTTATATTTCGCATGGGTCTTGTATTGTCTTTCAAAACCAAAACATAATCTTTCTTTCCTTTTTTGACAATCACACAATCAATTACACTGAAACCTGGATCGTAATATAATTTTGTATCTGAAAACGTTTTGAAATCCTTAGTCGTTACATAATACATTCTGTGGTTGTTTTTCTCTTCTTCCACTCCTTTTGGATATCTAAACGGAATTGTTGATGCCCAAATGATTATGTATTCTTTTTTTACATCATCATAAAAAATCTCCGGTGCCCAAACGTTTACGACTTCTGGTTCGCTTTTCATCACGGGAATGTATTGCTGTTCTGACCAATGAATCAAATCTTTTGAACTTGCGTAGCCAAAACCATTTCCGCCTTTCCAATCGGTTGTCCAAACCATGTGATACGTTCCGTCTGCTCCTTTTGTGATTGACGGATCCCGCATGATTTTACTGGCTCCAATTTCTGGTTTTAGAAATGATCCTTCCAATCCTTTCCAGTTGTAACCGTCTTCGCTGTATGCCAAATACAAACCTTCTGTTGCGGGTTCTCTAAATGATGTAAAAAGATATAAATCTTTCTTTTTTTGCGAATAACTAATCGCGAAAAGTGAAAGAGTTACTATGATGAATATTTTTTTCATGATATAAAATTGAACACTAATTTCACGAATTAGCACGAATTAAATTGGTGTAAATTCGTGAAATCTGTGTTATTATAATCTATTCTGTAATTGCTTTTCTATCTAAAGAAGCTCCTTTTTTGATTTTCGTTGTTACGTTGTTTAAAACATTGTTTTTCAAGAAAATATTTTTAGTTTCTTTTCCATCAGCCTCGATAAAAATATCGGTTGGATTGAATGGAAAATTATTGTTGATCAACGTATTTGAAACATTATCTAATTTGATAACGGGAACTCCTTTTATGGCCATTGAAGATCCAACATTGTCTAAAATAATATTTTTTGAATCTGATATTTTGAAAGAGGATCCAACAGTTGCATTCACTTTTACATCATGAAATTCAACATCTGTCGCCGTACTTACTGTAAAACCTTCTTTTCCGTCCATATTGATGTTTGAGAAAGTGATGTTTTGAATTGGCATTTCTGTAATTCCAAGTATCTGCCCAGCTTTATTTACATTTGAAGCTGTAATATTACTCATGTGAATGTTTCTGAAAATCGGTGTTTTCTCTGTAACAGGTTCAACTGTAGTTCCTTTATCGTAGAAAAGGCTCAAAACGATTGCTTCTTCTTTGATGTTTTTCATGACGATATTATCGACACGAATATCTTCTACAACACCGCCTCTTCCACGTGCTGACTTGATACGGATTCCGCGATCTGTTCCATCAAAAACACAGTTGCATATTGTGATTTTTTTAATTCCGCCCGACATTTCGCTTCCAATAACCACTCCGCCGTGACCGCTCAACATGGTGCAATTTGTAATGGTAACATTTTCTGTTGCTTTTCCATATTTACGTCCGTCTCCGTCTCTTCCTGATTTGATCGTGATGCAATCATCTCCAACACTGATATGGCAATTTGAAATGTGAACATTGGTACAAGAAGAAGGATTGATTCCGTCTGTATTTGGCGAATGTGGATTAAAAATTGAAATTCCGGTAACGGTTACATTATCACAAAATTCTGGGTTGATTGTCCAGAAAGGTGAGTTTTTAAAGGTTACACCTTCAATTAAAATATTTTTGCAGTTGTAAGCTTGGAAAAAAGATGGTCTGAATAACTTCTTATCAACCGTTCTTTTATAATAAGGTTCTGTGTAAAGGCCTTTGTTTTGCTCTTCCCACATGGTTTGATATTTTGTTGGAGGAAGCGGTTCTTTTGCTGTTTCTATTCGATACACTTCGTTCCACCATGCTTTTCCTTGTCCGTCGATTACGCCTCTTCCTGTAATGATGATATTTTCTGCATCTTTTGCATAAAATAAAGGTTGGAAACTTTTCATGACAATTCCTTCGTAACGCATTTCTACATACGGAAGAAAATCATCGAAGTTCTCTGAAAACTTTAAAAGTGCTCCAGAATCTAAGTGAATCGTAATATTGCTTCTTAGTGTTAAAGCTCCTGTTAAATATTCTCCCGCAGGGAAAAAAATAGTTCCTCCGCCGTTTTTAGAAGCTTTTTCAATGGCATTCTGAATGGCTTGTGTACATTTTATTCCTTTGTTGTTTCCGCCTTCGTTTAGGATATTCAGCCAGCCATCGTTTGCGAAAGTGGTGTTTAATCCGGTTATAAAGCAGAGTATTATAAGTATGTTTTTCATAGTTGTGTTTTTTTCTTTTGCCACTCCCGATAGCTATCGGGATAAAATGATAAGCACAGATTTTTTAGCTCATTTTTTGTCATTCCGAGGAACGAGGAATCTCACTAGAAACTCCGTAAAGCAACTCTCCAATCTTTGTCGAGTTTCGTGTGTGATCCTTCCTTCGTCAGGATGACAAGATTACGTGTAAATGCTATTGTTTAAACCGACAGGTTTTAAAAACCTGTCAGGTTTCTAAACTCTTATCTTACTTCGATCTCAAAATCAAAACCCAATCATTACCATCTTCTTTTTTACCTTCTGGTTGAAAATTTTGAGTTCCTTTGTTATCAAATGATCCGATTTTAGTTTTCTTGCCATTTCTTGGATTGTACCAACTTGCTTCGAATTTGTCTCCTGAAATTTTTCCTAGTTTAACTTCTATTATTCTTCCGTTGTAAGTATATAGCAAAGCGTATTTTTCTCCTCTTATGGCTGGAATATAATCGTATTTCTGACCTTGATTAACCACTAAAGAAACATCTGGAACTCCTTCTAAAAATGGCACTTCTTCCATTAATTTCTTAATATAAACCATCTGCTTTGCTCCAGGCGTGTTGATCGCTGATGTCCATAATTCTTTGTTTCCGTAAGCTGGTTTGTCGCCTTTTCTGAACATTTGCATTACAGCGTTGTGCCCGTATGTGTATCCTGCTCCGCCTGATAAAACCGACCAATATCCGTAACGACGAACATCGCTTGCTGTCCATTTTGGCTGTAGAGTGTCGTGTAAACCGTGTGGAATTCCTTCGTATGATGGTTCTCCGTCAAGTGTTGGTTTTGTTGGTTTTAATTCGAAATCTCTTAGAACAAATTTGTAATTGTCTTCTTTGAAATTCGTTTTTATAGAATCTTGATCGTATCTTCTGTGTCCAGATTGGAACATATTAAAATCCAACCATTTTTCGTTGTGGAAATTCTCTGAAGAATCAGTTCTTCCAAACGGGTGAAAAGTCACTAACTGATTCGGATTGTTGGTTTTTAGAGTATTCCCGATTGCGTTCCAGATATCCTGAAATTCGTTCCCATGTGTATCTCCACCATTTAACCAAATTACATTGGTTCTGTTTTTATATCTGTCGGCTAAGAATTTAGCGTAAACTGTTGCTTGTTCTTTGCTTACTTTATTTCCTTTTGAAACATTTGTTCCCCAAACCGGAACCATTGCAACGTAAATTCCGTTTTTCTGAGCTACATCTAAAGTGTAATCTACGTGATCCCAGTAATCGTATTGCTTTGCATCTTTGAAATCATTTCCTGCCGTGATCAAAGGTTTTGAAACGTCTTCGTTTATCAAAGCCGGATCGCCATAAACATTAACAGCATTGATGTTGTGCAAAACCATTACCTGAACGACATTAAATCCTTTGTCTTTTCGGTCTTTGAAATATTTCTCAATTCCTGCTCTGTCCAGTTTTCCGAATGCCAGCCAGCCTGTGTCGCCTAACCAGAAAAATGGTTTTTCGTTTTCGGTTACAAAATAATGCTGATTTTTAGATACTTTGATTTCAGGCAGAGATGCTTTTGTTTTGGCAGATTGCGAAAATCCGCTTTGTGCTGTCAACATAAAGCTTATACAAAGAGCGTATAAAGATTTAATTTTCAGATTCATTTTGGGTTGTTTTTGAATTTATCTTTTTTGGTTTTTAGCCACGAATTCACGAATTATTTTTTTTATAATCTTTGTGTTTTTTATTTCACGCAGATTTTACTGATTTTGGCAGATTTACGCAGATCTAAATTTTATAAAATCTGCTGAATCTGCTTAAATCTGTGTGAAATTTTTCTCTCGCAGATTTGAGAAATTAAGCAGATTTAATACTTCTCAAAATTAATTCGTGAATTCGTGGCTATTAAAACTTTTATTTTTTTACTACAAAAAGCACTTTTTCTTTTATTTCGGCTTGTGGAATCGTTATTTGTTTTCCTCCACTGATGTTGGCTTTTTTGGTTATATTTCCTGTTGAAGCATTGATTGCAAATACTTCAAATGTTCCTTTTTCGTTTGCTAAATCGATTGTGATATCTTGATCGTTTTTGAAATAAAAAAGATAGCTTTTTCCTTTGTTTTCTAATTTCCAAAGATTGTCTGAAAACGTATTTCCGTCAACTAATTTCATTTCGCTTAAAGCGGAATAAAACTGAGGCAATTCGATTTTCGGAATGTTTGGCAATGAAGCTCCCGCCATTAAAGCAGGCCATCCGAATCTTGAAGAACCGTCTGTTGAATATAAAATAACTTTTTCAGGATATTTTTCTCGGTATTCACGAACGGCGCGATATACCTGATTATCCGTTTCTTTTCCAGTTTTCAGTTTTCTAGCGTGCTGTCTTGGTGCTAAATTTACGCCTCCTTGCGGTGCATAAGCTGAGCCGTCTTCTTTGTAATACCAATAACGAATATCGATTACATCAACGGTTTTATTTCTTTTAACATCATTTAAAATAGCATCCTGAACGTCTTTTGTCGCACTTAAACCAATTAATCCTTTTTTGCCCGTTTCGTCTTTCCATTTTTGAGCTTGGTCTAACCAAAATTCCATAAAATGTAACGGACCTGTATATTCGGCACTTGTTAACTGAATTACATTACTGTTTTCCTGAAAGTTTTCGAATGATCTTCTGATGAAACCTTCATGTAATTTTCTTCTTTGAGCATTGGTAATATCGTAAAACTGCTCCGCCATAAAAATACGTTTGTCTCCTGCATAAGGCGGTGGCTCAGGAAATCCTGTACTGTTGATATTATTTGCTGAACGCCAAGGTGAACTTGCCCAGTGCGCTCCGGCTTCTAAAATGTTGTGCTGAAAATATTGCTGATTGATTAACAGTTGTCCGTTTGGTTCTGCTAATGTTGCAAACTGAGCTAAACGGCTCCAATACCAATCGTTGAACTTTGTTAAATCGTATTTGCTTAAATGATCCCAAGCAAAATCTTTTCCGCTTCTTGCGAAAGGCTGTTCGTAAAACGGTGGCCAAACATCGTCATCAATTCGGCGTACGCGTTCATGATCGTCCATTCTTCTGTCGTACCATAAACCGTAATTGTGCTCTAAGGCAACGATATTATTTTTAGTTAAATAATCTACTGTTTCTTGCACTTTATCAGTCAATCCGTTTCCTGTTCTTCCTGGAACAAAACGAGTGATATGTGGTGTTGATTTGTTTACGAAATCATCGCTTAAATCCCCTCTCCACCAAGCAACGTTAGTTTGTTTTCCTGCGATTACTTTTCCTTCAAAAGTTAACCAGCCATTTTCTGTAGTTACTTTAGAAGTTGATTTTTCTGTTTTATTTGATGCAACTTTTAAATCGTTTGCATTTTTTAAACCTTTACTGTCTGTATTAATCGGATTTGCTTTTGAAGCTTCTGCAATCAATTCTTGTAAACTTTTTGCCGTTGTAGCAGCGTTTTTAGTCAATTCTGCAGCAACTTCTACACTCGGACTTGAAGAAGCTTCAGAACCTAAATCATAGATAAATGGCTGAACTGGAAGTTTTCCTAATCTAGCTTCTAACTGCGTATAGAATAAACTTCTTGGACTGATATGTTCGTTTACGTTTTTCCAGTGTCCGTTTCCACCAAATTGTCCCCAAACTCCAAAAGCCCAGTTCTGTGCTGTTGGCGGACTATAACATTCTACTTTTGAAGCTGATGATTCCCAGATTACAGAATTAGCAGCTGTCCATCCTGCGCCTCTTCCACCTTGTTCTCTGTTGTTATAGCTTAATGCTTTTCCGTCGATATTGGCAATGTCAAATAAAACTCCAGTAGCCCAACTCCCGATTGCGCCACTGTTTTCGAATGGCAAATGCGATTCGCATTGTACGAAAGCATTTGGTCCAGTTGTTCCGAATCCGCCTACAGCGAAATCATGATATCCAAATTCTGAATAACAGCGTTGGAAAAGGGTCTGCTGACCTTCGGTATAAAAAGTATGTCTTCTAAATGAAGCTATTTCAGAAATTGGTTCAGTTGCAATACAATCTTCAACTGTAACTTGCTGACTTGTTTTTAAAATCGTAACAGCTCCGCCCGCAAAGTGTTTAAAATTAACTTGTTTTACCCAAGCATTTCTAGCGCTTTCAATGCTGATTGCTTGCCAACGATGTTCTTCGTCTTTTAAGTTTGAAGGATTGTAAGTTGATTTAATTAAGATATTTTCAATTCCAGTATTTTCAATTCTTCCCTGCCAAGAATAAACCGTTACTTTTGAAGTTCCAAAAACATCATCTAAAGACATTGTAATTGGAGCGTTTACCGTTACTTCGTTTCCGTTTATTTTGGTTACGACACGATTCCAAGTTGTCGTCCAATCACCTTTTTTCCATCCGATCCAAGAAGTTTCTCCACCGAAATCTTGCATGTTTACTTCTTTAATGAAATTATCCGTTAAAGGTTTGCTGATTTCGATTTCATCGCCAACTTTTAATTTTGAAGTGTTTTTTAACTGAATTTTCTGCGTTCCAAGTGGTGTGTAAGCGTTTGCAAATTCAAATGAATCTTTATACACTTTATCGTTTACGCCTAAAATTCTAATTAAAGCTTCTCTTTCTAATCCTGTTCCTAAAAGTACAGTTCCATTTTCGGCATTACCGCTTCCTCTTAAAACAACTCCCGATTTTCTAATGTATAATGTTCCGCTGATTTTGAAAGTTCCTTTGTCTAACAACACTGCTCCACGAAAACCTGATTTATCTGGTTTTAATGCACTGACATAATCAATTGCATTTTGGATTTTCTGCGTTGCATCTTCTTCTTGTTTCGAAACAAAAATTTTGTTGTCTAGATTCGGAATGGCAACTTCAGAGTTTCTATATCCTGCAAAAGAAAAATCTGGGATTTGGTTTCCTTGATTATCGGTTGTGAAAGAAAGTTTTCCTTCTTTGGTTTTGATAATGTCTGGGAAATTGTTTTGGGCTGTAATGTTTCCGCTAATACACAAAGCAATACACATTAAAGAAAATGTGTTTTTGAAAGAAGAAACGATATTTTTTAATTGATCGAAATTCACTTTTTTTCTTAATTTAAATTTCAGAGTTTAGATTCTTAAAATTAACCTTTTAAGGAACAATAAATTTATAAAATCCTATTTTCTCCAATCTTGTCATTTCGACGAAGGAGACCCGAGCGATAGCGAACGGATGAAATAAATCTTCGTTGCTAAATCGACAAAGATTGATATACTTTGCGGAGTTTCTTGTGGAGATTTGCTTCGCCAATTCGCTATCGCTCGGGTCTCCTTCGTCGAAATGACAAACTAGATGGATATTCTTTGTGTGCTTAAACCTGACAGGTTTTAAAAACCTGTCAGGTTTGCTTTGAGAATACTTACCTACTGCAACAATGATTTCAGCTTCGCTAAAGTATCCGTATTGTTTTCCGTTTTCGTCCAATCTGTTTTGCTATTTGGATCGATTCCATTAAAATATTTTTCGATGTTGGTATATCCGTCTCCATTTGCATCTTTATTGGCATCTGAAGCATCGTTTGGATTTAAACCATATTTTTTCTCCCAAGCATCTGGAATTCCATCATTGTCTGAATCTTTATAGGCTTTTCCTTTGTAAGTTGGATATCCGCCAACTTGATCTGGGTGTGTAATGATTCCTTTTTTATAAGAGTCAGCTGGTAATCTTCTTTTGATATATTCTTTTCCGATATTATTTTCTAAACCGTCTTTTACTTCGATTTTTCCAGTTTTAACCTGCTTAATAATTCTTTCGTCAACTGCATCTCTTTTCGGAATTGTTGCTCCAACATTCGTCAAAACAAAATCGTAAGCTTCTTCTGCCGACATGATATTAAACTTTGGCATTGAAAAAGGTTTTGGCTGTTTGATTGCCGCTAAAAATGCTGCCGTTTCCGCTTCTGGAAGATTTTCCAATTGTACTCCACCATTCCAGTTATCCGCTGTAACTTCAGGTGAACCAACAATAAAGTTTCCTGAAACATAGGCTCTTCCGTATTGTTTTGGTTCAATATATCCTGATTCTGGTTTTACGATTCTATGTGCAATAGGCTCGTTTTGTGGCGTTATTGGTCCAGGTTTGAAATAATTGTTGATGATGTTTAACATCGAACGATAATCACCACCATCAAGTGTACGATTCCACCAATTAAATACTACGTTATTCACAAAATTAAAGTCGCCATACATTCCGATAGAAGCATTTCTAGAAATGTTGTCGGCCCATAAGTTGCGCATAAAAGTACTATTCAATCCGCCGATTGTACTTCCGAAGGCATGATTATACGTGTCTAAACCTTCTGACGAAATCGTGTTTTGAATCGTGATATTACAAGCCGGAAGTTTTTCTAATTTCGATTTTGCATTAGCAGCAAACTGATGTCTGTATAATGAAATATTTTCGTCTAATCCCCAGCTTACCGAACAGTGATCTACGATGATATTTCCCATTGGATTTCCACCCAACGCATCGTCTCTTCTCGCAACTTCAGTTTCCCCGCGTCTGAAACGCATGTGTCTGATGATAACGTCGTGTGTGTCTATTTCTAAAGTTTCTCCCGCAATACAAATTCCGTCACCCGGAGCAGTTTGCCCAGCGATAGTTACGTAAGGCGCACGCATGCTGATTCTCTTTTTTAAGCGGATAATTCCTGAAACATTGAAAACAATTGTTCTTGCTCCAACAGCTTCACAGGCTTCACGGAAAGTTCCTTTTCCACTGTCTTCTAAACTTGTCACGACAAATATTTTTCCGCCACGACCGCCTTGTGTATATGCGCCACCGCCTTCAGCACCTGGAAAAGCAGGAATATCAGCAAAAACAAAATCTTTTGGATAAGAAGCCCAAGGTAAATAAGGTTTTCCTTGTTTTGCTTCTTCTTTTATTACATGAAGATTAGCATTCCAGATTTCGCTTAACCTTTTTTCTTCATCAGCTAAAACCGCATCCGCTTTTGCTTGAACATCTTTAGGAATTACAGGATATTGGGCATACGCCGATGACATAAGCGAACAAAATGACAAAGTCATGAATGTTCTTTTTAAAGTACGGTTGGGAAAAATATTTTGCATTTGAATTGTGTGGTCTAGTTAATAGTAGTTAGTTTTTAAGAGATTATTCTTTTGCAGTAGAATCTTTTGTTTTGTTTTTCTCTCTTTGTTCAACACGTTCGTGCCAATCTTTGCTTTCTTTATTTAGATCATAACCTTGTTTTGATAAATAGTTGTTGATTCTCCCTTTGTATTTACCAAACCAGCCATGTTTTTCTTTAGAAGAACCTGCGTCCATTGCATGTTCTCTGGCTTCAACTAAAGCTTTGTAGATATAATCTTTTTGTTCTGCTGTTAAATTTGGAAGCATGTCGTTGTAACCTGCCACTGTAATTGGAAGCACACCATAAGTCATTCCGTCTTTAACCTCAGTGATTTTGTCTTCTGATAATTCTTTACTTAATTTTTTGATGTAAGATTTATGCAGTTTTGCAATTGATTCGTCTGCCTTTGCTTTCAGTTTATCAATTTTCTCGTTTTGCTTTTCTTTTGCTAAAGAGGTGTCTTCTTTTACTTTTTTAATTTCAGCATCTCTTCCATCTTGAATTTCAGTTAAATCTCTGAATTGCTGCGCGATGATATTTGAAACTGCTTTTTCTTTTGCTTCGTTTTTCAAATCTAATTTGGTAACGATTTTTGCAGCTCTTTCGTTAGTAACTTTTACATATTCAGGATCTAAATGCTGTTGCGCATTTAAAGTTGAAAAGGCAAAAACCAGCGATAATAAACCTGCATTTAATTTATTTAGTGCCATTGTCTTTCTTTTTTTAGTTATTTTTTAACTCAATCATAAGGCCAACGGCCTTTAAGCAACACCATAGGATAAAATCCTATGACTCACAATTCATATAGACATAGCCCTGAAAGGGCGTAAGTCTTTACAAGCAGCACACCATTAATTGCTTTCGCCCTTTCAGGGCTTTTTCTTTCATTTTATACATAGGACGTTGTCCTATGTTAGTGCTTTGAGCCCTTCAGGCTCTTTTTTAAAAACATTCTTGTTTACTATGAAACAAGAATGTTTCAAAAATTGTTTCTTATTTTAAATCTAATAAAGGTCTAACTAATGTTTCTTTGTTATTAGCCAAATCTTTCCAATCCACTTTTATTGCAGGATTTACACCATTGATATAATCTTCAATGTTAGAATAACCATCTCCGTTCAAATCTCCTTGTGCGTCAGATGGGTCGTTCGGGTTTAAACCGTATTTTTTCTCCCATGCATCCGGCATTCCGTCTTTGTCTGTATCTACATAAGGTTTTCCTTTATATTCAGGATATCCTCCAACTTGCGAAATATCAGTGATAATTCCTTTTTTATAAGAATCCATCGGTAAACGTCTGTGTTCGAATTGGTAGAAGGTCTTTTTCTCTAATCCTTTTGCATATTCTGGAACTCCAGTTTTTACCGTTCTTACGATTCTTTCGTCAACTTTATCTCTAATTGGAAGCGTTGCCCCAACATTTTTAAGTACAAATTCATAAGACTCTTCAGCAGTCATAAATTTGTTGAACCAAGGCATTGGGAAAGGTTTAACTGCTTTCATTTTAGCAAAGTATTCTTTTGCTTCATCGTAAGTCATTAATTCCCCTTTTTTATTTTCTAACTGAATTCCACCATCCCAGTTGTCTTTAGTTACTTTTTCGTTTCCATTTACAACATTTCCGTTTACATAAGCACGACCAAAAACCATATAAGGTAATTTACTTCTTCCTGATTCTGGTTTTAAGATTCTGTAGCTAATTGGCTGTGTTAAATCGGTTACTGGACCTGGTTTGTAGAAATTGTTGATGATGTTGTAGTTTGCAGTGTAATCTCCACCATCTGTAGATCTGTTGTACCAATTGAAAACTACGTTGTTTACAAAATTAAAAATTCCATTCCACCCAATAGAAGGGTTTCTTCCTGCATTGTTAGCCCACATGTTTCTCATGAAAGAACAATTTTCTCCACCTAAAGTACTTCCAAAAGCGTGATTATAAGTATCTAAAGCTTCTCCGAATAAACTATTTTGGATGGTAATATTTACTGTTCCCACTTTGATGTCTGGATAACCTGGTCCCGGATTGTACATGTGTCTGTAAATTGACATATTTTCGTCTAATCCCCAAGTTGCAGAAACGTGGTCGATCATGATATTTCCAACAGGATTTCCTCCAATAGCGTCATCACGACGACCTACGAAAGTTTCTCCACGACGGAAACGTACGTGTCTAATAATTACATCATGCGTATCAATCCAAGTTGATTCTCCTGCAATACAAACACCATCACCAGGAGCAGTCTGACCTGCAATCGTAATGTAAGGTGCACGAATAATCAACGGACTTTTTAATCTAATAATTCCAGCAACATTAAATACCACTATTCTCGCTCCCCCTTGCTCGCAAGCTTCACGCAATGTTCCTGGTCCACGGTCTTCAAGACTTGTTACTGTGTAAACTTTTCCACCACGACCCCCAAATGTGTACATTCCTCCACCTTCAGCACCTGGGAAAGCAGGAATTTCTGCCTGTGGTAAATCAGTTGGTCTTGCTGCCCACGGAATGTAAGGTTTTCCATGTTTTGCTTCTTCTTCAATAACAACTAAAGCTTTTGTCCAAGCTTCATCAGAAAGTCTTTGAGCTTCTTCTTTGATAGCTTTTTCCTGAGCCTGAACTTCTGGACTTATCTTAGGATATTGAGCAAAACATTTTGCACTTCCTAAAAAAAGCAGAGATGATGCGATAAATAATGCGGAATTTTTCATGTTAATTTCTAGTTGTGGTAATTCTTTTTAAACAAATCACCTGTATCTTTTGACGAATACAGGTGAAAAGCTTGATATAAAATTCTGTTTCTTAATAGTTAAATTTATTCTTGGTAGTTGAAAGTTCCAAGTCCACCAAAGTTATCATTCCAACCAATCGTTTGTAACAACCATGGATTTGATGTTAAAGCTGTTGTATTTAAACCATTAATATAATAGTTTGGATTGAATTTGATATTAACAGGTGCTCCATTAAAGTTATCCATAGGCGTAACTAATGCTGTGCGAATAAAGTTTGCCTCATAAAATGCAGCCAACGTTGTTAATTGAGTTTGGAAATTTGCCGCATCTGGATCAGCAACTAAATTTTGACGATCTGTCGCAAGAGGATCTGTACTTGTAGAACTTGCAGTATTTTTATATTGCAAAAAGTTACCAGTACGTTTTGTTCCGTTAATTGGTGTTAAACCTAATTTACTAACAGTACCGCCTACAACTCCAGGAAGAACTTCATTATCATATAGCATCCATCTTTGAACATCCCAAAAACGTTTTCCTTCGTAGGCTAATTCTACTCTTCTTTCATATAAAACCGCTTCAATGGCTTGATATTTATCTGATAATGTACCAATTCCATAATTATTTGCAGCTGGTATACCAACACGATTTCTGATTTTACCTAAATAATTTAAAGTATTGTTTGTTTGCCCTAAAGCGGCATAACATTCTGCAATATTCAATAATAATTCAGCGTAACGATATTCAAAAATATCTGTCCCAGAATACTGGAAGTTAGTTTCTTTACTAGCGGCGGTATTAGTCATTTTTCTTACGAAAGCAGGGCTTGATATTGCAGTATTCCCATCTGAAAATCCTGCTTTATTTGAACCATCCAACCAACGGTAAGCCCAAAGAACACTATTTGGCGTTTCTTTGCTTCCCCATTTGGAACCAGAGAAGGCAAAAGTTCTATAAAATCTAGGATCTCTGTTAAGAAAGAAAGTAAAATCGTTGTAGCCATTTGCTGCAGTTGGTCTACGACCATCTGCCATCGGAAATAAATCAATCATTTCTTTTGGAGCAGCAACTCCTCCACCTGTTCCTCCTAAACTCAATAAACGAATTCCTTTTTCCCAAGAGTTATTAATTGCTTGAGAAGTAACACCAAATCCGCAAAGCTGTACTGTGATTGCTTCTGAACAGAAAGCATTATCAATCAAGAACATTTGTTCCCATTGTTTTGCATTGCTTCCATATAATCCATACCCGTCAGCAGTCAATTGAGCTTCTGCTTCCAATCCTGCTTTCAAAGCTGCTTCCCAACGTTCATTTGAACCGTCCCAGTTTTTATTAAATAAAGGGCTAGCAAATGTTAAAAGTACTCTCGATTTCTGAGCCATCGCAGCTCCTTTAGTAAAGCGTCCGTAAGCTGCAGCTCCCCAGTTTCTAGGCAATAAACTTGCAGCCATATCTAAATCACTAACAATTTGTGCCACAACTTCAGAAACTTTTGCTCTAGGTAACTGAATTGAAGGATCAGTAGCCGATGCATCTTGAACAGTCGTTACAATAGGAACGCCTCCATAAACACGCATTAAATCAAAGTACTGCATAGCGCGCAGGTAATACATTTGTCCTTTTGACTGATCACGAAATGTTTTATCCAAATTTGCACCTTTTACATCTACATCTTCTAAAAAGGCATTACATTCTCTAATTCTATTGTAAGGATGGTTATTAATACTAGTCGCTAATTTTGCTCCATAATAACCACTTGCATCAGCAGCGTTAATAAGTGTCTTGTTCGGATTGATAAAATCCTGCGTTCCTCCTATTTCTTCTGTCAATCTAGAATTTGTATCGGTATAAGAGCCAATAATAGTAGCAGTTGGTGACTTATAAGCATTATAAAAATCATAATATTGATTATCTACGTAAGCTTGTACACGTTCTTGGGTTTGGTAGAAAGTATCATCGTAAAAACCATAACCTTTCTTATCCTTTAGAAAATCATCACTACAAGAGGCAGCGCCTACTGCAAGCAATAGTGATAACGTTATATATTTAAATGGTGTTTTCATAATTTCTTTTAATTTTGATTAGAATGATACGTTAAAATTAAGCGACCAAGTTCTAAGTGTAGGATAATTTACAGAAGAATTATCATACATATTTCTATAATGATCTGGATAAGGATTGTATAGATCCCAAAGATTATTACCTGTTACACCCAATGTGATGCCAGAAATTTTTGTATCTGCAAAAACTTTCTTCGGAATATCATAATTAAGACTTAAGTTTCTTACAAAACAACGGAAAGTATTTACCTGCCAAAAATCTGATGGACTTGACATGTATGTCCATTGCGCTACGTTTGGATATTTACCATTTGGATTATCATCGCCATACATATCACTCCAGAAGCTTTCTCGAGACCACATATTGTTTGCAGATGATGTACCTTGATTTACTAAATCTACAAAAGTAGCACCACCCCAAGAAGTTGATATTTGAGTTCTTAAAGAAAATGCATCATATTTGAAACCTAAGTTTGTTACAATATTATAAGTTCTACTGCTGTTTGCTAATTTCACATAATCATTTTCTTTCATGATTTGTCCGTCTGCCGGTGCCAAAGTTCCATCTGGATTAAGTTGACCTGCAACATCCTGATAAGCTAAAGATCCTTTTCTCATACCTGACATAGAATTGATATCGAAATATCTTGGCACTCCTCCAACTGCTGTAGCACGCTCTGTTAAATACGCCCAATAGTTTGCAATATCTTCATCTGTACGTAAAATACCATCTCCTGTTGATGTGCCTTTCCATACTGCAAATCCCCACACAGGATTAAACGTTGAATAACCTACACGTGTAGTATTGCTAGACGGTACAAGATTTCCTTGATCAGGATACTTTTTGATTTCATTATTGTTATAAGCAAAGTTGACTCCAATATTGTAACTCATATTACTTTTTATCTTATCACTCCAGTTAATAGCAATTTCATGTCCCCATGCATCAATTTGACCATAGTTTTGTTCAGCATATGCTCCTCCCACAGAAATTGGCACACCTACAGCGCTACTCATGTCTGTTAACATGTCTTTATTTTTATCGTAATAGAAATCATAAGTTAGGCTTAATCTGTTTTTCAACAAATTAATATCAACTCCAACGTTGTTTTTTATAGTGGTATCCCATGTTGCATTTCTATTTGGATTTACTCTAGGAGTTAAACCATTTCCATTAAATCCTCCACCACTTGTAGCTGTTCCAGGGCCAAATTGAAACCCTTTGTCTACGATAAGATCATAATATTGTTCCCATCTCCAAGGCTGAATATTATCTTTTCCTGTTTTTCCGATAGAATAACGAATTTTAAAGAAGTCAACCCATGGCACACTTTTTTCAAACCAGCTTTCTTTAGACATTACCCAACCCAATTGAACAGATGGGAAAGTTCCCCAATAATTCTCTGGTGCAAATTTTGTAGAAGCATCGCTACGAAGAATAAACTGGAACAAATATTTTTGCTTATAGCTATAATTCAAACGTCCAAAGTAAGATAATGTTCCTCCTTCTACTTTTGTAGCCTGGCTGTTAGAAAGGCTTAATTGACCAGCTGTACGATAATCTCCTAAATAATCTTTACCTGTTTGCTCATAAGCCAAACGTGTAAATGTATTGTATACTTCAGAAGCTTCACCACCTACCATTGCACCAATTTGGTGATCTCCAAAAGTTCTGTCATAATTAATAAGGAAATCTCCCTGAGTACTTTTACCGTTTGTATTGTTATAATAAACTCTTGAGTTTCTTACGTTTGTTTCTAAAATATAACTACCTGTCGGATTAGTTGCCGAATCATAAAAACTAGGATCTGCTGCACTTGCTAAGTGTTTATCTTGAAGCTGATAATCTCTAATTCTAACTAAATCATATGGCAATTGAATTTGCTCAGTATAAGATGAACTTTGATTTCTCGAAAAAGTTACCTTGAAAGACAAACCTTTAACCGCGGCTAGTTTGTAATTCAATGAAGCATTTACATTAAATGTATTATCATCAGTAACTTGATGCGAACCATTATTCAAATTGGCAAAATAGTTCCACCCTGCAATATTATTATTTGCATTTGCGCTTCCAAAATTTTTGTTTGAATTAGGAAAAGGAGAAACATAATATTGATTACCATCTACAGTTGTTTGCCAAGGCACATGTTGTGGCATGTGTAGCAAGAATCCGTAATCTGCTTGTTCTCCACCCGCCGCAGAAGCATAACTACCATCACTAATATTTGATGATGCTTTAGTGAATGATTTATCAACTGTTCCAACATTACCAGAAACAGAAGCAGAAAAATCTAAATTCTTGGCAATTTTCGCATTGATTCCTGTACGGAAATTCCATTTATCATATTTCTGGTTTCCTAAATTAGCATCTTGTGTCAAGTAAGTTGCACCCGCAAAATAAGTAATATCTTCACTACCTCCACTTACATTAAAAGAGTGTTTTTGCTGAATAGCTGGTCTCCAAGCTTCTTTTAACCAGTTATAATCTAAACCTTTCATTTGCTCCAATTCTGCATCAGAATATATTGTAGCTGGGTCAATAACAGCAGGCGCCGCTACTCTCGATTTAAAGAATCTATTACTGAAAACCCCAAACTCATAAGCGTCTAACACTTTACTGTGGCTAACTGCATCATTTATTGCAAATTGGCTATTATAGCTAAATTTCGCTTTACCCGCTTTACCGCGTTTCGTTTTTACCACAATCGCTCCTTGAGAAGCACGAGAACCGTAAATTGCAGCAGAACCATCTTTTAACACCGTAATACTTTCAATCTCCGAAGGATCTAATCTATTAAACTGCTCTAATGTAGGCTTACCATTACTAGGATCAACTTGAATCATATCGTCAATGATAATCAAAGGAATACTAAAACCTCCATCTTTAGATAAACTAAAAGTTTGACGAATTTGAACACTTCCCGCATCACCAGGACGACCAGTTCCACTAGTAACATTAACACCTGGAACTAATCCTTTTAATGCATCAGACAAATTTGTTACAGGCAAATCCATTAAGTCATCTGCCTTAATAGTAGCAATTGCTCCGGTAAGTTCTTTTTTCTTCTGGCTACCATAACCAACTACAACAATATTTTCTAATTGATTAAAATCGTCTTCCATTTTTGCGTTAACGATCGAACGATTATTAAGTGGAATTTCAATCTTTTTCATTCCGATGAAAGAAAAAACTAAAGTTCCACCATTTTTAACTTTAATCTCATATTTTCCATTGTAATCTGTCGTCACCGAATTTTTAGTAGATTTCTCAGTTACGTTAACTCCAGGCAATAATCCTCCTAAATTGTCTGTAACAGTTCCCGTTACTGTAACTTGATTTTGAGCATAACTCAATACACTCATCAGTGCAAACAAAAGAAAACTACATCTTTTTATAAGTGCTTGTTTCATAAATGTTTTTTTTGGTTAGGTTATTAATGTTAGTTAGTCATGTTTTAAACATGTCTCAACTATAATAAAACTTTATTTAAAGAAATCTTAACTAAAGATTATTAAATGTTTAAAACACATTTATTTTAATATTCCAAAAATAGGACGATGATACATGAGAACCGTCCTGCTCTATCCTGTTTTAATCGCAGAATGTCAAAAAAAATGTGACTAAAAAAACAATATTAATAAAAAACGAATGGAAAAAATAGATGAACCTAAATATTTAAGACAAATGTTTGCTTAAAAGAAAATTTACAAACTCATTTTGACGAAAAAACAATAAGATTTATATCAAAAACAAATATATAGTATATATTCTGCAAAATTAAACAGTATACTTACTGATAAATAAGCGCTTATGAAATACCCTTTTCTTACGAAAACGATAGAGAAAAATACTAAAAGTATATTTATTTCACGATAAAAAACTTACAAAATGATAAACAGGGCATTTACAGGATAGCATAAAAAAAGTTTGAATAATTTTTACTAAAAAAAATATTTTTTAAAAGTAAATTCTGACCAACAAAATTTAAACGATAATCTATTCATTTTTTGCTAACCAAAAAACAGCAAAAAACCCACTAAACAGTGATGTCAGCGGGTTTTTGTTAAAATAAATTTTTGTCCTGTTTAAGGTTACTTATTTTGGGTAAAATTATTGCGCTACTTATTCGGATTCCATCCGTTTAAAACTAAATCTCGATTGTATTTTTTAAGATCTTCTTTCTTCAATTGATGCGACCATGATACGCGCTGCGAAATATACTTTGCGCTCGAGCCTTTACTTCCAAATTCGGCATAATAAGCTGTTTTATCTTTATCTGGAAATCTAGTGTCAATCCAAGCATTCCAACCTTCCGCAATAATGTGCGAACCTAAATCTGAATTGATAAAAACAGTTTGGGCATAGGGTCTCCAAGGTCTTCCTAAAAATACTTTGTCCACCGATTTGTCTTTTGCAGTAAGCGTACAATCGACAAAAACAAAACCATAAGCCTGCCCTTGCGGAGTTGATGCCGCTGTAATATAAGAATTCACTAAACTTTCTATTGTACATTTATAAAAATAAGCCGTTGCAGCTCCGAAAATAAAATCGGTTGTTCCGTTGATAAAGCAGTTTTCGAAATAAGTTCTTGTATTTCCTTCTGATAAGTAAAGTGTATCCTGATTTCCTAAAAGATTACAATTTTTCACAATAACTCTATCACTCGTTATGTGAAGCGCCACTGCCTGCCCTACTCTTCCTGCTGTGTTTTCGACAGTAAGATTTTCAAGCGTACAATCATTTCCTTTGATCATGAAAGAATACGAAGTTCCTGTTCCAAATTCTTTTTTACCCGACGGATCTGGTTCCCTGAGTGGTTTACCAGAATAATCATCAAATGAAATAATGGTTTTACTTCTATCAATTCCTTTTAAAGTAATGAAAGATTTTGAAGCAGGAATTTCTAACTTTTCAACATACTTTCCAGGCTTTATAGTAATTACAACACGTTTCTCTGAATTATCTTTTATATTATTCACCGCTTCCTGAATCGTTTTGAAATCTCCTGAACCGTCTTGAGCAACGGTTACAGCAAGTTTATTATCGAGCGTTTGGGCTGATAGTGAAAGTGTTATTAAAAATAAAGCCAGAATATATTTCATAGTTTTTAATATTTAAAATTTTTACACAATGTATATCTGTAGAGACGCACCGCAGTGCGTCTAACGCAACGTAACCACAATCTTTGATATACATGGCGTAGACGCACTGCAGTGCGCCTCTACAAAAAAATAGGAATCTATATATAATTTTAATGCGACATCCAAACCGTCATTTCTCCTTTTCCTTTATTTCCCCACGCAAAATACGGAATCAGTTTTACTTGTACAGTATTTTCATTTTTAGCAGAAAGCGGTTTGTATAACGTTTTATCCCATGAATTATTAGAATTTATAACAGCTTCTGCATCAATGCTTACTAAATTTCTATTATTTAATGTAAACGGATTCGTAGCAAATTTCGAATTTACTTTTAAAGCCACATCATTAACACTTATTTTAGCAGGAAGCTGATCTGATTCTAAACAATATACCAAAGGTCCTCTTTTTACGGCTACCTGATTTTTAACTTCTTCTACTAATGGATTCGCTTCCATTAATTCAACTGGCATTGGAAGATTCAATTCAATAATATCTCCCTTTTTCCATTTTTGATTTAATTTCAAATAAGTTCCCGAAACGATTTTATCTGTAATTTTCGAATTATTAACCGAAACTACAGCATTCTGACTCCAACCCGGAATTCTCAAAAAGAAGTTCTGTAAATCTTTTGGCGCTTTTACAATTTTCAACGTTATTTTCCCGTCCCACGGATAATTGGTTTGCTGTTCAATTTCGATTTCTTCTCCGTTTAAAGATTTTGTTTTCAATTGATTACTTCCGTATAAATTCACATACAAACCATCTTTAGAAATATTGTAAGCATAATTTCCAACTTCAGCAATTGTTCTGGTTACGTTTGGTGCACAACAGTTGGATAAGGCAATATACCCTTCACGTTCATTTCCCCATCTTTGATGAAATGGCAAATCATTTGAAACATTCAGCGGATTATTGTAAAGGAATTTTTCTCCTTCTAAATCCATTCCCGAAAGCACGCTATTGTATAATGCTAATTCAACGATATCAGCATATTTGGCATCTCCTGTAATTTGAAGCATTCTCCAATTCCATAATACATTTCCAATATTAGCACAGGTTTCGGTATGAGCCGTTGCATTTGGCAATTGAAAAGGTCTTCCATATGCTTGATGAATTTTCTGAACTACAGTTGGATCATAAGAAGTTCCGTCTGGCGAAACGCCGTCGTATAAAGAACCACAGCCACCTGTAATGTACATTTTACGATACGTTACATCATCCCAAATCGATTCTAAATTGTCTAATAATTTCTTTTCTCCCGTTTCGGCATACAAATCAGCAACTCCAGCGTAAAGATAATTTGCTCTTACGGCGTGACCCATTGCAGTTGTCTGCTGTCTAAACGGAACTCTATCCTGATTATCATCGGTTCCGTCGTTTGTAGTTCCTCTAATATCAATTAGATTATTAGCCAATTCTAAGTATTTCGGATTTTTAGTCGTTCTATACATTTCGACAATTCCCATATAATGAGACGGACAAATCGCATTTCGAGCCAATTCTGGTGAAGCTTTTTTGTAGAAATCATACAAGAAATCGGCAACACCTTTTGCGATGTTCAAGAAGTTTGTTTTACCCGTGGCACGATAATGAATACAAGCTGCAGTCATTAAATGTCCCATATTGTATTTCTCAAAACCCAGTTGTTTTTTTACTTCTTCTGGCCCTAAAGTTCCCCAGCGTTCATCAATTAAAACCGGAGTATGAATATAGCCGTCTTTACGCTGCACTTTCGCGAAAAGCGCAATAGCTTTATCCATTTCGGCATCGAGTTTTTTATCTTTTGTAACGGCATACGTTGCTGCCATTCCTTCAAAAATCTTATAGAAATCACCATCATGAAACGAAGGCCCTTTGAAAGTTCCTTTGCTTAAACCTGCTGCAATTTCGAAGTTTTTGTAAGCATGCGAAACTTCATCGTTATGATACAAATCCCACATGTATGGCAAAGTATTTTTGGTTTCTACATCAAATTGTTCTTTCCAAAAACCGTTTGTCCATTTTACATCTTGCAGGCCGACGCTTTGTAATTTCGAATACGGACTTTCTGAATTCGCAACTAAACCTTTGTTCTGTGCAAAGATTACGGTTGAAAGAAATAAAGAGGATATAATGATGTTCTTTTTCATTTTTTTAATTGTGATGATTTTGTAACGCTGATAATACGGATTGCCCTTGGCAAAACGCGGATTAAAACGGATTTTTTATCTGCTTGATCTGCCAAATCTGCGGGAAAAAATTAATCTCTCGCAGATTTAGCAGATTATTCAGATTTTTTCCGCCACGAATTCGCGAATTATTTTGGATAATCTTTGAAGATATTTATTCGTGAATTCGTGGCTAACTAATTTTACTTAATAAAGAAATTAATGGTTCTGCTCATTGAATCTCCGTCTGCATCTTTTACGGTTAGGATGAAAGATGCGAATCCTTTTTCAACGGTTGTAAACTGAATTTCTTTTCCTTTTAAAACTACTTTTCCATTTTTAAGATCTGAGAAAGTATAAACTGGTTTGTTTTCATAGCCTTTAAAATAATCTGGAGCATTTAAAGTTTTTTTCTCTCCAGTATTCACAAAATAATGAGGCTGAGCCAACCAGTCTAAATAATTATCCAACTGCGTAAATCCGTCTTTGTCTGTATCCTGATTTGCATCTGAAAAATCTCCAGCTTTTGAATTTTCGTTTAAACCAAAAGCTTTTTCCCACCAGTTTGGCAAACCGTCATGATCTGTATCCCAATCTGCAGGACGAGTTTCTGATGCAAAATTTGGCCACCCTCCTGCATCTTGTTCGTTATCAATCATTCCGCCTAATCCGCTTTTACTTCCTTTGTAAGTGAAAGTTCCTTTAAGAGTTTCATCTACAATTCTGTTATCGTGTTTGTCAAAAAACGGCTGATTGGCACCAACATCTGAAAGTACATTTTTATACGCCGCTTTCGCTGATTGCGTTTCTACGTAAGAAGGAAAAAATGGTTTATCAACGAAAGTTTCATATTCTACTTTCTCGTTATGACTTATAGTAGATTTTCTGCCTTTATCCTGAGATTTCTCATCAAAATAACCTGGCATAATGTTTCCGTTAAAATAATAACGTTGCATTCCTTTTCCCACGCCTTCATGCTGCGCATTTAATGCCACAAATATGGTAGTTGAAGCACCTGGTTTATAAAAATTGTTTACAAAATTTACTTCGTTTGCTCCTCCGTCAGTTGTTCTTCCACCCCAATTGTAAACCACATTGTTTGTGATATCCAGTCTTCCTGTGTAATAACCGTCACCATTTAAGCCACCACCAATGCTCCAGTTACGACCTTGATTATGTGCTAATAAATTATGATGAAAACTACCAATATCACCGCCAATTGTAGCTGCAAAACCGTGCATTTTTCCAGCTGGATATTTATCATGCCCCGCAATGTTTAAAGCTTCAGAAATTAAAGTTCGTTGTAAAGTGATATGATGCGCACCACGCGAACTAAACGATTCATCAATTGTCCAGCTAATCGAGCAGTGATCGATAATACTATAATCAGCGCCCGTTAATCCCATTCCGTCAAAAGTAGTTCCGCCTCCGATTCTCACTTTTAAAAATCGAATTACACCATCATTTCCTGTCAACCCAATTGGCGCTCTACTGATTGTAATTCCTTCGCCTGGAGCAGTTTGTCCTGCAATAGTAATATAAGGCTGATTTGCCACCAATCTCGAAGCCAGTTTTATATTTCCCGAAACATTAAAAACAATCGTTCTAGGTCCAATTTCCTGATTGATGGCGTCACGTAAACTTCCTGGCCCATCGTCATTTAAGTTCGTTACTTCAATTACTTTTCCGCCACGACCTCCAACAGCGTAACGTCCGTAACCTTCAGCACCTGGAAAAGCCAATTGAGCAGGTTTAAACGACCAAACATTTCCTAATGTAACTTCGCCATTATTATCCACTTCATCGACTCTCCAGTAATACGTTGTTCCGCTGTATAAATCAGAAACTGAATACGATTTCTCAGTTAGTTTTCCCTTAAATTCTTTTGAAGATTCAGTTGCGTTTTCTACCGCATTTTTATCTTCACCGAAATATATTTTATGCGATGCTACGTTTTTTACAGCATCCCATTTTAGAGTTAAAGTTTTACCCACTTCAACATGTTCGTCTCTGTTTTTTGGTTCTGGAGTTCTGGCCTGATTCATCAAATTTGGCGTATCAATTTCAAAACCGTTAATTACAATCTGTTTTACGATATCAGGATTTGAAGTAGAATCAATTTCAAAACGAACAATTACATCTTTTCCTTTCTCAGCATTAAAAGTAATGTAAGCCATTGAAGCATCAATTTTAGCATTGGCTCTCTGACTTGCATTTACTGTTTCCTGAAGTTTTCCGTTTACATAGATTTTGATTGGAGAAAAAGTTTTTCCTGTAATGACATCAAAAGCATTATGAAAAGTTAAAAGCGTATGTTTTCCCGATTTCAATCCGCTGATTTTCAATTCTAAATTTTCTGCCGTAACCAAACCGTCACTTCCTAATTTGTTGTAAAATGGAGCATTCATTCCAACTTTATACCACTTTGAAGTAAAGTTCCCTTTTAGCTTAAATGACACATTATTAAATGATTTTTCGGTTTCTTTTCCTTCATTAATTACCCACGAATCATAACTTGGGTCATGAACTTCTTCTAGTCTTCTTTGAAAAAAATCAAAGTCAACTTTTACTATTTGTTTATCAGTATTTTGAACTGATTGTGCTTGTCCGCTTGTGGTCAAAAGGATGGACAAAACAGCACCACTTATTAATTTCTTAATCATTTTTGTTAGTAATAGTTAGTTTAATTTCGTTTTCTCTGCTTCAGATTTTCCTAGCAGATTTATAATGTCTTTTTTTCTTTCTTCTGGAATCACTTTTAAAACCTTCAATTCGCCATTTACGAGTTCGGCTTCAATTGTTGTATTTTGTTTCGCATGTAATTTAAAATGTACATTCCATTCTTTTGGCCACGCTGGAAAAAGATAGATTTTTCCGTCTGCTTCCTGCAAAAGCATTTCTTGCATGCCAATCATTCCCGATCCGCCCCAATTATGATCTGGAACCCAATCAAATCCGGGTCCCCAAAATGCTGGAAAACGTCTCTCTGAATTCGCCATTTTCATGGTATTGTATTTTGCTGCTTCATCTGTCAATCCCAAACGAGCCGAGAAAATATTGTCTTGTTTCCAGCCAATATGACTTCTAAATTTTAAAGCATCAGGATCGTACTTCCATGTATTTAAAGCCGTTTCTAAATCTGGTTTTCCAACACCGTAAATTCCCCACGGATAAACAGGATACAATTGCGGAACTTCCGAATTATTAACTCTTTCCCAAGTTTTAGCAGGAAGTAAAACTTTATGATTTTCAATCTGCCCAAAATTCAAAGGCGGAATCCTAGTTTGAAATGCTTTTAAATATTCTGAGTCTTCTTTTGACAATTGATTCCCTGAAAGGTTTAAAAGACTTTCTGTAATTACTTGTAAAGCCGAAATTGTGCTATTGGCATTATTCGCCATTTTATAAGTTTCTGCTCCCGAACCCGGAAAAAGAATTAATTTCCCGTTTCCGTCCAAAGCTTTTCTGCCTCGTTGTTTGGCTAAATATTGATAATGTTCATCAAAAAAACGAAGACAGCTAATGATGAATTGGTTGTATTTTTGAATGTCTTCTCCAGCATATTCTTTTTGCTGTAACATCATTTGGCAGAATTCTAAAACGGTATCCCATTCATATTCCAGCCACGCATTATATTCCATTCCCGGATCGTAATCTGCGGGACGTTTCCATTCGTATTCAGCTGGATTTGGAAGTCCAAAGTTTTCTAATTGTTCTGTGAAAGATGCTCCGTTGTGTTTCCAGTAAACTTCGCTTCTTAATTCAGCATTTTTTTGAAGACTTACGTAATAATCCAATTGTGATTTCATCATATCAAAATCACCGCTTTTTACCATCGGAAAATAAACCAATCGCTGGTTTTGAGCCGTCATCGTTCCTCCACCCCAATTTCTGAAATCAGGCGCAAAATTCAGGTCTTTATTCGTGTAAACGGGATCAACCGTAAAAAGTCCGCCATTGAATTTCGTTGGATATTTCCCGTACGCATTGCATCCGAGCATGTATCGAAACAACTGATAATTTTGTCCGATTTGATAAACCGAATCTTTAGCATTCGATTGATTTTTTTGAGTGAAAATAAAACTACGATTCCAGAAATTATTCCACCATTTTTGAGTGTTTTTTTCGGCTTGTTTCGCTGTATTTTTATTGGCTGAAATCAAATTCTTCAATCCGTTATTCCAAGTAGAAAAATCAGATTGATCGGTGTTTAAATAAATTTCTAATGCATGTTTTTTGGATGGTTTTATGCTTGTTAAATTAAACCCTTTAAAATCGGTATCCTCATATTTTCCAAGATACGTTCCATCTGGCTTTAAGTTATCTCCTTTAATGAATCCGCCGAAAGTCAAATTCGCAATCGGGTTCAGCATTTGGTCTTTAACCGATTCCATTTTCTGCTGTTTAACGGCTACATCAAAAACGGTATTTTCTCTGTTTCTGTGGTAAAATTTGATTCCATTATTTTCAAAAGCAATAGAATCTTTATACATAATAAGTTCTCCTTGGGGTGCCCATTTATAAGAATTGGCATTGTTTTCTTTTCCTTTCGGATAACGATTTTGATAACGCCAGCTTTCATAAGAAGCTGTCATTTTAATTGAAGTTTTACTTTCTAAATCAACATGAATAATGGGTTTAAAAACGTCCACCCAAAGTTTGATTTTAGTGTCATTTTGCCCAACTAAAACATAACCATCTTTGAGTTTCAATTCCTGATAAAACCCTTCTTTTCCTTCAAATGGATTTGGTGTTAAAGTAACTTTTACACGACCTAATTTCAATAAAGTATTATGTTCATCAAAAGTGCCGCTTCTTGAAAAATAAAAATACAAATCGCCTTTCTCTACCCATACATTCATACCAATATCACCGCCGCCCAACGGCATAGATTCTGATGAATTACTGCTTTGCGTATTCCACACTTGGTTGTAATCATCAAGCATGGGAATTTGCGCTTTGAGGCAAAGCGTTGTGAAGAGAAGTATGTATTTTATGTATTTCAATTTATCTGTTTTTTTTTAGTCTTACTTGTCATTCTGAGGAACGAAGAATTACACTAGAAACTTCGCATAGAATGTCTTAAATCTTTGTCGATTTACGAGTGTGATTCTTCGTTCCTCAGAATGACAAACTAGGTGTCAATTCACAATTAACCATTAACAATTAACAATTAACCATTAACCATTAAATTACCATTCGTCTGTTCTAAATGAAGAAACTGGCAATCCTCCTGCACTAAACAATTCCGCTTTCGTGAAATCTTTCCACAAATAACGAACAGCAACTGGATTCTTTACTTTATCAGAAGTCAGAACCACAGATTTTCTTCTTACCACAGTTTTCGCTGGATAAAAAACTTTGTCTGCTCCTGCTATTTCAAAACCTAAAACTTCTTTATCGTACGATGTAATTCCGTTTGCAACATCATCAAAAGAAATTGTTACAGCACCATCTTTTATTTCCATCGATTTGTATTTCGGACTTTCGAATTCGAAACCTTCAATACCGTACGTTCTTGCTAAAGCCTGAAAAGCCAATCGGTTTCCACCTTTTTCCTTGTCCATTGGGTGAATGTTGTTTTCTTCCCCAACATCCATTAAAACTGCCATTGCTGAATTCGGAATTTCCTTTGAAGCTTTTAATTGCGCCTCTCTCAAATAAGCTGAATTGTATTTTTCTAAATAATCTTTTGGATGAAATGAAGCATAATTGAAAGGTGCAATCTGAGCGTAATAAAAAGGGAAATCTCCCTGATTCCACAACGTTCTCCAACTGCTGACCATTTTCTTCATTAAAGCGGTATATTCAGAAGCCCTTTCGTAATTTGATTCTCCCTGATACCATATACAGCCTTTGATTCCGTAACCAATTACAGGAGAAAGCATTCCGTTAAATAAAGTTGTTGGAACACGATTTGGATCTTTTGCCAATTCTTCTTTTGTAGTTGGGATTTTAGCGCTTGCAAAATCTTTCAGCATTTCCTGATTCATCCAAGCTTCCATGCTAGAACCGCCGTAAGAAACATGAATCAAACCAACCGGAACATTTAAAACCTCCTGCAAAAGCGAACCAAAATACCAAGCTGTTGCACTAAAATTAGAAGTCGATTTTGGAGAAGCTTCTTCCCATTTTCCTTCAAAATCTTGTAAAGGTTCCAAAACTGTTGCTCTTGGAATTGTGATCAAATGAATGTTTTTATTGGTCGATCTTACTATGATTTCATTTCCGTTTTTAACGGGTTGTCCTTGAAATCCTTTTAATGGCATCTCCATATTCGATTGCCCTGAACAAAGCCAGACTTCACCCAGTAAAACATTTTTGATGGTTACTTTTTCGTTTCCTTCCGAGACTTCAATCGTGTATGGGCCGCCAAAAGTGGAAGTCTGTAATTCTGTTTTCCATTTTCCTGAAGCATCTGCCTTTACTTTGTAGGTTTTAGCATCCCACGAAGTTTTGATTACGACATTGGCGTTCTTTTCTGCCCAGCCCCAAATTGGTACGTTTGATTTTTGTTGCAACATCATATTGTCAGTGAACAATGCTGGCAGTTTGATTTTGGCATTGATTTGAAAACTCACTAAAAATGCAATTACAATAACAAAAATTTGTTTCAAATTCTTCATTCTTTTATTCTTTAAATTCACAAAAGATGTGTCGCTCCGCTGGAGCTAAACTATTCTCTTCCTAATTAGTTTCTATAAATATTTCGCTCTTCCAGAGCTTTTTTTTATCTTTTCTAACGACATACATTCTTTGAAATAAATACATGTTTTTAAATTTCTTTTCAATAAATAATCCGATCCTACTGAACAAGTCCCAGAGGGACGAAATATTTATAGAATAAACAACACCATCATACAAAAGCTCCAGCGGAGCGACATATTCTTTACTCCTCTTTTAAAATCGTTATGGGCCCAAATAACCCTGCTTTCAACAACAGTTCTCCTTCTAATCGAAATGGCGCTGTTGTCCACGTTAACCTTTCTTCTTTTGGTAATTTTTGATCACCAATTAATCTATTTGCCCAAGTATTTGTAACTTTAATTTCTATTGAATTTTTTCCTTTTTGTAAAGCTTTTGAAATATCCGTTTTGAAAGGAAAAGTCCAAAGCGTTCCACAATCTTTTCCGTTGATTTTGATTTCGGCTATATTGGCAATTTCGCCTAAATCCAGCCAGATTTTATCGGTGTTTTTTCCTTTCCAAATAAACTCTTTTTTATAAACCACGGTTCCTGAATAATACTTAATCTGATCATTATTAGAAGTGCTCCAATCAAAAAGTTTGTTTGTTTTTACCACTTCTTTCGGACCTTTAAATTCTGGATCAAATTGCAATTCCCAACTTTCATCTAAAGTTTGAACTTTTTCAAATTCAGATGATTTTCCTTTTGCTAAAACTTCTTTCGTCTCTTCTTTAAAAATCACAAAACCAGACTCGTTTGCCTCTAAAGCTATCGAAACAATTGTTCTTCCGTTTTCTATTTTCCAATTGGCTAAAGCCGAAGTTTGATCTGTTACAGGATTGTACCATTGCGGCACTTTTCTTGAAATTCTAAACGAAGCATTAAATGTTCTTTTTTCTGCTTTCTGATTTGAAATAAAATAAATATCTTCAGTATCCGATTTACGATGCGCCCACGCTAATGTTTCTGAATCGGCTCGGTTTAAATTTGGAAAATAAACGTCTTGGGTGATTCCGATGGAAGCAAAATCATTTCCTAAATACGGTAATTTAATAACTGTTCCTTTTCCGATTTTCCATGTTGAAGAATTGTTGTTATTCCAGATTTCATCAATTACACTCTGCCATTTCTTTTGATCTGATTCTGATTGAATTCCTGGCTGAATAGTTGGTTTTTCATCTACAAAAATCGTAGCTCCGTCTTTTAGCAATTGTAATATTCTCTCGGCAGAAGCCAGAGACAAAATCTTATTTGGCGACATTTTATGACTTCCTGGGAAGAATAAAGCACCATATTCAATTCCGCCATCAAATGAAATTTTTCCGTTTACTACTTTCGCTCTATTAATTAAAACATCAGCATTGAAAGAATCATATTGATATCCATTCAACGGATTAATCCATTGTGATAAATCGGTTATATTTTTAGAATAGGTCACTTCTTTTGGCATTTTTGCCGTTGGCTGACCTTCATTTTCTAAACGGATTTTCTCGCTTTCCAATCTTTCTTTTCCGAAAACATTCGGAATAAACGGCACTAAACGATCTGGAACAAAAGAACGTGAAGGAAAATCTTCTCCAATAAAAACCGCCAAATCAATTACAGGTTTTCCTTTTTGCAATTGAAACTGCACTCTCTGACAATAATCAAACCAAGCTTTTCCGGGTTTCCACCACGTTTGATCTCTTTGAAAAAAAGTTCCGATATCATCTAAAGTCATTCCCGGTTTTCTATCTGTCCACGGATTATGAACAAAAACATGGTAGAACAAACGGTTGATTCCTAAAGCATAATTGCGGTCTGCTGTCGTTTTTAGATTTCCGGGATGTTCGTTCCAATCCATTCGCAAAGCCGTGAAAGATTCTGCCTGAATGATGTCTTTCCCATAAATATGTCCGCCCGAAATGGCATCGACCATATCAAAAGGTTTGTCGTGTGTTGGGCTTTTCAGCCAAAATTCACCACCTGGATAATCGACATATTTATAATGCAATAAAGCATCGCTCATCATGGTTGGCGCAACATTTTCTGAACTTAATTTAACGTTATTTTCTTTGGCGATTTGCGCCACAGTTCCATAGAAATTATCGGCAACTAAATCGGCAATTGTTTTTCTAACATCGTATAAAACTTTCTCTGAAAAATCGGCACTTTCTACAGGAATTCCAGCCATTACAGGCAGATAATCTACAATATCATAACCACGTCTCTTTTTAAATTCAGCCTGAAAAACCGAAGACCAGTTTTGGCTTCCACATTCCCAGCTGTCAAAATGAAGGATTTCCAGAACTTTTGAAGCCAATTCTGGCCCAACAGAACGAACGGCTTCTCCAAACCAATGATCCAATTGAAAACGAATTAATTCGGGATTAAATTTATCAACTTCCAATCCTTTTCCTGCTCCGCCAGTGGCATTTTCATGCCCTGTCGAAGTATGTCCCATTCGGATAATTTTCCATTTCCCTTTTGGCGCTTTCCAGTTCAGGTTTCCATCGGCATCCACAAAATTCGAAATATTAATGATTTCTGATTTTTTGAATGCCTCAGAATTTGGAATTTCTTTTTCAGTAGTTTGTGGAGTCAAACGCCAAATTGCTCCTGACTTTCCTTCATAATTATTTATTAATGATTGATTTGAGAGTATAATTTTACTCACTTTCAGATTCTGTTTCCACTTTGCAAAATCCAAATCTTCTGCTCCAGGTTCTGTCCCTTTTGGATCGTAAACAAATCTGAAATATTTTGCTGTAACTGGCGTAATAGTATGTGTATTGGGGAAATCCATATCCTGCCAGCCGTGACGTGGTGCGATCATTCTATCGTGGAATCTAAAATTAACTCCATCATCACTCACTTCTACAATCAGGCGCTGTGCCTGAAAATCTCTTCCTTTGGTTTCAATTACAATAGATTTGCAGGTAAAAGGCTGTGCAAATTCATACTGAATCCATCCTGCATCGGCAAACTTGAAATTTTCGTCTTTTTTAGGATCCGCCAAAAACGAAGCATCGGTATTGTTTGATGTCGTTACTTTTGGCAATTGCATTTGCGAAGTGATTTGGTATTCCTTAATCGGAATAGCAAAAGTGGCAATGTCTTTATAATAATCTTTGTAATGTTCTGGAACTGGCAGTTTTAAAGCCGCTTTTTTTCCGCCTAAAATTTCAGTCGTTGACCAGACTACTTTCTGCATCGACTTTTCTGGTGTAATCCAAGGCCCACCTGCAACGGCAAATCCGTCTGCTCCGTGAAAAGCCAGTTTTAATCCTAAACGATCTGCTTCTTTAAAAGCCCAATGAATCATATCCCAAAATTCAGGCGTCAACTGTAAAACTGGCGGATCTATCAATGGCGGATTTACTGGTCCTTTAATGGTCATTAAATAAGCGCCTGCAATTCCAGCTTGTTTCATCGCTTCTAAATCGGCTGTAATTCCGGGTTTAGAATACGCAGATTTCATCCAATACCAATACACCCAAGGTCTTGAGGATTCTAATGTTGGTTGAAAATTGGTTTCTTTTTTATGGATTTCCTGTGCAGAGACGATGCTTGCAAAAAGAAGGATAAAAAAGAGGTGTTTTTTTTGAAACATTATTCTTTGTTTTATTTCGTTTGTAAACCCGACAGGTTTTTGAAACCTGTCGGGTTTGATATATTATTTGTTATTAAAACATAGCCAATGGTTTCAACCATTGGGACGCATCGTTATTTAACGACACGTTTCCCGAGGTTGAAACCTCGGGCTATGTTTGATAACCTTTGTGGAGTTTCTTGCGAAGATTTCCCCTTCGTCGAAATGACAAACGTTATCTTTAATCTTTAGTTTTTAATTTAAAAATTATCAATTATCAATTATCAATTATCAATTATCAATTATCAATTATCAATTATCAATTATCAATTATCAACTAATATTTAAACTTCTTCAAACTACTTTCCAATTCATTCTTCGAACCGCTGAAAGGCGTCAAATAAAAACTATACTCGTAATTTCCAGATTTAATCTGATATTGCTCTAATGGCTGTGCTACAATCGTCCAGCTGTCGTTTCCTCCCACTCCCATTTGGATTAAATCTATGTTCAGCGTTAAAAATCCTGGATCTTTCAAATCGTATGTATGACCAGATGAGCTTAAGTTTTCCTGTGTATACGGCCATGCACTCATGCTTAAAACTTTGGTATCGTTTACTACTAAAAATCCGTTATTTTTCTGCGGAGTACTTAATGCCATCCATCTTATATCACATCTGTTTCCGTTTTCTTGTGGTTTTGGATAATGTTCGATAAAATCATTTATTGGAAGCGAATATTTCCCAACAAACGAACCAAAACTTCTGTCGCTATAATTTTCTAATTCGCCTTTTCCGTACCATGAAATCTGATCGAATTTTCTCTGAACTCCCATCTGCATTCCGATTTTTGGAATGTTTGGCAGTTTGTTTGATGCTTTTAAACTATAATCTACTTTTATTAATCCGTTTGGTAAAATATTATAGATCACTTTTACGCTCGCACTATCTTTTATAACTTCATAATCGCTTGTTATTTTAATTTCAGAAGCTGATTTATCAATTGAAATCTTAACCAATTTTGGTTTTGCTTTATACCATTGTTTCAACAACTTTTGCGATTTCCAACCACGTTTGTCGTTATCTGTAAGTGGTCTTACGAAGTTCGGAAGCAATGGTGCAAAAACTTGTTCTTCTCCATTGAAAATATAAGAACTCAAAGCTCCGTTTGTTTTTCCAATTGTAATATCAAAAGTTTTTCCTTTGATTTTAAAATCTAAATCTGATTCAGAAACGTTCAGCGTTTCTTTTTTCGATTCTGGAGAAACAACTTCTTTCTTTTTCAATATAAACTGATCTTCAGCGACAGCGTAACCTTTTGAAGCCCAAAGTTCATCTTTTGAAAGCTGGAATTCTATATTTAAAATATATTCGGCATCGGCTTTCATTTTTGGAAGATAAGAACTGATATCTAATGTTGTTGATTGTCCTGCTTCTACTTTTAACGGTTTTAAAATCTGAGTTTTGATTACGTTTCCGTTTTCCAAAACTTTTAAAACCGGAATATAACCTTCTAAAGACTTAACCGCCTGACGATTTTTAATTTCTATTTGATTTCCGTTTAAAGTCGAAATCGCTGGCTGATACACCCATTTATTCTCAAAAATCGAACCTTTTGGTTTTCCGTAAGAATCTACAATTCCTTTGGTATTGAAGTTCCCGTCATGGTATTTCTCGCCAAAATCTCCTCCGTGAGCAAAATAATTCTGACCTGATCTGGAATCGAATTTCACAATTCCCTGATCTTTAAATTCCCAAATACAACCTCCGATAACTCTAGGAAGCGAACGGAATTCATCCCATAATTCTTTTAAATTTCCAACCGAATTTCCCATCGCATGCGAATATTCCACAAAAATAATCGGACGAGTATCTTTCTTTTGATCAACTAAAAATTTCGGTGTGAAAATGCCCGGATAAAAACGGCTCACCATATCGACATACGAATCATCCTGCGGATTTTCGAATCGATACGCGTGATCGATTGTTTTTGGATATCCCGGATCAAGCGGATCAATATATCCGTCTAATTTGGCATTTCCCTGCGCTGGTTCGTAATGAACTGGACGTGTTATATCGAAATCATGAACCCAGCCCGACATTGCAGCATGATTCGGGCCTTTTCCTCCTTCGTTTCCTAAACTCCACATCACAACAGACGGATGGTTTTTATCTCTTTCAACCATTCGAATCATTCTTTCCATATAAGCATTTGTCCACAGTGGATCGTTGCTTAATTTCCCGCCAATTCCGTGTGTTTCCTGATTGGCTTCGTCCATAACCATGATTCCGTATTGATCACATAATTCGTAGAAATAAGGATCGTTTGGATAATGACTTGTACGTATAAAATTGAAATTAAACTTTTTAATCGTGGTAATATCTTGTTTGATATCTTCTCTTGTAACGGCTTTTCCTCTTGTTGGATGATGATCGTGACGGTTTACACCATAAACATATGTTTCTTTTCCGTTGATGAGCATTTTTCCGTTTTCTTTCGAGAATTCAATCGAACGGAAACCAACTTTACAGCTTTTGGCTTCGGTAACATTTCCGTTTTTATCTTTTATGGAAATGACCATTGTATATAAATTCGGTTCTTCTGAACTCCATTTTTTAGGATTTTTAATGGTTTCTTGGAAGAATCCGAAACGAACATTGTCCAGACGAGGATAACTTTCGTTGATTAAATCAATTACAGGTCTTTGAAGCGGTTCTTTGAAGATGGCAGTATTATTGGCATCGTACAACTGAACGTTCATAGTGTAATCTTTGATTTTTGCTCCAGTTAAATTTTCAACTTTCGGACGCAGTTTAAAAATAGCATCTGTGTATTGTTTGTCTAATTTGGTTTGAACAAAGAAATCCTGAATACGTAATTTCGGCTCGGCCATAATAAAAACTTCACGCTGGATTCCGCTCATACGCCAATGATCCTGATCTTCTAAATAAGAACCGTCTGTCCAACGAATTACACGAACAGAAACTACATTTTCTCCTGCTTTTAAATAAGGCGTAATATCAAATTCTGATGGCAGAAAACTGTCTTCGCCATAACCTAAAAATTCTCCATTTAACCAAACTTCAAAACCTGAACTAACGGCTCCGAAATGTAATGTCACGGTCATATCTTTCCAGTTTTCGGGAACCGTAAAACTTCTTTGATACGAACCAACTCCGTTATAATCTTTAGGAATATAAGGCGGATTTATGGGTCTAAACGGATAAACGGCACTTTTGTAAATTGGATTATCGTACCCTTTCATTTCCCAGTTAGAAGGCACTTCAATTTTATCCCATCCTGAAACGGTGTTTTTATAGAAATCTTTTGAAGCTTCTTTCAGATTCACTGCATATTTAAAATTCCAATCGCCGTTTAGCATTTGGATTCGGCTTTTGGTTCTGTCGCCTTTTAAAGCGTCCTCAACACTTGCATATGAATAGGCCGTCGCTCTTGATGGCTGTCTGTTGATGCTTGTAATTGTTGGATCTTCCCACGGAGCAAATTCGTATTTTTTATGCAATTCGGGAACACCCGCCGGTTCTCCTGTTACGGATTGTGCGTTTGTGTTAATTGTGAATAGTAAAATGTAAAATGCATACGTCAAAAATCGTAATCTGAAAAATGGATTGTTATAATTTGATTTTGATGTAAACATTGTTTCTATATTGTATTTCATTATTATTTAATTCAATTGTCCCTACAGGACAAACAATAAATGCGTTAATATTCTCTTCTACCGACGAGTGCCTCCTAACGGAGTCATTTCAGTTGGGAGTATTAAGTTATTTCATAACTCATAACTCATAACTCATAACTCATAACTCATAACTCATAACTCATAACTACTTTTTCTTTTTCTCCGGCGGAGCCACAAAATTCAATTTGCTTTTTCCTAAATCTTTAGATGTTGCAATGGCAATTCCTCTTTGTTCTGCTTTGTTAACGGCGCAGTAAAAATGATACACAACCCCATCATGTTTTACGACAAATGATTTATGTGCAAACAAATCATCGTATGGTTCAGATGATTTAACTAAGTCATCGCCTTTCCAATCTGTCCAGTTTACTAAATCATTTGACACTGCAAAACGGTTAAATGCACCTTGATTCCAACCCGACCAAAAAGCTCCAAAATAGAACATTACCCAAGTATCATTAATACGCTGAATATAAGCATCTCCCGAAATTCCTATATGATGGTTGATTAATGGTTTGTCGCCATAACGTTTCCAGGTCTTCATGTCGTTTGATACTGCCATCGCAATACGCTCAGCACCTTTCGCAGGATTGATACTATCGCCACGGGCATTGTAATACATGATAAAATTGTGTCCTGTAACTTTGTCTTTATCACGAATTACACTGTTTTTGTACATCGTACTATTATCCCACCATTTGGCGTCTTTGTCTTTTGGCGTTAAAACCGGATTTTCTAATCTCTGAAATTCGTGTGGTTTTGTCGGCGCTTCTTTGGTGTATGCCATTCCGATTGATAAAACGCCTGCTTCATAACCTTTGCTGTCTCCGCCAAAATAACTCATCCAGTATTTGTCATCGTACTTTTCCCATTCGTAGCTTCCGCCCCAAGTCAGATCTTGCAACGAAATATATCCTGCTTTTTGGTTGACATCCCAATGTTTTTCATTTTCTGAGAAAGACATTACTTTTCCCAGATGTTTCCAATCTAAAAGATTGTCGCTTTCTGCTAACCAAGTTTCATAACCTCTTCCGTCGTAAATTAAATACGTCATGTACCATTTACCATCTTTTCTAAATACACTTGGGCAATCCATTTTGTATGAGTTATCGGTAGGAACCATTACCAAACCGTATTTATAAGGCGTTTTGATTTCTTCGTAAATCTCCTGCATTACGCTATCGGTAATTTCTCTTTTCTTGTATTTGGTTGCACAGCTGGTTATGGCAAGTGCTGAAATGGCTACGATTAGATATTTAATTTTCATTTTTTGGTTATGTTTTGTTTGCTTTTGCCACGAAGGCGCTATCCCGATAGCTATCGGGACTAAGTTTATTTTTTCTTTGCGCCTTTGTGTCTTTGCGAGATTAATTCTAAGCTTTATTTATAGCTCTCGCAAAGTCGCTAAGTCGCAAAGTTTTTTTATTTTTCTCCCGGAGATTCTGCAGATTTAGCTGATTTTTTTTATCTGCTTGATCTGCAAAATCTGCGGGAAACTTTAATTTATTTCTTTAGTTCAAATTAAATAAGATCTGTGCAAATCAGCGTTTTTACGAAGTAAATCCGTTTAATCCGCGTTCTATTTATGCTCAATTATTTCTTCAATTCTCTTAATTTAGATTCCATTACATCTTTATTCAATTTTACCTTGACCATTCCTGTTGGGTGAAATCTTCTTTTCAAATCGATTGCATTGTACACTATTGTGTAAACGTCATTCCCTTCCGGGATTAGACAAAGCGGAGTTCTCATAATATCCCACCATTTATCGACTTTGGTTTCTATTGGTAAATAATGTGCTTCTGCCCAATTAATTCCATCTGCTGATAATGAATACGCAATCATATTCGGTAAATGATGTCCCCAGCCGTCTGGGCCTCCGTCGAAAATGGCGATGTACATTCCGTTTGGTAATTGGCTCACAATTGGATTCTCAACAAAAAGCGGATGCATGGTTTTAATGGGTTCCAAACCTTTATTCATTCTCAACCAAGGGCCTTCTAAACTTTTGGATTCGGCTAAAGCTACAAACCAGCCTTTTCCTGATTTCTTCGGATAATCTGCCCATGAATTGAATGGGTACGCACCGCTATAAAATCCGAAGTATTTATCGCCAACTTGATACGGAAAAAACGAAGCAACACCCTGACGACCCTCCCAAGGTTGGGAATCCAATCCTGGTTCCATAATGATTCCCATATCTTTATACGGTCCGCCGATTCCGTTGATTCCATCCACAGTTGATTCACAACGCCAAATTCTTCCGAATGAATGATTTGGTTCTATTTCTTTACTTACCGTGTACGCCAAATAATAGCCGTACCATTTGTTTGCTTTTTCGTTGAAAATTGGCATATAAGACCAAATAGCTGCACGACGATCATTCATTGGATTATCGTCATCTGTAACGGCATAAGTTCCGCTTGCTTGGTAAATTGTTGATTCTCTTTTCCAGTGAATTGCATCTTTACTTGTCCAATGTCCTATTTTGGTTTTTACACGGTCATAATAGTAATCAACACCTTTTTCGCCTGCTCTTTCGGTTGGAAACATATGATACATATCGCCAACTTTAACCACACGTCCGCCTTCAAAACCTCCCTGAATTCCTTCTGTTCCAGACATTCCTTCATCTATAACCGGTTTGTTTTCTCCGCCGATAATTTCGAAAAGTGGTTTTTCATCTGAAAATCCTTCAACGATAAAAGTTGGATTCCAAAGTTTTCCGTCTGGTAATTTAGCATCTCTCGCATTCAACTGCTGGTCGCTTTTCAAAACTCCCAAAACAGCAAATAATCCTTTTTGATTTGGCAAAATAGTGTGAGTTCCTTTTCCGTACGGAATTGCATAAACACTTACCGGTGGTAAACCTGTAATTGTAACTCCATTTTCAAGAATCTCATTATTATTTCCAATTTGATTTGCTTGTAGATATTCCGCATTTTTATCCTGAAAAACACCAATTAAAACCGTTACAGGCTCTTTAAACTTTAATTGTAATGGAGTATTTGTTCCATTTTTATATTTATCTAAAGGAAGTTCAATCCCCGTTAAACCTTGCAATTCTGGAGCTAAACGAACAATATTGTGTTTGCTTCCTGAAAATACATGAGCGTATTGTGTCGTTTTGAAAGTTTTGTAGTTTGATTTTACAATTTCAAATGATGCTGGTTTCCATGCGGTGTTTTGTGCTGTAGCTTGGATGCAGGCGGTTAATAGCATTAAGAATACTATTTTTAATTTGAAGCTGTATTTTGTGTTTTTTGAAAACATTGGTTTTTTATTTTTATTGACTTTTATTCCTTCTTATGCATTTCCCCCGATCTTGTCATTTCGACGTAAGGAGAAATCTTCATTTGCTGAGCACGCTTTTAAGATCAATCTTTGCGGAGCTACTTGCGAAGATTTCTCCTTACGTCGAAATGACAAACTGGGCGTGATAATCTTTGTGGTTTCGAGTGTGATTCCTCGTTCCTCGGAATGACAAACTGGTTGTTAAAAACTATGAGCTAATCACTAATCACTAATAACTATAGAGCCTTATAACTCACTTTATACTCCACATTCGGTTTTACAATCAATTGATATTTATTTTTTGCTAATTCTGTAATCATTCCAGAGTTTGTTTTTGGTTTAACAGAACTTTCAAAAATCAATTTCCCCTCTCCTTCGCCTGCTTTTACTTTAATTTCTTTGGTACTGCAATACACGGCAACTTCTCCGTTTGGTGTTGGCACTTTTCCTTCTATCCATTTTAAACCGCCAAGATTTGGTCTGATTTCATATTCTGAATAACCTGGAGCAGTTGGTTTTACACCTAAATAATATTTTCCTAATAAATAAATCGGACTTGCGCCCCAAGCGTGGCAAAGGCTTTTCCCGTAAGGACGTCCGTACATTGTTAAGTGCTCCGTTCCTTTTTTATTCGGATTGTATTCTTCCCAGAAAGATGTTGCGCCTTCATTCAGCATTCCTCCCCAATAGTTTTTCATTTCTTTTAAAACATAATTCTGTTCGCCCATTGCGCACAAAGCTTCCAATTCGTAAAAACGCATATATGGTGTTGTGATTTGAAGAACATCTTTATTAAGCAACACTTTATTTTTTACACTTTGTTTTTGTTCTTCATTAAAATAATTGAAGAAAATGCCGAACATATTAGCGTATCTCGTTACGATGTTTTGCATTTTTCCATCGATACGCTGATGTTTCATTACGTTTTCTTTTTTATCCCAAAAGACATCAAATAATTTAGTTTTTAAATCAGTTCCTAATTTTTGATATTGTTTTTGATCCTCAGTTTTACCAGCAATTTCTGCACTTACAGCCATCGCTTCTAAACTTCTTGCTAAAAGCATTTGCTCAAAACTCACTTCTCCCGTTTTTGGAAGTCCGTCTGCCCAATCAATAAAAACCCAATCGCCTTCTAGTGGTTCTAGGAATCCATTTTTGTTTCTTCTTTCTAAACAGAAATCCATAAGCGATTTCATTCTTGGATAAAAAGTTTTGATGAATTTCGTATCGCCTGTGTGTAAGTAGTAATCGTAAACGCCTACAAACCAATACAGCGAATAATCCATAATGATATTTACGTGAGCCGTTACAGGATCTTTTCCACGAAGTGCTAACAGAGTTCTCTCGACCGAAGCCGAATCAAAGAACAAATAATAATTCATTAAGTAACTTTGATAAGCGTCGCCAGACCAAACCCAACGGTCACGTTTAATTCCGTCTATAAAAAATTCACGAGAGGTTAAATGCATCGTATAAGCCGACACATCCCAAATTTTATTCAATTGCTCATCCGAAGATCTGAATGCACCACGATAGTCTAATGGCAGATATTCATAAAGCATCGAAATAGAATCGTATTTTACTCCTGCATCTGCTTGTACTTGAACATAACGGAATGCTTTCGATCCATCATGCGTGTAAGTTTGAGACTGTTTTCCATCAAAAGATAAATGATCTAAAGTTTCGCATTTGGCAGAATCTAAAGCTTCTTCACGAGATTCACCATAATACAATGCTAATTTGCCTTTTCCTTTTAAACCGTGAATTTTAATGTACCCAAAAGTTTCTTTACCAAAATCTACTAGTTGACCAGATCCTACTTTTTCTGTTTTTTTAGCGCTTAAAGGTTTGGTTGTTAGTTTAAATTCTGAAGGTTTACTTTCTGGCGAATTAAAATTCCAAGAACCAACTGGAACCCAAGGTGTGCCAGATTGTTGTGCTTTTCCAGTTTCATCAATCCAAAGTTTATCTTCGTTGGTTACTTTCCATGAAGCATCAGATTTAACGTATTGACCTGAAATATAAATAGCTGGCAATACTTCTTGATTGTACACTTTAAAAGAAATTTTGTGTTTTCCCGCAGGAATCGCGATTGATTTTGGCTGTCCGTAAATTTGAACGCCGTCTAAAAGTAATTGAAAAGGTCCTTCTGAAAAGATTTTCACTTCGTCTGGTTTTGGAATATCTACTTCTGTTTGAAAAGTAACCAAAGCATAAGGACTGTAATATTGCCAAAGCGGAGGAAATACAGCTTCGCGTTCTGTACGTCTAACCTGCATTTTATTACTTAGCCAAACTTCGAAATCTCCTGGATACCAAATCCATGTCGCTTCTTTTGGTTTTTCTTGCGCAAATGACAGCGAACAAGAAAAAAGGGCAACAAAAAGAAGTAAAGTCTTAAAAATGGGAAGACGGTTTAGCATAGTTAGTGTATTTTGGGACTAAAGATAAGTGTTATCTTTACATTTGACAACCTGCACTATCCTGCTATTTCATAAAAAACAATACTTTTTGATAATTTTTTAAGGGAAAAATTATGGCTTATCACTTTTTTAGTACTAAAAAAAATGATGTTACAATTTTATGGGACGCGGATGAGACGGATTCGCTATCGCGAAGACGCGGAAGAAAACGGATTTATTTTTTAAACACATAGAAACATAGACTTCCTTTGCACATAAAAAGGCGTTTCACTTGCATACATACACATAGCTATGTGTTAATGACTAGTCATTTTCAATATCCTCAATTTCGCAAAGAGAATAAAAACCTATGTTTCTATGTGTTTAAAAAATCCGTGTCAATCCGCGTCTTTACGAAGTAAATCCGTTTCATCCGCGTTCAATTTACACTCAAAACCTAAGCAATCATTCTATCAGATTCATTTTCATCTTCTAAAATATAATTAGAAGGCGTTTTGCCCAAATGCTTTTTAAACATATAAATAAAAGCACTTGCTGTTTCGTAACCTAAATCTAAAGCGATTTCTTTTATGGATTGTTTTTCGCCTAATCTTTTAATGGCTTCCAGTAATTTCATTCGGGTGCGCCAATCACTGAAATTCATTCCCAATTCTTTTATGAATAATCGCGATAAAGTTCGGCTGCTCATAAAAGAAAGTTCGGCATAATAATCAATTGTTTGTTTACTCGAAACATCATTCATTAAAAGTTCTACCACTTTCTGCAGCCTTTCATCATTTGTAGTAGGCAAAAACGTGGCGCTTGGCTCTATTAAAGCCAGTTCATCTAAAAAGACATAAATGATTCTTAATTGTGATTCTGTTAACTTACCACTTGTTCCAAAAGAAATGATTTTGAAAACCAACTGCTTTAAAAACATTGGAATATCAAACGAAAAACTCTTTTCTGGCAATCCTCCAATTGCAGAAGGATCAATAAAAACACTGTAATAGTTAACGTCTTTCTGAAAAGTAACCTGATGCTCTACTCCGCTTGGAATCCAAAGGCCTTGCAACGGATTTACAACCCAAATGTTATTGCCAACCACAACATTCATTACGCCACGAGTTGCATAGATCAATTGTGCTCTTGGATGCGAGTGTGAGATACACATTTCGTTGTTAACTGTTTCAGTATAACCGATAACTGGGATTGAGGAATCTACTTGATACCCAAAATCCGTTGCCACTCTATATGTCCGATATCGATTATTCATTGTCCAAATATAGCAACTCTGACATTAGTATTCTTTTAATCTTTGCAAAAAATAATACAGCTGTTGTTTTTTAATCTAATTTAAAAATCAAAAAATATCTCATGGACACTATTAAAGCAAATCCTGACATAGTTAAAAAAACCACCTATTCGATCTTATTCATCATAAGTTTTTCTCATTTAATTAATGATCTTTTACAGGCTGTTGTTCCTTCAATTTATCCGCTTTTAAAAGATAATTTCAGTTTAAGTTTTACTCAAATTGGTATCATTACGCTAACTTACCAAATGGTAGCGTCTATTTTACAGCCATTTGTGGGAATGTATACCGATAAAAACTCAAAACCATACTCGCTAATTGTTGGAATGTGTTTTACAATGGTTGGACTTTTCTTTGTTTCGATTGCTTCGAGTTTTATCAACTTATTATTATCCGTAAGTTTAATCGGAATTGGATCTTCCATTTTTCATCCAGAATCTTCACGTGTGGCGCATTTGGCTTCGGGCGGAAAAAGAGGTTTGGCGCAGTCTATTTTTCAATTGGGAGGAAATGCAGGAAGTGCGATCGGACCATTATTAGCGGCATTTATCGTTATTCCGCACGGACAATCTTATATCGCTTGGTTTTGTATTATTGCGTTAGTTGGCGTTTTTGCTTTGTATAAAATTGCGATTTGGTACACAGCACATTTATCCGAAAGAAATGCGAATAAAGCCGCTCACAAAATTGAAACACATCATTTATCTAAAAACCGAGTAATTGCTTCGTTGATTATTTTATTGGTTCTGATTTTCTCTAAGTATTTCTATATGAGCAGTATTACGAGTTATTATACTTTCTTCCTTATAGATAAATTTCACATCACAATTCAGCAGTCACAAGTCTATTTATTCTTGTTTTCTGGCGCTGTTGCTGCAGGAACTTTAATTGGAGGACCAATTGGAGATCGTTATGGCAGAAAATATGTAATCTGGGTTTCAATTCTTGGTGTTGCTCCGTTTACTTTGATGTTGCCTTATGTTTCTTTATTTTGGGTTGGAACTTTATCTGTAATTATCGGATTGATTCTTTCATCTGCATTCTCAGCAATTCTGGTTTATGCAACTGAATTAATGCCCGGAAAAGTCGGACTTGTTGCGGGTCTTTTCTTCGGATTTGCTTTCGGAATGGGCGGATTAGGTTCTGCTATTTTAGGAAAAATTGCCGATGCTACAAGTATTGAATATGTATTTAAAATTTGTGCGTTTCTGCCTTTGATTGGAGTTATTACTGGGTTCTTGCCTAATATTGAAGGTAGAAAGAAAAATGCTTAAACTTTAAAAGCTTAAAAAAATAAAAAATGCTCCATATTTGGAGCATTTTTTATTTATAATAATCTACCTTTTAATCTAAGACTTATACATCGCTTTCTCTTGAGGAGTCATTTCTTTTAACAAAATCTCATCTTTATATTTTACTGTATAATTTTGATCCGTTATCAAATTTTGATATCCTTCTGAGGTATAAAAAACCGGCATAACAGATTTTTCAATTATTTTAACATTTTTTTCCCCGTCTACCATGTCTACTTCTTCATTAGAAAAATAATAGATATTAAATTTAAAATTACGATTCTTTGTATTGTCTAATATATCATCCATCACTCCCAAATGAGTGCCAGGAAAAACCGGATCATTCACTTTTACAGATAGTGATTTTTCATCAAGACCAATATAAGATGCATTAGTTCCATCTGCATGATCAACAACAATTTCAGTTTTAAAAACTACTTTTCCATCTTTATCAATAGCATTTCTTTTGATTTCAGTAACAATACCTTTTCTCATGGAACAAATTGTGTCTTTTGTTTTAGAGTACACAACATAATTTTTCCATATATCTGATCTTACATTAAATCTATTAGACTCATAAATCGTTACGGTTTTATTCTCTTTAAAGGGAAGCAAATAGGTTATAGCATAATCTACTTGAGGTTTAATAAGTCCCCTTCTACAAATGTAACTGTACGAACAATTAATTGGCTTCTCTTTATCAGCAGGATAAAGTTTAAAAAGCGTTCCCGTATCATCAATTAAATTTATGTTATACGTTTTTTTGATTGCAACAATATCGTTTACATTTGAAACGTTTTCTATATTAAATTCTATAAAATAATTACCCGGCACTGCCTTAGTATATTTAAACTCAACACTATTATCTGCATTTCTGGTCCGAGTAACATAGATTTGATTTTGAGCGGTAATGGAATTGAAAACAGAAAGAAGAAAAACTAAAATTTTAAAAAAATTACTTTTTGACATAATTACATTTTTATCATTAAACATTGTTTAAAAAGCAATACAAATGTAGTACAAAAACTACAATTAAAAATACAAAAGTAGTCTTTATATTATTTATTTAACACAGTAATTTACTGAAATTCTATCTTGACATATTTTTTATATCAAACAATAAAAGCGCTTCCAAACAAGAAAACGCTTTTATTACTGCAAAGTTTTATAATCTTACTTTAAAACTTTTGGCTGTTTTAATTATAATTAATTGAAATTAAAAATTAGATACAAAAGAACAATCACCAATCCTAACAACCCAAACAAGAGCTTTACTTTTTTACTCGTTTTAGGAATATCCGTTTCATTTGAAACATTAACTTCAGGATTTTTATCGGTTAAAGAAATAATAACAGCTGTAATTAAAAGCACAGCAAAAATGTAAAACGAAATCAATAAAAAGTGAGGCCAAACTGGATATTTATCAGCAGGGAAAATCCATAGATATAAAACCCCAACAAACAAACTAAAAGCCGAACCCCAAGAAAGCGTTACATTTACGGCTTTTTTAGTCGTGCGTTTCCAGAAAACACTCAAAAGAAAAACAACAGATAACGAAGGCGCCAGGAAACCTAAAACCGCCTGAAAGATGTTGAACAAATTCTGTCCTTTGATGTTGTCAATCGCAACGGCAATTAGAATCGCAAAAATACATCCAGCAGCAATGGTTAAACGTCCAATTTTAATTTGATCTTGAATTGTCGCCGTCGGATTAATTTTCTTTACATAAATATCATTCGTAAAAACGGTGCTCAACGCGTTTAAAGAAGAACCAATTGTTCCCACCAAAACTGCAATCATCACACAGATTACCAAACCGTTCATTCCGCTTGGGAAAAGGTTTGTAACCATGGTCATATAAGCCAAATCAGAATTGCTTCCTAATTCTGGATATAACGCATAACACAAAATTCCTGGAAGAATAAATAATGGCAACGCCATTACTTTTAACCAACCAATAAAATTTACGCCCAATTGTCCTTGTTCTAAGTTTTTCGCTCCCAAAACACTTTGTACCATCGATTGATCCGTACAGAAAAAAGCAACTGCTGCTACAGGATATCCTAACAAAATAGCTGGCCAAGGATAATGCGCATCATCTGAAGGACGGACTAAGTTCCAAAAGTTAGATGGAGTTTTAGCAATTAAAACATCGATTCCTCCTAGTTTTTGTAAACCTAAAAAGGAAAGTGTTAATGAAACGACAATTAACAAAATCATCTGAAAAACATTCACTTTTGCAATTGCTTTTAATCCTCCCGCAAAAGTAAAAATTCCAGAAAAAATCACTAAAACGGTAACGCTCTGCCACATCGGGATTCCTAAAATCTGACGTACTAAAACGCCTCCGCTGAATAATCCTAAAGACAACCAGCTAACTAATATTTTTACCAAAGCGTACCAAGCCAAAATATTCTGTGTACTATCGCCATAGCGTTTTCCCATATATTCGGGCATTGTGCTCACTTTACTCGCAATATATCTTGGCGCAAAAACCATTGCCAAAAGCAGTAAAAACACAAAAGCGTACCATTCAAAATTTCCGGCAACAATTCCCGTTGCGTAACCAATACTTGCAAAAGCCAATAACGACGAAGGCCCAACGTTGGTTCCCCACATATTAAACCCAATGCTGTACCAGTTTAAGGAGTTTCCGGCCAGAAAAAGCGTTTCGTTTTTCTTTCTCTGTTTCATACTTACCACATATCCAATGACTAACAAAGCCACTAAATAACCCGCAACAATGACAAAATCGAGCGTAGTTAATTTATCGTAGATGCTGTTCATAGTCCGTATTCGTTAAGAATATCGGCAATTTTAACCGGCATTCCAGTTTGCAGCGATTTGTCCATTGCTTGTAACAAAGCCACCGTTCCAATTCCTTCTTCCATGTTTGGATACGCTTCAAAACCTTGTTCGATACTATCTGTAAAATATTCTAAATAATTCTGATATTCCCCGCCGTGGTGACTTTGCCCTTCAAAACGGAAATAATATTTTATCGTACTGTCACCCCAAGTAATTACTTTTTCTTCGCCAGTTTTGTCTGTAATGGCATAGCGCAATTCATGATAATCTGCCTGACTTGCTCCTTCTGTTGCTCTTAAAATCGTGCTCATTCCGCTGTCACGTTGCGCTGGCTGAGTCGGCGAAGTATAGACACCACTTACACGTGCAATTCTTCCATCAGTTGCTTTGAAGATAAAATGCATCGTATCTTCATTTTTCAATCCTGCATTTTGTCCGTTACTGCTAATCATTCCGTACCCCATTACTTCCTGAATATTTGGCAAATACCATCTAATAAAATCTACGGGATGACTCAAACCTCCGTACAGCCATTTAAACGATTGCAAAAGCGACCATTCTTTCTTTAAAAACCATCTGTGATCAGCGTGATATTGGGCTTCAATCGTAATTAAATCTCCAATTAAACCTGCTTCATAATCCGCTCTTTGTCTTTTGGCTGGTTCGAAAAAACGAGAACTTTGTCCAATGAAAACTTTCTTTCCAGTTGATTTGCTTAATTCTAGCAATTCTTTAGCATCCGAAAGATCATCTATAAACGGTTTGGTACAAACGACATGTTTTCCACTTAATAAAGCTTGTTTTACATGTTGTGCATGAAGATGATCTGGTGTATAAATCGCAATAATATCAATTGATGCATCATTCAATAAATCGTCGTAATTGGTTGTATAAGAATGAAAATCGAATTCTTTTGCACGTTGTTTGCACAATTCTTCGTTTCGGTCGCATATTTTAACAAGTTCTAGTTTTGAACTTTCTATAGCAGCCGACATTGTGCTTCGTCCTTCTCCGAGGCCTAGAATGGCTATTTTTAACATTGGTGGTTAGTTTAGATTATTAGTTTTTTTTCGCCACGAATTCACGAATTATTTTTTCAAATCTTTGCGATTATTTTTTTCGAATAATTCGAATTAATATTCCCTTTAGATTGTAAAAAATAATTCGTGAATTCGAGGCTATCTCTTTTTTATTTCGTTTCTACTTTGTTCAAGAAAATCCAAGTTTCGTCTGGTTTTGTGCCTTCAATTCCGCTTTGGTATTTTTTCATTAAGACGTTCCAATCGTCTACGCGAGGATTGTTTTGTGTTGTTTTTGGATTGAGTTTATCCAGATTTTCTCCTTTCGGAATACTGATTACCAAGATCAATTGTCTGTCTTTTTTAAAAACCTGCAATTGTTGAAAATCAGCATTACAGAAACCTTTGGCTACTTCTGGCCATTTTTCGAATTGTGTTTTGTGATACTCCACATATTCTTTTTGCAATTTTTCATCAGTAGGAAGATTTGCTGTTAAAACCACATTTTCCCAATCTGATGCTGGTTTTGAATCTTTGCATCTTTCAAAATTTTGGAAATCATAAACCAAATCTTCATATATTTTTATTTCTAAAGAAGGAAAAGCTCCTGCCAGTTTACGTTTCGTTCTTTCGGGCTGATTCATTTTCCCGTAAATCACCAAATGATTTTTCCATTGGTACAGTTCCTGACCTACAATTCTAAAACCAGTTAAAGTCGATTTAATTTTTTCGATATCAAAATCAGAACCTATTAATTCGATTGCATATGGTTTTGGCATTTCCTGCAATCCCCATTTTTCATCGATTACAACTTCTTTTTCTAAATCTTTGTAAGGCGCTCTGATTCCGGCCGCATCTTTAATTTTATAACTTACATACGGATCATTGTGCTCCCAAATATTTCCTTTTGGACCGTTATGGTTTTTAAGGATTTTCTTTTCGGCAATCCAGTTGTTTTTAATCGTAAAACCTTCACTTCCTTCATCGGTATATAAATACAGCCACAAAAACGGATCGTGTGCATACGGACTATTGTAAACCTTATCAATATAATTTTCTTCAATTCGGCTTCCTGGCTGAGCCGAAAGCGTATAAATTCCCGCTACATCATGTAAATGTTTGGCATAATGATGAATTTTATTTCCAAGAATTTTATTGTTCTGCATCACGTTTGGCGTGTGCGTCCAACCCCAGCCCATTGCCATTCCCGAATAAGAGACATCCGAAATTTCGTTGTGTTCAATTGTAATATTTCGAACAAAACCTGCACTGATTCCCAGAGTTCCCCAATCTTCATTGGTTACGTTGGTGATTAAATTGTCCGAAATCACTTCATCCGAACACATTTCTCTTTCGTCTTTTATAATTAAAGGCAAATGCGCTTCGAAAGCTTCTTCGGAGAAAACACCAACGTTGATAGCGCTTCCGCCAATATCTTTAAATAAATTTCCTTTTACCGTATTGTGATTCGTTCCTTTATTTAAATCTAAACCTGTCGAAGACAGATGTTCAAAACGGCAAGATTCAAACTGAATATTATTAGCATAATTAACTTCAACCGCTGCACGAGGTCTTCCTACCCAAGCTTGATTTTCTAAACTCGCCTGATTTGGTGTTCCTGGAACTTTTAATTTATAAGCATCTAATAAATATAAACCGGACTGCAACGGCACGTGACCTTGCTGTGAAGGACGAAGCCAGTTGCTGTACTGAAACGAAATTCCTTTAAATTGAAAATGATGTACAGGCGAATCGATTGTTCCTTTTACTTCAACCAGATTTTCTAAAACTGGAGCTGTAATAATAACCGAATTAATTTCTTCTCCAGCTCTCGGAACATAATAGATTTTAGCATTTTTCTTATCCAAATACCATTCTCCAGGCTCGTTTAAAAGCGAAAAAGCATTGTTTAAGAAATAAGCCGAATTCCCGTTATTTTTAGAAATCCACGGAGCAGGCCACGGATGTTCGCTTTGAATACGGCTTTCTGGCTCTTCAAACGAAAGTTTGGCGCTGTCTTTTTGTACTTCGATATTTTTTATTCTAAGATTGGCATTCGACCACCATTGTACAATAAACATTTCCATTCCCGGCTCGAACTTCACCGATTTATCTTTAAACGGAATCCAGCAGGTTTGTTCTTCGTGATTCCACGATAAAATACGTTCCATTGTGGTTCCGGCAGTATTTTTGGCTCTTACGGCTTTTTTGCCATTTACCCACAATTGTCTGTAATCAATTAGGCCTCCTGCTTTTTTAGGAGCATCTGCCACCCAAACAGCACCTTTTTTAAGTCCGTTGATAATGGTTGTCGATTTTGTCCAGTTTTTAATTTCGATTCCACCGCTTATAATGGGTCTTGCATTTACATCGGCTTCAATTGTTGTTGGGCTTTCTGCTGTTCCAGAATCTTCTGGTCGTACAAATAATGGTTCGTTTAAATAATACGTTCCATTCATTACTATGATTCGGATTCCGCCTTTAATCGATGGATCTTTTAAACGACGAAGTTCTCTCGCTTTTCGCATTGCCATGTGAACGGTTGCCAACGGATTTGATTTTGTTCCGAGGTTTGAATCTTTTCCTGATGGCGAAACCCAGATTTCAGCTCCAGTTGCCGAAATTGTGAATACCAGTAAAAAAACGACTAGTAATTTGTTGAAAGGAATTAAACGCATTATTTATAGTATTGATTTTTTTCTTGAGCTAAAATTACGAGGCATTTATTTAAAGCGCTATAATTTTTACAAATAATTGTATTTTTAACACTTTTACCAAATAACAGGGACAATTTAAAAGAATATAAAATTACGAGCATCCTGTACCCTCCTGTAATATTGACTTCAAGACATTCATTTCGAAAATTCGTCTTTTAATTATCCTTTCATTTCCGAATCAAAAAAAGTTAAATTCATAAAAAATCTGTGATAAACTCACTAAAACTGTCATTTCATATTATTTTTTTAATAGATTTGTGTAATCGATTACATTAAATATTTCAAATTAAAAAACAGTAATTTTATTTATTGAATAAAAATTTCAGTAATAAAAAATTGAATTAATAGTGAATCGATTTCTCTAAAAAAGACTTTTAACTATAATAGAATAAGAATGAAAACTAACCGAATTAACCTTTTATGTGTCGCTCTCGCCTCTTTTGCTTTGAGTTTCAACACCGCTTCGGCACAAAAATCTGCTGACACTTATAAAAATATTGAGTTTAAAATGGCTGAAGTTCAAGAGCCTATAATTCCGCAGTACAGTGTGAATCTAAAAGACTTTGGGGCAGTAAATGGCGGTTATGTTTTGAATACAAAAGCTTTTGCAGATGCAATTGATGCACTTTCGAAAAAAGGCGGTGGAAAACTGATTATTCCGCCTGGAATTTGGCTGACTGGTCCAATCATTCTAAAAAGTAATATTGAGCTTCATGCAGAAAGAGGCGCATTAATCAAATTCAGTACCGATAAATCTTTATATCCAATAATCGAAACCAGTTTTGAAGGTTTAAACACTTGGCGCTGTATTTCTCCTATTTATGGAAAAAACTTAGAGAATATCGCTTTTACTGGAAATGGTATTTGGGACGGTTCTGGCGAAGCTTGGCGACAAGTTAAAAAGAGCAAACTGACAGATGAACAATGGAAGAAATTTGTTGCTTCCGGCGGGGTTTTAAATGAAAAGAAAGACAGCTGGTATCCTTCTGAACAATATTTAAAAGGTGCTAAAGGTGCCGATCAGAACATTCGTCTTGATTTGAAAACGAAAGAAGATTTTGAGGCTATTCATGATTTCCTTCGTCCAGTTTTGGTAAGCATTCAAAATAGTAAAAGAGTTCTATTTGACGGACCTGTTTTTCAAAATTCTCCAGCTTGGAATATTCACCCGTTATTAATTGAAGATTTAATTGTTCGAAATATAACCGTTCGTAATCCATGGTTTTCTCAAAATGGTGACGGACTTGATGTTGAATCTTGTAAAAATGTAGTAATAGAAAATTCAAGTTTTGATGTGGGTGACGATGCCATCTGCATTAAATCGGGTAAAGATAAAGACGGACGTGACAGAGGCGTTCCTTGCGAAAATATCATTGTAAAAAACAATATTGTGTATCATGGTCATGGTGGAGTTACTGTTGGAAGTGAGATGTCTGGTGGTGTAAAAAATCTGCACGTTTCCAATTGTACTTTTATGGGAACTGATGTTGGTCTGCGTTTCAAGAGTACTCGCGGGCGTGGCGGTGTTGTAGAAAACATTTATATCTCTGATGTTTTTATGACTGATATTCCGTCTCAAGCAATTTCTTTCGATTTGTATTACGGAGGAAAATCAATCGCTGAAACTTTAGCAGAAGGTGGAAATACTGTTAGCACAAAAGCAATTCCGGTAAACGAAGAAACGCCTCAGTTTAAAAATATCGTAATCAAAAACATTACAATCAAAGGCGCTCAGCAAGCAGTATTTTTACAAGGTCTTCCAGAAATGAACTTAGAAAATATTGAAATCACAAATCTGATTGCTAAAGCGCAAAAAGGTTTTTCAATAATTGACGCTAACGGAATTAAAATCAGCAACACACAATTGGATATTGAAGCGAAGAATGCTTTCGAAATTTACAATACTAAAAACCTTTCGCTAAAAAATATCGAATTTAATCCTTCGTCTTCAAACGCAATTACGATTAATGGTGAAGCAAGTAAGAATATTGATTTAAGCGGTTCTAAGATTAATTTCTCTAAGACTACAACTATTGATAAAAATGTTCCTAAAAAAATGGTTAAATTTTAGTTTTTCTTGAACCATATAAGTTATATAAGTTCATTTAATAAAAAATGCGAATAAAAAAATCTCGCAAAGACGCCAAGTCGCTAAGAAAATAAAACTTTGCGACTTGGCGTCTTTGCGAGAACTATTTAAGAACCAGCTAAATTGGACTTATATAACTTATATGGTTAAAAAAAAAACTAACTGTTTAGTTTATAAAACTCATTCGCATTCCCAAACCAGATCTTATTCTGATCTTCAACAGAAAACTTCGAAATATAATCTTCCAATGTTTTAACTACTTCATTATAATCAGAAGCTACATTTAAAACGGGCCAATCTGAACCATACATCAATTTATCTGCTGAAAAGTTTTCAAAAATTACATCTAAATATGGTTTCAAATCTTCTGGTTTCCAGTTTTTCCAGTCGGCTTCTGTGACCATTCCTGAGATTTTGCACCAGACGTTTTCGCACTTTGCAATTTCTTCAATACCATTTTTCCAAGAATCAATACTTCCTGATTTGATATCTGGTTTTGCAATATGATCGATTACAAATTTTTGGTTTGGAAAATCTTGAACTAAACTAATTGCAGCTGGTAATTGACGTTCGAAAATCAATATATCGTAAGTATAATTAAATGCTTTTAAAGCTGCGATTCCTCTTCTGAATTCTGTTCCAAACATAAAATCATCTGGTTCTCCTTGCACAACGTGTCTAAAACCTTTCAGTTTTTTTTGATCTGAAAAGAATTGCAAACGCTCTTCAATGTTTTCATTTCGTAAATCAATCCAGCCGACAACTCCTTTTATGAAATCATTTTGAGAAGCCAAATCCAATAAAAAATGAGTTTCCTCTTCCGACTGGCTTGCCTGAACAGCAACACATCCTTCAAAATAATTCGCATTTAATAATGGCTGTAAATCTTCAGGAAGAAAATCTCTTTGGATATTCTGCATCGTTTCATCAATCCAACTGTCTCTAACGGGATCAAACTTCCAAAAATGCTGATGGGAATCTATTCTTTTACTCATAACTTTTTAATTAACATTGCTAATTAATGCGCGATCTAAATGTACGTAACCTCCATCCACAAAAACAAATTGTCCTGTAGTATGCGATGATTTTTCAGAAATGATAAAAAGAGCCGTATCTGCAATTTCTTCTGTTTTAGTCATTCGACTTTCTAATGGAATCGCTTTACTAATTTTTTTCAAAACTGCCTCTCCATCTGGCAAAGTTTTAATCCAATCTTCGTAAGCAGGCGTATAACTTTCAGCAATAATAATGGCATTCGAACGAATTCCGTACTGAATCAAATCTACCGCCCATTCTCTTGTTAAACCTAAAACTCCACCTTTCGCAGCAGCGTAACCAGAAGTTCCACCCTGCCCTGTTAAAGCTACTTTTGAACCAATATTTAAGATATTTCCTTTTGATTCTTTTAAGTATGGAAGCGCATATTTAGCCAATAAAAAATAACTTACTACATTCAATTTCAATGAATTCATAAAATCCTCGTAGCTCGAATCTAATCCTGCGCCATCATTTACACCAACGTTATTAATTATGGCATCAATTCTGCCGTATTTAGCTCCAATTACTTTTACAGCATTTTCTATCGCAACAGGATCGGTTACGTCAGCCTGTACAAATAAGGAATTAACACCTCTTTTCTGAAGTCTTTCAACATATTCGAAACCTCTTGCGTTTCTGTCCACCAAAACCGGAATGGCACCTTCGTCCGCCAATCGGTTTACAATCGTTTCTCCGATACTGCCTTCTTTTCCAGCCGAACCAGAAACGACAACTATTTTATTTTTTAAGTTTAAATCCATTTTTTTAGGTATTTAAAGTTAAACCCGACAGGTTTTAAAACCTGTCGGGTTTATTCGTAAAATTTATTCTATTTCAATTAACGCCTTAATCACATTATTCTTCGGATCAATCAGATTCCCAAAATCAGTAATCATTTCATCAAAACTTGTTCTGTGAGTAATGTATTTCTTGGGATCAATTTTTCCTTCTTTCAAACATTTCATTACATATTCGAAATCTTCGATTGTTGCATTTCGGCTACTCATTAAAGTCGATTCTCTTTTGTGGAAATCAGGATGACTGAAACTTAATTCGCCTTTTTGAAGTCCAACCAAAACAAATCTTCCACCATGCGAAATATAATTAAAAGCGCTGTTCATTACTTTCTGATTTCCAGTTGCATCAATTACCACATTTGCCATATCGCCATTTGTCAATTCAGCTAATTTTTGTGCAACATCATCGTTTAACGGATTAATCGTTTCATCAGCATTTAGTTCTGTTTTACAGAAATTTAATCTGTAATCGTTAATGTCCATTACAATTACTTTTGCTCCAGCAATTTTAGCAAACTGAATCAAACCAATTCCGATTGGTCCTGCTCCCATTACCAAAACAGTATCAGTGGGTTTTACAGCCGCTCTTCTTACTCCGTGCGCTGCAATTGCTAAAGGTTCAACCAAAGCCAATTCATCATAATCTAAACCTTGACCGTGCAATAAATATTGTTCCGGAATCGAAACATATTCAGCCATTCCGCCGTCAATATGAACACCAAAAACTTTGATATTCACACAGCAGTTTGTTAAGCCGTTTCTACAAGCGACACATTTTCCGCAATTGAAATACGGAATAAAGGTTACTTTATCTCCCGGTTTAAAACCTGCTGTATTTCCTTTTACATATTCTGCTGCCAATTCGTGACCTAAAATTCTTGGATATTCAAAATAAGGCTGAGTTCCCCCAAAAGCGTGAATATCAGTCCCACAGATTCCGATTCTTTTAATTTTCAATAAAACTTCTCCCTCTTTTGGTTCTGGAATATTGGTTTCTTTTAATAGAAATTCCTGCGGTTTTTCGCAAACTATATATTTCATTTTTCGTTTTTCGTTTTGTTTAAATATCTAATTAAACGCGGATGATACAGATTCGCTATCGCGAAGACACGGATTAAACGGATTTTTCATTAATTTTTTAAATATAAAATCCGTTTAAATCTGCGTTTTTACGAAGTAAATCCGTTTTATCCGCGTCACCATTGCTAGTAAAGTAACAGATAGTTATATTACTTTTTATAAGCTACAGCTTTCTGTTTGCTTGTTCCTAAACCTTCAATTCCAAGTTCAACAACATCGCCGGCTTTAATATAAATCGGATCTGGTTTAATACCTAAACCAACTCCCGGAGGCGTTCCTGTACTGATAATATCGCCTGGAAGCAAAGTCATAAACTGACTTAAATAATGTACCAGATAAGGAATTTTGAAAACTAGATTTAGTGTATTACTGTCTTGGTATTTTTTACCATTTACCGTCAGCCACATCTTTAAATTATCAACATCAGCAATTTCCTCTTTTGTAGCCAAAAATGGTCCAAGAGGCGCAAAAGTGTCGCTTCCTTTTCCTTTTGCCCATTGTCCGCCACGCTCTAATTGAAAAGCTCTTTCGCTATAATCATTCAATAAAGCATAACCAGCTACATAATCTAAAGCTTCAGCTTCTTCAACATAACTTGCTTTTTTACCAACGATGAATGCTAATTCCACTTCCCAGTCTGTTTTTTCGCTATTCTTTGGAATAATCAAATCATCGTCTGGACCGCACAAAGAAGTTGTTGATTTAAAGAAAATAATTGGTTCTGTCGGAATCGGAGCGTTGGTTTCTTTGCAGTGATCAATATAATTTAAACCAATGCAGATAATTTTTGAAGGTCTCGCCACTGGCGAACCCAAACGTACAGAAGCATCTACTTCTGGTAAAGTTGGATTGCTTTCTAATGCTTTTTGTAATTTTTCTAATCCGTTTTCTTCAAAGAAACTTTCGTTAAAATCGGTTACAATCGAAGAAACATCATATCTCTTTTCTCCAATCAAAACTCCTGGTTTCTCTTTTCCGATTTCTCCAAAACGTATTAATTTCATAATCGTATATTTTTAATTGTTAGTTTATTTTTTCTGATGAAAAACCTTCATCAATCGTATAATCATCTTAGAAATTCTACTTCTTATCCATTCGAAATCATGTAAAAAAGTAAATCAAAATTAATAAATGTAAAAAACACAATTACAAAAATACTTTTTAAAAATTAATATCCGAGATATATTTCATTTTCCACCTTTAAAAATGATCAAACTTCAATAAATTATAACATTTTTTAAACGGTTTGTAAAAAATTATATCACTTTTAATCACTTTATGTAAAAAAGATTTCTTAAAAATAAATGATTTCTTGTTCATATCAATCTTATTCCTACTTTTGTAATTGTATTTTTTACATTTATTAATACAATCGATTACATTGTCAAAAAATCCCATACAAAATGATAAAATTAAAAGGCATAACATGGAATCATACAAGAGGTTTGCTTCCTATGGTTGCTACATCGCAGCGTTTTACAGAATTACATCCTGAAGTTGAAATTTCTTGGGAGAAAAGAAGTCTACAAGAATTTGCAGATGCTTCTATCGAAGACTTGGCCAAAAGGTTCGATTTATTGGTAATCGATCATCCTTGGACAGGTTTTGGAGCGCAAACCAAAGCGATTCTTCCGTTATCTGATTATTTATCTAACGAATATATTAAAGATCAAGAAAGTAATACTGTCGGAAAATCGTACGGAAGTTATGTTTTTCACGACAAATTATGGGCGCTTCCAATTGACGCTGCAACTCCGGTTGCCTCTGCCCGCTTGGATATTTTTGAAAAAAATAATTTAGAAGTTCCGAAAAATTATGATGATTTATTGGCTTTAGCGAAAAAAGGTTTAGTTGCCTTTGCTGGAATTCCAGTAGATGTTTTAATGAGTTTTTATATGTTTTGCTGCAGTTTGGGTGAAGCTCCTTTTCTTTCTGAAGAAAAAGTGATTTCTGAAACAACAGGAATCAAAGCGCTTCAAATGTTTAGAGAATTAGCTCAATTAATTGATACTAAAAACTTTAACCGTAATCCAATTCAGGTTTATGAAGCGATGGTCAATTCAGACGAAATTGCGTATTGCCCGTTTGCTTATGGTTATTCTAACTATTCTCGCATTGGCTACAGCCAAAACCTTCTACATTTTTATGATTTAGTAAAATTGAATGATAATCCAATGATTTCTTCTTTGGGAGGAACTGGATTGGCTGTTTCTTCATTTAGCGAACATACTGAAACTGCCATAAAATATGCTGAATTTACGTGTTCATCACAAGTTCAGCAGAATATTTATACTGATAATGGTGGTCAGCCAGGACATTTGCAAGCTTGGAAAAGCGAAAGAATTAATGGAGTGACACACGATTATTTCAAAAATACTTTACCAGCTTTAGAGCGCGCTTTCCTTCGTCCGAGATATTATGGTCACATGTATTTCCAAGATCATGCTGGAGATGTGGTTCGTAATTATTTGATGAATGGCGGAGACGAATCAAAAGTGTTAGAAGAAATGAATTCCCTTTACGCGGAATCTCTAAAAATCCAGACCTTATGAGACCTTTAGAAGGATTAATTGTTCTGGAATTCTGTCAGTTTCTGGCTGGACCTTCGGCTGGATTAAAACTAGCCGACTTGGGCGCACGCGTTATCAAAATTGAGCGTCCTGTAAAAGGTGAAGCCTGCAGACAATTGAGCATCAAAGATTTATTTGTAGACGATAGCAGTTTGCTTTTTCATACCATAAACAGAAATAAAGAATCTTTTGCAGCCGATTTAAAAAATCCCGACGATTTGGTTTTAATCAAAAAACTAATCGAAAAGGCTGATATTATGACGCATAATTTCAGACCTGGAGTGATGGAAAAAATCGGTTTAGATTTTGAAAATACGCTTGCTATAAATCCGCAACTTATTTACGGAACCATTACAGGTTACGGAAATGAAGGCCCGTGGGCAAAAAAACCGGGACAAGATTTATTGCTACAATCGCTTTCTGGATTAAGCTGGTTAAGCGGACGCAAAAGTCAAGGCCCAGTTCCTTTTGGTTTGGCTGTAGCCGATTTAATGTGCGGGAATCATTTTGTACAAGGAATTTTAGCAGCGCTTTTAAAAAGAGCCAAAACTAAAAAAGGCGTTTTGGTTGAAGTCAGTTTGCTAGAATCTATTCTCGATGTACAATTCGAAGCCATTACTTCTTTCTTAAATGATGGCGGTCAATTGCCTGAACGTGGCGATATTAAAGGAAGTGCACATGCTTTTTTAAGTGCGCCTTACGGAGTTTACCAAACACAAGACGGCTATTTGTCTCTTGCAATGGGCGATTTGCTTTTTATTGGAAAAACGTTAGGTTTAGATTTAAATGCCTTTGCAGATAAACATCTTTGGTTTGAAAAGCGCGACGAAATCAGAACGATTTTGAGCGAAAGAATTCAAACCCAAACATCTGATTATTGGATTGAAATCTTGCAGAAAGAAGGTATTTGGTGCGGAAAAGTTTTCAATTACGAAGAACTGGACAATCAGCCTTTTGTAACTGAATTACAGCTAAAACAAACCGTAAAAAATACCGAAGGTGAAACTTTGGTAACAACCAGAAGTCCGATACAATTGGATGGAGAAATTTTGCTAAGCGAAAAAGCAGCACCAAAAGTAGGACAGGACAATTTGAAAATACACGAACAGTTTATTCGCTAGATTGTTGAATCGTTTATTTGTTTAATCGTTTAATCGTATTAAACAAATCGACGAATTAACGGTTAAACAAATACAACGATTAAACGATTAAACCATAAAAACGGTTAAACAGAAAAAATGAAACCATTAGAAGATTATTTAATTGTAGATTTCAGTCAGTTTCTTTCGGGCCCGTCGGCGAGTTTGCGTTTGGCCGATTTGGGAGCGCGTGTGATAAAAATTGAAAAACCGGGAACGGGAGATATCTGCCGTACTTTATATACTTCTGATTTGATTATGAACGGCGAATCGTCTGTTTTTCATACCATCAACAGAAACAAAGAATCTTTTGCGATTGATTTTAAACAGCCAGAGGAACTTCAAAAATTAAAAAAATTATTAGCCAAAGCTGATGTTGTGATGCATAATTTCAGACCCGGAGTTATGGAGCGCATTGGTTTGAGTTATGACGATGTAAAAAGCATTAATCCAAATGTGATTTATGGTTCGATTTCAGGTTTTGGAGAACATCCAGACTTGAAAGATTTGCCTGGTCAGGATTTACTTTTGCAATCTTTAACGGCTTTAACTTGGCTGAGTGGCAATCAAGAAGATGGTCCAGTTCCGATGGGATTATCGATTGTAGATATGCTTGCAGGAGCGCATTTGGCACAAGGAATTTTAGCGGCTTTATACCGAAAAGCAACGCATAATATTGGCGCACAAATTCAAGTCAGTATGCTGGAATCGGCATTTGATTTTCAATTTGAAACGATTACGACCTATTTTAATGATGGAGGAGAATTGCCTGTTCGAACGAAAACCAATAACGCACACGCTTATTTGGGCGCGCCATACGGAATTTACAAAACCATAAACGGTTATTTAGCGCTTGCAATGGGATCTATTCCTGTTTTGGCTTCTCTGCTGCAATGCGATGCTTTATTGGCTTTTCCTGAAAATAAATTTACGCTTAGAGACGAAATCAAAAATATTCTTGCCGATCATTTGCAAACGCAAGAAACACAATTTTGGCTGGATATTTTAGAACCCGCAGACATTTGGTGCGCAGGAGTTTTAAACTATCAGCAGCTATTTGCTGAAGATGGATTTAAGGTTTTGAATTTCACTCAACAAGTCGAAATGTTGGACGGCTACACTTATAAAACAACGCGCTGTCCGATAAAAATTGACGGCGAATATCTGACTTCAGGAAAAGGTTCTCCAAAACTGGGTCAGGACAACGAGAAAATTATTAAAGAATTTATAGACTGTTAATGGAAAAGATTAGAATCGCCGTTCGTAAATTCGATCCTTTCGAAAGTACACTTCGAAAATTATGGGATGCATTTTCACTTCAAAACAATATAAAAATGGAAGCTGAAATGGTTGCATTAGAACTTCATGATTTATATGAAACCACGATTTCAGAAAAGGGTTTAAAAGAAGGAAAATGGGATATTGCTCATATCAATACTGATTGGATTTTTGATGCTGCAAACGAAAATGCGGTTCTTAATTTATTTTCATTAATTGGAGAAAATCCGCCAGAAAATTATCCTTTTGGATGGCATAAATCGCTTTTGCACCTGCAGAAATTAAGCAATGGCATTTTCGGACTTCCTTTTCACGACGGTCCTGAATGTCTGATTTATCGAAAAGATTTGTTCGAAAACGAAACAGAAAAAGAGAATTTCAAAAAACAGTTTGGTTACGAACTTTCTACACCAAAAACTTGGCAAGAATTCTCAGAAATAGCAACATTTTTTAATCGTCCCGAGCAAAATTTATACGGTGCTGTTTTTGCCAATTATCCAGACGGACACAATATGGTTTTCGATTTTTGCCTGCAATTATGGACACGCGGCGGTTCTTTATTAAACAAAAAAAATCAGATTGACATTCATAACGTAGCGGCGATAAAAGCATTGGATTTTTATCGAAAAATGGTCAATGATGTAACTGCGGTTCATCCAAAATCGAGAGAATTTGGTTCGGTTGAAGCAGGTTTGGCTTTCGCCGAAGGACAAGCCGCCATGGCCATAAACTGGTTTGGATTTGCTTCTATGGCAGAAGTGATTGAAGAATCGAAAGTGAAAGGAAAAATCGATATCACTTCCCTCCCATCCGATCCAGGTCATAAAACGGCTTCTTTGAATGTATATTGGCTGTACACTATTGGTTCTGGGAGTAAACACAAAAAACTGGCTTACGATTTTTTAAGATTTGCTACTACACCTGAAAGTGATAAATTATTGACCACAGAAGGCGGAATCGGATGCAGGAAATCGACTTGGAAAGATGAAGAAATCAATACTTTGATTCCATTTTATCATAAACTGGAAATGCTTCATGAAAATGCATTAACACTACCTCAAACACCAATCTGGCCAAAAGTAGCCGAACTTATTGACGGCACTGTTTTAAAAGCCATTGAAACAGATATTTCATCAGATATACTTTTAGAGGAAACTCAGAAAAAAATTAAAGAATTAAGTCAAGGAACAACATTACACAGCTCTGTCAAAAATTAAACTTGACAGTCTTAATTTCAAAATATAGAAAAAATGAATATTCAATATAAACCTTTACTTCCTCAAACAGAACAGCCCATTGTGATTATTGGAGCGAGCGGTATTGTAAAAGATGCCCATCTTCCTGCTTACGAAATGGCTGGTTTTAAAGTTTTTGGCATTACCAACAGAACTATTTCGAAAGCATACGATTTACAGAAACAATTCAAAATCGATTATGTTTTTGAAAGTGTTGCCGATGCAGTAAAAAATGCGCCTTCAAACGCTGTTTACGATATTACCGTTTTACCTGATCAATACATCGAAATTTTAGAACAATTGCCTGACGGCGCTGCAGTTTTGATTCAGAAACCAATGGGAAATGATTTGGCTCAAGCACGTGAGATTGTCGAAGTCTGCGAAAGAAAAAATTTAGTTGCTGCTATTAACTTCCAACTGCGTTTTGCGTCGTTTGTAAGTGTTGCCAGATATTTAATCGATCAGGGAATTATTGGCGAATTATATGATTTAGAATTTAAAGTTACCGTAAATACACCTTGGGAATTGTTTCCTTTAATTAAAGAACATCCGAGATTGGAGATTCTTTTCCATAGCGTTCATTATATTGACTGCATTCGATCTTTTCTGGGAAATCCTAAAAGTGTTTATGCTAAAACAGCCAAACATCCGCTTAAAAAATTATCTTCCAGCCGATCTACGATTATTCTAGATTATGGCGAAGATAAACATGTTGTGATCAATACGAATCACGATCATCACTTTGGTCCAAAACACGAAGAAAGTTACATCAAATGGGAAGGAACAAAAGGCGCTGTTAAAGCAAAAATGGGCTTGTTGATGAACTATCCTGACGGTCTTCCTGATGTTTTTGAATACGCGCTGCCAAAAAAAGATAATGAAAATGAATATGAATGGACAGAAGTAAAACTAGAAGGTTCGTGGTTTCCAGAAGCTTTTATTGGTGCAATGTCTAATCTAATGCGTTACAAAGAGGGTTCTGACCAAAAATTATCAGCAAGTGTTCAAGATGTTTTGAACACAATGAAAGTTGTAGAAGCTTGTTATGAAAGTAACAAAAACGGCGGAATTTCTTTTGATGAAGTGTAATTAAAACACTATATTTCAAAACCAAAAAACAAAATTTAAGTCCTCTTCAAAACAAACCTGATTTTGAAATCTATTTGAAAGAGCTGACGAATAAAAAGAATAAATTATGTATTTTAAATCGACTTTTTTCGAAGATTATCAAATCGACGACAAACGAGTAACTTTAGGCAGAACCATTACAGAAACTGATTTTGTAGTTCACGCTGGACACACTGGAGATTTCTTTCCGCACCACATGGACGAAGAATGGTGCAAAACTCAGCCATTCGGACAAAGGATTGCGCACGGAACCATGGTTTTTGCGATCGGAATTGGATTAACAGCATCTGAAATAAATCCTGAAGCTTTTTCTAGAGGTTACGACAAAATGCGTTTTGTAAAACCAGTTCATATTGGTGACACTATTCATTCTGAAATTACAATTTCTGAAAAAGGAGAAGCCAAAAATCCTGAAATGGGAACTGTTACAGAACACGTGGAAATCATTAACCAAAGAGGTGAAGTCGTTTTGGTATGTGATCATCTATTGCTTGTGAAGAAAAGGTCCTAAGATGCTAAGATTCTAAGGTGCTAAGGTTTTAAAAACTTTGAGTCTTAGTGCCTTCGTGGCAAAAGAAAAAAACTTAGAATCTCAGCACCTCAGAACCTTAGAACCTATAAAAAAATAAACTAAAAAACTATCTAAATGCAAATTACAAACCAAGCCGGCGATCAACATGAAGTGCCAACAGAAGGAGGAAATCAAAAACAATATCTTCTGCCTTTTATCCTCGTTACATGCCTATTTTTTCTGTGGGGAATGGCCCACAACTTAGATTCAGTTTTAATTCCGCACTTGAAAAAAGCGTGCGAATTAAACAATCGCCAATCTACTCTAATTGATACTTCTGTATTCTTTGCTTATTTTATCATGGCAATTCCTGCGGGAATGCTTATTAAAAGATTTGGTTATAAAAACAGTATCATTACTGGATTATTAGTTTTTGCAGCAGGAGCATTTTTGTTCGTTCCAGCAGCTAATACCAGAACTTACGAACTGTTCTTATTTGCACTTTTTGTAATTGGATGCGGTTTAACGATTTTAGAAACTAGTGCAAACCCTTACGCAGCAATATTAGGACCTGCGGAATCCTCTTCTAAAAGATTGAATTTAGCAGCTTCTTTCAACGGATTGGCTGCCATGGTTGCTCCAATTGTAGGTTCGTTATTTATTCTTTCAGGAACCAATCATACACCAGAACAAATGGCAGCAATGCCTGAGGCAGAAAAAGTGGCTTATTTATTAGGCGAAGCAGCTTCTGTAAAAATGCCTTATATTGTTTTAGGAAGTATCTTAGTTTTGGTTGCTATTATATTTTACTTTGTACAACTGCCTTCAATGAAAGCGACTCATGCAGAAGCTGAAATTAAACCTGGATTTTTCTCTGTTTTAAAATTCAGACATTTAAGCTGGGGCGTTATTGCCCAATTTTTTTATGTTGGAGCTCAAGTTTGCATTACAAGTTTCTTCATCAGAATTGCACAGCAAGGTGCTGGATTAGACGAAAAAACTGCTGGATATTATTTAGGAATCTATGGTTTCCTTTTTATGGCAGGACGTTTTATTGGAACTTTCTTTTTACGTTTTGTAAAAGATTATGTTTTATTGTCAATCTACTGCGTAATGAGCGTTTTACTTTGTTTAGTAGCGATTTACGGTTCTGGAATTGTGGTTATTTACGCTCTTGGCGGAATCGGGTTCTTTATGTCAATTATGTTTCCAACTATTTTTTCTTTAGGAATTAAAGGCTTAAAATCGAACACGGAAACGGGTTCTTCTTGGTTGGTAATGTCGATTGTTGGTGGCGCTATTATTCCTTACGGAATGGGAACTTTAATCGATATGAATCACGATGATATTCAGTCAGGATATATTATTCCGCTAGTTTGTTTCTTGATTATTCTTTCTTTTGGGGCTTTTGGTCATAAAGTGAAAACGGTTTCTGAATAGTTTTTTTGCCACTCCCGATAGCTATCGGGATATAGGATTAAAAAGGATTTTTTTTGCCACAACCCGAGCGATAGCGAACAGGCGAAGCAATTACACGAATTAACACGAATTTTTATTTTTAAAAATATCAATTGCCTCCAGCTAAAGCTGGAGGTTTTTTGTTTTTTTTGGAAATAAAAGGCTTTAGCCAAACTTTTGCGCCTAGTTTGGCTAAAGCCAATAAATGTAGAATCTAGTAACCTCCAGCTAAAGCTGGAGGCAATTCATTTTAGCCATGAATTAGCATAAATTAAAACCTTTTATAAAAATAAAATTCGTGTTAATTCGTGCAATTGCTTCGCCTGTTCGCTATCGCTCGGGTAGTGGCTATAAAAAATCAAAAACGCCTCCAATTGGAGGCGTTTTCTTTAGTCATGTTTATTAATGGTGTTTGCCATTACCGTGATCGTGGTTCTTGTCTGACTTATTCTTTCCTTGGCTGTTTCCGTTGCCATTGTTCCCACTATTTCCTTTATCATTTCCGTAGTGGTTTCCGTTGTTGCCTTTTGGCTTTTCACCTCTATTTTTTTGAGGTTTTCCGTGGTAACCTTTCGGATATTCAGCTCTATGTTTTGAATGATAGTAATAAGGAGAATTTCCTCTATAATCAGTCAAAACTACTTTGTATCCTGAATACAAATCATAGTTTCTATATATAGACGGAAGTCTTCTTTCACGAATCCATTTTCCGCTATTGGCATAAATAAATACACTTTGATTTATATCATAATACACATCGATATCTGGCAAATAATAGTATCTGCTGTTGTCGTAACCTTGCGGCCCCCAATTTGGAGGAGTACCAATATTTACATTTACTGATACTTGAGCTTGAGCAAAAAATGCACTCATAAAAAGCACTGAGGCGAATATTAACTTTTTCATGTCTTTAGAATTTAAATGTTAACTGTAATAGATATTAATCGAAATTAATGCCAAAGATTTGTGATTCAAGCATTCATTATACAAAATTACGAAACTAATCGACGAATAGTGTTTTTTAAACGATGTACTTTTAAAAAAACCGTCTCAGATTTTGAGACGGTTTTTATCATTATAAACAATTATTTCCAACCACCACCCAACGCTCTGTACAAATTAATAACAGCTTGCAATTTTTGCAGATTATCATTTACTCCGTTTAATTGCGCCGCTAAAAGGTTTTGCTGAGATGTTAATACATCTGTATAGTTAGTTGCAGAACTATATTCTAAAAGTTCTTGCGTAAAGTCTACTGCTTTCTCTAAAGCTGCAATTTGTTTCGCTCTAGAATCTTCTTTTTCAACAGCCATTTGGTACGCATACAAGGCATTTGAAACTTCCTGACCTGCTACTAAAAGACTTTGCTGGAAATTATTATATGCTTGTAATTGTTGTGACTGCGCTGTAGTCAATCTCATTTTATTTAAGCCGTTATTGAATAAAGGCTGTGTTAGTCCTCCAATAATCGAATAAAAGATAGAATGGCTAAAGAAATCATTCAATTCTAAATTTGAAAATCCTGTGCTTGCTGTAAGCGTCAGACTTGGATAAAAATATGTTTTAGCCAAATTAGTTGATTCAAAAGCGACTCTGAAATTAAATTCCGCTTGACGGACATCTGGACGGTTATTTAATAACTGAGCAGGCATTCCGATTGCAATTTTTTCAGGAATAATCTGTGTTCCTAAAACGCCTCTATCAATTGGTCCTGGCCCTTGTCCAAGCAAAATATTTAAAGCATTTTCAGTTTCACGAATGCTTTGCTTCAAGTCTGGAATTAAAACTTCAGCCGCATGCTGATTGGCCTCACTCTGAACAACAGCCGCACCAGTTACAATTGCTCCTTCTTTTAAAGCTTTTATGGTTTCAACGTTTTCTATACGGCTTTTTAATGTTTCTTCCGTAATTTTTAACGATTCATCATAAGATAATAACAAGAAGTAATTATTGGCAATATCAGCAATTAATTGCGTCTGAACGGCTTGTTTTGCAGCATCAGAAGCTAAATAAGTTGCTAGAGCCGCTCTTTTAGAACTACTTAATTTTCCCCATACATCAATCTCCCAAGAACTGCTTACACCTAATTTGTAAGTTGTAGTTAGAGTATTAATGTTGATTCCTGCTGGAAAGTTTAATCCTGCCTGAGATTGTTTGTTATGCGTTACATTAGCGTCCAACTGCAAGCTTGGGTAATAAGCCAATTTACTCTGACGCAGAGAAGCTCTTGCCTGAACAATATTCTCAATTGCATTTTTCAGATTCAAGTTTTGTTCTAAACCTTTCTGGATTAATGCATTTAATTTTTCATCTTTAAAAACAGTATTCCAAGGCATGTCTGCAATTGTAGTCGAATCTGTTGTAGATTGATCACGATACAATTGGTCTGTTTTTAATGTTGTGGGACGTTCGTATTTTTTGGTAACAGAGCACGCACTAATAAGTGCGGCTGTCATTACCAGTAAAATATATTTATTTGAACTATTCGTCATTTTTGTTGTAATTTAAATTTACTCTTTGTGAGTTTCTATTAAATGAATTTCGTCTTCATCTTCGTCTTCATCATCATAACCATCTTTCGCTGGACCGCTTACCTTTTCTTGTAAAGTTTGGAAAATGATAAACAGAACTGGAATAACAAATACTCCTAAAATGGTTCCTATTAACATACCCCCAACGGCACCAGTACCAATAGATTTATTACCAACAGCTCCCGCTCCAGAAGCAAACATTAACGGAACTAATCCTAAAATAAAGGCAAACGAAGTCATCAAAATTGGACGTAAACGCGCTACTGCTCCATCAATTGCCGCTTGCACAATCGGAAGTCCTTTTCTTCTTCTATCCAAAGCAAATTCGACAATCAAAATACCGTTCTTCGCCAGAAGTCCGATCAGCATGATTAAGGAAATCTGCAGGTAAATGTTACTATTTAATTTAAAAATAATCGAGAATAAATACGCTCCTGCTAATCCAAACGGAATTGATAATAATACCGCAAATGGCAAAATGTAACTTTCGTATTGTGCACTTAGTAAGAAATAAACGAAAACCAAACATAAAAGGAAAATGAAAATTGTTTCACTTCCTGATGCTAATTCCTCACGTGTTAAACCTGAGAATTCATACCCATAACCTGCTGGAAGGTTTTCTGCAGCCACTTCTTGGATGGCTTTAATAGCATCTCCAGAACTGTAGCCTGGTTTTGGTGCTCCTGTAATCGAAATTGACGTAAATAAATTAAATCGCGAAATAGATTCTGGTCCAAAAACTCTTGTCATTTTTACAAACTCTGTAATTGGCGCCATGTTTCCTGCGCTATTTCTAACGAAAATCTTATTCAACCCTTCCGTATTCGTTCTAAATTCTGGAGCTGCCTGAACCATTACACGGTATTGTTTCCCGAATTTGTTGAAATTCGAAGCGTACAATCCACCGTAATATCCTTGCATGGTTGATAGAATCGTATTTACAGAAACTCCCGCATCTTTCGCTTTCGCTAAATTAATATCCATCATATACTGAGGGAAACCAGGGTTAAATGGCGTTGTCGCATATTGAATTTCTGGACGCTCAGATAATTTCGCTAAGAATTCATTATTCACTTTATAGAACTCAGAAGTCGTATGTCCACCTTTATCTTGCAATTGGAATTCGAATCCACCACTTTGTCCAAAACCTTGAATAGTTGGAGGCGAAATAAAGAAAATATTGGCTTCGCGAATACCACTTGTTTTAGCAAAAAGCTGCCCAATTACATCATCAACACTAAGCTCTCGCTGATCCCAAGGATATAATTTTACAATAACCATACTGTACGCACTACCCGCTCCTGCAGTAAAGTTCTGTCCGACAATACGAAGTGTATTTTTAACTCCCGGAATGGTTTTCGCAATACTATCAACTCTTTTTGCAATAATATCTGAACGCTCCATAGAAGCCGATGGCGGTAAGCTGATATTAGCGAAAACAGTTCCCTGATCCTCTGACGGAACGAAAGCAGATGGAGTCGTTTTCATCATATAAACTAAAGCGACACCAGCAATTACAATAGAAGCCAATGCAATCCATTTTTTTGCAGAAAGGAAACTTACAGAACGTTTGTATCTTGCTGTAACATTGTCGAATGCCACGTTAAATGAAGTATAAAAACGCTGTAAATAACTTTTATGTTTATGATCATCAGCATGCGGTTTCAATAAAAGCGCACACAAAGCCGGACTCAAAGTCAAGGCATTTACCGCCGAAAGAATAATAGCAACTGCCAGCGTAATACCAAACTGCTTGTAGAAAACCCCAGTTGATCCGTTAATAAATGTTACTGGAATAAATACCGCCGCCATTACTAATGTAATCGAAATAATCGCTCCCGAAATTTCGTCCATTGCATGAATCGTCGCTTTTTTAGCCGATTTATATCCGTGATCCAGTTTGGCGTGAACGGCCTCGACGACGACAATCGCATCATCGACCACAATACCAATGGCAAGTACCATCGCAAAAAGCGTCAATAAGTTAATCGTAAATCCGAATAAATTCAGGAAGAAGAATGTACCCACAATCGCAACCGGAACCGCAATTGCTGGAATTAAAGTCGATCTAAAATCTTGAAGGAAAATAAATACTACGATAAAAACCAAAATAAAGGCTTCAACCAAAGTGTGAATTACTTTTTCAATAGAAGCATCCAAGTTTTCGTTAACGTCCACCATAATGGTGTATTTCATTCCTTTTGGAAAACTTTTAGCTGCTTCTTCAATCAGTTTTTTAGAATTGATAATTACATCACGCGCGTTTGATCCAGGAGTCTGGCTGATTGCCATTGCTGCCGATTCTACGCCATTTGTTTTAATCGTTTGAGCATAACTTAAAGATCCTAACTCTACTTTAGCTACATCTTTAAGCCTTAACATCTGTCCGTTTCCAACAGATTTGATAACAATATCTTCAAATTCCTGAGCGCTTGTTAAACGTCCTTTGTATTTAATTACATATTGAAATGCCTGATTTCCATTTTCACCAAATTTACCCGGTGCTGCTTCGATATTTTGTTCTGCTAAAGCTGCCGAAATATCACTTGGAATCAATTTGTATTGTTGCATTACGTCTGGTTTCAGCCAGATTCTCATTGAGTAATCTTTGGCACCAAAAACGGTTACATCTCCTACCCCAACCACACGCTGAATTTGCGGTACAAGATTGATCTTTGCATAGTTTTGAAGAAACGTCTGATCGTAAGCTTTATCATCACTGTATAAAGAGAAAATCAACAAGTTACTACTCTGGCTTTTGGTTACTGTAACCCCCGCCTGAGTTACCTCTACAGGCAATAAACTTGTTGCTCTAGAAACCCTGTTCTGAACGTTTACCGCTGCTAAGTCAGGATTTGTTCCTACTTTAAAGAAAACTTTGATCGATGCGTTGCCATCATTTGTTGCTGTAGAAGTCATGTACGTCATGTTTTCTACACCATTAATCTGTTCCTCAAGCGGAATTACGATACTTTTAAGTACCACATCAGCATTGGCTCCAGTATAGCTTGCCGCAACGTTTACCGTTGGTGGCGCGATATCCGGATATTGGGAAATCGGTAACTCGATTAGGCCTAAAACACCTAAAATAACGATAATAACAGATATTACCGTCGAGAGTACGGGTCTTTGTATAAATCTTTTAAACATTTTTTTTATTTTAAATCGGCGTAAACTGCTTCCGTGCTTTGATTTTGGGCTTTAATTTCAGTTCCTTCTTTTAATGAGGCTACTCCTTCTAATACGATTTCATCACCAGGATTTAATCCGCTTGTTACCACGTAATAGTTTCCAGCCGAATTGTCCAATACTGTGATATTAGCATTTCTTGTCTTTTTGTCTTTTCCTAAAACAACTGCGAACATTTTATCCTGAAGTTCAAATGTGGCACTTTGAGGAATTATAATGGCATCTTTTACATAATTCGGAATTTGCACGGTTGTACTGCTTCCGCTTCTGATAATTCCTTTTGGATTTGGGAAACGTGCTCTAAAATTTACCGTACCTGTTTCTGTATTAATTAATCCGTTTACCGTTTCAATATTTCCTTTTTGATCATAAGCTGAACCGTCTGAAAGCAATAAAGAAACTGCTGGCATGCTTTTTATCTTTTGGTTTAATGAACCTCCCGCATCTTTAGTAAAATTCAACAGTGCTTTTTCATTCATTGCAAAATAAGCGTATACATTACCAATACTCGAAACGGTTGTTAAAGGTTCGGTTGTATTAGAACTTACCAAACTTCCTAAACGGAAAGGAATTGAACCTACAACTCCATTTACAGGACTTGTTACAGTTGTATATCCTAAGTTAACTTTAGCATTTACTAAAGCTGCATTCGCCTGCGCTAAAGATGCCATAGCTGACTCATAAGTATATTGAGCCGATTCTAAATCGTATTTGCTAATAATTCCTTTTTCAACCAATGGTTTCACTTTGTTTACAGCCAGTTTTGCTGTACTTACTTCTGCCTGAGCACTTTTTATGCTTGCTGTTGCAGTACGAACTTGCTGCTCATATTCTGGAGCGCTGATTTTAAACAATGGCTGTCCTGCTTTGACTACAGCACCTTCATCAACAAAAATTTTATCAATATAACCTTCAACTCTAGGGCGAATTTCTATGTTTTGTTGTCCTTGAATACTAGCAGGAAAATCGCTGTTTAATGTCGCTGATTTTGTCTGTAAAGTCACAGTCTTGTATTCTTTAATCTGCGGCGCACCTCCGGCTTGAGCCGATTTATCATTTTTACCGCAAGAAGCGATAATAAGTGATGCTGCGAGAATGCTTAAAAATGATTGCTTATTCATTGTGAAAAATGTGTAATTATCGATTATATGCCAACAAAAGAAATAAAATATAACACACGAAATTTTTCAAATAGACGAAGAGCAAGAGACAATCGATAAAGGTAAGATGAGAACCGATGGAATTTTTTAAAATATTAAACAAGCGTTTAATTTTTGTCTTATCGGCTCTAAAATGCTTTTTAGAGACTCTAATTCGGGGTTTAGCGATTGCTAAAATTTTGTATTCAAATAAAATGTAATATTGTCCGTATAAATCATAAATCGTAATGACACCGAATATTTTCAGACCTTATTTATTTACCGGATTACATATTCTTGGCTGGTCTCTATTAGGGTATCTTATGCTGTTTTATATTCCACTTACCTGGAATGTTGTGCTTCCGCAAGTATTCTGGCTCTGGCAAACAATCATCTTGTTTTTACTCATGGTGGTCTTTTATTCTACAGCAAAACTCGTTGTTCCTAGAACCATCATAAAAGACAACACTTCACTCTTCTTGCTTTGGGCGTTTGCTGCTATAATCGCCATGCAGCTCATTGCTTACTTTTACACTTCACAAACCGATCTTCATAATCAAATTATGAAAGCCATTGGGTTTAAAAAATACAAAAATCCTTATTTCGACAACTACGTTTTTACCTTAACATTATTGGTTTTAGGGATAGGCACCAGCTGGGCAATGCTGCAGCACTGGCAAAAAGCGGCACTGCACAAACAAAAACTGGAACAAGACAAAACAATGGCCGAACTGGCGATGCTAAAAGCGCAAATCAATCCGCATTTTTTCTTTAATTCTCTAAACAGCATTTATTCACTTACTTATACTGATACTGAAGATTCTCGAAATGCACTTCACACCTTGAGCCGAATGATGCGTTATTTGCTTTACAGCACAGAAGAGAAAACAACGCTGCTGAAAGAAGCTGAGTTTATGAGAGATTTCATTGCATTAATGAAACTTCGCGCCAATAGCAAACTGACCATCACAACAGATATTCCTGAAAAAATACATGATTACCCAATTGTTCCGATGTTATTACTACCTTTAGTAGAAAATGCTTTTAAACATGGCGTTCATGCCACTGATAAAAGTGAGATCTACATTAAGCTTACGCAAAATGGAAGCGAACTGGAATTTGAAGTTGAAAATACTTATTTTGAAAAAACAACAGTTTCTGATGTAGGCGGAATTGGTTTAACCAACACCAAACGAAGATTGCAATTGATTTATCCAAATCAGCATTTTATTTCTTTTGGAGTTACCGATCACGGAACATATAAAATTAAGTTGAAGATAAATTTAGAGCAATGACAGTATTAAAATGTATAGCAGTAGATGATGAACCATTGGCTTTAAGATTGGTAGAAACCTTTATAGAGCAGACTCCGTTTTTAGAATTAATTTCCACTTGCGACAATGCTGTTGATGCCTTGGGTCTTATCAGGGAGGCAAAACCGGACGTTGTTTTTTTGGATATTAATATGCCCAATTTAAGCGGAATGGAATTGGCACGATTAATACAAGACCAAGCTGGACCATTGCCAAAAATCATTTTTACTACCGCTTATAATCATTATGCAATTGAAGGTTACAAAGTAAATGCTGTAGATTATCTTTTAAAACCTTTTAGCTACGAAGAATTTCTACGTGCTTCAAGCAAAGTTTTACAATTGGCTGAAGAAGCCAATAATACATTTAGTACTATTACTGCAGATGACGAATTTATATTCTTGAAAGTAGAATATCAGTGGGTCAGAATTTCACTAAAAGACATCACTTACATCGAAAGTCTCAAAGATTATGTAAAAGTACATCTTGAAGATTCTCAGAAAGCTTTAATGTCTTTGATTTCGCTTAAAGCTCTAGAAGAAAAACTGCCTTCCTCAAAATTCATGCGTGTACATCGTTCTTTCATCGTGTCTTTAGATAAAATAAGCGCCATTAGTAAAAACTCCATTTTTATTGATAAAATAGAAATAACAGTTGGCGAACAATATAAAGAAGCCTTTAAAACATTGGTCGATAAATGGCTCAAATAAAATTAGAATTACAAAAATCATGGAAAAAAGATCAAACAAATATTACCTTACTTTAAGTCTTAAGGAATACGCAAATGGTGAAACTGAACCTGCAAGAGAACTTGGAATTGAATTTGACAATCATGACGAGATCTTTGGAATTATAGAAAAAATTAAACAAAAGAATATTTTTGCCAACGATTCAGAAGCAACTCAATTTGCTTTAGGATTAAAATTATTCAGTGAAATCAAAATAAAGAATCGTAAAAACCCTCTTTTTGAAGAATTAAATGAAGTTTTTCCGATCTTCATGAAAAAATTAAAAAGTCTTTAAAATCTTCTTTAAAAATAAGACCTCAACCCTATTCTTGTTAAATTTTGGAATGTTAAATTTCTGCTAAGAAAAAGACAATCCAATTCCTACTGGCAATATTTTATAACAATTTGCCGTTCCAATTAGGCATGTCCCACTAAATGCTTTTTCCAAAAGAAGCTTAATTTCTGTTTTTGAAATTCTGCTGCTTCAAATAAAATGGCATCAGCATTTAGGCATTCTTAATTGAAAAACAGAGCATTCATTTGAAACTGACCACTTCAACTTTACTGAATCTCTACTCATAACCTTCTCTTTCGAAATGTTCGATAATGCAAAATTTAATTTTAACCATTAAAATGAAAGCATTATGATAATTCAAAAAAGTATATTTCTTCTTGCTGGAATTCTTGCTTTAGGCAGTTGCTCTAATAACGACAATACGGACGGAGGCACAGATCCAGGACCAACAGGACCACCTGTAGAAACAGGAACGGCAAACACCAGTTATCAACCAGCATTCTCAGGACAGACACGCGCAGGAAGCATCCAAACCACCACCGAAATTGAATCTAAAGTAATCACCAACGGCTTAAGCGCTCCTTGGGGAGTGGCCTATCTTCCCGACGGACGTCTTTTGGTTACTGAAAAAGCAGGTAAAATTAAAATCGTAACCCAAGCAGGAGTTATCAGCAATGCCTTAACTGGCGTTCCTGCTGTTAATCCTGATAGTCAAGGTGGTTTATTAGGAATTTGCCTTGATCCTGCATATGCTACTAACCGAATGATTTATTGGGCTTTTTCTGAAGTTGTTGCTGGCGGAAATATTACCGCTGTCGCGAAAGGTAGAATTTCAGACGATGAAAAAGCAATTGAAAATGCAACGGTTATTTATCGTTCGAACACTCCAAACTCAAGTACACTGCACTATGGCGGCCGAGTTTTATTTGATAAAACCGGAAATTTATTTGTAAGCATTGGCGAAAGATCTGTGCTAGAAACACGCCCATTGGCTCAATCAGTAACGAGCAGTTTAGGCAAAATTGTACATATTACCACAAGCGGACAAGCAGCGCCAGGAAATCCTACTTTTACACAAACTGGGGCTTTACCTGAGCTTTATACTATTGGCCACAGAAATCCGCAGGGATTGGCTATGCATCCTACTACAGGAGAATTATGGCAAAGTGAACACGGCCCGAGAGGCGGTGACGAAATTAACCGAATTAAAGCTGGAGCAAATTATGGCTGGCCAACAATTACTTACGGAATTGAATACAGTGGTACGAAAATTGGAGAAGGTATTACACAGCAAACCGGAATGGAACAGCCTATTTATTACTGGGATCCTGTAGTTTCACCAAGTGGAATGACGTTTTACGCTGGAAAACGAATTCCGGAATGGGAAAATAATTTATTTATAGGCGCTTTAAGCGGTATGCATATTGTTCGTCTAGCATTTAAAGACAATAAAGTAGCTGGTGAAGAAAGATTATTGGCTGGAGAAGGACAAAGATTTAGAGATATTACACAAGGAAAAGATGAAGCATTATACGCCGTTACCGATCAAGGAAGACTTTATAGAATAGATAAAAAGTAAACTTGTTCATCTATACATGCCAAAAGAAACGCCCCAAATATGGGGCGTTTGTATTTTATGTTTTTTTGTTTCAGGTTTCATGTTTCAAGTTTTATTCTGTTGCGTTTAGCTTGAAACATGAAACTTTAAACTTGAAACAAAAAACTTAAGCTTTTGCTTTTCTTTTTACCGTACAGCCAATTTCTTTGGTTTGTGTAATGGCTGGTTTCTGTCCGCTTTTTAATGATGCGATTACATCTTCAGCATATTTTATTTTCTGCGGATTATTTCCTTCTGGATCATTATCAATTGCTCCAACATATTCTACAACATTTCCTTTTGCTGTTTTAGAAACGATAAAGATATGAGGTGTACGTTTTGCTCCATACTCATCCGTAATTTTTTGTCCTGGATCAAATAAATATGGGAAAGAGTATTTTTTATCTTTTGCCAAATCTTGCATTTTAGCAAAAGTATCTGCTGTAGAAGCTTCAGGATCATTTGGATTGATTGCAATTACAGGATATCCTTGAGATTTGAATTTTTTATCCAAATCGATAATTCGCTGTTCGTATCCAATTGCGTACGGACATGTATTGCACGTAAAAACTACAATATATCCTTTTGCATCTTTAAAAGTTCCGAAAGAAACTTCTTTGTTGTCTACATTTTTCAGTTTGAAATCTGGAGCCGCATCGCCCGCTTTAAGTGTTACAGCATTTTGTGCGTGAGATAGAAAAGCAGAAAATGCTAATGCTAGTAATAAGATTATTTTCTTCATAATGGTTTACAGTTTTTTATATTCAGTTAATAATTGTTCGTAGGTAAATTCGCTTTCGACAAATTTTCGTTTATCATTTTTAATAAAAAGCGTTGCCGGAATACTTCCAGACCAGCTTGGATCTATTCTATCGATAAATTCTTGTGGGCTGCTTTCGTTTAATAAAAAGACTTCATTCTTTAAATTCTTCCTTTTCACAAACGGAATAACATTCGATTCTAGTTTCGATTTAAAATCTAAACTTACTAATAAAACAGCCAGTTTTTCTGATTTATACTCTGCTCCTAACTTCTCAAAATATGGTAATTCTTTTATGCATGGTGCACACCATGTTGCCCAAAAATTGACAACATAAGTGCTGTCTTTTCCGTTTTTGATTCTCTCATTAAGCTGATTAATATTTATAAGTTTCACATTCTGACTATAAGCAGAAACCGAAATAATACTGAATAAAAATATATAGAAAAAAGGCTTAATTTTCATGAGAAGAATGTTTTAGAATTAATTTGTCTCTTACAAATATAAAATAATGATAAATTAGTTTTTGTTAATGAAAGTTTAATGAGTTTTTTAAGAAAGACCAAATTGCAGAGAGCAAAGATTCTCAAATTGCGCTTTAGAAACATTAAACTAAACAATTCACATCAGTAACAGCAATGTTCCATCGGAACATCTCATTGGTAGAAAAAAATGCGCATATTTTTTTCGTTCCGTAGGAACGTTTGATTAAACGTTTGCTAACAAATATAAGCATTTGCATAATTTGATGATCTCAAACGTCCCTACGGGACGATCTAAAAAAAACAAATATCATTTCTACCGATGAGATGTTCCGATGGAACATTTGTTTTATTTCTCTATATTTAAAAATAAATTGGGATGAAATGTATTTATTTGATCTTTTCAAAGATTTCTTTTTCTCCATTTGTAAGCTGTTTGCTAATTTTAGCAAAATTCTTTTTCTCGCCAAATGTTGTATACATCACGCCTTCCCAGCAATAATCTGCCATTTCCTGAACATTAGTGCCACTATCTGAATATTCTTTTAAATCTTCTTCTGTAAAATAATACGAAACAAAATTCTCTTTACTATCCAATAATAACTTCAAGCTATTTTCATTTGTAAAATAAGAAATGAACGATTTATTATGCGGATGTTCCTGCATTGATAAAACAGCATTGATATAGACTTTAATTGATTTTTCGTTTATTCCGAATTTCTCCAGAAACACTGGTGTAAATTTCTGCTGAATAGACTGATGTTCACCATCTATTGTTTGATAATAATCGATCAGCGTATCAAAATATTTTTCGTCTTGTAATCCTAAAGCAAAAACGGCAAAAGTTGAAGGCATGGCACAATTTTCAGCTTCAAGATTGGTGTACCATTCGTATTTCTTTTTTGTAAGATCAATATATTCTAAAATGCTTTTGTGCAGATTTGGATATTTTACTGCTCCTGCAAAAAGATAATTCTGTCCGCATTTTGGAAGCCCTTTTATAGGAAGCAGTTCTTTTTCTTTTGATGTAAAACTAATTTCGAAGCTTTTAGGAAAATCAGATTTTAGAAGGTTATTCACGAAGTGTAATGCTTTTGCGTAACTTTCTTCTGTTTCGGTAATCATTTTAAGACTTATTTCAGCAAAAACATCATTTGCTTTTCCTGTAAAATCTTTGTCTTTATACTCGGTCAACTCTTTTGGAATTTTTCCCGTTCCGTTTTTCTTCAGCTGTTCTACTTCATCAGAACCTAATTCGGTCACGACATCAAAATATTCATTTGCCGTAACTGTGGCATAACTTGGCCCATATTTAATATGTGAGACAGCGATATAACATATAAAACTTAAAAGTTCTTTCTGTTCTTCTGTCAATATGGGTTTCGGAAGTTCTTCTTTTGTTTTGGGTATAAAAATCTTGTATTTGCCTTTTTTTACTCTTTCAAAACTATTAAAAACCAATTCTTCAGCTTGCAATCCTAATGCATAACGGTAACTCTCAAATCCTGTAAGTTTTCTCAGTTTTTCTACAAATGAAATATAAAACTCTTTTGAGAAAGGTCTAGTCTGGAAAAAGTATTCAATTATGGGCGACAACAGAAATTTTTCGTCCGAATCTAATACGTACGGATTTGGATATGCTTTATCAATTTTAACCGTATTATTATCAATCGCTTCAATGAATTTTTCTAAAAGCGCTTCGTTGCCTTCTATTTTTACTAAATAATTTAATTCTCTCATTGTTTATTTTATTGTCACATTTTTAATTTGATTATTCCACATCGTCTTCATCATATTCTTCATGATCATAAGACAGATAAGACCAATCAATATCAACAAGATCAAGAATGGCATCAAATCGTTCCTGATCACTTGATCCGATAAAAGCTCCAGTACAGTTGTTCTCTTGATCGAATGACAAACTGATTACATCATAAAAATCAGCTGTATATACCTTTTGATTTTCTCTGCTGATTTCTGGAACAAGCGCATAGTTTTCTTCAACCAACTTTACAATTTCAGAATCAATTTCTCCTAAATAATTTCCGTTAAATTGAAGTCCGCCTAAAGTACCATTAAAAACTGCCATCAACAGAAAAAAGTTTTCCGTTGTCTCGATTTCCATTTCCCAATCTGATTTTTCGATTGTGTCGTAGTTGCCATATACTGGCGGATTCTCCAATGATAAATCTTCTTTTTTAATTCCCCAAAAAGCTACGTTTTGATTTTCTTCATAAAAAACCAGAAAATCATCATCCGAGAATCCGATTTCATTTTCGGGTTTCAAAAGTCTATTAAAACAGTAATTGAGGTTTTCTTCTGTTCCTAATTCTAAATAATATTCTTTAAGTTTTGAAGGAAGTTTTACGTTTAATGTTTTCTCAAGATCGAGAATCTGATTTTCTGAAAATCCGTAGTTTTTATTTTCAGACAGGTTGTAAAGGCGTTTAATCTTTTGAATATAATTCATCTTTGGCTTCTATTTTTAGGAAGTGAAAAATAAACAATTAATTACAAGCCTGCAATTACTTTATAATGATAATCTCACTTTTTCAGAAAAGCAATTTCTTAAAACTAGGATATATTTTCTAGTCATGTTTTTTTGACTAATTGACTGGCTATGATATTCGGCTCAACTTTGCAATAAATTCATAAATCCGAGAGTACCTTTTAAAAACTATTATGAAAATACTGTCGATACTATTAATCTTGATTTGCAGTTCAAGCTGCCAATCGCAAACGAATTCTAAAATGAGTGAAGACAAAACAAATCCGTTATTATGCGATCCTGTAAGCGGAATGTGCGAAATGCCTGCTGGCGAAAAATCGAATCAAAAAACAGCTATTCCAACAGAAAATAAACCTGTCAAAATAATTTACTATACCGACCCTATTTGTTCTTCTTGTTGGGGAATTGAACCTCAGCTTAGAAAATTAAAACTAGAATATGGCGATTATATTGAAATCGATTATCGAATGGGCGGTTTATTACCAGATTGGAGCTATAACAGTGGCGGAATAAGCAAACCTTCTGACGTTGCACACCATTGGGACGAAGCTAGTTTATATTACGAAATGCCAATTGATGGAAATGTTTGGCTTGAAGATCCGTTAGATTCTTCATATCCTTCCTGTATTGCTGTGAAAGCAGCACAAATGCAAAGCAAGGAAAAAGCGGTTTACTTTATGCGTATTCTTCGCGAAAAGCTTTATCTCTATAAAAAGAATATTGCAAAATGGGAAAATATAGCAGAAGCTGCAAAAATCGCAGGTTTGGACGTTCCGAAACTAAAAGCTGATTATGATGATGCCGAAGAACTTTTTCAAGAAGATTTAAATTTAGGAAAAACTCTTGGCGTAAGAGGTTTTCCAACTTTATTTCTAGCCAACGCCGATAATAATCAATTAACTGTTTACGGTTCTAAACCTTATGATGCTTATGAAAATGCTTTGCTAGCTCTGTTTCCTGAGGCTAAAGCGAAAAAGTTTGAGAATAAAAATTCATTGTCAATTTTCGAAATTTATCCAACACTTGCTCCAAAAGAATATGCTGTAATTCACAACATCGCAGTTAATGAGGCAAAAATTATTTTAGAGGAATTATTCAGCAAAGAAAAATTGGATAAAAAGACAATTAAAAATGGTTCGCTTTATAGTAAGAAATAATTAAAAGAGCATTGAAATCATGTTCCATCGAAACATTTGGTTGGTAGAAAAAAATAATTTGAGATTGTACATTTCGTCCCGTAGGGACGTTTGGTATTATAAAATTGGTTCTTTAAAAATATATTGATAATCGAATTCTATTTCAAATGCTTTCAATAATTTTTGATACTCCTCTAAAAATGTTTCTTTTTTATGATGCTGTTCTTGATTCTGAATATATCTAATAACATTTGGAACATGGCTTCTTGAATATGAAAAAGCGCCATATCCTTCTTGCCATGAGAAATCAGGTGATAATTTTTGTTCTTTAATCCATTTGCTGGTTTCTGTTTTTACATTTTGAACTAATGAAGAAATGGATTGAGTAGGACGCATCCCTATAAAAATATGTATATGATCAGGCATGCTATTAATACATAACATTTTATGATTGTTCGCTTGAATTATACCCGTAATGTATTGATGCAATTTGTCCTGCCAATCCTTTGCAATTAAAGCTTTTCTGTATTTCACTGCAAATACAAATTGTATATGCAATTGTGTATATGTGTTTGCCATTACCAACCAAACGTTCCTACGGAACGAAATAAACATGATTAATTAAAAATTCTACCGATGAGATGTTCCTAACGGAACATTTCTTTTCTCACCAATACGAATTTTAAAAATAATCGCTTTTGATATGCCTTCTAAAAGTCTTTAGAATATTACTTTAAGACAAAATATTCCATAGGAGCATTTCTTTATAGAATAGAAAGAATTAAAAAAATGTTCCGCTAGGAACATCTCATCGGTAGCAAAAAAAATATTTGGTTGGTTCACGTCCCGTAGGGACGTTTGATTGGTTTATTAAATTTCCCTCAAAATCAAATCGCCTACAACATCTAAAAAACTATGAATCCAAAATAAAAAAATGTTCCGCTAGGAACATCTCATCGGTAGCAAAAAAAATGTTTAGTTGGTTCACGTCCCGTAGGGACGTTTGATTGGTTAAATTTCCCTCAAAATCAAATCGGCCACAACATCTATTGCTTGATTAATAATTTTTTCGGGAGTTCCTTTAAACTCAAAACGCTTGGCAATTTGTTTTTCGCCAAAAATGATATGGATGAAAATGGTCCCAACTGGTTTTGACTCGCTTTCGCTTCCGCCTGGTGTAGTCAGTCCTGTTAAACCCACACAAATATCTGAATTAATATAGCGGTAAAAATTTTGCGCCATCAACTTGGTAACCTCAGCAGATTCGGCGCTGTATTGTTCTATGGTTCCCCACGGAATATGAAGTAAATCTTCTTTCATTGAAGAATGATAACAGACTATTCCTCCTATGAGAATTCTTCCAGAATTAAGAACTGTCGAAAATTCATAACATATTTTTCCAGCAGAAGCACTTTCTGCAAATGCTATTGTTAAGTTCTTTTCTATTAAACTCTGACAACATGCGGTTACCTTATCTGACGCCATATTGATTTCAAATTTAATTACACATTAATTTCAACCTCAAATGTAGATTGTTTCAATATAGTAAACTTACATAATTTCTTACAATATTTACATTGTAAGTAACTGTTAATTATGCAACTATCATTTATTTTTTTATAAGAACTTCTTTCTGATTATGTTGTAATTTTGTAAATAGAGCTTTTTATAGTCAAATAGTACACGGCCTAGAAATAATATAAAAGCCAAAATGCCTTGACTAATAAAAGTTAGGATTAGACAATTACAGTAAACTGTAAAGAATTAACTACTCTTCTTTAAGAAGGTTCGATTTTGAAAAAATAATAATCTTAAAAAATAGTATTATGGAAAAGCAACACAACCATGATTATGGTCAGTTTGACCCTGATTATATCGAACAAAATACTCTTGTTGACGGAACATATTCTAATGAGGATGAGTTTAAACAAATTTTGAAAAAACATGACAATAGAGAATTTGGCGAAAGCGACCCTGATTATTATGAGCAAAATATGGTGATTGACAACGACAATTATGCACGAGATGAAGATCCGTACCAGTATCAGGAAGAATTTATTGAAGATTCTGTGCTTCCAAAAGGAGATTTTGAGCCAAATACTACTATTCGTTCAGAAAACATTCCGAATCAAGAAAGAATAATTAATGAAGATGACGCCATTACCAACGATGGCACAAAAGACGATTTAAACGATGAATATCATCCTGATTTAGATTACGAAAATGATTTAGAAAAAGACGAGGATTTTGACAAGGATGAAGAATTGGACGATTTTGACGCAGAACATTATCCCGAAAATCATCCTAGAGAATAGCAAAATTTATCGTAAATTGTAATGTATTAATTTATGGATCTAGCAGTTCAAATTGTCTGGCTTTTTGTATTAGCAATTCCAATTGCTTGTATTAGCTGGACTGTCACACATGAAGAGATTTTTAGAGAACCGCATGAATGGTGTGTCAGGCATTCTAAAAATGACAAATACATACTGTCAAGAAAGTTCTTTTATCTTCTCACTTGTGAATATTGCTTCAGTCATTATGTTACAATTGCCTTTCTGGTTATCTGCGATTATAAACTTTTGTTAAATGACTGGAGAGGATATATTTTGGCAGGGTTTTCTCTGGTCTTTATGGCAAATGTTTATATGAGTCTTTTTGCTCTATTGCGCCAAGCTATAAAAAAAGAAAAGGTCGAAATTGAGAAAATTGAAAGTGAAACTGACACTGAAAACAGTAAAAATTAAGAAATAACAAATAAGTATAATTAAAAATTAATTGGCATTATGGAGAATTTGAATTTTATAGACCCATTATTACACGGAATTAAACCTGAAAGCAAACCGTTAAATCTGTCAGTAAAACAAATGGTATTTGCAGGCGTTGGAGCTCTTTTAGCATCGGCAGTTTTGAATAAAACAGGACATAAAAAAGCAAGTGCTGTTGTAGGAAGTCTTGCATTACCAATTTTAGCATCGGCTTGCTATAAAAAATACAGTCAAGTATCTAAAGAAAAAATTGATGCTCAGGCAAGCAGCGGTATCGAATACAATCACTAATCCTTATAAACTATCATAAAAAAGAGCGCTTATTTTGTTATAAGCGCTCTTTTTCATTTAGGCTAAATTAGTTTATATTTCCTTCGACCCAGTTTAATGCTTTATTAAAATCAACTTTTTTATAACCACGAAACTCACCTGGAACAATATAGCTAAATCCGTTTGTGAAAGAAATGATTTCGTCAGTATCGGTAACAATAGCTGCTCTATTCCATTTTCCAAGATTTTTTAAACCAAGAAGAGCATCTTGCAGCCAAGCACCTGTCGTAAAATTTTCAATATCGGTATCTAAAACCAATAAGAAATTAATTTCATTAGTCTGTTTTACCAAATGCTCAACGGCTGGAGCTACTGCTGTCACAAAGTCTTCTTTTGTCACTTCTGCCAATGCTCTAAAGGCAACAATATTATCTGTGGTATCGATTTGATGTATCATGATTTTTATACTTTTTGAGTTATTTAATGACGTTTTATTCTAGACATTTTGATGACGTTCAACATCACATCAAATATACTCATTATCAATCAGATAACACTTACATTTAACTATTCGTTTATTATATTTTTTTAAGTTTCTAAGCTTCTGAGATGATAAGATACTAAGGTTTAAAACCTGTGAAGTTTGGTTTAGTGGAAATATCTTAAACTTGAAACAAAACTTAGATTCCCAGTTTTTCACTCAATTCCTCATACGAACTAAAAAGCTCTGCTCCTTCTTCTTGTAAATCTTCATTATTAAAGCCATTTGCAAAACCGTACACTTTAAATCCGCCACTTGCTCCAGCCTTAACACCAGCTTTACTATCTTCAACCACAATGCAATCTTTTACTTCAAACCCCATTACTGCAGCAGCGTGAAGAAATATTCCAGGTTCTGGTTTCCAGCTACCAATTTGATAGGAACTGAATATTTTATTTTCAAATCTATCCAATAATCCTGCTACTTCAAGATTCAAACGAATTTTTTCTTCTGGTCCGCTCGATGCAACACAGTACGGAATCTTCAATTTTTCAATATTTTCGATAAAATCAATAATACCTTCCATTGGTTTTACCTGAGTTTTAAAAGCTTCAAAACTCTTTTCACGATATTCTGTTTCAAAATTTTCAGGGAGCTTTTGATCAATTGCTTCTTCAATATGTCTGAAACAATCTTTTAGGTTTCGTCCGTTAAAATGACGGTACGCATCTTCCAATTCCATTTCAAATCCGTGTTCCTGCGCCATTTCCAGCAATATTCCGTTACCGATTTTCTCTGTATCGACCAAAACTCCGTCACAATCGAAAATAATACATTTAACCATTTCTGTTGATTTTCATTTAATTATAAATTTCTCCTGAAGTAAAATCAGGAAATGTAAATTACGAAAAATAATCTATTTCCTCTTTCAAAGCTTTTCTGCTCATTTTCAACATTCTGTACAGAATTACTCCTATTCTGTATTTTCAATTCCGTTTTGATTTGTACTTTTATAACCCTATCAAACCTAATTTTTGAAATAGTAAAAACCGAAGAATTTTGAAAAAACATCTTTTTATCATAACCATTCTGACAGCCAATTTTGCTGCTTTTTCTCAGAATAAAATCATTACAATTACCAACAATTTAAAAGTTGACAGAGAATTTGAAACCATAGAACTGACTAAAAAATCACTTGGTTTAGCAGATAATGCAAAACTCGAAAATTATGCTGTAAAAGAAATTGAAAACAATTCCTACTTAGAAACTCAAACCGTAGATAATGATGGCGATGGAAATGCTGATGTTCTACTTTTTCAGCCAAAAATAAAAGCTTCTTCAAAACAGGATTTTGAAGTATTCATTGGAACAAATCCAAACACTTCAAAAGTAGCAAGCTGCTATTCTCGTTTTGTTCCAGAACGTACAGACGATTATGCTTGGGAAAACAACAAAGTGGCATTTAGAACTTATGGTCCTGTAGCACAAAAAATGGTCGAGGATAAAATTCCAGGTGGAACTCTAACCAGCGGAATTGACGCGTGGCTCAAAAGAGTAGATTATCCAATTATTAACAAATGGTATGAAAAAGCCACTAACGGAACAGGAACGTATCATAAAGACACTGGTGAAGGTCTGGACAATTTTCATGTGGGCGACAGCCGCGGTGTGGGCGGAATTGCAGTAAATGTAGATGGAAAATACTATTTCTCTAAAAATTTCATCAGCTGGAAAACCATTACAACGGGGCCAATTAGAACTAGTTTTATTCTGACTTATGCCGATTGGGACGCAAAAGGAAAAAAAATAACGGAATCAAAATTAATCAGTTTAGATTACGGAAGTCAGCTTTCGCGTTTTGAAATCAATATTACAGGAACAAAAAATATTGCTGCTGGATTAACTCTTCATGAGAAAAAAGGAACTACTGGAACAAATCTTAAAGAAGGATGGTTAAGCTATTGGGAACCCATTGACGATTCTGAAATTGGAATAGGTTTAGTGGCTCCAAAAAACACTTTATTAAGTTTTGACAATCATGTAACAGACGAAAAAGACTTGAGTAATCTGTACGGAAATATTACTGTTAAAAACAACAAAGCCATTTATTATGTTGGTTTCGGATGGAAAAAAGGAAGTCCGTTTCAAACTAAACAAGAATGGGAAAAGTATTTGAGTTCTTTTGCGGAAAAGATTAATAATCCTTTGATTGTGAAGACTAAAAAATAACACAATCTTGTCATCCTGACGAAGGAAGAATCACACACGAAATCGACAAAGTTTCTTGACATTCTAAGTAGAGCTACTTGTGTGATCCTTCCTTCGTCAGGATGACAAAAAAACCAAAAAAATTACTTTCTCGCAGGAAAATAATTCTCCTTCAAAATAATCTCCAACGGAATATAATGCGTTCGTTCAGTTTCTTCCTGAAGAACAAGTTTCTTATACAAATAATTAATTCCTAAATATCCCTGTTCTTCTGGCCTTTGATTGATCAAGAAATCAATAACCCCTTTGTTAAGGTATTCGATATTTTCTTTTAGCAAATCAAAACCAATAATTCGAACACCGTTTATATTGTTTTTATTTAAAAAGTTGGCCACAATGTAAGCTCTTGAATTAGGTACAAAAACACTATTTATTCCAGAAAACATTTCCAAACTCAGCTGATCAATTCCAGAATCTTTTAAAGTTACTTCTGAGAATTTAAAATGAGTCAATTCGTTATGATCTTCAAAATACGAATAAAATCCTTTGATGCGCTGTTGATAAACAGATGTGCTTTCGATTTCTCGGGTTATTTTAAAAATCAAAACCTGTCTTTCGTTTTTCACCGCAAAACTGATTAATCTTCCTGCCAAATATCCACTCTGAAAAGCGTCTTGTCCCACATAAGCATGTTCATTTTCTTCAGAGATATTCGAATCGATCATCACAACCGGAATATTTTTCTTTTCGTATTCTTTTAAAAACTGAACTGAATCATCATAAAAAATTGGAGCAAACAATAAACCGTCACAATCAAACTCCATTATTTTCTGCGTCGTTTCTTTAAACGATGCCAAATTGTAATCGTAAAAAAAGTAATCCAGTACAATTCCGAATTTGCTAAACTCCAAAGCTGCTTTTTCAATACCCTCAGCCTGACATTTCCAATATTCTAAAGTTTCTGATTTTGGAAGAAAAACTGCAAAATGAAATTTCTTATTCAGCGCTAGATTACTTGCCAAAATATTTCGCGTATAACCAAACTCTTCAATAATCGCATTGACCTTGTCAACGGTTTCTTGAGCCACTTGTCCACGTTTGTGTATAATTCTGTCGACTGTTCCAGCAGAAACATTGGCTAATTCGGCAATCTTTTTAATTGTTATGATATTGATTCTTTTTAAGTTAAAAATATAAAAGCAGTTGGGTAAAATTAATTTATTTTATCAAAAATAAGTTGTTTTACATCACATTTTGCATACATTTGTAAAACACCGTGTACGCACACGCAAATATACACATAACATTAAAAAACCAAAATAAAAACCGTACAAAATGATAATAGACTCATTGCCTAATGCAGCAAAATACTACGGTCTGCATCCAAATTTCAAAAAAGCATTTGAATATGTAGCCCAAAATGATATTGCCAATCTTGAAGAAGGAGCTTACGAAATTGGTGAAGGTTTAAAACTAATTGTAATTGTTGGAGAAGGAAGCACAAGAGAAGAAAGCATTAAAGGTTTTGAATGCCATGATAAAAACATCGACATTCAGATTTCTATAATTGGCCCTGAAACCTTTGCATGGAAACCTAGAGAAAAATGCATCAATCCAAATGGGGATTATAGCGAAGAAAGAGATGTTCGTTTCTTTCATGATAAACCCGATATGTTTTTTGAAATAAAAGAAAAGCAATTTACAATCCTGTTTCCAGAAGACGTCCATTCTGCTATGATTGCAAGCGGGCTATTGAAAAAAATTGTTATTAAAGTAAAAATATAAGTAATGAGCACCATTCAGAACGCTATAGATGTTATTTTAAAACAAGGAATGCTTCCGCTCTATTTCAATTCTGACGAAAGCAAAAGTATTGCGGTTTTAAAAACACTTTACAATGCAGGAATCAGAGCGGTAGAATACACAAGCCGTGGTCCAGAAGCACTTTCTAATTTCAAAAAAATGATTGAAGTAAGAAATGCTGAAATGCCTGAAATGCTTTTAGGAATTGGAACTATCAAAAATTTAGCGCAAGCAGAAACCTATTATTTAGCTGGAGCTGACTTTTTTATAAGTCCAGGATTTGTTCCTGAAGTAGCTTCATTTCTAATTGCTAAAGGTGTTTTATACGCTCCCGGATGTATGACACCAACAGAAATTATTGCGGCTGAAAATGCTGGTGTAAAATTCATCAAACTTTTCCCTGGGAATATATTAGGACCAGACTTCATGAGCGGTATTAGAGATATTTTTCCTGATTTAATTTTTATGCCAACTGGAGGTGTTGACACTACGAGACAAAGCATTGAAACTTGGTTTAATGCTGGGGTTTCTGCTGTTGGAATGGGCAGCAAATTAATTAGCAAAGAAGTAATGGAATTCGATGCTTATGAGACAATTGAAAAAGAAACTAAAAGGGTTTTGGATTTGATAGAAACTATCAGAAAGTAAATTCCAAATTTGAAAACCCAAATTCCAAAAACTCAGTTTGTACCGATTAGACTAATTAAAAAGTAAAAATTAATTATACAAAAATGTACTTTATTTCCAATTTGGAATTTAAAGTATTGAAAATTAAAAACTAAAATGGATTCAATATTTAATTTAAAAGGAAAAATTGCATTAATAACAGGCGGTGCTGGAGTTTTAGGAAGCCGATTTGCAAATGTTTTGGCACAGCAAGGTGTTGTAGTCGGAATCGTTTCGCAATCATTGGAAAAGGCTGAAAACACAGTAAAAGCAATCGAAGCAAACGGCGGACAAGGATTTGCTGTTCAGGCCAATGTTTTAAACAAAGAAGAATTAGAAAAAGCCAAAGATTTTATTGCTGAAAAATACGGACGTCTTGATATTCTAATCAATGCCGCAGGCGGAAATATGCCGGGCGCGACGATTCAGCCAGATCAGGCGGTTTACGATATGAAAAGCGATGATCTGCAAAAAGTAGTCGATTTGAACATTATTGGAACCATGCTTCCAACTCAGGTTTTTGCGGAACTTTTTGCTAAACAGAAATCAGGAAATATCATCAATATTTCATCTGCTTCGGCCCAAAGACCTTTAACGAGAGTTGTCGGGTATTCTGCTTCAAAAGCGGCAATCGATAATTTCACACAATGGATGGCTGTTGAATTGGCTCAAAAATATGGCGAAGGACTTCGTGTAAATGCTATTTCTCCTGGATTTTTTATTGGTGAACAAAACCGTGCTTTATTACTAACTCCAGAAGGGAAACTAACTCCTAGAGGAGAAAAAATAATCGATCATACGCCAATGGGAAGATTCGGAACTCCTGAAGATATTGACGGTGCGCTTTTATTTTTATGCAGCGACATGTCAAAATTCGTAACGGGAACTATCTTAAAAGTCGACGGCGGATTTGCTGCAACAAGTATTTAAGAGTTAGTCCAACCCCTCTCCTGCAAGGTTTCCAAAACCTTGTAGGTATCTAATTTATAAAAACAACTAATTTAAACCTACAAGGTTTTGAAAACCTTGCAGGAAATAAAACAAAAACATAAAAATGGAACAAACATTAAGATGGTTCGGACCAAATGACCCTGTTTCTTTACAAGATATCAAACAAACTGGTGCAACCGGAATTGTAACGGCTTTACACCACATTCCAAACGGAGAAGTTTGGAGCATTGACGAGATTATTAAGCGAAAAGTTGAAATCGAACACGAAAACGGTGATCCTAAAAAAGGGGCTTCGGGTTTGACTTGGTCGGTTGTAGAAAGTATTCCGGTTCATGAAGACATTAAAAAACAGGCTGGAAATTATTTGCAATACATTGAAAATTATAAAGAAAGCATTCGCAATCTGGCTTTGTGCGGTATCAAATGTGTTTGTTACAACTTTATGCCTGTTTTAGACTGGTCAAGAACCGATTTATCCTATACGGTTGAAGACGGCTCAAAAGCTTTACGTTTTGACATTAATGCTTTTGCTGCTTTTGAATTGTTTATTTTGAAAAGACCAGGCGCTGAAAACGAATATACTGAAGAACAGAAACAAAAAGCAAAAAGCTATTTTGAAGCTATGACTGCCGAAGATAAAGTAAAACTACAGCAGAACATTCTGGCTGGACTTCCGGGTGCCGAAGAAGCGTATACGGTTGAAGATTTTCTTGTGACTTTAAGCGCTTACAATCATATTGACAGACAGACTTTAAAGAATAATCTTTTTCATTTTCTAAAAGAAATTATTCCGGTTGCTGAAAGTAAAGGTGTTTTGATGGCCATTCATCCAGACGATCCGCCTTACCCGATTTTAGGTTTGCCAAGAGTGGTAAGTACCGAAGAAGATTTGATGGAATTAATGAACGCTGCTCCTTCTCCATCAAACGGATTTACAATGTGTACAGGTTCTTACGGTGTTCGTGCTGATAATGATCTGCCTGGAATTGTAAGACGTCACGGCGATAAAATGAATTTTATTCACTTAAGAAGCACGCAAAGAGACGAAGAAGGAAGCTTTTACGAAGCAAATCATTTGGAAGGCGACGTTGATATGTATGAAGTTGTAAAAGCAATTTTGGAAGTTGAAAAAAGAAACAACAGCACTTTGCCAATGCGTCCTGATCACGGACATCAAATGCTGGATGATTTAAAGAAAAAAACAAATCCGGGTTATTCTGCAATCGGCCGTTTAAGAGGCTTGGCAGAATTGCGAGGACTTGAATTAGGGATTAAACGATCCTTGTAAAAATTCACCGCAAAGTCGCAAGGAACGCAAAGTTTAATTTTCCTTGCGCACTTTGCGCCTTTGCGGTGAAAAAAAAACTAACTAACCACAATAAACCACAAAACCATGATTCGCCAAGCCATTCTTATATCCTGTGGCTTTTTTATAAACTCAATACTGGCGCAGGAAATACCCCAAATTTTAACTTCAAAAACCGATTATCTACCTGATTTTAGTTATGCAGGATATCGCTTTGGCGAAAGTCCGATTCCTGACGCTAACGGAAAAGTCATTAATGCAACAGATTTTGGCGTAAAAGCAAATGACAATTTAGACGATTCAAAAGCACTTTTAAAAGCTTTTAAAGCCGCGAATGCTGTTGACGGCAAGGTAATTCTGCAATTGCCCGCTGGACGAATTATTTTAAGTGATATTTTGTATATTGAAAGAAGCAATTTTGTACTTCGCGGTGCTGGTTCTAGCGAAAACGGAACTGAAATCTACTGCCCAAGACCGATGATGTATCTCAAAGATTCGAATGTTTTGGCTGAACTTCGAGAGTATCTAACCACATTTGACAAAAGACAGCGTGAACCAGAAAATAATATAGATCTTCCTTTTTCGCAATATGCATGGTCTGGCGGATTTATCTGGACACAGGTTCCAGGCGAACGCGTAAAATCGTATTTGGATAAATACGAACCACAATCTAATCCGTTGGCGAAAGTCAGTTTGGGAAAAATGGGCGAACATGTTATCACTGTTTCTGATGTAAAAGGATTGAAAATTGGCGATGTTGTCGAATTGCAATTGTTTAATAAAGATGGCGAAAATGGCGAAATCATCAAAGATTTATATCAGGGAGCTAAAGTAAAACCCGGTTCGCATCATTGGAAATTTCCAAAACTTCCAATTGTGAGACAGCAGGTAGAAATTATTAAAATTTCTGGTTCAAAAATCACTTTAAAAACGCCTTTAACCATTGCTATAAAACCAAGTTATCAGGCGCAATTGGTAGAATGGAAACATTTAAACGAAGTCGGAATCGAACATCTTCGCTTTACTTTTCCTGATATTCCAAGAGTGGCGCATCACTTAGAACCTGGAAATAATGGTATTTTCCTGACTCGTCTTTTTAACAGCTGGGTTAAAGATGTCAAAATCACCAATGCCGACAGCGGAATTCTTGCCGAAGAAGTCGCTAATGTAACCATTCAGGATATTACAACCGATGGACCGCATTTAGCGCACTACACTGTAACTTTAGGTGGCGTGCACAATATTTTGGTTAAGAATCTGAAAATCTATAATTCTGCCGTTCATCCTTTAAGTTTCAACACTTTTGCTACTAAAAATGTGTACCAAAACTGTGAGATATTTACAGATCCGGTTTTAGACCAGCATTCAGGAGCCAATCATCAAAACTTGTTTGACAATATTACGGTTCATTTAAAAGCCGATAAAAACAACAGTTATGCTTTGTTTGGAGGTGGAGGCGCCGATTACTGGAAACCTTCTCACGCACCTTTCAGTACTTTTTGGAATTTAAATGTTCAGGTTGAAAATCCAGATGCATCAAAACCAGTTTTGTTGTACGGAATGAAAGACGGCGCTTTGGCCAGAATCATTGGCATTCATGGAAATGCAAAATTTGAAATTAAATACGATCTCGATCCATATATTGAACTTTTGAATAAGCCGATTGAAAAAATTCCGTCTCTTTACGATTATCAATTAAATAAACGTTTGAAAAAATAAATTTAAACACATAGAAACATAGTTTTTCGGAACGTAAAAAGGCATTTCACTTGCATAAACAATCATAGGGTTTGCGTGAAGCTATGTGTGAAAACCTAGTTTTTTTTATAATATCTTTTTTATAAAAAGAAAAAATCTATGTTTCTATGTGTTTAAAAATTAATCTCGCTAAGACGCTAAGACGCAAAGAGAAAATTAAAAAAAAACTTGAAAAAAGAAAACTTTGCGACTCTGCGACTTTGCGAGAAACTCAATTCACAACATAAATCTGTGCGCTATGAAACATAAAATAGCTCTTTTATTATTTGTCTTTGTTTTCGGAAATATGTTTTCCCAAAATAAATATCGTCTTAAAAATTTTTCTACAACCGATGGGCTTTCGCAGAGTTCTGTCATTGCCATTCATCAGGATAAATTTGGACAAATGTGGTTTGGAACCCGCGATGGTCTGAATAAATATGATGGAAGCCGTTTTACGATTTTCAGGAACGATGCCGCAGATAAATATTCGATCAGCAACAATGATATTTTAGCTATTGAAGAAGACAATTCAGGTAAAATCTGGGTAGGAACTTATAATGGTTTAAACTGTTATGATCCTGTTTCGAACCGTTTTACGAGATATCTTCATACGAAAGCCAATCATACAATAAGTAATAATGCTGTTTGGAGCATCAGAGAAATTGGCGGTGAAATGTGGTTTGGAACTTCAAAAGGATTAACGATTTACAACAAAAAAACAGGATCGTTTACATCGGTTTTTCATTCAGATGATGACGCTTCTACTCTTCCTAGCAATAATATTCTCAGCATTTTAAAAACCAAAGAAGGTGAAATCTGGATTGGAACAACTAAAGGTTTATGCAAGCTCACAAATCGAATGAACGGAAAACTATTCTTTAAAAATTATCTTTTAAACACAACTGATTTATTAAACGTTCAATCGGTTATTGAAGATAAAGACGGTAGTTTGTGGGTTGGAACAAAAAACAAAGGACTTTTAAAATTTGACCAAAAACAGAAAGCTTTTGTTTCTTTTTTACCAGCTGAAAAATACCGCGAAATCAATACCGACATTCGTTCTTTAGTTATAGACCAACAAGGTTCTTTATGGGTGGGAGCTTATGACGGAATTTATATTTTAGGAAAAGATAAAAGTCTTCAAAAAATCAACAACAGCAATAATGCAAACGGAATCGATAAGGTAAAGTCGCTTTTTATGGATAAAAAAGGGTCTATCTGGATTGGCTGTTATTACAAAGGCGTTAATCTTTGGGATGTTTCCAATGTCAATTTCTCTAATTACAATCAGAATTCGAAAAAGATTCCGATGAGTTTTGATGTGGTGAGTTCGATAATCGCCGATAAAAACCAAAACATTTATTTTGGAACTGAAGGAGGCGGAATCACGATTTACAATAAAAACAATGAATCTGTAAGTTACATTAACAGCAAAACCGGACAAGCCAATAAAAATGATATTAAATCGATGTGTCTTTCCAACGATCATATTTTATGGATTGGAACTTTTTCTAAAGGGTTATCTGCTTACAATACCATTTCAAAAAGAATTGAAGATAATAGAATTTCTTCAGATTTAAGTGAATTGCTAAAAGACAGCGGCGTTTATGCTCTTAAAACTGAAGGTTCGATTTTATGGATTGGAACTTTCGGAAAAGGTTTAATCCGCTACAACACAATCAACAAAACCTTTGATGCTATTGGAAATGACAGCGCCAAACCTGTTTTTCTTACCAATAATATTCTTCGTACGATTTTAGTTGATAAACAACACTTTCTTTGGGTTGGAACTCAAAATGGTTTAAATCGCATTCCGCTCAAAAATTTTAATCCGCAGAAATATGCTATTCAGCATTTCTTTTACGATCATTCGACTGTTTCTGGCGATGATATTCTGACTTTGTTTCAGGATTCTCAAAATAAAATCTGGGTTGGAACAAAAGCGAAAGGACTGCATTATTTTGATGGAAAAAAATTCAACCGAATTAATCTAAGAATTGGAAATACTGTCATTACTTCTATCCATTCTATTTTAGAAGATGATGATAAAAACCTTTGGATCAGTACCAATCAGGGAATTATCAAATACAATACAATCAAAAAATCAGTTGTTATTTACGATCAGAAAGACGGATTGGCTAGTAATGAATTCAATGACAATTCGGCTTTAAAATTAAGTTCAAATCAGTTTTACTTTGGAAGTCCATCGGGAGCAACATTTTTCGATCCGACAAAAATTTCATTAAATAAATATGCTCCGCAAGTTTTAATTACCGATTTGAAGATTAAAAACGAAACGGTTCATGCACATGATAAAGAAGGCATTTTAGAACAAAGCATCGGTTTTACCAAAACCATCACTTTAGATTATGACAAGGCCAATTTCTCGATCAGTTTTGCGATTCCGAATTACATTCGATCAAAAAACAACCAATACAGTTATCGTTTAACAGGTTTAGAAAATAACTGGACTACGACTAAAAACAGCGAGGCCAATTTTGCGATTCAAAATCCAGGCACTTATACTTTTGAAGTGCGTGGCGCTAACAATGACGGTGTTTGGAATCAGAACCCGACAACACTTACGGTTATAGTAAATCCTGCTCCGTGGCGCAGTATTTGGGCTTTTATGCTTTACGGAATCGTAATTGGTTTAGGTTTATATGGTTTGATTTGGATTATGAAATCGAAAACCAGACTGAAACAAAAACTCGAACTGGAATATCTGGAAACGCAACGAATTGAAGAAAACAACAAATTAAAATTGGATTTCTTTACCAATATTTCGCATGAATTCAGAACGCCTTTGACTTTAATTTTAGGACCATTACAGCAAATTTTAGCCGATTATAACGGAACAAATGAAATGTACAAAAAACTTCTAGTAATTGAAGGAAGCGCCAATCATTTGTTGAGTCTGATTAACCGATTAATGGATTTCAGAAAACTGGAAAACCATCAGGTTACGCTGGAATCGGCAAATGGAAACATTGTAAAATTCACTAAAGAGATCTTCCTATCATTTATTGAATATGCTAAAGACGGCGGTTACGATTATGAGTTTGAAACTGAAAACGAAGAAATCTTGGTTTATTTTGACCGTTACAAACTCGAACGTGTATTTTATAATTTGATTTCGAATGCTTTTAGATATACTCCAAAAGGCGGTTCAATTAAGATTAAAATCAATCACGATCAGCAAAATCTTTTTATTGCCGTTGAAGATTCAGGCGTTGGAATTGCAGAAGAACATATTGACAAAATTTTTGATTTGTTTTTTGAAGTTCCAACTCATAATCAAGTTCAGAAAAACTATAATAAAGGAACAGGAATTGGGCTTTCAATCGTAAAAAACATTGTTGAACTTCATAAAGGAAAAATCGACGTTACAAACAAAACCACTGGCGGAGTTATTTTTAAAGTGACTTTACCGCTTGGACGCGAACATCTTTTGGACAGCGAGATTATTCCTGATTTTAAAATCAGTGATGATATTGAGCAATACAAAGCGCAATTGGAACCTTCGGAAGTTGTTGAAAATGAAGATATCGAAGATTTAATTGTAAACGAAGAAAAACAAACAATATTGATTGTTGAAGATCATAAGGTTTTGAGAAAATTCATGAAAAATCTTCTCAAAAAAGATTACAACATTATTGAAGCCGATAACGGAAAAATTGCTTTAGAAAAAGCTTTAAAATTTGTTCCAAACCTAATTATCAGTGACGTTATTATGCCCGAAATGGTTGGAACAGAACTTTGTTCGAGAATAAAAGAAAACATTAAAACCAGTCATATTCCATTCATTTTATTGACTTCCCGATCTTCTTTGGTTTACAAATTTGAAGGATTGGAAAGCGGTGCAGATGACTACATTAGTAAACCATTCAATTTAATGGAATTCAGGCTTCGCGTTAAAAACCTTCTGAATACGACTGAACGTTTAAAAATCAAATTTTCAAGCGAAGACAGTTTTATTCCCTCAGAAATTACGGTTTCATCATTGGATGAAGAATTATTGAAAAAAGCATTCAAAATTGTGGAAGAAAACATTTCAAACGAACAATTTGATATTCCGTTTTTCTGTTCTGAATTGGGTGTAAGCCGAACGATGTTATTCTTAAAAATCAAAGCTTGGACAAATTGCACGCCAAACGAATTCATTCATGAAATCAGATTAAAACGTGCGGCTCAATTGTTAGAACAAAACAAATTGACCGTTTCTGAAATCAGTTATAAAGTTGGTTTCAATAATCCGAAATACTTTAGCAAATGCTTTCAGAAAAAGTACGGCGAGACTCCGTCCCAATACGCCGATAAATTTTACAAATCTTCGGTCGTAATTTAGCAAATCCACTGTTTTAAAGGGTTAAAAAAGGGTATCTGTATTTTTAGATACCCTTTTTTGTATTTCTATATCGTTTTCGGCCTATACATTTGCGATATGAAAATCAAAAAAACGAGCTACTTACTGCTACAGATTTTATTTGTCATTCTCATCATCGGAATGAGTTTATTGCTTTTCTACTTTATCTAACTTATTAACCCTAAAACCAAAAAATGAATGTGTACAAACCACAAAAACAAATCGTTTAAATGGTATTTGCTGGTATCTTTTTTACTGGTAAATATCGTGATGCATGCACAAGAACGAAAAGTGACTGGAAAAATAACGTCCAGTGAAGATTTACTTGGACTTCCTGGTGCAAATGTTTATATTAAAAATTCTTCTGTAGGCGCTTCTGCTGATATGGATGGAAATTATACTGTAATTGTAGGAGAGAAAAATGCAGTTTTAGTTTTCAATTTCGTCGGATTTCAAACTGTTGAAATTCCAGTTGGAACAAAAAGTGTTATCAACGTAAGTTTAAAACCAGATACAAAAGCACTAGACGAAGTTATTGTAGTAGGTTACGGAACTCGTAAAAAGAATGATATAACAGGATCTGTATCTTCTGTTACAGCAAAAGAGCTTACTGCTTATCCTGTTTTAAGTGCAGAACAAGCTTTACAAGGTCGTGCAGCTGGGGTTTCGGTAATGTCTAATAATGGTGGCGAACCTGGTGCTCCAACTAAAATTAGAGTTCGTGGAGGAACTTCTATCAATGCCAGCGGAGATGCTCTTATTGTTGTTGACGGTTTTGCAGGTGTTTCTATGCCAGCGCCTCAGGACATTGCTTCTATTGAGGTTTTAAAAGATGCTTCTGCTACTGCAATTTACGGATCAAGAGGTTCAAACGGAGTTATTATGGTAACAACCAAAAAAGGAAAAGCCGGAAAACCTGTAATTGAGTTCAGTAACTCGACTTCTGTACAATCTGTAAATAACAAATTGCATTTATTAAATGCCGATCAGTTTGCAGCTTATAGAAAAAGTTTTACTACTCACACGCAAGGTCCAGCAGATACAGACTGGCAAGATGTGATTTATCGTGATGGACTGATTTCGAATACGCAATTGTCTTTTTCTGGCGGATCTGATAATGTGAGATATTATGTTTCTGGAACATACTTTAATCAAAATGGTGTGGTTATTAATTCAGGAATTGACAAATATACGATCGTAGGAAATCTTGAGGCCGATTTAACTCCGAAGTTTAAAGTGGGTTTAAATACTTTTACAAGCAAACAGAACAAAGAAGGAATTGTAAGTCAGACAAGTGCCGGAGGAACTGGTGCTGCGGGTGTAATTGCATCAGCTTACCGTTTTATGCCAGATAAAGGAATCTACAATGCTGACGGAACTTATACTACAACGGCTCCAATTGGTGATGATATTGACAATCCGTATGCTACAGCAATGGAAAACATCTTGGAAATCGTTTCTGTAACAAACCGAAACAATTTCTTTGCCCAATACCAAATCACAAAAGATCTTGATTTTAAAACTACGTTAGGTTTAACTGATAGTAATTCGCAAACAGGAAGATTTATTCCTTCAACTTTAATTGCTGGTAAAAACATCAAAGGAGAAGCGTCTGTAAACAATACTAGATTTTCTTCTTTCTTGACAGAGAATTATTTGACTTTCAAACGTGAAATTATCGATAAAGGAATTTTGACGGTTTTGGGTGGATATTCATACCAAAAAAACAAAAACGAAAATTCGTATGCGGCTTCAAGAGGATTCTTAACCAATACAAACTCTTATAGAAATCTAGGCGCTGGAACGGTGTTTTTAAAACCTGATTCTGGTTTATCTGAAACGGAATTAATTTCTGCTTTCGGAAGGCTAAATTTTGATTATGCCGACAAATATTTATTGACGTTTACAGCGAGACGAGATGGTTCTTCAAGTTTTAGTAAAAATTATAAATACGGAACCTTCCCTTCTGGTGCAATTGGATGGAACATTAGTAAAGAGAACTTCTTAAAAGACAATAAAACGGTTTCAAACTTAAAATTAAGAGCGAGTTATGGAGCAACAGGAAATCCTTCAATTGGGGCCTACTCTACTCTTTCTAGATTCTCTGAAATCTATTATGTAAGTGGTGATGTGATTACCAATGCAGTTCAGTTAACTTCTTTGGATAATCCGAACTTAAAATGGGAAACGTCTTATCAGCAGGATTACGGAATTGATTTAGGTTTGTTTGATAACCGAATTAGTATTACAGCAGATTATTACAAAACAATTACTAAAGATTTGTTGTTCAATAGACCGCTTCCTGGAATTTCTGGAATTGGTTCTCAGCTTCAAAACGTGGGTGAATTGGAAAATAAAGGATGGGAATTGGCTATTAATACTAGAAACTTTATTGGTGCCGATTTTACTTGGTCAACCAACTTTAATATTTCTTCAAACAAAAACAAAGTATTAAAATTGGCCGACAACAAAGACCTTTTAATCAACTCTGCTCCTGGACATTTCTTGGCAACTGAATCGCAAATTTTGAGAGTTGGACAGCCAGTTGGTTCTTTCTTCGGATTTATTTATGATGGCGTAATCCAGCAGGGAGAAGCGGTATTACCAGGAAACTTTGAAACTGTTGCGGGAGGTGAAAAATTTAGAGATGTAAATGGTGACGGAAAATTAGATTCTCAGGATAAAACGATTATCGGAAATCCGAATCCAGATTTCATCTTCGGATTCAACAATGATTTCACTTATAAAAATCTTGATTTAAATATCTTCTTTCAAGGTTCGCAAGGAGGTCAAATCTTAAACTATACTTTGATGGAATTGGCTTCTGGAAATAACAACGCTACAACTGAAGTTTTAGATGCTTGGACACCAACCAATACAGATACAAATGTTCCTGCAAATGCAGCGAGAACCAAAAGAATCACTTCGAGATTTGTTTATGATGGAAGCTACATTCGTTTAAAAAACATCTCTTTAGGATATAGTTTAGATGAAAAAATTGTTTCTAAAATGGGATTAAGCAAAGTTCGTTTTTACATCAGTGCTCAAAACCTTTGGACAATTACAGATTATCCAGGTACAGATCCAGAAACTAACTACTTAAACGACTCAAATGCTAGAAGTAATACTTATCTAGGATTGGATTACGGAGGGTATCCAAACGTAAGAACGTTTACTGCAGGATTCAATTTAAAATTTTAATCTAAAACCACTATGAAAAAATATATAGCTCTTCTTTGCTTAGGAACAATGACTTTTTTCAGCTGTTCTGATCTAGAAGAAAAACCAGTAGGGATTATTCGTCCAGATAACTTTTTCAATAATACAGACGATTTGCAAGCTGCTGTAAACGGAGCTTTTGCCAACATTGCCCATAACAATTATTGGGGAAGAGAATTTACAATTGCTCTAATGCTTCGCGATGACATGGCCGATATTGGCGATAGAACTACACAAGCTGCCCGTATCGATGTGAACGATATGTCTATGAACGATACAAACGCGCTTGTTGCAAACTTTTGGCCTCAATCATATGTGATTATCACGGCAGCAAATCAGGCCATTGAAGGTGCTAAAAAAACACCCGGAGATCCTGCTAAAGTAAATGCCATTGTAGCTCAAGCGTATTTTGCAAGAGCATTTGCATACTATCATTTGGTGCGCCTTTTTGGGGATATTCCGTATGTTGATTTTGTTGTGAATGATGTATCGCAAGTAAATTCTTTGAGTAAAACAAAAGAAGCAGATGTTTACCCAAAAATCATTGCCGATTTAGAATTTGCTAAACAATGGCTGGATGACAAACCAAAAGTAAAAGCCGTTCCAGGAAAAGGTACTGCTGCAGGTTATTTAGCTTCAGTTTACTTGACTTTAGGAAACTTTCAAAAAGCGTACAATGAAGCAAAATATGTAATTACAAACGAAGCAAAATTTGGTTTAGGTTTAGATGCCGATTTTCAAGATTTGTTTAATGCAACAAAAACAGCTTCATTAAAAGAGCCGCTTTTTACAATTGATTTTAATAACTTAACATCAGGAAATTACGGTCAAGATTATACGGCATTTTTCACAGGATCGTTAAAAGATGACAGTTACAGTTATGGGCAAGGTTTCTCGGTTGCGGTTCCTTCTTTAAAAGTATTCAACACTTGGGATCAGAGAGATTACAGAAGAGCCGTAAGTTTTGATACCATTATCAGAAAGAAAACAGGCCCAGGCGGATCATTACAGGTTTATCCTTCAAGTGATAACGAAAAAGCACCTCGTCCGCACATTGCCAAATATTTCCGTTTTCCTGGGAAAGCTGGTGCTAACGGAAGAACTTCGCAGCACAATTACATCACAATGCGTTTTGCTGAAGTTTTATTAACGGCCGCTGAAGCTTTAAACGAAATTAGTCCAGGAACAACAGAAGCTGATGGTTATGTAAACCGTGTTCGTGCAAGAGCGAGAAATAAAGCTGGAAAATTGGTTTCTTTTCCTGCAAATGTAACTCCGGGATTATCTCAAACCGATTTCAGAAAAATGGTCATTGATGAAAGAAGGTTAGAATTGGCTTTTGAATATGTGAGATGGTACGATATTAAAAGACTTAAAATCGGACCAGAAGTATTCGGACCAAATGGCTTAGAACCGCATGCTAAATTTGATCCAAACAGAGATTATTTATGGCCATTGCCAGGAACAGAATTAGCAATTAATCCGAATTTAAAGCCAAATAACCCTGGTTATTAATTTAGCACAATTAGTATTGAACGCAGATAAAACAGATTTGCTATCGCAAAAGCGCGGATTGAAACGATTTTTTTTTATTACGTTACGTATAATTGGTTTCCTGCAGATCTTGCAGATTTAGCAGATAAAAAAACGTCCAAATCTGCGAGAGAAAAAAATCCGTACAAATCCGCGTCTTCGCGATAGCGAATCCGTCAAATCCGCGTCTAAATATCACGATTACAAAATATATATTATTTTAATATGAAGAATGTCAGTTTCATTTCTTTAATTCTTGGGTTTGCATCGCTGGTAACAGCATGCAAATCTGGGATTAATTCTCAAAAAAAAACTACCTCAGTAGCGACTGAAAAACTGGAAACGCGTTACAAAATGCTATTAGATTATCCAGTCGATTCAATGTCAATGCCAAGAAGTATGAATACTAAAACGCTTGAAATTCGTAAAGTGCCTTCTAGAGATTGGACAAGTGGTTTCTTCGCTGGAAATCTTTGGCAGTTATACCGACTCACAGGCGATTCAAAATATAAAGAACAAGCTCAAAAATGGACTCCTTTCAGCAAAAAAGAAAGTGTCAACAGTAATTCGCATGACGTAGGTTTTAAAGTGTTTTGCAGTTTTGGAGAAGCGCTGAAAGTGGAAAACAAGAAAGAGTACGAAGCGGTAATTATTAAAGGCGCCGAAACTTTATGCACAAGGTTTAATCCAAAAGTGGGTTCTATTCGCTCATGGGATTTCAACAAAGAAATTTGGGATTATCCAGTGATTATAGACAATATGATGAATCTAGAATTGTTATTTGAAGCCTCAAAAATATCTGGAAATCCAAAATACCGAGAGATTGCGATTCAACATGCTAATACCACTTTAAAAAATCAGTTTAGAGCAGACAATTCGTGTTATCACGTTATTGATTATAATCCGAATACAGGTAAAGTTAGAAAGAAAACAACTCTTCAAGGTTACAATGACGATTCGGTTTGGGCGCGCGGTCAAGGATGGGCAGTTTACGGATTCACAATGTCTTACCGCTACACAAAAGATCCTGCGTACTTAAAACAGGCCGAAGCGACAGCAAAGTTTTTTATGACCAATAAAAACCTACCTGAAGACGGAATTCCGTATTGGGATTTTAAAGATCCAAGTATTCCAAATGCTGCCAGAGATGTTTCTGCAGCTATGGTAATTGCGTCTGCTTTATACGAATTGTACGGTTACACAAAAAATGACAGTTATTTGGCTTTCGCCGATAAACTAATGGCTTCGGTGCAAACAGACAAATATATTTTAGATGCTAAAATTAAAGCGCCTTTCTTATTTGATCACAGTACTGGAAACTGGCCAAAACATGACGAAATTGACGAACCAATAATTTACGCCGATTATTATTTTTTGGAAGCATTAATAAAGGCGCAAAGTCTTAAAGGTTCAAAGTAACAAAGGTTTTGAATCTTTAAACCTTTGAGCCAGAAAAACCTTTGAACCTTTGTAACTATGAACCTTTGTACCTATGAATAAAACGAATAAAACTTTTTCAATTTTTGCGCTTTTTGTTTTGTTTCAAATTTGTCTGAGCAGCAGTTTTGCTCAGACAAAGATGAACATTAACGACAACTGGCTTTACTTAGAAAATGACACTCAAAAATTAAACGAAGCACAAAAAGCGTCCAATTGGACATCTCTGAATTTACCACATACTTGGAACGCAGAAGATGCAACAGATCTGTATCCAGGTTATAGACGCGACGCCAGCTGGTATCAAAAAAAAATAAATATTCCCAAAATCGACAAAAACCGCGTTTATTCTTTATACTTTGAAGGTTCGAATGTAACTACAAATGTGTATGTAAACGGAAAAGAAGCTGGATCGCATATTGGTGGCTACATTGGATTTTCGATCGATATTACCAATTTCATAAAAGAAGGAAACAACGATATTTTTGTTCGTGTTGATAATAGTTATGATATTGAAATTATTCCGTCTCAAAAAAGTGATTTCTTTATTTATGGTGGAATTACACGTGATGTCTGGCTGGTTTCGAAATACAAAAATCATATTGAGAATTTAAAAATTACAACTCCAGAAGTTTCGGCTAAAAAAGCTTCGGTACAGATTGTTTCTTCTTTTGTCAATCCTGATAATTTAAAGGATTTATCATTGACTGTCACTTTAAAAAATCCGAAAGGAAAAAAAGTAGCAAGCAAAACAGTTTTGGTTACAGATAAAACCTCAACCATCACTTTTGAAAACATTAAAAACCCAGAACTCTGGGATACTGAAAAACCAAATCTATACAGACTGACTGCTGTTTTATCAGAAAAAAATCAAATTAGAGATAGTGTTTCCGAAAAAGTAGGCTTTAGATGGTTTGAGTTTAAAGATCATGGTCCGTTTTACCTTAACGGAAAACGTCTATTGATTCGCGGTACACATCGTCATGAAGAACAAGCTGGAGTTGGCGCAGCAATGAGTAACGAACAGCATTGGGCCGATATGAAATCGATTAAAGAAATGGGTGCTAATTTTGTTCGTTTAGCGCATTATCCACAAGATCCAGAGATTTATAAAGCTTGCGACGAACTTGGCCTTTTGGTGTGGGACGAACTTCCTTGGTGTCGTGGCGGAATTGGTAATGATGTTTGGAAAACAAATACCAAAAACATGCTGGCAGAAATTATCAATCAAAATTACAATCATCCAAGTATTATCATTTGGTCTTTAGGGAACGAAATCAATTGGCTTCCTGATTTTCCTGACGGAGATAATGCCGATAAAACCAATGTCTTTTTAAGTGAATTAAACGATATTGCGCATAAACTAGATCCGACAAGAAAAACGGCAATTAGAAAATATTATGAAGGATCGCATATTGTAGATGTCTTCTCCCCTTCGATCTGGTCGGGCTGGTATTCGGGAAGTTATAAAAGCTATCAAAAAGCGATTGATGTTTATAAAAAAGAATACAAACACTTTATTCATGCCGAATATGGCGGAGACAGTCATGTTGGCCGTCATAGTGAAAATCCTGTAACGGGAGAAAATGTAATAAAAGCCGAAGGCTGGGAAGAAGCTATTGTGCAGACTAAAGTTGCCAATATTGCTCAAATTGGCGATTGGAGCGAAAATTATATTGTTGATTTATTTGACTGGCATTTGCATATATCCGAGAATGATCCAACGTTTGTGGGAAATATTCAATGGGCATTTAAGGATTTTGCAACGCCATTGCGACCAGAAGATGATATTCCGTATATGAACCAAAAAGGATTAACAGACCGAAACGGAATTCCAAAAGATGCGTATTATGTTTTTAAAAGCTATTGGGCAAAAGAACCTTTCACTTACATCGAATCGCATACTTGGACAGAGCGTCAGGGGCCTGAAAATACACCAAGAACAATCAGTGTTTTCAGTAACTGCGAGAAAGTAACTTTTTTCCATAATGGAAAATCGTTAGGAGAAAAACAGCGAAATCTTGCTGTGTATCCAGCAAATGGTTTAACTTGGGATGTCAATTTTACGAAGGGTGAAAATATTTTAGTTGCTGTTGGAAAAACAAAAGATGGAAAAACAGTTTCTGATACAATAAAAGTTAATTATCGTTTCAATAAAAACGATACGGCTTCTTCGCTGCAATTATCATCAGAAAAACTGAAAAACGGTAATTATCTAGTTACAGCAATTGCAATCGACAACAATAATTTACGCTGTCTGGATTATGAAGCTAGTGTTTATTTTCAATGTTTAAAAGGAGGAAAAACTTTAAAAAATCAAGGAACTCCAACAGGAAGTGAATCGATCAGAATGGCAAACGGAAAGGCTTCTATCGAGGTTACTCCCGATGGTTCTGGCAAACCGATTGAAATGACGGCTTTAAATCAGAGCTTTAAAGGGGAATATTTGAAGATTGAACCTTGAGAATTTAACCGCAAGGTTCGCAAAGGTTTACGCAAAGGACGCAAATTATTTATGCTTCGCGTAAAAAAAACTTAGCGAACCTTGCGTAAACCTTTGCGCTCTTTGCGGTTAAGCCACACACAATTACAAAAACAAATTAATACAAAAAATGAAAAAACTATTAACCGCATTACTTCTAACCTCTTCCGTTTTGGTGTCTGCACAAAATTTAATCTCAAATGTCCCAAACCGAAACACCACTTCTTTAAACGGAGTCTGGAATTATATTATAGATCCATATCAAACAGGCTTTTACAGCTTTCACCTTGACCAATACGACAAAAGTGAAAAACCAGCAAAAGGAGCTTTTTTCACCAATTATCATGCTCAAAACAAACAGGAATTAGTAGAATATGATTTCGATAAATCGCCTACAATCAATATTCCAGGCGATTGGAATTCTCAGGTTACAGAACTGAAATATTATGAAGGGAATGTATGGTTTAAAAAGTCTTTCGATTACAATCTAGCGCCAAAAAAACGTCTATTTTTATATTTAGGAGCTATCAATTACAAAGCTGATGTTTATTTAAATGGAAAAAAATTAGGAACTCACGAAGGTGGTTTCACACCGTTTAATTACGAAGTTACTTCGATTGTAAAACCAACGGGGAATTATTTGGTTATCAAAGTTGATAATACACGCCATAAAGAAGATGTCCCAACAGTAAATACTGATTGGTGGAATTATGGCGGCATCACACGCGATGTGACATTAATTGAAGAAGAATCCTCTTTTGTGGAAGATTATAATATTCAATTGAAAAAAGGCAATGCAAATGTGGTTTCTGGTTTTATTAAAATCAATAATTTGGATGCATCAAAAAATCAGGTTTCAATTTCCATTCCTGAATTAAAAATCAACTACAAAGGAAAAGCTGATAATAATGGAATTTTAAACTTCGAAATCCCAGCTAAAAAGATTTCTTATTGGTCACCAGAAAATCCGAAATTATATATTGTTATTGTTGACTTTAATGGGAAAAAACTAAACGATCAAATTGGTTTTAGAACTATCGAAACAAAAGAAGATAAAATTCTGTTGAACGGAAAACCAGTCTTCTTACGCGGAATTTCAATTCATGAAGAAAATGCAAAAGGCGGACGTGCAAATTCTCAAGAAGATGCTTTGCGTTTATTAAACTGGGCAAAAGAATTAGGTTGTAATTATGTTCGTCTGGCGCATTATCCGCATAACGAGAACATGGTTAGAGAAGCTGATAAATTAGGTTTAATGGTTTGGGAAGAAATTCCGGTTTATTGGACAGTTGAATTTAAAAATGAAAACACGTATAAAAATGCTCAAGATCAATTAACTGCTGCTATCACAAGAGATAAAAACAGAGCTAGTATTGTGATTTGGTCTATGGCAAATGAAACGCCAATTTCTGATGCTAGAAATACTTTCATTACAAATTTAGCATCACACACCAGATCATTAGACAATACTAGATTAATTAGCGCTGCTTTATTAACCAAAAAAGAAACTATTGATGATCCTATTGGAGAGGTTTTGGATGTTGTGGCTTTCAACCAATATTTAGGCTGGTATGGTGGAAACTTAGAAGATGCTGAGAAAATAACATGGAAATCTAAATACAATAAACCTGTTTTTGTTTCTGAATTTGGAGGTGATGCAAAAGCGGGTTTTCACGGAGAGAAAAACGAACGTTGGACTGAGGAATATCAGGAATACTTATACATTCAGAATTTAAAGATGATTGAAAAAATTCCTCACTTAAGCGGAACAAGTCCGTGGATTTTGGTTGATTTCAGATCGCCAAAAAGATTGCTTCCAGGAATTCAGGATGGTTACAATCGTAAAGGATTGATTTCAAATGATGGCGAAAAGAAGAAAGCGTTTTATATTATGCAAAATTGGTATGCTAAAAAGAAAAACGAATATTAAAAATTATTTTCACACAACGTTAATCTGTAGAGACGCACTGCAGTGCGTCTACGCAACGATGGTTACAATACGTTAGACGCACTGCAGTGCGTCTCTACGGAAAATTGGATCGGAAATAAAATTATCTTGTCAAAACTGTTACCAATTCATTAACAAAAAACAGGCAGCAAATTATATGATTTTTCTTCATTATTAATTTACTTTGTAGTTAATCTAAAAATTGTAAACCATGAAAAAATTCTATTTACTAGCAGTTACTTTGTTTGCTGCTTTTACAGTTCAGGCTCAAGACATCGTAAAATTTGCTCCTCTTGATGCAAGTCCAGTTGATATTTCGTATTTCCCAAACAAAGCGGTGAAATTTAAGAAAACAGACAATCCTAATCCGGTTGTAAAAGTGCTTTACGCAAGACCTTCTGTAAAAGGAAGAACTATTTTTGGTGACGTTGTAAAGTTTGGTGAAGTTTGGAGAGTTGGTGCTAATGAAAACACAGAAGTTAAATTCTATAAAGATGTAACAATTGGCGGAAAAAAAATTGCTGCAGGAATATACAGTTTATTTGCTATTCCTGAAAAAGACAAATGGACTATCATTATCAACAAAGAACTTGATTTATGGGGTTCTTATGCTTATGATGAAAGTAAAGATGTGGTAAGAGTTTCAGTTCCTGTAAAACCAGTTTCTGAAGTTATCGAAGCTTTATCTATTGCATTTACAACTCAAGGTAATGTCGCAAATCTTGTTATTGGATGGGATAAAACAACAGTTGAATTACCAATTACGGTTAAATAAGTTTTACTAATATATGCCACGAAGGCACAAAGTCGCAAAGTTTTTTTAAGCTTTGCGACTTTTTTTTAATCTCGCAAAGTCGCAGAGACGCAAAGTTTTTTAAAACATATAAGTGATGTAAGTTCAATTAAGAGGAAATTTAGAATTTCTTATCTGATTTATGTAGTTGTTTTTTTGCATTAAACTTTGCGTCTCTGCGACTTTGCGAGATTTTTCATAACACAAAAAAATCCCTTTAAGATTGTAATCTCAAAGGGACTTTTGCAATTGTTTTTTATACTTAAACCTTAGCAGTTTCTATAATTTTATCCAAAGTAATTGGTAAATCTCGAACACGTTTTCCGGTTGCATTAAAAACAGCATTTGCAATTGCAGGTGCCATTCCGACTAAAGCTGTTTCTCCCAAACCTTTTGTTCCCATTGGGTTACTTATTGGGTCTTTTTTATTAACGAAGAAAACTTCTTGTTTCTCAATATCGGCATTTACAGGAACATGATAATCTGCGAAATTATTATTGATCGGACGGCCGAAACGATGATCGATTTCTAATGCTTCCATTAATCCCATTCCGATTCCTCCTACTGCTCCTCCGAACATTTGTCCTGCAGAAGTCTTCTGACTGATTACGGTTCCAATATCAGCACAAGAAACCACATGAGCCAATCTTATTTTACCTAAATTCGGATTCACTAATACTTTTACAAAATGAACCGAAAACGAATAAATTGAATATTTCTTCGCTTCTTCAGCAGCTTTAGAAAGATTTTCAACTTCAAAATCTTCTAATTTATTACTGCTTAAAAGCGCCGCTAACGTAACCGATTTAGATTTGTCTTTTTTAGAAGAAACTGCACCATTTTCAAAAGTTAAATCTGTTAGAGCGATTCCTTTTAAAGCAGGATTTTTGCTTCCCAATTCAATTATTTTATTCAGCAATAAATTGCAAGCATCATGAACCGCAGAACCAACAGATGAAGTCGTTGCCGAACCACCTTGTGTTGGGCCTTTTGGCAAACCGCTTTTTCCCATTTCGATGATTACGTTTTCTGATGGAAAACCTATTACTTCAGCTCCAATAGCAGTCATCATGGTTGCCGTTCCTGGTCCCATATCGTTTACACTACATTGCAGGACTAAATCGCCATTAGCTAGGAATTTTGCTTTTACAGAAGTTGGACTTCTGTAACAGCCGAAAGTCCCTGTACCCATTCCGTAACCCACTAGCCAGTTTCCTTCTTTAACAGAGCCTGGTTCGTTTTTACGATTTTTCCAGCCTATGCGTTCCATTCCGCCTTCGTAACATTCTAAAAGAAATTTACTGCTCCATGGTTTATTTTGTTCTTGATCTTTCTCAGCATAGTTCAGTTTGCGAAATTCAATCGGATCTAAGTTTAATTTATACGCCATTTCATCCATTGCGCATTCTAATGCAAAAGAACCTGTCGCTTCGCCTGGTCCGCGCATCCAGATTGGCGTGGAAATATCCAAAGGCACAATTCTGTAACGTGTTGAAACGTTTGGACAATCATAAATAAATCGGGACATGTTTACGGTTCCTTCCATGAAATCCTCATAGCTCGAAGTCATCGCAACAGCTTCGTGTGTTAGACCTGTCAGTTTTCCATCTTTTGTTGCACCCAATCCCATTTTTTGAATTGTGTACGGTCTAAAACCAACATTGGTAAACATCTGTTCGCGATGCAATACTAATTTAACTGGGCGATTCAATTTTTTAGCTCCAATTAAAGCTGCAATTTCATACGGCCAAGTGTGCAATCCCATTCCGAAAGCACCTCCAAGATATTCTGCGTGAACCTCAACATCTTCGACAGGCACTCCAAAAACTCCGGCAACACTTCTACGCGTTCCTTCTACACCTTGACTTTTGGTATATAAAATTGGTTTATTTCCATCCCATTTGGCAATAATATTTGCCAATTCCATTGGATTATGAACTTCCGTCGGAATCGTATATTCGGTTTCTAAAATTACCTCAGCATTTTTATAGCCGTCATGTTCACCACGATGATAATCATTTCCTTTATCGGTTTCTACTTTCTTTTCTTTTTCAGCTGCTTTTTTAAGTTCTGTCGAATGTTCTTCTTTAAAATAATCGGCTTTAATTAGACTCGCTGCATATCGCATACGTTCAAAAGTATCCGCAATCACCAAAGCAATTGGCTGATCGTAATACAAAACCGAATCATCTTTAAAAATCTGTAACGGCTGACCAAAATTATGCTTGTCTTTTGCTTTTTCGTAGCCAGCAGGTTTATCTACATTCAAATGTGTAATAACCGCCAAAACTCCTGGTGCCCATTCTGCTTTTTTAGTATCAATGGTTTTAATTCTTCCTTTTGCAATCGTGCTTCCAACCAAACAGGCATAAACAACACCTGCCGTTTTATACTCTGCCGAATAAGTTGCTGAACCCGTTACTTTAGCAAATCCGTCAACTCTATTAATATTACTTGTCTTGCTCATAATTTAATTATTTTGATGCTGCTATTGTAAGTGCTTCTGCTACTGCATTCTCTCCAAGCGTTAGTTTAAAATTATTATCACCGAATCCTGTTGCGCCTTTCATAGACAAATGGCCTGCTTGTTTAAATAGATCTTCAGAAACTGTTTTTCCTTTCAGGAATTTTTCTGTTTCAGTCAATCTCCATGGTTTGTGTGCCACACCTCCCATAGCCAATCTGACATCATTTATGGTATTATTTTTTATATCTAAAGCCACAGCAACCGACACCAATGCAAAAGCATAACTTGTCCTATCACGTACTTTTAAGTAATGGACATTCTTAATGAAATTATTATCTGGAATTTCAACAGCTGTGATCAATTCTCTGCTGTCAAGCGTATTGTCTTTTTCAGGCGTATTTCCTGGAAGTCTATGAAAATCGGTGAAATCAATTTCTCGCTTTCCTTTTGGACCTTCTACCAAAACTTTAGCGTCAAGCGCCGCCAAAGCCACACACATATCACTTGGATGAACTGCAATACAACTGTCCGAAGTTCCAAAAACAGCTGCCATTCTATTAGACCCGCCAATCGCACCGCACCCGCTTTTTGGAGCACGTTTGTTACAAGGCATATCGGTATTGTAGTAATAAGAGCATCTTGTTTTCTGCAACATATTTCCTCCAACAGTTGCCATGTGTCTAATCTGCTGAGAAGCTCCAGCTGCTAAAGCTAATGCCAACAAAGGATATTTTTCTTTAATAGAAGCATCTTCGGCAACCTGACTATTTTTTGCCAATGCACCAATCGAAACTTTTCCTTTTAAGAACTCAATTTTCTTTAAGTCTAATCCGTTAATGTCAACCAATTTATCTGGAGCAACGATGTTCTTCTTCATTAAATCCACCAGATTCGTTCCTCCCGCAATAAACATAGAAGAATTGTCTTTTGCTTTTCCTGTAATTGCCGAAGAAGACGACAAAGCTTTAATTATCTGAAAATTTTTCATATCTCCTTTCCTCCTTCCTTCACTTCGGTTATAGCATCAACAATATTATGATAAGCACCGCATCGGCAGATATTACCACTCATATATTCACTGATTTCTTCTCTGCTGTTGGCATGGCCTTCTTTGATACAAGCAATTCCCGACATGATTTGTCCCGGCGTGCAATAGCCACACTGAAAACCATCGTGCTTGATAAAAGCCTCCTGCATTGGATGCAGTTTTTTTCCTTTTGAAAGTCCTTCGATTGTAATTACCTGTGCGTTTTGTTGCATCGATGCCAAAGAAAGGCAAGACAAAATTCGCGTTCCGTTTACATGAACTGTACAAGCTCCACATTGTCCGTGGTCGCAGCCTTTTTTGGTTCCTGTAAGCTGTAATTGTTCGCGAAGCAAATCCAATAATGTTGTTCTTGGTTCGATATTAAGATTATGTTTTGTGCCATTTACTTCAATAGAAAGCGGTACTGTTTCTAAATATTCCGCTATTTTTTCATCCCATTTCTTTTCTGAAGCCATTACCAATGAAGGTGGCGTCAGGGCAAGAGCGGTAAAAAGTCCTGATTTCTTTATAAAGTCACGACGAGAATTGGAATCTTCCGACGTTACTTTATCCTGATTTGTTTTTTTAGAAGCCATTCAATCTATTTGTTAAATTAGCAAATTTGCTTTTGTCATTCTAACAAATTTAATCATCTTCTATAAGAAAAAATTATAAAATTCAAACATTACTCTTATTTAGAATAATTACAATTTTATTTTTTTTAATGCAACGTGCGCAATGCCTTAATAAAAGAAAATCTCGCAAAGTCACAGAGACGCAAAGTTTAATTCAAAAAAAAACATATAAGTGATGTAAGAATTTTAAGTTTTCTCTTAATCGAACTTATAATGCTTATATGGTTTAAAAAACTTTGCGTCTCTGCGACTTTGCGAAATTATAAAATTGTATTTTTACTGAAATAAGCCCAAGCTATGTCACAGCAAAAAATTATTTATCTGGATAATAATGCTACAACCCGTGTTGATAAACGCGTATTGGATGCTATGCTTCCGTATTTTACTGATTTTTATGCGAATTCAACTAGCCAGCATATTGCAGGACTTACGGTAAATGAAGCTGTAGAAAATGCCGCTTGGCAAGTGTCAGATTTAATTAACGCCGATGCAGATGAAATCCTATTTACTTCGGGGGCAACTGAAGCTATAAATTTGGCTATAAAAGGTCTAGCGGATCAGGATCGAAAACACATCGTCACCGTTCAAACCGAACATAAAGCGGTTCTTGAGACTTGTAACTTTATGGAAAGTATTGGTTTTGAAGTCACTTATCTCCCAATTGCTTCTGATGGTCTTTTAGATATTCAACTTTTAGAAGAAATAATTACAGGTAAAACACTGGTTTTCATCGGAATGTTTTCTAATAATGAAACAGGTGTCATGCAAAATATCAGCGAAATTTCTAAAATACTGAAAGATAAAAACATACTTTTTTTGTGTGATGCAACTCAAACTATTGGTAAAATTCCGATCGATGTAAAAGCTCTCGGAATTGATTTTTTGGCAATGTCAGCTCATAAATTTTATGGCCCAAAAGGCGTTGGCGCTTTATATCTTTCAGGAAAAACCAAACTAAAATTGACTCCTCAAATTCTTGGCGGCGGACAGCAGAGAAAACTTCGCAGTGGCACCTTAAATGTTCCCGGAATTATTGGTTTAGGAAAAGCTTGTGAGATTGCCCAAAATGAACAAGAAAAAGATCAAAAACGTATTGAAGCCTTACGAAATAAACTTGAAAAAGGTTTGTTGCAGTTTGAAGGATCTTTTGTAAACGGAAACATTTCAAACCGAATTTATAATACTACAAATATTTGTTTTCCAAACGTAAACTCAGAACAGTTGATATTGACTTTGGGGAATATTTCAGTTTCAAATGGAGCTTCTTGTTCGGCAGTTACTTCAGAACCTTCGCATGTTTTAAAAGCAATGGGATTATCTGATGAAGATGCTTTGAGTTCGATTCGTTTTAGTTTGGGACGTTTTACTACAGAAGAGGAAATTGATATTGCTGTTGAGCGCATTTTGAGTTTAGCTACTCCGTTTGCTACTAAGGCGATATGACACTAAGTTTTTTTTTGTTTTTAATCTCGCAATCCCGATAGCTATCGGGAGCAGAGATGCAAAGGTTATTTTTGTCATCCTGACGAAGGAAGGATCACACTAGAAATTCCATAAAGTAAATCCTCAATCTTTGTCGACTCCCGCGTGTGATCCTTCCTTCGTCAGGATGACAAACTGAATCTAGAAAAGCTATGTAAAAAAAACCTTTGCAACTTTGAGCCTTTGTAACTTTAAGCCTTTAGCTCAAGAAATCAACTTAAAATAATCTTCCTCGGTATCAATATCAATATTTCCTTTTTCAAAAGAAACTGAAACCATATCTTCCGCGTATTTTTTAATGAGTTTTTTTGCTCCTTCCTTCCCTTTTAATTCAAGAAGTTCATGAAAGTATTTTTGATGAAATAAAGCCGGTGTTCCTAATGTTTCTGCATAAGCTGAAGCCGCAATTCCTTTTCCAGCTTTCTTAGATTCATTTATTAAATTCTCAAAAACTGAACTCGTTACAAAAGGCTGATCGCAGACTGATAAAATGCATTGTTTACAATCGGGGTTTAGAAGTACTAGTTCTGTAATTCCTTTGACTATTGAAGAAGCCATTCCGCTTTCCCATTCAGAATTGAATGAAATTTTTACATCTGGCAAATTAATCTCTTTTTCTATTATATCATGATTTGCACCTGTTACCACTATTAAAAAAGAATTTTGAGTCTTTAAAGCTTCTGAAATCGTGTTTTTCAGAAGGGTCGATTCTTTATGTTTTAGTAACTGTTTTGGCCTGCCTAATCTAGACGAATTTCCAGCTGCAAGAATGATAATGCCATTTTTTTGTTGCTGTTTATTTTCCATAATGAATTTCATTATGAATTTTGCCCGATTTATATTTTAAAGATGTTCCGGCACGTTCAGAAGCAACGGCTTTAATTTCAGATATAATAGAAAGGGCAATTTCTTCTGAGGTTTCAGCTCCAATATCCAAACCGACAGGACTGTGAATTCGGCTTAACTGCTCTTCATTTACTGTAATTCCTTCCATTGAAAGATCGTCCAACATTCGGCTGAATTTCGATTTTGGACCGAGAATTCCAATATAATGACAATTGGTTTCTAATAATAATTTTAAAACTGCCAGATCGTATTTATAATTATGAGTCATTAAAAGAAAATAAGTCTGATCGTCGATGACTATATTTTCTATGAATTGCTCGGGTTTGACAACCGAAATCTGACTAGCCTTAGGAAAACGTTTTGCACTTGCATGCGTCGCACGCCCTTCTGCAATATGAGTTCTCCATCCTAAAACAGTTGCCATTTTTACCAACGGCTGAATATCATTTCCTGCTCCAGCAATTACCAGCGAAATAGACGGTTTTATATATTCGATTAAAGCTTCTTCATCGTTTTCTTTATGAAGTTTTTTTACTGCCGAAGCTTTATTTTTCAATACTTCTTTTACGTCTGAAATCAAACTTAAAGCTTCATTATCATGAGTTAAAATTGGGCTGTCCTTTCTAAAAAATAAAGCTGTTCCTATCTGAGAAGCATTTCTTTTTAAAGAGAAAACCGTTACTATGACTGCTTCTTTTCTCTCTAATTCAAGTTGTTGCAAAAGCTGAATCGGATTGTTTTCAGTCTCATCATGTATGTATTCAAAAAGAATATGAACGATTCCATTACATCCAAGCTGCAAACCGACCTCTGCATCTTCTTCGTTGCTGGTATTATAAGTTACAAGTTTATTTTGCTTTTGATTAATTGAAAGAAGCGCTTTTCGCAACGCATCTCCTTCTAAACAGCCACCACTTATTGCACCTGTCAGCATACCATCTTCGGTAACCAACATACGTGCTCCTGGCTGCCTGTATGACGAACCTTCGACTTTTACTACGGTTGCCAAAGCTGTTTTCTTCTTTTCTGCTTTAGCTACTGAATATGCTTTAAGAATTTCACTGATTTCTTTCATAAATAATTATTCACTAATAAAAACTGGTATTGACAACACTATTGGCAATATAAAAATTTTACTAACTCATATAAAGTAAAATCATTTAAATTTATAGTTTATTTTGTCTGATGTATTTTTCAAATCTAAAGAATAAAAAACTCTATTTTTTTGTTTTTTTATTATACCATTTATCAAAATCAATTTTAAGATTTTTCTTTTCTATTTCAGTCATAAAAGATAGTATTTTTTTTTATGCATCAACCAAGTAAGAGCACTTTTAGTATTAGCTCTTTTTTATCCTATTAACTATTAATCGCTTTAAGAACTTCTTATATTTATATAAACCGTACATTAATTTTAAATATTTTATGTGCTACAAAAATTGTTCATTTACATCGTCACATTAAAAATAGCAATACAAAAAAACACCTGCAAAAAATTATTGCAGGTGTTTTAAGTAAATAGTTTGTCTAATAAATCGCTGTCGATTATTTAGATTTTTTTATACTTCCCTATGGAATTACATAAGAGGTGTTTGTATTTGTCTGTGCATATTGAATTGCCCAAGCCAGAGTATTAGCATACATAATACTATTATATACCGTTGTTGATCCAGTATATGCTTTTGATAAAGGAACACCTGTTGATGAAATCTTTGCAGGGTACGTAGTAGTAGAAGTATTGCTTGCTGTTCCCGCAGCCCAACCACCATCTCCTACAAACATATATCCAAGCGTATTATGTACAAATGATGTCATTCTGTCAGATCTACCTTGAATAGTAGCCAAAGCTGTTGTATTTACAATTTGTGGAACTGAGTAAGAGTTATTTAAATCTCCTCCAATGCTTAATCCTTTTACACTTCCAAATGGTCCATCAGTTATGGCATTAGAAACAGTAGTTAATGGATTAATATAGGTTGAGTTATCTCTATTAACGTCTCCTGAAGATATAGAAGAACCACATATTGCATTAATTAAACTGGCAAGATTACCATTGTCGTTTTCTTGCGCTTGAATTAAGACACCCTTTTTGTTCTTCACAAAATCAGCTAAAATTCCAACTGAAGTTGAGTTTGGTGTGAAATTGTACGCTAATACAATAATATCTACTTGGTTGTTATTAATATTACTTTTAAGCGCACTATCACTAGTACCTCCATTTATAATTTTCATACTTTGCACTTGCACGATACCATTAGGACCAAAACTTGAAGCATTCATTAAAATTGCTTTTGAGGCATCACCAGAACCTGCTGTACCAGGTGCATACAGACTTTGTCCAAGACTTAAAATGTTCATTGTACGATAAACAAACGTAATTGCTTTTGAACAAGTTATTCCGCTTGAAGTACTATTAGAACTAATTGTATAACTAAATGCCCCTCCAGATACAGGAGTTCCAGAAGCTTGCAATGTTACAGATTGTGCTCCAGTAGTCGTGAATGTTCCTGTTCCTGAGAAGGAAACTCCATTTACTGTACTTGTAGTAATATTATAATCCCCTACATAAGTAACCGTTACAGGAACTGTCATAGTATTTGCACTAGTCATTGCCTGATTAGGAACATAACTTCCTGAAACCGAAATAGTACCACAAGTCATTGTATAGGCAACTGGCTGTTGTGCAATAACAAGATTAAAAGAACAAGTTGCTGAACTTCCTGGCGTACCAGTTAGCGTCAAAGCAGTAGTTGCACCTGATAATGGTGTTCCTGATCCTTTCAGTACTACCGTATCAGCCCCAAGTTTTGTTAATACAATTGGCCCAGAAGAGAACGATACTCCGTTAACTGTATTGGTTGTAATTGTTGTTGATCCTGTAGCAGTAACATTAATAGGTAATGTAATTGTATTCGTTGTTAAATTAAGTGGTACATTTTGCATGTAAGCCCCACTTTGAGTAGCTCCAGCACAATTCATTGTATAAGCCACCGGAGCAACGGTTACCGGAATACCACTACAAGATGCCGTTGCTTGACTATTGGCATTTGAAGAAAGACTAAAAATATTAGTACCGGCTGTTTCTGGCATTCCCGTACCTAACAATTCAACTGTTTGAGGTCCTGTTGTTGTAAAAGTCCCTTGTCCCGTAAAAGAATAACCATTTACTTTATTTGTACTCATACTCCAGAATCCTGTATTAGTTACAATAACGTTTACTGTTAACTTATTAGCAGGAGTTAGATCCAATCCAATATTATAAGATCCTAATGCCGAAATACTGGCACAGGTAACAGAGAAATCTACACTGGCTTTTTCTACAAAAATATGTGGTGAACAACTAGTAACAACTCCGTTCAAAACCAAGCTTACTACATCACCAGGATCTCCTGCTGCATATCCTGCATTTGGTCTTCCCGTTCCTCTTAAAGTTAAATCATATGTGCTTGCATTTGGGAAACTTCCGCTTGCTTCAAAATAATAGCCATTGGCAGTTGTTGCTGTAATAGTATATGTACCAGGTTGTGTTACAGTAACTGGAACTGTAAGCGTATTGCTCGTTGTTAAAACCTCGCCTTGTTTATAAGTTCCATTCGCTGTAACTTCTGAACATTGTACAGAAGAAATATCAAAAACAGCTGGCGGCGGTGTACCACACATACTCAGCCATTGTACTCTTAAAGCATCCCAATAATCAAAACAATTGGTATTGGTATTGAACACCAATAATCCGTTTGATAAATTAGCTGAAGGAATAGCGTTACGCTGTGCTGTAGACATGCGTGAAATCAACATTCCTTTATTATTACTTTCTAATTCAAAAATCGCCCCATCTCTGGCTTTTGTTGCTCCATTGCTAATGGTTCCGTCTTTAATTTTTGCAGTTTCAACCTGAGCGAAAACGGAGCAAAAACTTAGTAAACTGAAGACAACTGCTAATGTTATCTTTTGTACTTGATTTATATAATTCTTCATGTTCTAAAATTTTAGTCAGCATCAAAGCACTTTACAGTGCTTTGACCTGATTAATGATTAATTGGTTTGCTATTATTTAGTTGATATTAATTTTTCCAATTTCTCCAAACGTTCATTCATAGCTTCTGATTCAGCTTTTAATTGCTCCGCTGCAGCTTTTAACTGTTGGATTTCACTATTTTTAACTTCTAATTCCTTGTCTTGTTCAATAATATGCAAATACAATTCTTCTGTTTTTTCAAGTAATTGTATTGATAATTCAGAAACATTAAATGAATATCCTTCTTTTGTTTTTACCAATTCGTTAATAGGTGTTATCCCTGGCAAATGCTTATTCTTTTTAATAAATGCATCTACTTCAGCCAATGGTTTAAATTTATAATCTCCCTTAATTTCTGAGAATCCTTTAAAATAATCTTCAAATACATAATCGGCATAGTAGCTATTTACTGTTGTGATTGCACCGTTTACTCTCAGCTTTTCACTTGGAGCAGAAGAAGGCGTTGTAAACCCGATTCCTACCCAGCCTTGAGTATATACATTCTCTGTGTTTGATGTTGCACCTTTGTTTGTATCTGTACTAAACCAAGGCTCTTTAACTACATCTGCAAGGTTTAAAGCATTTACTTTGTTATCTTCATCTGTATAATCTAATGTCCCTGCATCGCTGTTTACCTCTAATTTGGTAAGTGTTTGTGCATCTCCCACAAGATCTACCAGTTTGAATTCACTGTCAACACCATTCTCATCTTGATAAACCAATGATTGAGTTGCACCGTCGTATGTTAATGAAGTCAAGGTTTCAGTTCCTTTTACCAAAACTGACATGTCAATAGGATTATCAGTTCCAGTTTCATCTTTATACGTCAAAGTGTGTTTATCTACTAACTGTCCGTATTGATCTTGTTCTTGCGTCACAACATCAGTTAATGCTGTAACTGTCTCTTTAATAGCAACTGGAGCTCCTAAAGTTTCATTAGTGTATGTTGCAATTGTATTTCCTGTTGTTACAACTGGAGTTACTGAAGTTATAGTTTCGGCTTTCCCAACTAAATCAACTAAACTAATTACAGTTGGAATTCCGCTTTCGCCATTATAGGTCAACGTATTTGCTACTGCATCATAAACAAGCGTTGTTTTAGTCTCTGCATTCCCTACCAAATCAACAAGCTGAAGAACATTAGCAATATTATTCTCATCTATATAAGTCAGTGTTTTTGCTGTCGCATCGTAAACCAAAGAAGTTAATGTTTCTTTATTTTCAATAAGTTTCGTAATT
>NZ_QJRI01000120.1 GCF_003254565.1 Flavobacterium nitrogenifigens
GAAAATTGCGGATGAATTATCGATAACGTCCTGAACCACATTAATATCGCTAGAAGTCCCTTCCTCGTTTTTATACGTGTATGATCCCGCACCATTATTGGTAAGCGTAGTAACAGTTTCGTTTAGCTTAACAATATCATTAATATTGATCACCTTAGTGGTTCCCGTAGCATCAACGTAACTAAACTCATTTGTTGTTGAGTTATACGTCACATTGCCTTCTGCCAACTCTGAAATCTGCTGAATAATAGTCGTTACAGCTGGATTATTGAAAATTGAAGAAGCATTATTGATAACATCTCCTACCACATCGATAGTCGTTTCAGCTGCATCTTCATTTGTATAAACATACTTGCCATCGTTAGCGGCATCTTTTACTAAAGTTGTAACAGTTTCTTTGCTTTCAACAAGCTTTGTGATTTCGTTTACAACATCGGTATTAGCAAAAATTGTAGATGAATTGTCAATAACGTCCTGAACCACATTAATATCGCTAGAAGCTCCTTCCTCGTTTTTATACGTATACGAACCCGCTCCATTATTGGTAAGCGTAGTAATAGTTTCGTTTAGCTTAACAATATCATTAATATTGATAACCTTAGTGGTTCCCGTAGCATCAACGTAACTAAACTCATTTGTTGTTGAGTTATACGTCACATTGCCTTCTGCCAACTCTGAAATCTGTTGGATGATAGTCGTTACAGCCGGATTATTGAAAATTGAAGAAGCGTTATTGATAACATCTCCTACCACATCAATAGTCGTTTCAGCCGCATCTTCATTTGTATAAACATACTTCCCATCGTTAGCGGCATCTTTTACTAAAGTTGTGACAGTTTCTTTGCTTTCAACAAGCTTTGTGATT
>NZ_QJRI01000110.1 GCF_003254565.1 Flavobacterium nitrogenifigens
ATCGATAACGTCCTGAACCACATTAATATCACTAGAAGCTCCTTCCTCGTTTTTATACGTATACGAACCCGCTCCATTATTGGCAAGCGTGGTAATGGTTTCGGCTTTCCCAACTAAATCAACTAAACTAATTACAGTTGGAATTCCGCTTTCGCCATTATAGGTCAACGTATTTGCCACTGCATCATAAACAAGCGTTGTTTTAGTCTCTGCATCCCCTACCAAATCAACAAGCTGAAGAACATTAGGAATATTATTCTCATCTGTGTAAGTCAGCGTTTTTGCTGTCGCATCGTAAACCAAAGAAGTTAATGTTTCTTTATTTTCAATAAGTTTCGTAATTTCATTTACGACATTGGTGTTAGCGAAAATTGTAGATGAATTGTCAATAACGTCCTGAACCACATTAATATCGCTAGAAGCCCCTTCCTCGTTTTTATACGTGTATGATCCCGCACCATTATTGGCAAGCGTAGTAATGGTTTCGGCTTTCCCAACCAAATCAACTAAACTAATTACAGTTGGAATTCCGCTTTCGCCATTATAGGTCAACGTATTTGCCACGGCATCATAAACAAGCGTTGTTTTAGTCTCTGCATCCCCTACCAAATCAACAAGCTGAAGAACATTA
>NZ_QJRI01000171.1 GCF_003254565.1 Flavobacterium nitrogenifigens
AAAAATTGTAGATGAATTATCGATAACGTCCTGAACTACATTTATATCACTAGAAGTTCCTTCTTCGTTTTTATACGTGTATGATCCCGCTCCATTATTGGTAAGCGTAGTAATAGTTTCGTTTAGCTTAACAATATCATTAATATTGATAACCTTAGTGGTTCCCGTAGCATCAACGTAACTAAACTCATTTGTTGTTGAGTTATACGTCACATTGCCTTCTGCCAACTCTGAAATCTGTTGGATGATAGTCGTTACAGCCGGATTATTGAAAATTGAAGAAGCGTTATTGATAACATCTCCTACCACATCGATAGTTGTTACAGTTGCATCTTCACTTGTGTAAACATACTTGCCATCGTTAGCGGCATCTTTTACTAAAGTTGTGACAGTTTCTTTGCTTTCAACAAGCTTTGTGATTTCGTTTACAACATCGGTGTTAGCAAAAATTGTAGATGAATTATCGATAACGTCCTGAACTACATTAATATCGCTAGAAGCCCCTTCCTCGTTTTTATACGTGTATGATCCCGCTCCATTATTGGTAAGCGTAGTAACAGTTTCGTTTAGCTTAACAATATCATTAATATTGATAACCTTAGTGGTTCCCGTAGCGTCAACGTAACTGAATTCATTTGTTGTTGAGTTGTACGTCACATTGCCTTCTGCCAACTCTGAAATCTGCTGGATGATAGTCGTTACAGCCGGATTATTGAAAATTGAAGAAGCATTAGTGATAACATCTCCTACCACATCAATAGTCGTTTCAGTTGCATCTTCACTTGTGTAAACATACTTGCCGTTATTGGCTGTATCTTTTACTAAAGTCGTTACTGTCTGTTGGCTTTCAACTAAAGTCGTAATATCTTTTTTAACCTCAGTGTTACTGAAAATTGTAGATGAATTGTCAATAACATCCTGAACCACATTAATATCGCTAGAAGCTCCTTCTTCGTTTTTATACGTGTATGATCCCGCTCCATTATTGGTAAGCGTGGTAATGGTTTCATTTAGCTTAACAATATCATTAATATTGATCACCTTAGTCGTTCCTGTTGCGTCAACGTAACTAAACTCATTTGTTGTTGAGTTATACGTTACATTGCCTTCTGCCAACTCTGAAATCTGTTGGATGATAGTCGTTACAGCCGGATTATTGAAAATTGAAGAAGCATTAGTAATAACATCTCCTACCACATCAATAGTTGTGACCGTTGCATCTTCACTCGTATAAACATACTTGCCGTTATTGGCTGTATCTTTTACTAAAGTCGTTACGACCTCGTTAGCTTTTATAATTGATTCTATATCAATAACCTGCGTATTTCCTGCAATATCAATATAAGTAAACTGATTAGTAGTTGGATTAAAAGTAACATTTCCTGTACCATCCGGAACTTCTCCCGAAATTACAATTCTATTCCACTTGTCCTCATACCAATAGTAGTAACCAGGTTTAACATCGAGCACAGTCGCTGTATTAAAAACTAACAAACTGTTGATGTTTCCACTTTTAATTGTGGTTGCATCTGTTAAACCTGTTAACGCAACTCTCGGAATCAACATACCTTTGTCTGTAGCAAAAACTTCTAATTGTGCAGAAGGCGTCACCTCTTTTTTTCCTATTCCTACTTGTGAGTAAGCAGAATAACAACCTAGGACAAAAAGTAAAGGAAGTAATTTATTCTTCATAATCATTAAAACATTAAATTAGGTTATTAAAAAAACATCTAAAAAAAACTCAATATCAACCTGTTACAAAAAAAGAGAGAAACTTACTCTGCAAACAAACTGCTATAGAATTATTTTAAAATCAAAAGAAAACTTTGACTGATAAAGGTCGCTGATAACAAGATGTTTGACCTGCCTCTAAAAGTTTTTAAACTTATAGATTAAGACATTTTTTTCTGTGATAAGAAAAATGATTTTAGAATTCAATTGGGGAAAACAAAAAAAATCTGCTAAAAAAGACTCTTCTAACCCTAATCAAGCAACAATTAATTTTTGTTTTACATACATGAACAGAATAGCTCAAGTAAATAGAGCATTAGTAAGGTATACCATAGCAATCTTTAAAATCTTATATTTAAAAATGCACAAAGCCAATTAAAAGTCAATTTGCTAAAAAACATCTTTTTAGATTTTTTTTTCTTACAAAACCAATTATTATGCTGAACTTTTGTATTTTTATCAATAGCAATATTTATATACCTAACTTTAAAAGTAAACTACATGGGAAAATTTGTAATCACTACTAGAGCCAACGGAGAGTTCCAATTCAATTTAAAAGCTGGTAATGGTCAGACCATTCTAATGAGTGAAGGCTATACTACAAAAGCGGCCTGCAATAATGGTATCGAATCTGTAAAGACAAATGCGGAAGATGATAATCGCTATGACAGAAAAGAATCTAGTAACGGAAAACCATATTTCAATCTAAAAGCAGGAAATGGTCAGATTATTGGCTCTAGCGAAATGTACGAAAGCGTAGCTGCTAGAGAAAACGGAATTGAATCTGTAAAGAAAAATGCTCCAGATGCAACAATTGACGATCAGACAGCATAATCACAATCTATACATTATAAAAAAAGCTGTTTCTATTTATTTAGAAACAGCTTTTTTATTAAATGATATTCCTTTATCAATTAGAACATCTGCTTGGTGTTGATTTATTTCATAGTTTTTAATTGATATAAAACGGAACTATGCGGTTTTAAATTGACTGTTAATTCTTTTGAAGTTACTTTTGATTTTTCGTTTGTCCACATATTCAAAACTTGGGCTGTGCCAGAAATTCCTACATCAGAAAGATTTACAGAAACTTTTTGCGAAACATTATCCGAAATATTGAATAAAGCTAAATAAACACTGCCGTCTTTTATATTCTTTGATGTAACGGCAATTTTTCCTTCCTTCTGAAAAAGCTGCTTTACATTGTTGCTTTCGTTATGCATTTTTAGGACCTCTTTATTCGTTAGTAATGATAAAGTAAAAACATCATTACTAGGCAAATCGCCTCCAAAAAACAATGGCGATTTGAAGATATTAAAAAATGTAATCAAAGTATATTGTTCGTCTTTGATTAAACGCGTGATTCTATCTTCGCCCCTTTCTCCTCTTACCGAAATGCGTCCTAACGGAATCATATCGCAATCTGGCCAAGTTCCTGGCGCGATATATGGATACCATTTTTGTGCTACATCCATTAAATGCGTAATATGTGGCCATGTATCCCAAACATCATCAACCATACGCCACATATTGGCATGAGTGCTTACGTGAGCGGCATCTGAAATTGGCGTTTCTCCCGGCGAAGTGCTTAATACAATTTTTCGTCCGCATTTGTCAATCGCATTTCTAATTAAGTTGATTTCGCTTTCATGATACGGTCTTGACAAATCATCAATTTTAATAAAATCTACTCCCCATTGCGCATATAATTCGAAAATAGAATCATAATATTCCTGCGCTCCGGGTTTGTTGGCCACAACGGTATAGTTGTCTCTCAGCCATTCGCATTGCAAAGCAGTGGTATAAACCTGATCTGCTGTAATTCCGTTTGCTCCTTTTATGGGCAGTTTATCTTCAACTGCTTTTTTAGGAATGCCGCGCATGATATGGATTCCGAACTTTAATCCTTTTTTATGAATATAATCTGCTAAAGGTTTAAAACCTTGACCGTCTTTTGCTGAAGGAAATCGATTAACTGCGGGCAGATATCTTCCGTATTGATCGATTACATAACGCGGATCGGTCTGGTTATAACCTCCTGCTTTATCGTTTTCTACAAACCAGCGAATATCGACTACGATATACTCCCAGCCAAATTTCTTCAGTTCTTTTGCCATATAATCGGCGTTGGCTTTTACTTCGTGTTCTTCAACTGTTGGTCCGTAACAATCCCAACTATTCCAACCCATTGGAGGTGTTTGGGCCCATTGTTTGAATTCTTCTTTCTGAAATGCTTTGGTTTGAGCATTTGATACTGTAGACAGAAAAAGTATTCCCATCGCCATTGTACATAAGTTTTTGATTTTCATTGCAAGTGTGATTAAGTGTAAGTTATACACTTTAAAAATAATAAAAAAAACGTACTATACTGATTTTTTTATTTTCTTATATGATCAATCACTTATAAATGAAAATAAAAAATGCAGAAAAGTTACCCTTTCTGCATTCATTATTTTATATTTTTTATTTGTTTTCTTAGTCCAATAAAAACACAATCAACCCTCTAGCCCCATGCGCACCAAGAACTAAAGATTGTTCAATATCTGCTGTTTTTGAAGGTCCAGCTATAAAAGTTCCAAAACCGTATTCCATATTTCCAATTCTTCGATAAGCCTGCTGCATGGTTGGCACAAGATCTTTTTTATGAACTATAATCGCTAAATATTGTGCTATGAAAGGCGCAACACGCTGTCCTAAAATCTCATCGGTTACCCAAAGTCCGCTGTTTTCTGCCACGCCGAAATGTGCTTTTACAACTGTCAATTCAACATCTTGAAGCGAATGCGGATCTACTGTTTTCCAATCTAAAGAAGCAATTTCTGAAAGTTCTGGAAGTGTTGTAATTAATCGTTTCTCCAAATTATAATTGGATTTGATGTAATTGATGATTTCGTTATAATCTGCAACTTCAACAGGATCTCCCCCAATTCCTTTTAAAACTGTTTTATAGGTTTCTAATACATCAAATTGTTCAGAACCTAAAAGATTTAAATCTGGCAGTTCTGAAACCAATTCTGGTTGATTTGCTTTTATTCTTTTTAAAATTTCGCCTTTACTACTCATTTCCTTTTTCTTTAGATTCTCGCGAATTTTTCTTGTACCATTCTCTAAAAGATTCTTCTGGAACATCTGGCATTTCGCGCTGATCGTACCATTTATTCATCTTATTATTGACCATTCCTGGAATGTTCTTCATTACAAATCGTCCTGATTTTCCAGCAATATTAAAAACTGTCGGATTGGCTAAAACGGTAGCCATCGTTTTCATTGCAATAGTTTTAGCTTTTGGCGTATGTCCTTCTTTTACCAAAACCTGACGCCATTTGTATAATTGATCATGAATATCGATTTTTACTGGACAAACATTGGTACAAGAGCCACAAAGCGTACTGGCAAAAGGTAGATCGGCATTTTTGCTCATATCTAAGTTTGGCGCCAAAATAGAACCAATTGGTCCTGCAACCGCATTATGATAACTATGGCCGCCACTTCGTCTATAAACTGGGCAAGTGTTCATACAAGCACCGCAACGAATACATTTTAACGAATTTCTAAAATCTTCTCTTCCTAATTGTGTACTTCTACCATTGTCTACAATTACGATATGCATTTCTTTTCCGTCTCTTGGTTTCTTGAAATGACTTGAAAAAGTAGTAATAGGCTGACCAGTTGCACTTCTTGCCAATAATCTCAAGAAAACCCCTAAATGTTCTCTTTTCGGAATCAGTTTCTCGAATCCCATACAGGCAATATGAACGTCTGCTAAATGCGCACCCATATCAGCGTTTCCTTCATTGGTACAAACCACAAATTCTCCAGTTTCTGCAACAGCAAAATTGACTCCTGTAAGCGCCACTTTTCTAGTCAAAAAAGTATTTCTCAAACTATGGCGAGCAGATTCTGTCAAATATTGCGGATTGAAATTTCCTTTTTCTGTACCTAAATGTTCGTGAAAAGTTTCGCTTACATCTTCTTTCTTTAAGTGAATCGCCGGAAGCACGATATGACTTGGCGGTTCTTTTCGAAGCTGTACGATATATTCTCCTAAATCAGAATCGATTACTTCAATTCCTTTTTCGGCTAAATAATCATTTAAATGGCATTCTTCTGTAAGCATCGATTTGGATTTCACCATTTGCTTTACATCATGTTTAGCCATGATCGAATGCACGATTTCGTTGTGCTCTTTGGCATCGGCAGCCCAATGCACAGTTATTCCGTTTCGTTGGGCATTAGCCTCAAATTCAACTAAATAATCGTGAATATTAGAAAGCACATTAAATTTGATTTGAGAAGCAGTTTCACGAAGCAATTCCCAATCTGCTATTTGATGCGCTGATTTGTCTCTTTTAGCGCGAACAAACCAAAGTGTTTCATCATGCCAATTGACACGCTCTACGTCTTTATTGAACTTTGCTGCGGCTTCGCTGTGCTGTATTATTTTTTCTGATGACATTTTTAATTATTTAAAAGTCAATTTTGAAATGTTTATAATGATTTATTTAACCGCAAAGTTCGCAAGGTTTTTACGCAAGGTTCGCAAAGAGATTTTTTACTCTTAGCGTGCTTTGCGTATTTTTTCTTTGCGAACTTTGCGGTTAAAAAAACTACTCATATTTTTAGTTTTCGAGTGAATTTAATATTTCGGCAATATGAATGGTTTTAATTCTGCTTTTTTGTCTTTTTAGAATTCCATCCAAATGCATTAAGCAAGACATATCTCCACCTGTAATATAATCCACATCATGACTTTCGTGATCTTTGATACGATCTTGTCCCATTTTTACAGAAACGGCTTCTTCGGTCACGCAAAATGTACCTCCAAAACCACAGCATTCGTCTTTTCTGGTTAAAGCAACCAAATCAAGATCTTTAATACCGTGTAATAATTGTTCTGGTTTAGAGAAAAATGGTGCGTTTAATTCAGACATTTGCGAAAGCTTTAATCCACGCTGACCGTGACAGCTTACGTGCATTCCGACTTTATATGGAAATCTTCCGTCGATATGATCGATTTTTAAAACGTCTGTAATAAATTCTGTAAGTTCGTAAACTATATTTCGTATTGCTGTCGCTTTCTCTTCTTGTTTTTCGTCATGCAAATGCTCTTTTACATGCAAAACACAGCTTCCAGAAGGACAAACTATATAATCAAATCCAGAAAAATTGGCAATAAAATTGGCGTCGCATCCTTTTGTTAAATGCGCATAACCGCTATTTGCCATTGGCTGTCCACAGCAGGTTTGCCCCATCGGAAATTCGACGTCACAACCTAATTTTTGTAGTAATTCGTAGGTTGCAATTCCTACTTTTGGATAAAATTGGTCGACATAACAAGGTATAAAAAGTCCAATTTTCATGTTGTAGTATTTAGTGTGTTGTTCATTTGGCGTATAGAGTAAAAATGTAAAAAATACGTTTCTAAGCAAATTTACAACATACAGACCGTTTTTACCTAATGTTTATAAAATTTCAAGTCAATTAAATCGTTCTGAATTGGTTTCGGATTCCAATTATCATGAATTGCCAACGCTGCACCCAAAGCACTTGCCTGTGCCATCGAAGCGGCGTACACTTCAACGTCTGGAAAAGCTTCTGCCAATAAATTCATATAAATTGAATTTTTACTGAAACCTCCATCCACAAAAATCTTTTTTACCGGACTATTATGAATGACCAAATTGGTAGAAAAAACCTGCTGTTCTACCAAATCCAGCATTAATTGATGATATGCTGTTTCGTAATCTTTATAATGCGAAAGATCTCTATCTTGAAATGGGCATTCTTTCAAAATATCAAAATTGTACTTTTTAGGATAAATGATTTGAAAATTGAGAGCTCGCAAATTGGCTACGATTTTCTTATCAAAATAAACTTCCTTGTACGTATCAACAGGAACATTAAAATGCTGTGCCAAACGTTTGGTCTGTACTTCATGTTCGTTTCCTGCAAACAATCTTGCCGCTTTTACAGGCTTTTCTGTGTACTGCATGTAACATAGACAATCGTTTTGCGATTCGTCAAAAGTCAGCTGTTTGTTGTTGAACGGATTTAAAGAAATACTCCAAGTTCCCGTAGACAATAATACAAAAGGTTCCGTAAAATTGATTGTATATGGAATAATTGCCGATGAACTATCGTGTAAACCAACTCCAATTGCCAGATTATCACGAGTCATAATCACATCTTTACCAAAATGGATTGGCGGTATTTTATCTGAAATACCTTCTTCTTTCAACCATTTATGGTATTTCATTTTTTTGAAATTCCACAAATTGGTGTGACAGCCAATACTTGTAATATCAGCGTATGCTTCATTCGTTAAAAGAAAACTTAAAAACTGCGGCAAATGCAGACAGTATTTTACTTTTTCAAATATTTCGGGTTTCTGTTCTTTTATACGGTAAATCTGCATTCCCGAATTTAAACTGCCCAAAACTGGAGAAGCTGTTTTTACAGCAAACTTTTTTTCTCCTTTATATTTTTCGTAGAAATCTGATTTTAAATCCTCTGGATAATCCTTTAAATAATTATACAGAGGAGTTAAAACTTTTCCATTTTCGTCTATATAAACAAAACTGGCGCCGTAAGTGCTAAAATTGATGGCTTTTAAAACATAATCTTTAAGCTCTTTTATTTCAGATAATCGATCTAAAATCCAATTTTTAAGTACTTCGATATCTTCGCACGGAAATCCATCTTCGTCTGTGGTTTCCTCCAGATTAACCGATTTCTCCCAGACAATTTTATAATTTTCGTTAAATAAAAAAACCTTTTTGTTTGTTTTACCAATATCAAAAATCGCAACTACATTCATTTTTTTAATTGTAAATTGTTAATTATCAATTGTCAATTTATAATTAACAATTAATAATTTATAATTATAATCCCGTTGCCATTGTTTTTAAACCTCTTTCTTCGATAAGATTTTGTCTTACTTGAATCGAACGATATAATGCTACAGGGTTTAAAGCCGCTCCAGAACGAAGACGAGCTTCTGCAACTAATGCGCGAACGTCTGTACGGAATGCATTCTGAAGAATTTCTTGTGCTTTTACCACGTCATTTTCTTCTTGCGCTTTTTCTAATGCTTTTCTGTCCACAGAAAGTGCTTGCGCATAAGCAATCATAATCGCTTCAACAGACTGCAATAAATCTTCTAATGGATCTTTGATGTTATGAGAAGCATCAATCATCCAGCCTAAATCTTTGGCATGATTCATTCCTCTTGCATCCATTCCTTCCACTAATTCATTAAAAATCAAGAATAATTGATATGGTTTTAATGCTCCAGCCGTTAAATCATCATCTCCGTATTTTGAATCGTTAAAGTGGAATCCACCTAGTTTGTTTTCCATCAATAATAAAGAAACAATCTGCTCGATATTGGCATTTGGAAGGTGGTGGCCTAAATCGACTAAAGTCTGCGCTTTGTCGCCTAACTTTTTAACATACGAATAAGACTGCCCCCAATCTGCTACAGTCGTAGAATAAAAGTTAGGCTCAGCACATTTATACTCTAAAAATAATTTCCAGTTTGACGGTAATGCATCGTAGATTTCCTCTAAACTTTCTAATGTATTTTGATACGCTTTTCTAAAGTTTAATTGCCCAGGGAAATTAGATCCGTCTGCCAGCCAAACTGTTAAAGACTCAGATCCTAATTCGATTCCGTGTTTAATAACTTCTATGTTGTGAGCGATTGCCTGTTTGCGAACCGCTTTGTTTACGTTTTGTAAAGAACCGTATTTATAAGTATGTTCGGCACTTGCCTGATCTTGAAATGTATTTGAGTTCATCGCATCAAACTTCAAACCATGCTGATTAGCAAGTGTTTTGATTGCTTTGTAATCAGTCGGGATATCCCACGGAATGTGAAGAGAAATAGCTCCCGAAGCATTGTTTAATTTGTGAAGCAATCCAACATCTTCAATTTTTTCTTCTAAAGAACGAGGTTCTCCACCTCCAGCAAAACGTCCAAATCTTGTTCCCCCTGTTCCTAAAGCCCAAGATGGAATTGCAATTTGAAAGTCGATTAATTTTTGAATAATCGCTTCTGTATCATTTATTTCTGATGCTGTAAAAACTAATTTATTTTGGTGTTTTTTTAATAAATCTTCGTTATGAGATTCGATGTGGTTTGATCCGATTAACATAGTTATTGATATTTTAATAGAGTTTTACAAGATATAAATTTTATACGTTTAGTATATTTTTTTAACACGCAATGCCTAGATTTTAGACGCGGATGACACAGATTCGCTATCGCGAAAACGCTGATTGACGCAGATTTTTTTATCCTGAGATTTAATCTATTAAATCTGTCTAAATCTGCGTGAAACAAAAAAATCCGTTTTTTCAGCGTCTTCGCGATAGCGAATCCGTTTTATCTGCGTTCTGTAATTTTCATATGTTTACTAATTTTCAACTTAAAAATTTAATATCAGTTAAACTCTGGTTGTACTTCACTTTTTTGTTAAGTTTTCTTTGTTAAAGCGAATTGTTATATGCTAAAAAAATCTAACGTTCGAAAGAATTCGAACGCTAGACCACAAAAAACCACTTTTGCTTAAACAAACTTATATAAAAAACCTAAACAATCTTTATCTATAAAAGCCCATGCCTACGCCACCGTCAACGTTTAAGGCGTTTCCTGTAGATTTACCTAGTAAACCTCCAACAAAAGCATAACAAGCGTTAGCAATATCATCTGGCAATATGATTTCATTTAATAACGTACGTTTTGCATAGTAAGCCGGAAGTTCTTCAACTGTGATTCCGTATGCTTTTGCACGACCTTCTGCCCATCCTCCAGACCAAATGTTTGAGTCTGAAATTACAGCATCAGGATTTACTGTATTTACACGAATTTTATCTGCTCCAAGCTCTGCAGCCATTAAACGTGTTAAGTGCGCTTGAGCAGCTTTTGCCGAACCATAACCTGGGTTATTTGGACCAGCAACAACAGCATTTTTAGAAACGATATTGACAATATCACCTCCAAAACCTTGTTTGCGCATTACCTCGATTCCGGCTTTAGAAACAATAAATTGTCCTTTTACCAAAATATCGTATAATCTGTCCCACTCTTCTAAAGTGTGTTCTGCAATAGATTTAGAAATACTAATTCCAGCATTGTTTACAATAATATCTACACCTCCAAAAGCTAAACAAGCTTCGTCTAATGCTTTTTCTGTGCTTACTTCGTCAGTAACATTCAATAAAGTGCTAGAAACGGCATCTTTACCAAAAGCTTTAATAAACTCATCAGATGCGCCTTGCAAACGCTCTTCGTTAATATCATTAATTACCACACAAGCACCTTCTTGAGCGAATTTTTTAGCTATAGCTTTACCAATTCCGCCCGCAGAACCAGTGATTAAAGCTACTCTTCCAGACAATGCTTTTGGTTTTGGCATACGCTGTAATTTTGCTTCTTCTAATAACCAATATTCAATATCAAAAGCTTCTTGGTGTGGTAAAGAAGTATATTCTGAAACTGCTTCAGCACCTTTCATTACGTTTACGGCATTGATATAATATTCAGATGCCAAGCGAGCCATTGTTTTATCTTTAGCAAAAGTGAACATACCAACTCCTGGATATAAAATAACAACCGGGTTTGGGTCACGCATTGCTGGCGAGTTTGATTTTTTGCATGCATTATAATACTCTTTGTACATAGCACGGTAAGCCTCAAATGCAGGAGCTAATTTTGCTTTTACTGCAGCAACATCAGATAAATCTTCGTTTGGATCTAATTCTAAAACCAATGGACTGATTTTAGTTCTCAAGAAGTGATCTGGACAAGATGTTCCTAATGGAGCTAATTTTGCTAAATCATTAGAATTAATAAATTCCAAAACTCTTGCATCGTCTGTATAATGACCAATCATTTGACGCTCTGATGAACAGAAACCTCTTAAAATCGGAGCTACTTTTGCTGCTTTTAATTTACGGTCTGCTTCTGGAAGACTGTCAATTTTCTTTCCTCCAAAAACTGGACGTGTTTTTCCATAATTATCTTCTAAGTAAGTCGCACATTTCTCGATTACTTCCAGCGTATTGATATAACTATCAAACGCAGTGTCTCCCCAAGTAAACAAACCATGAGAACCTAACATGATTCCGCGTAGTTTTTTACCATTTTTTTCTGCTTCTTCTAAACAAGCTCTCAACTGAAGACCAAGATCAAATCCTGGACGCTGCCAACCTACCCAGCCAATTTCTCCGTTGAATAATTCTTCTGTGATTTTCTTTCCATCTTTTGCAGCAGCGATTGCAATTGCCGCGTCTGGATGTAAGTGATCGATATGTTTGAATGGAAGAAAACCATGTAAAGGTGTATCGATAGAAGGCGCTTTTGAAGCTAAATCGAAAATACAATGATTGAACAATTCTACCATTTCATCTTCAAACTCAATTCCTCTGTAAACGTTTTCAAGATTACGAAGTCTGTCCAAATACAAAGCTGCACAACCTGATTTTGTCAACGTTCCAATATCACCGCCAGAACCTTTAATCCACATTACTTCAGAAGATTCTCCAGTAAGAGGATCTTTGTCTGTAATTTTTACAGAAGTGTTTCCACCTCCGTAGTTGGTCAATCTTAAATCAGCTCCTAACAAGTTAGAACGATAAATAAAAAGCGCTACTTCATCACCTGCTAATGCTGCTGCCTTAGCTTCATCCCAAAGGTAGCTTACATGCTTAAAATTCATATTATTAATTGTGTTTGTATTCGACATATACTATTTTAAATTATTTCTTGTATTTATAATGAGTTACCAATTCCTACCAAAACAATTGCAAGCATGATAAGCCCAATTCCCCAGAAAAAAGTTCTCATTGTTTTTTTAGAAACCCCTGTCCATTCTTTCAAATAAAATCCCCAAAAGTTAGCTGTTAAAATGATGGTTGCCATATGCAGAATCCAAGAACTTGCACCATTTCCTAATTTGCTTTCTCCCATTCCATAAAAGAAAAACTGTAAAAACCACATGGTTCCTGCAAGAGCAGAAAACAAAACGTTTTTGGTTATTGGAGTAGATTTATCAGTATAATTTTTAATTGATTTATTTTTAAAATTCAAGTAAAGACACCAGATAAAGTTGGTTGTTAATCCTCCCCAAAGTAAAACAACATAAGTTACATTGTTTTGAAACAAAGGATTAGCTCCATTTACTACAGCTTGCTCAGCCATAGATTTTCCAGCCTCAATTCCGTAATTAAAGAATGAACTTAAAATTCCTGAAATCACCGCTACAATCAAACCTTTTACGAGATTGAAGTCTTTGTCTTTATCTTCATGACCAGTTGCAAAATCTTTCTCTTTCAGCATTCCTGCTTTTCCTGAGATTGCAATTCCGATCAGATAGACCACCACACCCAATAAAACGATCTGCCCGCCAGTATTAGTAAGCATGTGAGAGAATGAAATTTTCCCTTCTGTTGGAACAATATCATAATAAATGGAAGGCACTAAAGCTCCAAATGCAGAGCAGAATCCTAATGTAATTGAATTTCCTAAAGACATTCCTAGGTAACGAACGCCTAAACCATAAGTTAAACCGCCAATTCCCCAGATTAACCCCATTGTAAATGTGAAAGTTTTTATTGATGGAGAAGCTGATGCAATAATTTCTGTAAAATTTGGAATCGTTAAGTACGCTGCAATTGGCGGAACAATCAGCCAAGAGAAAAATCCTCCCACAAGCCAATAGCTCTCCCAAGCCCAGTCTTTCACTTTTTTGAAAGGCATATAAAAACTCCCTGAAGAAAATCCTCCGATAGAGTGAAAAATGATCCCTAATAATGATTCCATATTATTGTTTTTGGTTTAGGTTAGGTTTGTTAGTAATTTGGTTTTGTAAAATAAGAGAATGTCAAAAAGAAAACTGTCCTGTACTATCCTTTACGGATTTCATATTTTTTGTTAAAACTAAAGATTATTAGAAATAACAGCTTGCAATTATTGGGTAAATAAATTTAAAATGGCTATTTTAGCAATCGATTTCGTAATTATTGATTCTTCATTTGGGTTAAAATTCAGAAATCATAAAAAAAATATTACAAGCCTTATCGATTTCTCTTTTTCGTTATGAAAATGATTCTGCTTAACAGATTCTTTTTTATAGAAGAGATTTTTTAAAATTATTTAGAATTAAAAGAGTCTTGTTGAAATACAAGACAGATTTCCTCAAAATGAACATGATCAAACTTATTAAAATAGACGAAGATTCTCGAGTTCCGAAATACAAACAGATTGTAGACTCTATTCTTCAGAACATCGCTAACGGAAATTTAAAAATCAATCAAAAAATTCCTTCTATAAATAGTTTCAGCGAAGAATTTTATATGTCTCGTGATACTGTTGAGAAAGCGTATAATATTTTAAAAGAAAGAAAAATCATTTCTTCAATTAGGGGAAAAGGCTACTATATTACCCGAACAAAATTGGAATCTAAAGTCAATATTTTATTTTTGACCAATAAATTGAGTTCCTACAAAATGAAAACCTATAGTTCATTTATTGATACACTAGGTGCTAATGCTCATGTTGACCTCCAAATTTACCACTGCGACGAAACTTTATTTTTGAATATTTTAGATAAGTTTGAAGGTGCTTATGATTATTACGTAATAACAACGCACTTTAAAACAGACGAATTAAGGCATTTAAGTTTTACTGATGAAGTCGTCAGTGCTATTAAAAAGATCCCGCAAGAAAAACTAGTGGTTTTAGATAATATCAAATTAGGAACAGGCGATGACGTAATTAAGATTTATCAAGATTTTGAAAATGATATTTATAATGCTCTAATAGAAGGTCTTTCTAAAATATCAAAATACAAACGTTTAATTCTGGTTTATCCTGACAAAGCAGTTTATCCTTATCCTAGACGAATTTTGCACGGATTTAGAAAATTCTGTGTCGAACACGAAATCAATTTTGAGATCTTAAGTGAGGTTTATGATGATATGATTCTTAAAAAAGGAGACCTATTTATCACTATCGAAGAATCTGATTTGGTAAATTTAGTAAAACAGATTCGTGATGAAGAATTTGTTTTAGGAAAAGATATTGGTGTTATCTCTTATAACGACACTCCTTTAAAAGACTTACTTGGCATTACTGTAATGTCGACCGATTTTAATGTAATGGGAGAAACTGCTGCGAGAATGATTTTAAACAAAGAAAAAGGTCATGTAAAAGTTCCTTTTAATTTTATTGATAGAAATTCTATTTAGTAGGTGCAAAGGTTCTGAGGTTCTGAGGGACAAAGGTTTCTTCTCTTTGTCTAAAAGTCTACGTCTTTTTGCTGATAATTTATTCTATAAAAAAACCTCGTCTTTTGGACGAGGTCTTAGTTGTATTATTTTTTTGATTCTTCGATAGAAACTTTTCTGAACTCTTTTAAAAGTTTTTCAATTTCTAAAGTTGATTTACGTGCTCTTGGTCCAGCAGCTTTAATTCCTTTTTCAGTCAAAGATTCAGCTTCAGCTTTGAATGTTTCAATTTCGGCGTTGATTTTTACTAATAAATCTTTCATGCTTATATATTGTTAAATTAAGCCACAAAAATAAAAGTTTGTGTGATAGTTACAACAATTTTGCTGTTAAATTTAATGCAGTTTTTCATTCAATTTCTTTACAATAAATTGACTTCTGATTTTTCAAAAACCCCAGCAAATACAATACATTAACAATCAGTAACTTATACATGAATGTGATTTTATAACCACTTTTAGAGCTTTTTATAAAGCATTTTAAAAAATAACCAATTTTTCTAGAATTAAGTCTAGAAATACTTCAAACAGCGAACTTCTAAGCGGAGAAATTACGCGAAAAAGGAAAATTTTACGCTATGAAAGTCTTATTGGGACAAACATTTTTAAGCTATTTTACATTTAAAGAATAAAGAATTATCCATAAGATTCAAACAATCTAAGCCATTTTACTTGCATAATAGTTTAGCCATTTCAAATTTATTTTATTTCCATTTTTACCTTGATGGAAAGCTGTTTGGCCAAATTGGTCACATAATTAGTAAAGAAAACTGGGTCATTAAAGCCTTTATCTGCGCTCAGTTCCCAGGCCGCAATGGCATAATAGCTTATTTCTTTATTATTCTCTACTTTCAATTTTGCTAAATACGAATCTGTCAGCTGCCCCGTTTTTGGAGCTTCTATATAACCTTGGTAGATTTTTGCAGGAACTAAAATAGCTGTTCCTAAAATCCATTGGCGTTCATAAGTCAGATAATCATGCTGAATTAAACAAATCCAATCGCCAGCTTCTATAACTTGAAGTGGATTTTTATTGTTTAAATTAGAAATTGCTGCCAGAAAAGTTTCATTTCCTTTAATACCATTTATAGAAACAGTGTTTTTATAACCATACATGCCTGGCCAGATAGAAGTGGTTTCCTGCACTTGATATAGATTTCCTCCAGCATTCCAATTTTGATAATGGTAGCTTAAAACAGAATTAACAGGGCCTTCAGCAGCAATTTTAAAAGTGGTCTTTTCTACATTATTGATAGTGTCATTGCCTAAAATTCCAAGTCTATTTATTTTATTATCAATCAACAATGCATAACCTCCTAGGCCCACAGAATTTCCAACAGGAAAAATATCTCTTCCCCAATCGTACATTACATGATAATTATCTTCAACTGCACCTTTGCTATTTATCCCCACATTTTCGGGAGTTATTCCTGGAAGTTTTTTCCCGAAAACATCTTTAGAATTTCTTCCGTCCAAATAATGTCTAAAACCGACTTTATCATTTTCCCAAGTTGGACCATCTGTCTGGTATTTTTGATAGCCCAATTTTCTATGAACTTGATCTGCCATTAATACTTCCTGCGTATCAGGATGAACTGGAAGATCCTTCCCTTCTCTTTTTCCAAAACGAACACTTGTTTTTACTGGAAACTTCGGATCTGTTTCAGACCATTTTAATTGAATATCTTTTTCTTCGTTTGGAAGAAAATCCACAGTAAAAAAAAGTTCATCCCACTTTCCATCATCAGTAAAATCATTTGTTTGCGCAGGAATTGTATCTGTTTTAGAAAGCAATATCGGAAAAGTTCCCTTTATGTTATTTTCTCCTATATTCTCTCTTTTTATAGAAATTGCCTTTTGCGAAAGTGCCAAAGAACTGCCGTTCTTTAAAATAATCGTTCTTTCTGATACATTTTTAGAAACTTTACAACCTATCAATAAGACTGTAGCTAAAACAGTTGGAAGATAAAATAATACTCTTTTTTTCATTCTTTCTTATTCTTTATTTTTCAGAACAATTTAGCGGTTTTAATTGTTATAATAACACTTAAAATTAGAAAACTTTGTTTAATGAATGAGCCAAAAATAAAAAGCAGGATAAAGAACAACATTTACCCTGCTTTAAAAGCATCATTTTTTAACCAAAATGTACTCACGAAAAAAATATAAAAAAATAAAATAAATTACATCAAAAAGTACATCGCTCTGTAATATTCCTGAAACTTTTTCAGAAAATCTTTTGAAGGTTTAAAAGATTTTTTCTCCTCCTTATATTCAGATTTACCGCTAAAAAAAAGTTTCAACTCTTTTAGAATTTCAGTCCTTGTTTTTGACTCATCAAACAAAATTAAATTGTTAGTTACTTCCAAAAATGAAAGGCTTCTATAAAACTGGATATTAAATAAACAGACCAAAGTATTTGCTCCCCTTTTGCCGTGCGATAAAAAATTAAGCAGTTCACTGTGATTGTATATAACATACACTATCCGATCAGATTTTTTTTCAGTTTCCTCAAAAAAAGAATCTTCATAAAAATCGAATTCTTCTTTAAATCTTCTTTTAAACATTTTTAAGAAAACGCCTTTGCTATCATGTGCCGGACATGCCTGCAATTCCAACCTCGCCCTTGTCTCCTTTATCTCCTTTAAGGCTGTTGATAAAATCAGTAACCGGTTTTCCTTCATTACCAGGAATTTCTGTCCAAACCTCATACGCCGATTTTCCATCTTTTCCTGTAGTACCATCCCCCGCTGCAGCGATTCTATTCCATCTGTTATCATACCAGTAATAGTAACCTGGTGTTATCAAAGAATTATTTGTAGTATTAAATACCAATAAACTTTCTTTAGCATTCTTAATCGTGACATTATCTGTCAGACTTGTTAAAGGAACATTTGGTATTAAAACACCTTTATTCTGTGCACTAACATCCAATTGAGCAGACGAATGTGGTGTTTTCGTACCAACACCTACTTGTGAATAAGCTGAATAAGATGCTAAAACAACAAATAAAGGGAGTAATCTATTTTTCATAACCTTAATTTATTTTGTTTTTTAATTATTTCATTAAGTATTTAAAATTCAATCATCTAGATTTGATGATGCAAAGTTCTTTCGAAAATAGATTTCAAAATACCCGTAGAAGTTTTAAAAATTATAAATTAAGGTATATATGAAAAAATAAAATCATAACTAACATAAAAACAATACTTTACCAAATAAAAAAAATAAATTCTATCTAAAATTGCTTGTTAGAAGCCCATAAAAAAAAGTGCTCATATTATCTTTCTTTTATATCATACAGATATACTTGGAATACAAAAAAATAGTTTTTTAGTTGATTCTTCTGTAGAAGAATAGTTAATCTATACATTACATTTTACAATAGCAATTTTACTTCTTGAACATAAAAAAAGGAGAGAAGCTAAAGTTCTCTCCTTTTATTAAGGCTTATAAAAAAGTAAAAAGAAATCTGAGAATTTCACAACCAGATTATTATTCTACATGTGCAAATATCTTACAAACAAAACATTCACGCTATCACTAAAAGTTTTTAAAATTACATTTTAAGACAAACTCCATTTAACTATTATTTTGATATACGAATGATAGATTATAAAATGCTTCTTTTCTTCAATATCGCTTAAATTCAAATTTTCGATTTTAAATTGTGTTTAAAAACACCTATTATTTTATCAGTACTCCTAATAATTAAAAGTTGAATTCAAATTATAATCTAATCAGGAAATTAACCAGAAACTATTATGAATGAATAAATAAACATACCATTAATGAATGAATCTATTAATCACTAGATCTAGTATCATAAAAAAAAACTAATTAATAGTTGATAGCTTATATAAGGAATAGCATTTTTTTACGCCGAACAGCTTAAATTGATATTCTCTAGGGATGAAAATAAAACCTTGAAGGAAAAGCAAACTACTCTAAACTTATATATATACGAAGTACAGCATTATCAGAAAATCAAATGGATGCGCAATCAAATGAGATTTTCTTCCTAGATATAAATATTGCCTAGCAGAAGATTTCATTTGTTTTTAAAAGATGGATGAACTCCACTGGTTGTGGTTAAAATTTAAATCGTGCTGCTTGAGATTTTAGCACATAGAAACATACCCACTAAAACTATAGGAACTGCTTCTGAATGTTGAAAATAATTATACGCAAGAGCAAAAAGTGAAATAATTCTCGCTGTTCACTTTTAAAACATTTTACTTAATTCCGTTTTTAAGATTCTTTAAAGAAACATCTTTTGAAAGCTTAATTTGGTTAATTACAATTTCAGCAATTTTATTGGCTCCTAATAATGAAAGGTGCGTATCATCAGCTTTATCTTTATCGTAAAAGCCATTCTCTCCTGCTTTAAAATGAAGATGAAGTTGTTTTGATTTTTCTGGTCCGTAAGATTGCTCCAATAACTCGGTATAATATTCTAAATCTATAAATGGCACATTGTATTCTTGTGCCACCAATCGAGTTTCTAGAGGATAATCGCCGTGCGTTGGTACCAAAACGCCTTTTTCGTTAAAGTTGCGTCTTGAAATAGAGGTTAGCAGTATTGGAATAGCGCCTTTTTCTCTACTTTCTTTTACAAACCGAATAAGATTGTATCTGTAAGCTGTATGCGGATTTGTATAACGTGTTGAGTCTTCTATTTTCTGGTCATTATGTCCGAATTCTATAAAGACGTAATCTCCTTTTTTAAGTTTGCTGTAAATAGAATCCCATCGTTTTTCGTTGATAAAGCTTCTAGTACTTCGTCCGTTGACAGCTTTGTTGATGACTGTTATGTTTTCGTTGAAAAATGGTTGCAATACCTGCGCCCAGCCATGTTCTGGATTTTTGTCGGGATCTTTTTTATTTGCCATTGTAGAGTCGCCTATACAGTATAGGGATGTTTTTTGTGCAAAACAAGCCGATGTGATTAGTAGTGTTAGGATGATGTATTTTTTCATTTTCTTTTGTTGTTTATTTTTTTTACCGCAAAGCACGCTAAGGTTTACGCAAAGTTCGCTAAGTTTATTTTTATATTTTTTGTCAAAGAGAACACAAAGCTTTGTCGATTCTCTTTGTGTAGACGCACTGCAGTGCGTCTCTACGGAAAAACTTTGCGAACTTTGCCTCCTATACAAAAACTTTGTGCACTTTGCGCATTCTTTGTGTGCTTTGCGTTAAAAAATTAACCGCAAAGTAGACGCACTGAAGTGCGTCTCTACAGAAAACCTTTATCACTTTGCGGTAAAAAATTAATGTTTAGAAACTGCTGTAGGCACTGTCGATCGTTGTCCTATAAACACATCTGTCATCAGGACATTTTCAGCATTTTCGTTTGAGAGCGCGTTTTTCGCTTCTTTGATTTCTATATTTTTTAATGATATGTTTTTAATTTTTTTGTCTGCGAATCCTTGTATTACAATTCCTGATTCTGATGCTTTGTTACAGGTAATATTCGAGAAATATATATTTGATATATCCGATTGATATCCTTTGCCTTCTCCGTGATAATTTGCTGTTATATACAAACAATCTTCTACTTGATCCAATTGAATGTTGTTAACAAATATATTTTTAATATAGCCTCCACGATCGGCATTGGTTTTTAAATAAATGCCTCTCTTTAAATATCCTGCTGTTTTACAGTTTTCTACAAAAACATTTTGAACTCCGGCCGACATTTCACTACCGATTACTACGCCGTGAAGTCCTTTAAAATTGCAGTTTCGTATTACGATGTTTTCACTTGGCGTTGCTGTATTGGCTCTTCCTTCATGGTCTCTTCCCGCTTTTATCGCGACATTATCATCTCCGTTATTAAAAGTCACATTTTCAATCAAAACATCTTTTGCATATTCTGGATCGATTCCGTCATTGTTGTGATTTAGCGATTTATAGCTTATTCCGCGAATGGTTATGCTTTGCGATTTTAATAAATGAAGACACCAGAATGGCGAATTTTCGATTCGGATATTCTCAACCAAAATGTTCTTGCAATTCAAAAACTGAATCATCTGTGGTCTTAAAAAATAACCTTCTCCAAATTTTCTTTCTTCAATTGGACTATTATTATGATTCATGTCACGGCTTCTATTCTTGCCTTCGTTTTCTTTTGCTTTAAAAGTTTTCCAAGTTTTTCCCCCTTCTCCGTCTATTGTTCCTTCGTCTGAAATTGCAATATTAGTACAGTTATTGGCATAAATAAGCGGACTGTAATTGTACAGCATTGTGCCTTCCCAACTTGTTAAAACCATTGGAAGATAATCTTTTGGATTATCGCTGAATTTTATTTTGGCACCTTTTTCTATCTTCAAATTGACATTGCTTACAAAGTGAATTGGACCGTTTATTTTATAAATCCCTTTGGGCACAATTATAGTTCCGCCGTTGTTCTTCTTGCACAATGCCATTGCTTTATCAAAAGCTTTTTTATTGTCTGAAACAGAATCTCCCTTTGCTCCTAGTTTCATCACATTGATTTGAAAAGAAGGAATTTCAGGAAGTTTTATGTTCTTTACAATAGAATCGACTTTTGCTGAAGGAAAATCTCCGCTTTGTGCAAAACACATACTAGACAGGAGTATTAAGTACAAATACTTTAGATTCATTTTTTTAAATATTGAGTTTTTTTTGATTTCACGCAGATTATGCTGATTTTAGTTGATTTGCGCAGATTTAATTCTAAAAAAATCTTTTTAATCTGCTTTGATCTTTTTATCCCGATAGCCATCGGGAGCCTGAAAATTTTACTCTCGCAGATTTAACAGATTATGCAGATTTTTTTTTTCATTTGTTTTTGTATGCCGTCATTTTTAGCTTTTAGTCGTAGTCGCAGTATTCAGTACAAACTGTGACAGTGACTGAATACCGCGACTTACTTCAAGTACCAATTTGCGATTTTATCTTTAAGAATATTTTCTATCGAATATTGTGCTGCTTCTTTCTTTGAAAGCTGATACGACCATTTTACTCTTTTTGCTGGCTGAAATCCTTCGCCTGTGCAATTGTATTCGGCATAAAGGGCATTTTTTTCTGCTTCGGGTTTTGACCAGTTTTCCCAACCTTCTGGTTTAATCTGTGCTCCCATTTCGCAGTTAATAAAAACGGTTTTGGCATAAATACGCCACGGTCTTCCTAAATATACTTCTTTTGCTTCTGGATTTGCTGTGAGTTTACAGTTTTTAAAAACGAATCCAAACTGGGTTCCTTCTGAAGTGGAAGCTGCTGTGATATAGGAACTTTTGATGCTGTGAATAGTGCAGTTCTCAAATAAAGCTGTTGCACCACCAAATATAAAATCGGTTGTTCCTTCTATGTAACAATCTTTAAAATATTGTTTGGCTTCTTTTCCAGATAAATATAATGTATCCTGATTTCCTAAAAGATTACAGTTTGTTATTTTGGCTCGATTTGCTGTAACTGACAATGCAATAGCCTGTCCGCGTTCTCCAGAAGTATTTTTAATGGTTAAATTGGATGCCGAAAAATCATCTCCTTCAACCAAAAGCGTATAGGTATAAAAGGTGCTGTTTCTTCCCAGAGCAATTTTCGAAAAACTATCATCAAAGGTAATGATGGTGTTTTCCTTGCTTTCTCCCTGTAAAACTACATGAGTGTTCCATTCGGGAATTCTAACTTTTTCGTTATAAATTCCGTTCTTAACAAATATGATTACTTTCTCGTACGGAAAGGCTGGAGTTGCATATACGGCATCTTGAATTTTGGTATAATCTCCCGAACCATCTTGTGCTACGGTAATATAATTGACATTTTTCTTTTCGGCGGCACCTACTTTCGTTCCATTTTTAACCGCCCAGTCTGGAAATTTTTTCAAAACTTCTTGTGGTGCATCCGAATACCAAGAATAGCCATTTCTTCTTTCTGATCCAATTTGGTCTAATGATTTTTTTCTAATTCCATCACGGTCACAAAAGAAAGGCTCATTGGTTTCTAAATCCATAAATCTTGCCCAAATTGGTTTAGCATTTGCTGTTGGAATCATTTTTTTATCGACAATTTTCCCAGCATCATTTAAAACTCTTTTTTCTTCTAAATTGGTGATTTTTGTTTTTTCAAACCAAGTTACAGCGCTTTTTACAGCTGTTACAATTTCTCTTGAAGGCTTATCAATAGACATTAAAAGCAATACTATTTTTGCCGATTCGTAACCGCTTAGCGAAGCCAATTCAAAAGCTCTTGCATTTGCAGGAGCCAGCGTAACTTCATCATGCTGTGCGCACCATGCGGTCAAAACTCCATTTTGTTTGTATTGTGTTTTTAAGATGCAGTCAATTCCTTTGTCAAATGACTTTTTGCATTTTTCTACAGTTTCTTTTGATGCTTTAATGCTAAAATAATCCGATTCGTCTGCTACGGCTTTTATGACATTCATAATATTCACCATCGAATCGTCATTGTAGGTAATGTGCGTATAATAGCCTTTTTTTAACGGATAAAACTGCGGCCAACCGCCATTTGCATATTGCGCTTCTAGTAGATAATTTAAACCTTTTAAGAAAGATTCTCGATAACGCTCGTCTTTTACCTGCGCATACATTCTAGACATAAACAGCATTTCCTGACACGTTGCTCCGTTGTCTGTTGTCGTTTCTACGGCAGTTTTTTTGAGTGCAATTAAATCTTTTTTCTGCTTTTCAGTCAACTCATCTTGCATCTGAATATTTTTTGGCCAGCCTCCAATGTCTCTTTGGTAGAGCAGTACATTTTCGGCTATTCTTTTTGCATCTGCTGTTGTAAACCAAGCGGCATCACTCTTACGAATAATGTCAGGCCATCTTTTATAAGTGGTTTGAGCATGAATTCCAATGCTTAAAAATAGAATAAGCATTAAAGCTGTTTTTTTTAATTGCATCATTTAATCGTTTTTTAATGCTTTTATTGTAAGGAACTATTTTTGTCTTCTAAAAGTGAAAAATTAGCTCATTTTCAACCATACTGTAAGAAAAATCATTTGAACACATATTTAAGAAATCTTTTTCTTATAAAATATGCTTGATATTGCTTTTTAAATTTAATACAGCACAATCAAATTATAGAAGCCACTTTTTTGAAAAAAAATAAAAAATTTCCTTTTTTCTCCTTTTTTGCACTTTTTTATTTCGTGATTCTAAACCAATCTACCTCTACATTTCCAGAATCATTTTTTATTTCTTCGCCCAAAGCGAAAAGTCCAACTTTGGCACCAATCCATCTTCCTTCTCTAGATTTGAACTCATTTCCGATTGACTGATAATTTTTATCATCTAAGCTGTAAAAGAAACTGCACATTCCGTCTTTCTTAATTTGAACTCTCAGATAAATGGTATTGTTTTCAATTAAAACTGGTTTTGTTCCTGTTTCCGAAACGGTTTTATCAAAAGTTCCCGTTTTCTGATTCAAGTATAGTTTTCCATCAACATTTTTAAAACACAGAAAACTATAATCTAATCCCATTATAATCAAACCTGTGGATTCGCCTTTTAGCCTCGAATTAAAAGTCAGTTTTGTTGTAGCGGTAAATTCTTCTGCGGGAAATTTTTGCAACAATAAATTTGGTGCATTAAAAATACTGGTTGTACTCGTGTTGCAAAATAAATTCAAGTATCCTAAACTCGTTGGAAATCCAAAATTGATTTGTTTATTGGCTTGCCATTGCCATTGCAGTCCCAGTTTAGGTTCATTAAACTCATCTGAAGTTGCTGGAACTTCTATCTGATATTTTTTAACGACATTTGGCTTTCTGTAAGTTGTTACTGGCTCACCAATTCCGTTTTTATCAAAATCTTCTCCCATAACTGGCCAATCGTTTACCCATTTCATTGGCTGGAGATGAACAATGCGTCCATAGGCTTCTTTATCTTGAAAATGAAAAAACCAGTCTTCTCCTGTCTGTGTCGTAACCCAAACACCTTGATGCGGACCATTTATTTTGGTCGAACCTTGTTCTAGAACCTTCTTTTTTTCATAAGGCCCGAAAACATTTTTCGATCTTAAAACCGTCTGCCATCCTGTTGGAACTCCGCCAGCTGGAGCAAAAATGTAGTAATATCCATTTCGCTTGTAAAATTTTGGCCCCTCAATGGTTTCTTCGCCCTTATGTCCGTCAATAACCATAACTTCGTCATTGTTCACAACTGTTCCTTCTGGATTCATCGTACATACGACTAACAGACTTTTAATCTGCGCGCGACTTCCTGCAAAAGCATGAGTCAAATAAGCTTTCCCATCGGTATCCCAAAGCGGACTAGGATCGATCAATCCTTTTCCTGCTTTAACCAAAAGCGGTTCAGACCAAGGGCCTTCTGCTTTTTTTGCTTTTATCATATAAATTCCGAAATCGGGATCTGGATAATAAATATAAAATTCGTTTTTATTAAACGTAATGCTTGGCGCCCAAACTCCGTTTCCGTGCTGTACTCTATCGTACGTTTCAAACGGTGGCTGTTTTACCAAAGCATGTCCGATAATTTTCCAGTTTACCAAGTCTTTTGAATGTAAGATTGGCAAACCCGGAATACAGTTAAAAGATGAAGCTGTCATATAATAATCATCGCCTACGCGAACAACATCTGGATCTGAATAATCGGCATGAATAACCGGATTGGTGTATGTTCCGTCTCCATTATCTGGCGTCCAGACTTGTGCGGTATTCTTTTGAAAAGGAATAATACAGAAGAGGAAAAGGATGATTCTTATATTTTTCATTTTTAAACTATACTTTTTATTTAAACCCGACAGGTTTTAAAAACCTGTCGGGTCTTAAATTTGCTTTTCTTTGTGGAGTTTCTTTGCGATGCTTCGACTCCGCTCAGCAAGACAAAGCAGAACATTCATAACTCATAACTTCTAAAAATTATCTGTTTAACTCAATAGCTGCCAAAATAAAAGGCCCTGTTGCTTTAGGATCGTTGTCTTTTTTTCTTTCGTTTACGTAATATTCGTAAGAACCATCACGGTATGGGTTTCCACCTAAACCTGCTACTTGACAGCAGTTTGTTAAAGTAATTCCGCCATCTTCATCCACTTTTTTGATTAAAATCGTTGTTAATCCGTCAAAAGCTTTGTTGGCTGCTTTTTTAAATTTAGCTGGCAAATAGCCTTTGTTTGCTCCTTTTGCATAAGCATACGCAAACATTGCAGATCCAGAAGCTTCTAAATAATTGTCTTTTTCTCCGCCTTTATCTGTAACCTGATACCATAAACCAGATTTGCTATCTTGAAATTTAAGTATCGCTTCAGAAGCATTGTTTAAATATTTAATCAATTCTTTTCTTTTTGGATGATCTTTTGGCATATAATCTAAAACATCAACCAAAGCCATTACATACCAGCCTAAAGATCTAGACCAGAAGTTTGGAGAGTTTCCTGTTTCTTTATTTGCCCAAGGCATTTGCTTGCTTTCGTCCCAACCATGGTACAATAATCCAGTTTTAGGATCTGTTGCTTTAAGCTGAATCACTTCAAATTGTTTTGCGATATCGTCAAAACTTTTTCCATTTTCAAATCTAGCAGTGTATTCTGCATAGAATGGTTCGCCCATATATAAACCATCTAACCACATTTGGTTTGGATAGATTTGTTTGTGCCAGAATCCACCGCTTTGCGTTCTTGGCTGTTCTGTAAGTTGTTTGCGAATTAATTGTAACGCTTTTAAATATTTATCTTCTTTTGAATAATCATATACATTAAAAAGCAGACGACCTGGCAATACTAAATCAATATTGTATTTATCGAATTCGTATGTATTAATGCTTCCGTCAGCTTGAACTAAATTATCTACATAACCTCTGATGTAAGCTTTATATCTCGGATCTGGATTTTTTTTGTATAATTCTTCGATCGAATGCAATACTAAAGCATGAACATAATCCCACTTTGGCTTTTTGGCATCGTCAATCATGTATGCTTCTGGATGACGTTTCATCAACGTTAAGGCCATTTTATCAGACCATTTCGCATTTTTACCAATCACGATATCTTTTGCAGGTTCCTGCGAGGTTACTTTACAGCTCGTAATTGTCATAACAAAGACCATCAGAATCGACATGAAGTAACTATGCTTTCTATTATTTTTCATTTCAACATATATTTAAATTCAACTATTTTTCTAATTCAATTGATGCTAATAAAAATGCTCCAAGGCCTATTGCACCGTTTTCTTTTGTTTTGGAAGTCAGATAATAACTGTTTGTTCCGTCACGGAATGGCTTTCCGCCCAAACCTACATTTGATGAAACATTCAATATATTGACTTCTCCTTTTTTATCTACTTTCACAAATTCTTTTACAAAGCTGTCAAATGATTTTTTGGCTTTTGACTTGTAGCTTGATGCTAAATAGCCTTTATTCGCTCCTTTTGCAAAAGCATAAATAATCATTCCAGAAGCAGAGGGTTCTACGTAATTTCCATACAATTCTGGTTTATCAGCTACTTGATACCATAACCCATTTTCACTTTTATACTGATTCACATTTTTTGCAATCTGATTCAAGTATCCAACCAAAACCTCATATTTTGGATGCGATTTTGGAAAATAATCCAATGTTTCAACCAACGCCACCATGTACCAGCCAATTCCCCTGCCCCAAATGGTTGGCGAAGTTCCCGTCTGCTTATCTGCCCACGCGATTTCTTTACTTTCGTCCCAAGCTTGATAAACCAAACCTGTTTTTGGGTCTACAATATGTTTTTGAACCAATTCAAACTGCTTAGCAATATCATCTAAGCTTTTTCCTTTTTCGTACTTAACCGTAAACTGCGCATAAAAAGGTTCTGCCATATACAAACCGTCAATCCACATTTGGTTTGGATAAATCTGTTTGTGCCAAAATCCTCCGCTTGGTGTTCTTGGCTGACTTTCTAACTGATTTCTAAGTTTTCCGATAATCTGCAAATAGCGAGAATCTTTTGTGACATCATAAAGATTAAACAACAGTTTTCCGGGATTCAAACAATCGATATTGTATTCTTTAATATCATATTTTTTAATATTTCCTGTACTGTCAATCATTCCATCAACATATTCTTGAATATAGTTTAGGTATTTTTTATTGTTAGTCTTCTGATACAATTTTTCAAAACCGGATAATACAAAACCCATTTTATAATCCCATTTTGGTTTGTCATTTCCATCTAGCTGCCATGCATTCGGATACTTGCTTAAAATAGAGAGTGCTGTTCGTTCTGACCATTTTAAATTGTACGGAATGACATTATCTGATACTTCAGCTTGATTTTGAGCAGTAATTTTATTTCCAAAAATCAGCATTAAAACCAGAATGTTTCCGAGAATGAATTTTGTTGAAAGAGATTTATACATAAAAATTACATTTTGCCTTTTTTATTCAGTACTTCTAATTGCTTATCTAAATATTGCGCAAATTCTTCTTTCGTTTTGATTCCGTTTACTTCTTGTTCCCAAGCACCTAAAAGGTAAAAAGTCACCGCTTTTGTTGTTGGTTTAAAAACTAAAAGATAATCTAAATCTGTATCTGCAATATTTTCGATAGTACTAATTTCATAAAAAATTGCCATTCCTAACTTATCTGGAACCAAAGATTGCTCTCCATAAGTTGCCAGATACGCCCATTTTTTGTTTTTGCTTTCTTTTTTAAGCAATTCAGCTGTTTTCTGTTTTACAATTCCAGTACAGATCCCTTTGATTGCTTGTGATGCTTTAATCGTATGCTGCGTATATAACTGATCTGGTTTAATAGTCAATTCTGAAATAAAATCAATTTTATCCGAAGCTGTTTTCCATCCATAATAATTTACTTTTACCACAGATTCATTAGCTTTATTTGCAACTGTTGCAATGGTTGAATCAACTTCACGGAAGTGTAATTTTTCATTATTTAAATAACGGTCAATAGAACCAATTCCGATTCCTTTTCCAGCTTTTAAAATATCAGCTCCCCAATCGCTCATTTCATGGTATGAATCGAAACCGTCCTGCCCTACTTTTGGCAAAATATTTTCTGATGTCTTTTTCCCGAAGATATCAATAGCATTTCTCCAATCTAAATACAAACGATATCCAATTCTGTTGTTTTCCCAGCCTGGACCTTCGTAACGAATATCAAAAGAGTGGTCAGTATGTTCTGGCGCCAGTTTTAATCGATCCACATTTTTAAATACAGTACCGCCCTTATATTTTCTTCCTTCCCATTTTCCGTCTGTTTTTGCAGAAATTTCGGCATACGTTTTATTGGTTTTGATATCATATTTCTGCGCATTTATGGCTGTTAGACCTGCGAAAAATAAAACTGCTGTGGTGATTTTTGCTTTCATTTGTATTCTAAATTATTTAAAAATTGTATCTAAAAATCGTACGCTGTACGAGATTGTCTGTGTAAACCAAGGTTCGTAAAACCAAAATGAATGTGGCGAATCTGGAATGGTCTGCACTTCATTATAGATTTTATATTTGTTTAAAATCTGAATCATATCGTCTCTTCCTGCATGAAATCTCGGAATACTGCTGCAGATGTATAATACGGGTGGTGTATTTTTGTCTGTATGACTCAATGCCGAAGCGTTTTTCCAGTTTTCAGGAATCTCAACTGATTTTCCTCCTAACCAAAATGCCGCCATATCTCCTTCTGAAGATTCTGGATGCTTGAATGCTAAAACACCGTCTACATCTATTATGGCATGAACTTTTGACGAAGAACGGCTTTTAAAATTTTTATCTTCAAAAAACGGATCATTATTTGTTGTACCAATCAAAGCTGCCATTTGCCCTCCCGAAGAACAGCCTAAAACCGCAATTTTGTTTGGATCTACATTGAGTTTTACCGCATTCTCTTTAATATATTTTATTGCATTTTTAACATCAATAACTCCTGTTGGATATTTTGCTTCCAATGATAATCTGTATTCAATAGCAAAACAAGAATAGCCTTTTGCTGCAATTGCTGCACCTAAAAACTGCATCTGGTTTTTATTGCCCGATCTCCATCCTCCGCCATGAATCATAATTACGGCAGGATTTTTTTTCTTCTTAGTATTGATAAAAGCATCAAAATGCAAAACGCGATCTTGCTCTTTATTGTAAACCAAATCAAACGTCTCTTTAACATCTGGATTTGCCTTTATTTCTGGAATGGTAATAAATGGATATTTCTTAATTAATTTAACGTAAGTGCTCTTAATGGTATACGAAGTGTCTACCTTGTACTGCTGGCTTTGCATTACAATTACATTAAAAAACAACGCTAAGATTAATTTAAATTTTCGCATTTCTAATCTTCACTATTTAGTTAAGAAAGGAGTTCGACCTATAGTCAAACTCCTTTTTAACTACTTCAAAAAACATAGTTCTCAAAAAACTAACAAATTACTAATAACCAGGATTTTGAGGAAAATCTTTATTTTGGTTTAAATCCAAAGCAGATTGCGGTATTGGTCTTAAAATTTTAAGCTTTCCGTCAACACCAACAAAATTTGCTTCTTTAATTTTATAATTATGAGCTGAAGCTCTGGCTACCAATGTTCCCGTACGTTTTAAATCGAACCAGCGTTTGTATTCGCCTAATAGTTCTCTTCCTCTTTCGTCAAGGATATAATCGATATTAAACTGAGCTAAAGTCGCATTGGCAACTCCTGCTCTTCTGCGCACCTCATTTAAACGAGTTAAACCCGTTCCAGGATTCCCTGCTTTTAAATACGCTTCTGCCGCAATTAAATAAGTTTCTCCAAGTCTCGAAACAATAATATCTCTTGTACTTACAGGCCCTGTACTTGATGGCGTAGTTGGATCTGGATCATCAAACTTCTTAACTGGAATAGTATAACAGTCTAAGTTTTTAATTAACGTATGAGCTGCAGAATATTCTCCCCATGGGTGGTATACAAATGTTGCCGATAATCTTGAAGCATTAGCTGTCATCCAAGCTGCTTTATCATCAGCTGTAAACCATTTTGGCTCATAAAAATGTCTCACTTTTAACGAAGCAGGATTTGAACTTCTGTAGTATGGATAATATAAAATAGTTTTTGTAACTCCATTTGTAGTTTCTGGCCCTTCTACAATTTCAGTCATAAAAGTCGCATTCCACCTTGTATCACCTTTTTCGTACAAACCTAAAGCATAATCTGTCGGACACAAATTGTAACTTCTTAAGGGTGCTCCTGTTTCTGCCCCCCCTAAATAAGAACTGAAATAGTAAAACTGGTTATTACCTAATTTTGTTGGATCAGTACTTGTTGAAGCCTTATCATATTGTACAGAAAAAATCGTTTCTGCATTTAAATCGTTCCCTGGTTTAAACAATTGATCAAAAGCAAGTCCTAAACTCTGTCCAGCAATTGCAGCATCTGCATAAGCCGCCGCTTTTGAAAAATCATCCGCTTTACCAAAAGTTTCGTATCCTCGTGTTAAATATACTTTTGCCAACAAATCGTTTACAGCTCTTTTGTTTACTTTTCCTGCTGTGCTGTAAGCAGCTGTTCCTACATTTGCTAAAGCAAAATCTAGATCTGCAATAATTTGTGCGTACACTTCTTCTGCACTGTTTCTTGTAAAAGATAAAACTGGAGTTGTTATATTATCTAAAACAATCGGAACTCCGCCATAAGTCTGAACTAATAAGAAATAAGCGTTTGCTCTTAAATAACGTGCTTCACCAACAAGCGTGTTTATATTTGGAGTCTGTTCTGTTACTGTAGAATAGTATACTGTTTTATTTACTGCCTGAATCTGCTGGTAGCAAGAATTGTATAAATCTGCAACATTGTCTGAAGATGGAATTAAAAGTGCATACTGACTTAAACCAGCTGGTTCTGGAGTTCTTCCTTCTGCATACATGTCGGTTCCTGCTTCAAAAAGCCATGGATTTCCGCCATAAATTCCTTTCAACCAAGCATAGTTTGTATTCACCAATAACTGAAATCCTGTTGCAGTTTTGTATGTTGCATCTGCTGGTACAAACGAGCGGCTATCTTCTTCAATATAATCACTGCAAGAACTTACAGCTGCAGCGATTATTCCTATCATTACTAATATTTTTTTCATTTGAATATCTTTATTAAAATTTAACACTTAATCCCAATTGTGTAGTTACTGCAGCTGGACGGTTTACTCCAAAAGAAGAAGCTGCCCATTCTGGATCATAACCATCAAAATCTGTAAACACAAATGGATCTAGAACGTTCACGTAAATTCTGAAATTAGAAATTTTTAGTTTTTTCAATAGTTCAGAATCTAAAGTGTAACCTAAAGATATATTTTTGATTTTCACGTAAGAAACGTCTCTGTAATACCCAAATAGAGAAGTCCAATATGCTCCTGCACCTGTTGCAACAGGTCCTGGTCTTGGGTTGGTATTATTTGCATTAGCTTCAATTCCTGCACCGTTGGTTGGAATAAAATAATCCATTGCTAATTTCTGGCGTCCACGGTCACTTACATCTGCAAAGTTTTGGTGGAAAGTACTTAAAACTGTTTGCCCTTGGCTTGTTAAAACTGAGAAATTAAAATCAAATTGTCCCACAACTAGCTTTGAATACAAACTTCCCTGCCACTCTGGATTTGGATTTCCGATTACTGTTCTGTCATCCTGATTAAATTTTCCGTCTCCGTTTAAATCTTTTGGTCTTGCTTGTCCAGGAGCCATTCCGTAAGATGCTGCCTGCGTTGCTTCACTTTCTTGCCAAACACCGTCATACACATAATTGTAGTTTGGGTTTAATGGAGCACCAAGAATTAATTTGTTTCCAATATCACTAACTTTATCCTGATTGTAAATTGATTCTAACTTATTTACGTTTTTAGTAAAAGTAAAAGTCGTTTCCCAAGTTACTTTTCCAGATTTAATGTTTTTTGTAGTCAATAAAGCTTCTATACCTTTATTGCTAACAGATCCAACATTTGCAAATGTATTTTTCCATCCTGACTCAGCTGGCAATTGCTGTTTGTAAATTAGATTGTCTGATAATCTATCATACACATCTACAGTACCTGTAATTCTATTTTTTAAGAATCCGAAATCAACACCTAAGTTGTATTCTCTAGTTTTCTCCCAAGTTAAATTTGGATTTGCCAAATTCTCCGATTGCCATCCTGGTAAAACATTTGAACCTGCTGCATAAAATGTCTGCTGGTTTAAAAGTGCTTGAGAAGTATATGGTGCTACGTTATCATTTCCTGTATAACCAATACTAGCACGCAATTTTAAATCTGAAACAACAGAACTATTTACTAAAAATGATTCTTTGCTAAGTTTCCATCCTAAAGCCAATGAAGGAAAACTTTCCCATTTATTCCCTTCAGATAAAACAGACGAACCATCCCATCTAGTAGATGCTGTAACTAAATATTTATCTTTAAATGCATAATTTAAACGTACTGCATAAGAATTTAATGTGTTTTTTGCATAAGCCGATTTGATTACATAACTCGTTTGCGCACCAGAGCCCATATTATCAGTTCCAACATTAAAAGGCTGATTATTAGAATACATGTATGAGCTTTCGTCAACATTTGAATACAAACTCTGTAATAATAACACACTGACATCATGCACTTCATTAAAGGTATGTTTTAAATCGATTTGATTGTCCCATGTATAATTGAAGTTGTCTGAACTTTCTAACGTTGCAGAATTCTTTCCGTTTAATGTAACACCTGCATTAGTTTGTGCTGTGTAAGAAGACGAATCTTTACTATTCATAATTCCTGCAGCAAATGTGGTTTTAAACGAAAGCCATTTTAAAGGCTGATACTGGAAATACGCATTTCCAACGGTCTGCCAAGTGTCCTCTTTCTGAGAAGAATTAGCAATCTCCATTAATGGATTAACTGTTGAAGTTTTATTGATAGCCCACGAACCATCAGGATATGTCAGCTTTCCCGGAAGGAAAAATAAAGTTCCTACTTTTTCATTTCCTTCATCATCAATAGCCCAAGGTGACATAAGCGGACTTAATCTGAAAGCATCTTGCATTGCTAAATCACTTCCTAATTGATTGTTTAATCTAGCAATTGTTACATTTACGCCCGTTGAAAATTTGTCATTGATTTTATGATTCAATCCTAATTTAAAAGAATATTTATCTGTTGCATCATTTTCTATAAGACCGCGATCACTCTGAATTCCGAATCCTAAATTGTAGCTTAATCCAGAATCTGAACGGCCTGAGATGTTTAAATAATTATTCTCTGTCATTCCTGATTGAAGTACGGCATCGTACCAGTCAAAATTGTATCCGCTGTTGGCACGAGAAACTAATAATGGGCTCTGATTTCCTGCTAAAGCAGCTAATTGCGCTGGAGTTTGTGTTAGAGGTTTGGCACTCATATAAGCAACTTGGTGAAATTTCCACCACTCTTCTCCAGACATCATTTTTGGTAATCTAGTCGCAATTTTATTTCCGTACGAAGTGTCAAAAGTTACACTGATTCCTGCTTTTGCACTAGTTCCGCTTTTTGTTGTTACAATGATAACTCCATTTGAACCTCTAGAGCCATAAATAGCGGCAGAAGAAGCATCTTTTAAAACATCCATTCTCGCAATATCCTGCGGATTTAAAAAATCAATTCCATCCATCGGAACGCCATCTACAACGTATAATGGTGAAGATCCTACCATACTTGGATTACTTGAATCTCCGATAAGGGAATTGTTTCCTCTAATTACTACCTTAAATCCATCTCCCGCACGTCCAGATGAAGATGAAATCTGAACTCCAGGCGTACTACCCTGAATAGCTTCTAAAGGATTAATTGTATTTCTTTCTGTGATAGTTGCTGCACTGATTGTACTAACAGACCCTGTTAGATCAGTCTTTTTTACAGAACCGTATCCAACTACAACCACTTCGTTTAATGAATTGGATTGTTCAGCAAGAGTTACATTGATTTTTGATTTTCCAGCAACACTTACTTCTTGTGTCTGAAAGCCTAAATAGCTAATTACTAAAGTAGCTTTACTGTTTGATACATTAATTTTAAAACTTCCTTCAAAATCTGTCGAAGTTCCGTTTTTAGTGCCCTTTTCATTAATGTTTACCCCTGGCAGTGACATACCAGTTGCGTCGGTAATCTTCCCTTCAACTGTGGTTGACTGTGCATATATAGAACTGCACAGCAAAAAATTCAGGAAAAAGAAAAATACAAAGTACTTATCTTTTTTCTTAGATAATTGTTTAATACTCATGTGGTTTAATGTTTGGTTAATTGATAGTGTTTTAGTTGTTAATAGATTCTACTTTTTTCTCATTGATATAGGTGTTTATAAAATTTATGTTTTTTACGTTTTTTAATAAATAGATGGAATCGACCTTCTGGATTTTTACATTCTTCAGCGTAATGTTCTCAACTGGCGATTCTTTGTAACCTTCTGCCCAAACGCTGTATTTGCCACCGTTTTTTACCGTTACATTCTCTAAACTTACATTTCTGATTGTTGGCATAAAGTTTCCTGTCTGAGATCCGTAGACATTGTAAAACATATTCAATTTTAGAACACATTCTTTTACGGTTCCAACCTCAAGATTTCTTACATAGATGTTTTCAATGATTCCGCCTCTTTTTGAATTGGTTTTGATTCGAATGGCACGATCCAGATTTGGACTGTCCATGATGCAATTTTCAACAAAAACATTATTTACTCCTGCCGAAATTTCGCTTCCAATTACAACGCCTCCGTGACCATCAATCATTTTGCAGTTTTGCACAATGATATTTTTACTTGGTATTGCCACTCTTCTTCCGTCACCATCACGTCCTGCTTTAATTGCAATACAATCATCTCCAGTATTGAAAGTGCAGTTTCTAATTATGATATTTTGCGAATATTCAGGATCACAGCCATCATTGTTTGGACCATGGCTGTTAACCGTTACTCCGTCAATAATCATATTGTTTGTTTTTATTGGATGCAAAATCCAAAAAGGAGAATTGATGATTTTTACATCTTTTATTAAAGCAGTATTGCATTCAAAAAATTCAATAAAATTTGGTCTTAAGTAACGTCCTTCGCCAAAAACTCTTTCAGAAACTGGAATTCCTTTTTCGGCCATATCGGCCAAAACTTCACGATTTGTCGGGTCATTTTGAGACGGAATGCCTTTCTTCCATCCATAATTTTTTCCGCCAGACCAAATCCACCAGTTCGTGCTATCGGCTTGTCCATTTAATATACCTTTTCCTGTAACGGCAATGTTGGTTTTATTCTTTGCATAAATAAGCGGAGAATAATTCATCACTTCTGTACCTTCCCAAGAAGTATGAACAATAGGATAATCTTTTGGGTCTAAACTAAAAAGAATCTCAGCATGATCCTCTAAATGCAGATTAACATTACTTTCCAAATGAATGGCTCCTGTTAAATATTTTCCGTTCGGAACTAAAACCTGTCCTCCACCATTTGCCGCACACTCTTTTATAGCTTTCTGAAATGCTAAAGTGTTTAACGTTTTTCCATCAGCAACAGCACCAAAATCATTTATGTTATAAACTTTATCTGAAAAATGTACTTGCGGAATGCTTTTTATAACCAAATCCATTGTTTTCCATGGATCTGAAGAAACAGAAGAAGATTTTCTTGCACATGATGACACTAAAAGCCCTAAAAAGGCTAAAAAAAGAATCTTTTTTATTGCGACTATCTTATTTGTAATCATTTGCACAGATTTTTCTTGTTTTACTATCGAAAACATCATGTTTTATGTAATCGATTACACGAAAGTAGAAAAATAGTTCTGAGACACCAAATTAATTTAGAAAAAAATTATATATTTAATTTTTATTACAAATTTTAATTACATTTAATGCAAAAATTTAGATAATTTATTATCATTGTAAAACCTAAAACGTTTGAATTTTAAATTATGGTAATCGATAACAATATTTATTGCGTAATGAAAAAAAATGTACTTTTGTTTAAAAATAATTCGATAAACTTTTTTTGAATGAGTGAAAAAGTAACTATTTACGATATTGCTGAAAAACTAAATATCACAGCTGCAACCGTTTCCAGAGCGTTAAACAATAATCCTAAAATTAAGGAAGCTACGCGCGAGTTGGTTATTAAAACTGCTGCTGCGATGAACTACAAGCAAAATAAACTGGCGCTAGCTTTAAAGAGTGGCCGAAGTAATAATATCGGAGTTATTGTGCCGCGTATTGACAGCAATTTTTTCGCCTCGGTTATTCGAGGAATCGAAGAAGAGCTTTATCCGCACGGTTATCAGGTTATTATCTGTCAGACTCACGAAAGCATTAAAAGGGAAAACGAAAATCTTCATACCCTTGTAGATGCTCAAGTTGACGGAATCATGATGTCGGTTACCGGCATTTCAGATGAGAATGATAGCGCGTTCAGAAATGTACTGGAAAAAAATGTTCCACTGATTTTTTTTGATAGAAGCAAGCACATTGACGGCGTAAGTTCTGTAACCATTAATGACTTTAAAGGCGGTTATTTAGCCACAAAACATTTAATTGATGAAGGTTGCCGAAATATTGCCCATTTCTCTGGAGATCAATCGTTAGATATTTTCAAGAACAGGTTTTTAGGATACAAACAAGCTTTATTGGATAACGGACTTTCTTTTAATGAAGAATACGTCATTTTTACAAAAAGTAGCGTAGATGCAGGTAAAGATGCTGTTGATAAACTTTTGCAATTACAAACTCCGCCTGATGCTATTTTTTCTTCGAGTGATTTTGCCGCGTTAGGAGCTATTCAAGAGTTAAAAGAGCGAAATATCAGTATTCCAAGTGAGTTTTGCGTTGCTGGTTTCAGTAACGAACCTTTTACTAAGTTTATGGAATTATCTATAACTTCAGTAGATCAGTCGCCGCTTGAAATGGGAAGAATGTCAGCTCGTGTTTTCTTAGAACAGGTAGATAAAACAGATACTATTAAAATTGAAAAAAAGGTTGTCCTTGCACCAGAATTACATATTCGTAAATCTTCTACGAGAACAAATTTTTAATTTTTTTTCACCATATAAGTTATATAAGCTCATTTTAGAATGGGCTTTTTTATGCAAGCTTCGGAGAAGCGAAATATTTATAGATAAAAATTATTCATCAAGAATAAAGCTCCAGAGGAGCGACATATTTTTGTAATCTAAATATATGTCGCTCCTCTGGAGCTTTATGTTGTAACCGGCCAATCTTTTGCTATAAATATTTTGCTCCTCCGGAGCTTTCTCTAGAAAAATAAAGACGCACTGCAGTGCGTCTCTACGTATAAACCTAACACAAAAAAAGACGCACCATATTGTGCGTCTCTATATAAACCTTTGTCACTTTGCTCCTTAGAACCTTAGCGCCTAAAAAACTACAATGAAACCCCTCTTTTCCAAGGAATAAAATCGTTCTGATTTAAAATAGCAGCTTTTGTTTTAATGTTACCGCTGGCAACATCAATAATAAACTCAAGCATTTCGTCAGCCATTTCGTCAATTGATTTTTCACCCGTGATAATTCCACCAGTATCAATATCGATAATATCAGACATTTTGTTTGCCAATTGTGTGTTAGATGAAATCTTTACAACTGGCGCAATCGGATTTCCTGTTGGAGTTCCTAAACCTGTTGTAAACAATACCATATTGGCTCCAGAACCAACCATAGCCGTTGTACATTCTACGTCATTTCCTGGCGTACATAACAATGTAAAACCTGGTTCGCTAATATATTCTCCATAATCGTAAACACCTGTAATTGGAGATGTTCCACCTTTTTTAGCAGCACCAGCCGATTTCATAGCATCAGTAATCAAACCGTCTTTGATGTTACCTGGTGAAGGATTCATATCGAATCCTGAACCTGCATCAACAACTGTTTTTTCGTACCATTTCATTAAGTCTAAGAAACGTTTTCCATCCTTATCATCTATACAACGATTTACTAATTCTTGTTCTACTCCACATAATTCAGGGAATTCAGAAAGAATTGTAGTTCCACCTAAAGCAACTAAATGATCCGATAACACTCCCAATGTTGGGTTTGCAGAAATTCCAGAGAATCCGTCAGATCCACCGCACTCTAAACCAATTCTTAATTTAGATAATGGAGCTGGTTCTCTCTTAATTTCGTTTGCTTTTTTAATTGCTTCAAAAGTGTCTTTTACCACACTGCTCAACATCGTTTCAATTGTTCCGATAGATTGCTGATCGTAGATTAAAACAGGCTTTTTACTGTTTGGATTAATCGCATCTAAAGCTTCTTTGAAAATTGAAATCTGAAGATTCTGGCATCCTAAACTCAAAACCGTTGCTCCAGCCACGTTTGGATTATTTACATAACCAGCCAAAAGCTTAGCCAAACTATGAGAATCCTGACGAATACCACCGCAACCACCTTGGTGTGTGATGAATTTTACTTCGATATTATTGAATAAGTTAGCATCGTTTGAAGCTTCTTGATTTCCTGCTCCACCCGTTTCTGATTTCACTAAAGAACGCAACAATAACTGATAATCGTTCTCTTTTGGTTTCATCAATTCTTTCTCAAAAATATCTTTTAAGATCTCGATGTTTCTGTTTTCACAAAAAACCAATGGAAAAAATAACCATACATTTTCTGTTCCAACCTGTCCATCTTCTCTATGATAGCCCTGCCACGTTCTATCTTTCCATTTATCAACATTTGGAGCGTTCCAGCCAATCGTTTCTGTTTTACCAGTAACTTTATCACTTTCGTGTTTTACGTTTGCTGTAGAAAGCAAACCGCCTTTTTCGATTCTAGCGCTTGCTTTTCCAACCAAAACACCATACATAATGATTCTGTCCCCTACATTAAAAGGAACCATTGCAATCTTATGTTTCATTTTTACATCAGACTCTACGGTAATTGATTGTCCTTCAAAATCAATCACTTCGCCTGCAGTAAGATCCACCAAAGCAACCGCAACATTGTCGGTTGGGTGTACTTTTATTAATTTTTTCTGCGTTGCCATAATTAACCTTTGTTCTTTGTTCTTTTTGTTGTGTTTTTTTATTTTATTCTTTCTTGAAACTTAGCAAAACCAGCTTCAATTCCGTTTGAATCTATTTCTTCCAAAGCAATTGTAATTGCTCTTGTTAAACCTGGAATTTCCGTTAAATCTTGATCCCAGAAACCTTTGTTTTGCAATGTTAAACGAGCAATTTTTTCGTAATCATCAGACTTCCAAAGTCCGTTAAAGAAAGTTGTAATATCTTCACCATCTTTAACCGGCAAACTTTGACCATTCCATGTTCCTTTGTAGAAACGAATTAAGCTCGCTAATGAAAAAGTCAAATTAACAGGCAATTCTTTGTTAGCATTATAATATCCTAATAAACTAGGCAAAACTCTTACTTTGAATTTCGATACAGAATTTAATGCAATATCAGCAAGTGCATGTTTGATAAATGGATTTTTAAATCGGTCCATTACTTCCTCAGAATAGGCCGTAATTTCATTTTTGTCCATATCAAGAGTTTCACTAATTTCACTAATAACGCTGTTTACAAATTTTCCAGTAAAATCTCCGTCAACAGTTTCCATTACTAATTTATTACCATGCAAAAGTGAAAAAGGAACCATTGCCGTATGCGCACCGTTTAAAATACGAACTTTAATCATTTTAAAAGGACGTATATCATCAACGATTTTTACATTCAAATCTGTTTTATGGAAAGGCAATTTTGCTTTTAGATCATCTCCACCTTCAATAGCCCAAAGGAAAAAAGGTTCAGCCGCAACAATTAAATTGTCCTCATAATCTAATTTATTATTGTATTCTTCGATTTCAGCTCTTGGATATCCAGGGACAATTCTGTCAACCAAAGTACTATGGTATGTACAAGCATCTGATACCCAAGTTTTAAATGCATCTTCTAACTTCCATAAATCAACATATTGTAAAATATATTTTTTAAGCGTCTCAGAGTTATAATCAATTAATTCGCAAGGAATTATTGTAACTCCTTTAGAAGCATCTCCATTAAAATGTTTAAATCTTTCATATAACAAAACCGTCAATTTTGCAGGAAATGACACTGGCGGCTGCATGTCTAGAGTATCACTTTCAATAAATTCAATTCCAGCTTCTGTAGTATTAGAAACAATAAACTGAAGTTCTTCTTCTTTGGCTAAAGCCAAATAATTTGCAAATTCAGTATATGGGTTTATCGTTTTTACAATATTATTAATCAAGACAATATCTTGTATCTTTTCACCTTTTTTAATTCCGTTCATAAACAAGGTATAAAGACCGTCCTGATCATTAATCATATTTACCATACCGTCTTTCAAAGGCTGAACTACTGCAATACCGGCATTAAAATCAACTTCTTTATTTAATTTGTCAAAAGCATAATCAACAAAGGCTCTTAAAAAATTACCTTCTCCAAACTGAACTACTTTAATTGGCTGTAACTTTTCTAATCCTGTATTTACTCTATTTAATTTTTTCATTTTGAATTTTCTTTAATGCGTTATAAATAACCATTTATAAACCCTATTTCATTATTTCTGCCTTTAAAATTGTAAATGAAACATTACACCCGATTGAGTAAAATAAAGCCGGCTGTGAGGAATGGCTAGCTAAATTTTTCAAGCGTAATGTTCAATTACAATCTCTAAAAATCTAAAAAAAACTTATAAAATAAGGAGTTAGGCATGATTACCCCTTAATCTATTTTCTAATATCTTTTATAATGTCAAGAACCTGTTTCACTTTTGCAGTAAGTCCGTCGAAGTCTTTATTGTCAAGTATGTCTTTAGAAATTAACTGAGAACCCAAACCAACGCAGGTTGCCCCCGCATTTAACCATGAACTCAAGCTTTCTTTTGTTGGATAAACACCGCCTGTAGGCATAATGTTTGTCCACGGACATGGGCCTTTTATTGCTTTTATGAATTCTGGCCCGTACGTATCAGCTGGAAATAATTTTACGATTTCACAACCTAATTCTTCTGCTCTAGCAATTTCTGTCAAAGTACCGCAACCTGGCGACCAAAGTACTTTTCTGCGATTACATGCTATAGCTATATCTTCTCTAAAAACTGGTGTTACAATAAAATTTGCTCCCAAACTCATGTATAAAGAAGCCGAAGCCGCATCTGTAATAGAACCAACTCCTAGAATCATTCCTGGTAGTTCTGCCAAAGCATATTTATTTAAAGCTCCGAAAACTTCGTGAGCAAAATCGCCTCTGCTGGTAAATTCCATTAATCTGGAACCTCCATCATAACAGGCTTTTAAAACCTTTTTGCTTAGTTCAATATCAGAATGAAAAAACAACGGAACCATACCGTTCTCTTTCATGGTCTGAACTACTTCAATTCTTGAATATTTTGCCATTTTTATTTTAAATTATCTTGATACCAATGCAGAACCATCACCATCAATCATATTTTCAACTTCTTTTAAAGTAACCAAGTTGTAATCTCCTGCAATTGTATGTTTCAAACAACAAGCCGCAACTGCAAAATCTAAAGCTCTCTGGTTGTTATTGTATTCCAACAAACCGTAGATTAATCCGCCCATAAAAGCATCACCGCTTCCTACACGGTCTACAACCGGAGTAACTTCTTTTACGGCTGCGCTGTAAATTGCTTTTCCGTCGTATAAAATTCCGCCAATTCTTTGGTGTGATGCACTAATAGAATAACGAAGCGTCGTTGCAGCAATTTTCAAGCTCGGAATCAATTCAAATAATTTATCATATACCGCTGGAAGTGATTTTTCGTCCTGATAATTCGGATTTACTTTCGGAATTCCTAACATGAAATAAGCCGTATCAATATCTCCTAAAATCACATTGCTGTACTTTAGCATTTCTGGCATAACCTCACTCGGAGTTTTTCCGTATTGCCAAAGTTTTGACCTATAGTTTAAATCGCATGAAATTTTAATTCCTTTTTTATGAGCGACTTTAATCGCTTCTAAACAAGCTTCTGCTGCACTTTCTGAAATCGCTGGTGTAATACCGCTCCAGTGAAACCATTCAGCTCCTTCCAACACTTTTTCCCAATCAACTTGTCCTTTTTGGATAGTCGACATGGCGCTGTGAGCACGATCGTAAACCACATTGCTTCCGCGAGTTCCTGCTCCAGTTTCTAAGAAATAAATTCCTAAACGCTCTCCTCCGTAAACAATGCTTTTAGATTCGACATTCATTTTTCTGATTTCTTTTAAAGCAGAAAAACCAATTTCATTTTCAGGGAGTCTGGTAACAAATTCAGCGTTTACACCATAATTTGCCAAAGAAACACATACATTAAATTCACCGCCACCATACGTAGCACCAAATGCTGTAGATTGCGAAAAACGCAAATGTCTTTCTGTCGATAAACGCAGCATAATTTCTCCAAATGCAACTACTCTACTCATATTATCTTTTTTAAATTTTACCATTAAGGCATTTTTATTTTTACCATTAAGAGATTAAGAAAATTAAGCTTAACTGCATGCTTTCTTTACTATTAAAGATTAAGTTTATTAAGCCCACTCGCTTCTTTATTATTATAAGTAACTACTTATTAGAACATAAACTTAATTTTCTTAATCTCTTAATGGTTCAAAAAAATTAAAATTTGAAATATTCTTTAGCGTTATTGTATGAGATATCAGAAACTAATTTCCCGATCCATTCCATATCGTTTGGAAGTTCACCACGTTTGATTTCGTCTCCCAAAAGATTACATAAAATACGTCTGAAATATTCGTGTCTTGGGAACGATAAGAAACTTCTTGAATCTGTAAGCATTCCAACAAAACAGCTAATTAAGCCCATGTTTGAAAGCGCATTCAATTGTTTTGTCATTCCATCTTTTTGATCTAAGAACCACCATCCAGAACCAAATTGTACTTTTCCGCGAACGCTTCCGTCGTTGAAGTTTCCAATCATCGTTGCCATAACTTCGTTATCAGCAGGATTCAAGTTATAAATAATAGTTTTAGTCAATTTGTCTTTGCTGTCTAAAGCGTTTAAGAAAGCTGATAATTTTTGTGCCTGCGGATAATCTCCAATAGAATCCCATCCAGTATCTGGCCCTAAAATTCTGTGCATACGTGCATTGTTATTACGCAATGCACCTAAGTGAAATTGCTGTACCCATCCAAACTCATGATAAGTTTCTGATAAGAAAACTAAAATAGCACTATGGAATTTTAAAACCTCTTCTGGAGACAATTCGCCATTTTCTCTTTTCTTTTTGAAAATAGCATTTACTTCACTTTCCGTATAGTTCTCAAAATCAATTTGATTCAATCCGTGATCACTTAATTTACATCCGTTTGCATTAAAGAATTCGATTCTTTTTCTTAAAGCAGACTGTAAATCAGCATACGTGTTAATTGCAATACCGGACACATCCCCTAATGTGTCCAGATATGCATTATATCCATCATTAGCAATTAAGATGGCTTTATCAGGTCTGAAAGCCGTACTCATCTTGATTCCAGTCGAATTATTTGCGAATTTTTGGTGAAATTCTAAAGAGTCGATTGGATCTTCTGTAGTACAAACTAATTCAGCGTTTACTTTTTTAAGAAGGTTTTGCGTGCTGTACGCCTGAGAATTTATTTTCTCAGAAGTTTCGATATAAATTTTCTCAGCCGACTTTTCATTCAATAAATCATAAATATCAAAATAACGAGCCAATTCTAAATGTGTCCAGTGATACAACGGATTACGCATTGTATACGGAACAGTTTTTCCCCAGTTTAAAAACTTATCTTTATCTGAACCATTTCCAGTTACAAACTGCTCGTTGATTCCCAAAGTACGCATTGCACGCCATTTATAATGGTCACCATTAATCCAAACCTGTGTAATGTTATCGAAGATTTTATCCTCTGCAATAAACTGCGGATTTAAGTGATTGTGGTAATCAATAATGGGCTGATTTTTAGAGTAATTATGGTATAACTCTTCAGCATATTTATTTTCTAATAAAAAATTATCGTGTATGAATGTCTGGCTCATGTCTTTTAAAATATAATTTGAAAATTATTCTTCGTTTGAAGGTTTTCCGATTGTCGCAAGGATTCCGCCATCAACATATAAAATGTGACCGTTTACAAAATCACTCGCTTTTGATGATAAAAATATCGCTGCTCCAGCCAAATCGCTCGGGTCTCCCCATTTTGCAGCTGGCGTTCTGCTAATGATAAAATCGTTAAACGGATGCCCGTCAACTCTTATTGGTTTGGTTTGTTCTGTTGCAAAATATCCAGGCCCGATTCCGTTGATCTGAACATTGTATTTTGCCCATTCTGTTGCCATATTTTTAGTTAGCATTTTCAAACCACCTTTGGCAGCAGCATAAGCAGAAACTGTATTTCGTCCCAATTCACTCATCATAGAACAGATGTTGATGATTTTTCCTTGTCTTCTTTCAATCATTCCTTTTGCAACATGCTTAGAAACGATAAACGGACTTACCAAATCGATATCAACTACTTCTCTAAAGTCTGAAACTTCCATATCAAGCAACGGAATTCTTTTGATAATTCCAGCATTATTGATCAAGATATCGATTGACCCAACTTCGCTTTCAATTTTTGCAACAGCAGCTTTTACTTCTTGCTCTTCTGTTACATTAAATTTGTATCCTACTGCATTGATTCCTTCGCTTTTTAATTCGGCTACAGCATGATCAATTTTTTCCTGAGAAGAATTTCCGTTCACCACAATTGTAGCACCCGCCTGACCTAATCCTTTTGCCATTGCCATTCCCAGTCCGTGTGTACTTCCTGTGATAAGGGCAACTTTTCCTTTTATATCAAATAAATTTGTCATCTTATCTTAAATCAGTGATTTTACAAACATCCATATCTCCGTAATCTAAGTTTTCACCCGCCATTCCCCAGATAAAAGTATAATTGCTAGTTCCAGAACCTGAGTGAATAGACCAAGGCGGAGAAATTACTGCCTGATGATTATTCATCCAAATATGTCTTGTTTCCTGCGGCTGTCCCATGAAGTGACAAACTGCCTGATCTTGTGGAATATCCAAATAGAAATAAACCTCCATTCTACGATCGTGAACGTGTGCTGGCATGGTATTCCAAACACTTCCTGGTTTCAATTCTGTCATTCCCATTTGCAATTGGCAAGTTGTTACCACACTTCCAATAATCATTTGGTTTACCGTACGGTGATTTGCCGTTTCCATTGTTCCCAATTGTAATTTATTAGCTTCAGCTAAACTTACTTTTTTAGTTGGGTAAGTCGTATGCGCTGGAGCAGAGTTTAAATAGAATTTAGCAGGATTGTTTTTGTCATCACTTTTAAAAACTACCTCTTTATTTCCAGCTCCGATGTACAAAGCATCTTTAAAACCTAACTCATAAGTTGTTCCTTCTACGACAACAGAACCGCTTCCTCCAACATTGATAATTCCTAATTCTCTACGCTCTAAAAAATAAGGCGCTTTTAAAGGATCGATCGTTTCTAAAGCTAAATCACCTTTTACAGGAACTGCAGAACCTGCAATGTATCTGTCGTAGTGTGAATAAACCAAAACCACTTCATCTTCCTGCATTAAGTCATCAATTAAGAATTCTTCTCTCAATTGCTGTGTGTCATATTTTTTTACAGCTTCTGGGCTTGACGCGTATCTTGAACTATATTTTGTCATAATTTAAATAAATGTAATCGATTGCACAAAATTAATTTTTTAAATGGAATAACCATAATTGAAATGAAAAAAATATTTCAATTATGTGTATTTTTCTTTATAAATCGGTTATTGGGCTGTATTTAGGAACCAATGTTTTCATTACAATCCAGCCTGTTAAATAACAAACTGCGCAAATAGAAAATATGATAAAATATCCAGCCTCAATTCCTTTGAATCCCATAAAAGCCATATTGGTATCTTTTGCATAATCAAACAATACTCCAGAACCTTTATTGATTAATGTTGAACCAACTCCACCTGCTAAACCTCCAATTCCTGTAATGGTTGCAATTGCCTTTTTTGGAAACATATCTCCTACTGTTGTAAAGATATTTGCAGACCAAGATTGGTGAGCCGCACCTGCAATTCCGATGATAATTACGGGAACCCAGTAACTAATATATCCTAAAGGTTGTGCGATTAAGGCTAACAATGGAAAAAATGCAAAAATCAGCATTGCTCTCATTCTTCCTTCATACGGATTCATTCCTTTTTTCTCTACGAAATATGTTGGCAACCATCCTCCAATAATGGACAATAAGGTAATCATATAAAGTACAAATAATGGCAATGCAGCTTCTGTAGAATCCATTCCATAAACCGAACTTAAATATGCTGGAGTCCAGAATAAGAAGAACCACCAAACTCCGTCTGTCATGAATTTACCAAATGCAAAAGCCCAAGTTTGTTTGTATTTGAAGCAATCTGCTAAAGACACTTTTCCTCCAGCTTCAGGCTTAAAACCTATTTTACTATCTTCAATATCATCTTGCTGAATATAAGCCAATTCTTCTGGCGTAACTCTTGAGTGTTTTTCTGGTTTATCGTACATAAACATCCAAAATCCCATCCAAACAAAACCTAAAGCTCCGATGATGATAAAAGACATTTCCCATCCAAAAGATTTTGCGATAAACGGAATTGTAATTGGCGCTGCCAAGGCTCCAACTGTCGCTCCAGCGTTGAAAATACTAGTTGCAAAAGCTCTGTCTTTTTTAGGAAAATATTCTGCTGTAGTTTTAATTGCCGCAGGGAAGTTTCCTGCCTCTCCAACTGCTAGAACGAAACGAGCAAAAATAAATAAAGCAACACTCACATTGATTACCAATGCTGTATCGCTTATTGTACTGATTATTTCTTTTGAACCATGAAAGCCCACAAACCATTCTCCTGCAATAATTCCTGAAGTTGCAATACCGCAGAAAGCGTGAAGACAGGCTCCAACTGACCAAATTCCGATTGCCCAAAGGAATCCTTTTTTAGTGTCCAACCAATCTACAAATCTACCTGCAAACAATAGTGAAACTGCGTAAAATATAGAAAATAAAGCCGTTATGTTTCCATAATCATTATTTGTCCAGTGAAATTCTGGCGCGATAAAATCACTCCAAGTTAAGGAAAGCACTTGTCGATCCAGATAATTGATTGTAGTTGCAAAAAACAGCAATGCGCAAATACTCCAACGGTATTTTCCTGTGGTTTTGACACTCTGATTTACTGCAACGGTTTCGGTTTGATTCATAGTAAGTGGGTATTATAGTTTTTGTAATTTTTGGTAATCTTAAAAGACTATGTTTACTGCTTTCTAAAAATAGTATAATCAATAAATTAACACCTTGAAAGAAAAATAATGTAATCGATTGCACAAATATAGTTTTTAATCTGTACAATCCAAATAATATTGTGCAAAAAATTATTTTAGCCAGCTAAATAAACATATTACTTAAAAAAAAGAATTCAAAATTACACATTAAACAATATATTTGTTAAAAGCCAATGGGTGAAATTCATCCTTTTTTGGGGTAAAATTGTCCTGAAATTTAAGATTAAAAAGAGTATTCTTTGTCAGCGCTGATTAATTTAGGCCATCGGCTGTATTTTTGAACCAAAAAACATATACTATTACAAACCAAATAATTATAAATTAAATTGAAAACTACAAAAACACCATTTTCAAGAGGAATTACATTGAGTTTTCTTCTTTTTTCAGGACTATTTTCTATGAGTGCGCAAAATCAAGTAATCCCGTTATGGGATAAAATTCCAGATGAAGTAAAAGCTACCAATTATAAAGAAAAACCAGAGTTAAAAGATGGGAAGATGCAAAGTACAAGTCAGGTTTCTGTACCTACTTTAAGTATTTTTATTCCAAAAGAATCAAAACCAAATCAAACAGCTGTTGTAATTTGTCCAGGAGGCGGTTATACACATTTGGCATTTGACAAAGAAGGAACTAAAGTGGCAGAATGGTTTAATAGTTTAGGAATTACGGCTTTTGTATTGAAATACCGTATGCCAACCGATTTAACCATGAAAAACAAAAATGTTGGCCCTTTGCAAGATGCACAAGAAGCTATTCGCTATGTACGACAAAATGCTTCAAAATGGAATGTTGATCCTAGTAAAATAGGAATTTTAGGTTTTTCTGCTGGTGGTCATTTGGCTTCGACCGCTTCAACACATTATGATGATAAAGTGTATGACTCGGCATACAAAGTAAGTGCACGTCCTGATTTTTCGTTGTTGATTTATCCTGTAATTTCTATGGAAAACGATATTACTCATAAAGGTTCGCAAACCAATTTGCTTGGAGAAAATCCGTCAAAAGAGCTAATAAACAATTACTCAAACGAAAAGAGGGTGACTTCTAAAACACCTCCTACTTTCTTGATTCATGCTACAGATGATACTGTAGTTATTCCAGAAAACAGTATCAATTACTATTTAGCTTTAAAGAAAAACGGAGTTACAGCAGAGTTACACATATATGAAAAAGGAGGCCACGGATTTGGATTAGGTGTTGCTGACACCAGTAAATATTGGACTAGAGATTGTGCTGAATGGCTAAAATCAAACGGTTATAACTAGAAAAAAAGAAAGGCAAAACTTTTACAAGTTTTGCCTTTTATAAAAAAAAAAAAAAACAAAAAGGAATTATAAAAACCAATTTTATATGTTTAAGCAGTAACTTCTTGCTCTGCTGTATTTTTCAATTTAGAAACAGGAATTGCTTTAGTTGCCACTTTTGGTTTTGCTACAGGTTTCTTTTTACCAAATTTCTGTTTTCCCCACCAGATAATAAATCCAGTAATAGGCAAACTGGCAGAAATTAAGCTCGCCAAAAACGCAATAATTTTCCCTGTAAGTCCGAGAACACTTCCTACGTGAATATCATAATTCATACGTCTGATTTTGTCTGGAATATTGGCTTCAATGTATTTTCCTGAAAATGGTGTTTTAATCGAGATTTCTTTCAAAGTCTGCTGATCAAAACTGTAGCGATCCATATTATAAAAAGTGTGTTTTTGTTTGTATACAAAAGCACCAATCGGGTCTGCAGGTTTCGCAGGAATACTGATTAAAATTCCCGCCGCCTGAGGATTTTCTTTTCTTAAATTCAATAAAACTTTATCTGCTGTTGTAATATTAAACTCTTTTACATGAGTTGTGTCAGATTTTGGAGATTCGCGGTTTTCAACCAATGGTTTCCCTCCAGAAGTCACCCAATACAAAGATTTGCTCCACCATCCAAAACTCCATACTAAGCCTGTTACGGCAATAAAAAACAGGAAAATGCAGCTGTAAAAACCAAATACATTGTGCATGTCATAATTGACACGCTTAAAGCTGGCATCCCATTTTATTTTAAAACTTTTATCAATAATAGATTTTATCCATTTTGTAGGCCACCATAAAACGATGCCTGAAATTAATAAGACGACGAATATTAAAACTGCAACACCAACAATTGGTCTTCCAATATCATACGGAAGCCATAATGCACGATGCCCGTTTAAAATCCATCTGAAAAAATCTGGAGAATCTCCTCTTGAGAAAGTTTTTACGTTTAATATATCTCCCGTATACGGATTCATATAAACGCTAATAAATGTTCCTTGACGTCTTCCGCCCTTACGTTTTTCGTCCTTTCCTTTTCCTTTTTCACTAGGTTTTCCTTGAGATTTCAGTTCAGATTTTGCCTTTTCATTATTTTGGGCTAGATCTTTTTTTCTTTCTCCTCTTCCTCCTTCTTCTTTCTTCTCCACAAAATAACCGACAATTGCCGCTTCATCTTTTGCGCCAAAAGTCACACTGGTTGCTTTTTTGTCTTTCATTCTTTTATCTGCAATCGAAACCAATTGAGACGGCAGTAAAAATGCTTTTTCCTGAGGTTTTACAAAACGCCAGTCTTCAATAAAATCTTTTATTTCATTTTCGAAAACATAAATACAGCCTGTAAGACTGACAATGACCACAATGATTCCAGATGCCAAACCAAGCCACAAATGCAGCCAGGCCATGATGCGCTTAAAAAGCGACTTTTTACTTTTTTTCTTATTATTTGGTTTTGAAGAAGAAAACATAATTGGATAGATAAATAGGATAAATAAAAAAACCGCAAGTCCCTCTGAAAAAGGACTTACGGCAAAAAAATATTAGTATTTTAATTTTTGAATTGCAGTAATTTGTCCGCCTTCCACTTTCATACCTTTTGTTGCAACAGCAGTTGTGCCGTTGATTGAGTAAATCCAGTTTCCATCAGGAGTATTGATACCTACAATTGCAGAACTTCCATCTTCTGAAGTAATATTGTAACGGCTAGTTACAGAAGTTAATGTTTCTGGAGCATTTGTTACCCATGTAAATGTTTGGTTGTAAACATCGGCAATAGCCATTTTTACTGCACCGTTGTTTTTACCTGCATTTCCGTACATTAACAATAAGAATTTACCTTTTGAAATGTAAGTAGTAGACGAAATTTTATAGCCTCCAGATTTTTCCTGAACATTAAAGAAATAAGATTTGTCAAATTCTGTAGTTCCTTTTTTGATTTTTACAATCGCAGAAGGTTTTGTAGAAGTCATTACAGAGTTGCTAGTAGCAATTGCTCCAGAGAAACCATAAGCATCTCCATTTTCATCTTGAAATAATCCGTTTGTAAAATAAGCACCTAAATAACTTGTACGGTTATCTTTGATCACTTTTTCTAATTTCAATTCTGGATAGTTGTAAACCGCAACCCAAGTACTATCTGGATTAGCAGTACCAAAGTTGTCTACTCCATCTCCTTTAATACTCATATAAGGCATATACACTTTATCTCCAACCTGAGTTGCCCAAGTATAGAAAGCTCTTTCTCCGTTTCCAGCCAATTTCTTAGTATCTTGCTGAGCTTCACCAACAATAAGTGATTTTTCTGCGTCAATTTTATACATAGAAGCAATAGAAGCACCACTTCTTGGAACTTTAACTGTTAAGATATCTTTATTGATTGCAGCAAATACGTGTACAGTTTCTGCTTGAAAATCTGATTTCTTAACCAATTTTCCTTCAGCATTTAAGTTGTAAGTGGTTACTGCTCCAGGATTTCCTTGTCCGTAAAGCAAACTGAAGAAGTTATTCTGTGCTGTAATGTAGTAGCGATACGTTCCATCCTGCTCCAATCCGTTTCCTATAGTGGTTATAGATCCTGTAGAAATATCATCTGCAGTTAACAAATAATCTGCAATTCCAGCTGCTCCGGTAGTAGCGGTAATAATATATTTAGTTTTTCCTGTATCTGTTCCGCCGCCAGTTTCTCCTCCTGATTTATCTGAATCACTGCTGCAAGAAAAAGCTGTAAAAGCTAATACAGCTGATAATAACGCTAATGTTGTACTTTTTTTCATTGTATTATAGTGTTTGTATTAAAATTTAATTATTTGATTTACTGAAGTAATATCTCAACTTGATGTAAAAAGCTCTACTTGGTTTTTGTAATGAGAAATTGTCGTAAAGCTTGTTGTCTAAAAGGTTTTTACACTCAAATGCTATATTATATTTTCCGTTTGCCATTGTATAAACAGCATTTAAATCATGGCTAAACTGCTGCGGAATTTCTAATTTGCTATCCTTGCTTCCCATACTTGGCCATGACAAATAGTAAGTATGAACATATAGCAGATTATAGCCTACAGACAGATTATTTCCTTTTTTCCAAACATTATTAAAGAACATTGTTGCATCTGCGTTCCCGAACAGATAAGGCATATTTGGAATTCTGTCATTATAAAAAGGAGATACATAATTTTGATTTGGCTCGTACATTGTTTTGTTTCTAATATTCTGGTAAGTTGTATTGATACCTGCTGTAAAACGATTGCTGTACGAATACCTAATCTCGCCATCAATACCATAATTGGTCACTTTTCCTTGATTGACATTGGTAGTCATGGTTTGATTATTATTTAATGTCGGACGAATAAAGTCTACTGCATTTCTATGCAAAAGATTTACATCAAAAGACAAAGCATTTTTTTCACGGAAACTGGTCTGAAAACTTGCTCCTAAATTGTAATTGTTGCTGGATTCAGGTTTTAAAGAAAGGTTTCCTTCTAAATTATCATTCACATTACCAAAGATTTCCTCTGGAGTTGGCAGTCTATATGTCTTTTCGTAAGAAGCTTTTATCTGTAAATTATGTCTCAAATAATAACTCGTAGCAGCACCGTATCCCGTTGTAGAAGTATGATCTACATATTTCTGATACGCAATATCTCCAGTAGCTCCCGACGGATTATAACTTCTTGAATAAGTAGTTTTTAATGAATAATCTTTTAAGAATACAGAAGTGCTCCATTTATCGTTATAATCTAATTTATACCCTAATCCTAACACATTTTTTTGTGTTTTTTTAGGCTGTTTATACACCAAAGATTCCGGAACCAATTCGTCACTTTCTTTACGATCAAACGTATTAAACGTGTTATTGACCATAAAAGAGTGCCTATCGTTTAGTGTATAAGTCGCATTGGCTGTTGCTATACCATTGTTATTATAGAACTTACGAAGCGTTCGGCTTCTTTCTCCTCCTGCTCCTTCATATTGTTTGTAATCGCCAAACCAATTGTATCTTCTAAAAACGGTGTCAATATTCTGTTCGTAACCAAAATTGTAATTCCCCGTAACATTCACATTCAGCCCTTTTGTAAATAAATCTTTAACTTGATATTTTAAAGTTGGCATTACAATACTTCCTTTTCTATAAATCTGTCCAAATACGCTAACCATTCTGGCACCAGTTTGTATGTCTGCTTGATTTTCTCCGCCAGTAAAACCGATCATCAATTTATCCGCATACTTTTTACCAGTAATACCCACATTCAAAATCACGGTTTCATTGCGGTATTTATCGTGAAAACGTCGTACTCTCTGATTTGGAAAATAAGCACCCGTATTTAAGTCGGCTACATCGACATTTACCCAATAATTATTATCTGAATAGTTTTGAAAAGCATTGATTTCGGTTGTAAAACCGCTTTTTGCCGTATAACCCGCATTTATGCTTGAGCGATGTGTATTAAAAGATCCGAACGAATACGAAGCATCTACATAAGTTCTCGGCTTGCTATTGGTTACAATATTTATGGCACCACCCAAAGCATCGCCTCCAAGCCAGATTGGCACTACGCCTTTGTAAACTTCTACACGATCAGCAAGATTGATTGGAATATTATTCATTTGAAAAGAAGAACCAAAATTATCCATTGGCACTCCGTCTATAAAAACCTTAATCTGATTTCCTGAGAATCCGTTGATTGAAAGTTCAGATCTTGATCCTACTCCACCCGCTTCACGGTTACGAACACCAGAAACACGGTCTAAAGCATGCGATAAATCTAGAGTCGAGTTGTGCAGTTTTTTAGCATCAATTGCCGTAACGCTATAGGCTTGCTTGTTTACTTTATCGGTTTGCGATCTTCCAAGAACTGTAACACTTTCTAATTCCTGCAATTCGCTTTCCATTTTAATTGAAACCTCTAAATTGCCTGAAACTTCAATCTGTTTTTTCTGAACTGCAAAACCCAATGCAGAAATTTTTAATGTATGTTTTCCAGTCGGTACATTTTTTAAAATATAATTCCCGTTTTCATCCGACATAGCGCTTAAACCTGTTTTTTCGACAACAACAGTCGCGAACGGAATTGTTTCTCCAGAATTTTCAACAACCTTTCCGGAAACTGAAAACCCCTGATTTTGCTGGGAAAATGATAAGAACGTAGTTAGAAAAAATAAACTGGCAAATAAAAATTTTTGAGCTGACATATCTTTAATTAGACTAATTATAAATAACTTTGCTGCAAAAGTACCATCAACGTCTTTAAAAAAGATAGGGAAAAACGGATTATTATTTTGTAAAAACGGATTATATTTTGAAAATCAACGCCACACTTTTAACGTCAGAAACGCCTATAATTAAAATTCAAATTGGAGATAAATATTATCCAAAAAGTATTTTAACCGAAGAAAATGTCAACATTCAAAATGGCGATTCCGAAAAAATTGTAAGCCGTCATCTCATCACCGAAGGATTGGTTCTACTTGATACTCAGATGTATTATTCCACTCCAAGAACAGTCAGTTTTGAAATTGATGAAGAATCGGTTGTGATGAATTTTATTTATAGCAGCAATGTCGAAACCTACATTGACCAATTGGAAAGTGAAAAATATTCAAGGAAAAACACACATAATATTTTTTATACGAACAATTTTAAAGCGACTTTCAACATTCCGCCATTTACGGAGATCAACTATTTGTCAATTATTCTTTCTAAGGAGTTTTATTATAACATTATCAATGAAGACTGGCAGTTGCACGAAAAATTTTCAAAAAAAATTCTCGAAAAGCAATCCAGTTATTTGACCTCAAAATACCTTCCTTTTACACCTGCCATTCAGTGGGTAACGTCTGAAATTAAAAACTGCACTCGCGAAGGCGTTTTAAAAAGAATTTATATCGAAAGTAAAATTAAAGAACTTCTTATTCATCAGCTCGAAACATTAATTATCAAACCTTTAGAAACAGATAAAATCAATCAAGAAGATTATGATAAACTTTTAGAAGCCAAAAAAATATTAGAAAACGATTATAGAAACACACCTACTCTACCCGAACTTTCGAGACTTATTTCGCTAAACGAGTTCAAACTAAAAAAAGGTTTTAAAGCTTGTTTTGGCACCACTGTCAAAAGCTATATCATTAAGCTGAGAATGGAACATGCCAAAGAATTGTTTCAAAACAAAAAAGCTACAGTAAGCGAAGCGGCTTATAAATGCGGTTACAAAGATGTCTCACATTTTTCTGCAGCATTTAAAAACTATTACGGATTCTCGCCTCAAAAGTTTAAAATCAATACAGATATTATTCAGTTTTGGCTAATTGGTTTTTCATTATTGTGGTAAAAAAAGGGTTTTAAAATTACGTCCGTCGACTTAATCTTAAAACCCTAAAAAAATTAGACATTAATGTATATTGCAAACTTATATACAAGTACCCACGATCAAATGAATATGTCAAATTCAATGTAAAACGTTTCTCCAAAAACAGTTTTTCTATAGAAATTAAATAATAACCAAAAAGGTAAAGGCTATCATTGTTTTTAAATTTCTATAGGCCAAAATTAAAATTCACAAAATAGATAACCTTACGGTTTTCCTCATTGTGTGAAAAAATTAACATTCTTAACTTTAATTTAAAACCTTAAGTAATTGTATCGCAAAACATTGTAAAAATCTTCTTTAACGTAAATTTGTGAAAGGAAATACTAGATTCTTCTTCATGTATATCCAAAAAAGACTCGAAAAAGCTCATTTCTTGTCCTAGATTAAGCCGTTTTTCTTAAAACCCTCCCTACATTTGTCAATGATTTTAATTAGAAAATGAGATAATCTGGACAATTAGATAATTAAATGAGGAACCAATAAACTTAGTATCTTAGAACCTTAGAAGCTTTAAAAAAATGAAACAGTTGCAATTTTTATTACTCGGAAAAAATGAAGCCATTCTAGCTATTTTACTACGTCTGGTTAATGCAGATGAAAACTGGAATGCGATTGCTTTTAATAATGAAAAGGAAGCGCAAGAATACTTTCAAAACAACAAAATTGATATTGTCCTTTTAAGTTCTGCAATCGAAGATCTTGTGGAGAAAGAATTCACTTCTTTCTGCTTAAAACATAATCCAGATGTTGAAGTCATTGAACATTTTGGTGGTGGAAGCGGACTATTAAAATCTGAAATCCTGCACCGATTGCATTTGAAAGGAAAGCTTTAAATTTGTCATTCAAAGCTTCAAAAAATGGAAAAAACATATTCGGTTGTATTTTATTCTAAAACACTAGTTGAGCCCGTTAAAAAGTTGAAAGATTCTTTAAAAAGCAAAATCAATTGGTACAACAGCTGTAATTCTGAAGCACACATTACGATTTGTGAATTTACAATCGATGAATCTGAATTCGATTCTATCAAAAAAAAGCTTTCTAAAATTTCGAATACTTTTACTCCCTTCCCAGTATCATTAGATCATTTTGACTCTTTCCAAAATAGCGGTGCTTTTTTTATTGGCGTAACCAAAGATTCAGAAAACAATCTGGTACCTATCATGAAAAAGATTCATGAAACCTTCAAGTTTTTAAAACTTAAAAAAAGTGATAATCCGCATATGTCGATTGGGCGAAGATTAACACCAGAGAATCTCAAAATTGCTTCTGAACTTTTTACCGCAATTAATCTTGAATTTGAATGTAATGAAATTGTTTTAAGGGAATTTGATCCCAAAGTAAAACAGTTTTTTGTAATTGATGCTTTTGCTTTCGGAAGTAATCCAGAACCGGAGTTTGTTCAAGGGAGCTTGTTTTAACCGCAAAGAACGCTAGGGATTACGCAAGGTTCGCAAAGATTTTATACAAAGCTTTGCGAACTTTGCGTTTTTATAGATTGTCTAAATCAAAAAACCTTGCGCTCTTTGCGGTTAAACTCACAAAGCTTATTTTTTCGTATATTTGAATTTTGCAATTCATCACGATATGAAATCCCTAGATTCATTTTACAAAGAAATTACCGAAGGCTCAACTGTTGATCCAACTTCCTTATTGCCAAATGACATTCAGAAAGAAATCGGGCATTTTAATGTTTTCGATATAAAAGAACTTTTGGAGCGCATGAAAGGAAAACCCGGAATGCCTTACGACAGAAGAGCTTATTACAAAATAAGTTTAATTAGAGGCCATAACAAAGCAGAATACGCCGATAAAGTAATTGAAATAGAAAAACAGGGATTACTATTTGCAACACCAAAAATTCCGTACAATTATTTACCGCAAGACACCAATCAAGGAGGGCAATTTTGCGTTTTTACCAGCGAATTTTTATCGAAAAGTAAAAGCGGAATCGATCTGGACGAACTTCCAATTTTTGCATCAGACGGCTATCCCATTTTTCAGCTTTCTGATGAAGAAGTTTTAGAAGTAGAATTGATTTTCAATAAAATACAAAAAGAAATTAATTCTGATTATATTTATAAGTATGATTTAATCCGAAACTATGTGGCTGAATTAATTCACTTTGGACAAAAATTACAGCCTATTACAGCATTATATTCTAAACACAATTCCGCAGCAAGAGTTTCTTCTTTATTTGCGGAATTATTAGAAAGACAATTTCCTATTGAATCGCCAAATCAAAGATTGGAATTGAGAACGGCAAAAGATTTTGCAGAGAGATTATCTGTTCATGTGAATCATTTAAATAAAGTTTTAAAGGAAAACACCGGAAAAACCACAACAGAATTAATCAGTAACCGATTAACAAACGAAGCTAAAATACTTTTAAAACAAACCGATTGGAATATATCTGAAATAGCCTATTCACTTGGTTTTGAAGAATTAGCGCATTTTTCTAATTTCTTTAAAAAACAAACTTCTTACACGCCGATTGCTTTTAGGAGTTAGATTGTTTTGTTTCAGGTTTCAAATTGATATTCTTTGTGTGTTTTAACCGCAAAGATCGCAAGGTTTTTTCTCAGCTTTGTGTTATATAAATATAAAGTTCGCAAAGCTTTACGTAAAAAACTTTGCTCCCGATAGCTATCGGGATTGCGTAATCCCTAGCGTTCTTTGCGGTTAAACCTGAAGCTTGGAAATTGGAACTTCTAAAAATTTGGAATTTCACTATTGTGATTTGAATTTCGCAAACATCGGTTTGATATTTACAACTCCCCAACTCTACTTCGCTCCTATCTTTGTCTCATCAAATTAAAAGAACGAAAAGATGAATTTATCAGACAACAAAATTTTAATAACTGGCGGTGCAAGCGGTATCGGACTTGGACTTGCAGAACGATTCATTCAAGAAAGCAATACAGTGATTATTTGCGGAAGAAGAGCTTCTCTTTTGGAAGAAGTAAAAGCTAAATTTCCTTCGATTATTACTAAGGCATGTGACTTGTCTTTAGAAGAAGAACGCATTGCCCTTTATGAATGGATTGCTGCAAATCATCCTGACTTAACTGTTTTAGTCAACAATGCAGGAATTCAAAACTGGATGAACATAACAGATGCTGATTTTTATGCTAACATGAAAAATGAGCTTGCAACAAATATAGAAGCTCCTTTGCATTTAACTTCATTATTCATTCAGTTGCCATCTCTTAAAACCGTAATGAATACAACTTCTGGACTGGCATTCTCTCCTTTTGCAAAAGTTCCGGTTTATTCGGCTACAAAAGCCTTTTTCAGATCGTTTACGCTTTCTCTTCGTCATTTATTAAAAGAGAAAAATATTGAAGTAATCGAAATTATTCCACCAGCGCTAAACACAGATTTAGGAGGAATCGGTCTTCACGACGCACATCCAAGCGTAAGCAGTTTTATCGAATCGATTTTTGAACAATTAAAAGAGAGCAAACAAGAACTGACTTTCGGCACAAGTGAAACCAGATTAAACGCAAGCGCAGAAGAGTTGAGAAATCATTTTAAACTGATGCATTCTTAAATTTTAAACACATAGAAACATAGATTTTTGGAGTGAATTAAAGGCGTTTCACTTTTAATAAAACACATAACTATGTGTTAGAAACTAGTTTCTTTTTGTAGTCTTTTAAAAGAAAACTAAAATCTATGTTTCTATGTGTTTAAAAGATAAATTCAACATTTGTCTTCCTGAGCGTAGTCGAAGGACACTCTCACTACGAAGGTCTTCGACTCCGCTCAGACTGACAACAAAAAACATCAAATAATTCACAATTAACCATTCATAATTCACAATTAAAAATATGGCAGTAAATACAAAAATAGCTCTCGTTACAGGCGGTAGCAGAGGTTTAGGAAAAAACATGGCAATTGCGATTGCAAAAAAAGGACTTGACGTAATTATTACATACAACAGCAAAAAAGAAGAAGCTGATGCTGTAGTTTCAGAAATTGAAAGTTTGGGTCAAAAAGCAGCTTCATTACAATTAAACGTAGCTGATTCGTCAACTTTTGATTCTTTTTTTGAAAACGTAAAAACCGTTTTAAAAAACACATTCAAAACAGACAGATTTGATTTTTTAGTAAATAATGCAGGAATCGGAATTCACAACTCATTTGTTGGAACAACTGAAGCAGAATTTGACCAATTGACTAATATTCAATTCAAAGGACCATTTTTCTTAACACAAAAAGGACTTAACGTAATGAATGACGGCGGCGGAATCGTAAATATTTCAACAGGTTTAGCTAGATTTTCATTTCCAGGTTATGCGGCTTATGCTTCTATGAAAGGCGCAATGGAAACTTTAACAAAGTATCAGGCTAAAGAATTGGGTGCAAGAAAAATTAGAGCCAATATAGTGGCGCCTGGTGCCATCGAAACCGATTTTGGAGGCGGTGTAGTTCGCGATAATGAACAAATGAATCAGCAGATTGCTTCTGTAACCGCTTTAGGAAGAGTCGGTCTTCCTGATGATATTGGCGGTGTTGTTGCCTTTTTATGTACCGAAGATGCAAAATGGGTAAATGCACAACGAATTGAAGTTTCTGGCGGAATGATGCTATAAAGAGGTTTCAAGTTTCAGGTTTCAGGTTTCAGGTTTCGAGTTTAACCGCAAAGAGCTCAAAGGTTTACGCAATCCCGATAGCTATCGGGAGCAAGGTTTTTTTACGCAAAGCTTTGCGAACTTTGCGTTTATATAACCATAAAGATTAGAAAAAACCTTGCGACCTTTGCGGTTAAAATAGATAACGAATATTAACTTGAAACTTGAAACCTGAAACAAAAAAACTATAAAAAAACAAAACCCGATAAGTAACCAAAAACTTATCGGGTTTGTCATTTCAAATAATATTTGAATTAGTAAAAGTTTTAATTTTTTTCAACAGAGACATCAAAACCTCCCTCTGCATCAAAAACAATATCGTAAAATTTAGAATCTTTTTCTATACCAACTTCGTATGTTGTTTTTTTCTTATCGTCTACCACCATTGCAATTTCTCGAATGGCTTTTGCCTTATAATTCTTTTTCAGGTAAGACTGCGCCTTTATTGGCAATTGTTTAAACGGAATCTGGAGCTCATAAGCTTTCATGTTTCCTAGATTATCGTAAATCGCAACCGCTTTGGTTCTGTCATCTACATTGTATCTTGCTTCAAATCGAATCTCATCTGCATCGTCTCCAACATATTCTTCAGACCAGACCGGTACTTTTCCTGGATATTCTCTCTCAAAAGCAAATCGAACCTTTTCTGGAGGCGTGATTTCCTTTTTCATATTGGTTCCCTCCTGGGCTATTAAAAAACTACTGCATAAAAAAGTAAAAGATAAAAACACGTTTTTCATAGTTTCATTTTTTAAAATTAAACTTTAGTAACGTATTAAAATTAATAATTTTTCTCTTACGATAAGATGAAGAAATTAACATTTTTTATCCGCAGAAAAAACTCCTTTAAAATCAAGTATTCAATTATAATTCGAGTTTTTTTAATCTATCTGTTAGTTCTCTTTTGTATGTAATTCCGATTGGGATTCTTTCATTTTTAATCACCACAAAATCTTTTTCAGTTGCATCAATTTTATCCAGCGCCACGATATATGATTTATGAATACGCATAAAACTCTTTTCTGGTAGACACTTTTCAAATTCTGTCGTAGTTATCGAAGCCAAATAAGTTCTTTTTGTCGTGTGAAGTTTCACATAATTGCCAAAACTCTGCGCGTATAAAAGCTGATCCAATTCAATATCCATCAAATAGCCATCTACTTTTACACTTACTGAATTTACGGTTTCTTCCGCTTTTTGTTTTACGCTTTCGGTTGCAAAAAAACGATCAATTGCTTTTAGAAATCTTGGAAAATAAATGGGTTTCAGCAAATAATCAATTACACCATAATCATAGCTTTCAAGAGCAAATTCAGAATACGCTGTTGTCAAAATAGTCTTAGGATGTGTTGGAAGAATTTTAAGCAGTTCCATTCCAGAAATTTCAGGCATATTGATGTCCAAAAACATTAAATCGACTGGATTTTCTCTGAGATAATTCATCGCTTCAATGCCGTTATATCCTTGAAAAACCAATTCCAATTGCGGATTCTGTTTGATATAATTGGCCAAAACATAATGCGCAGCGGGTTCGTCATCTACAATAATGCATCTTTTTGTTTCTCTCATCCTACAAACTTTTTTAGCTGTATTTCTAAATCTACAATATAAGTCTGTTTATCGTCTTGAACATCTAATTTATAATCTTTCCCATAAATTAAATTCAAACGTTCGATAGTGTTTTTTAAGCCAATTTTGGTCGAAATCACATCATTCTTCTTCGGAATTGAATTGGCTACATGAAGATGCAGCAATCCTTTTTCGACAGAAATTGTAATTTTCACAAAACACTTTTCAATAGCGCAAGTTCCGTGTTTAAAAGCATTTTCTATGAATGCAATTAAAAGCATTGGCGAAATTTTATAGGCATTTTCGTTGTCAACATTGCTTTCAAAAGTAATATCGCATCGATAGCCAACACGCTCTTTTTCTAGCTGCACATAACTGTTTATAAACTCTAGTTCGTCTTCTAAAGATACGCATTGTTTGCTATTGCTTTCTAACTGATAACGCATTAACTGCGAAACCTTCATAATCAAATCGGGTGTTCTGTCTGGAAACTGAAGACTGATTCCGTAAAGTGTATTAAAGGTATTGAACAAAAAATGCGGATTTAATTGTCCTTTCAATGAATTTAATTGCATTTGATTGAACAATAAAGCCGCATCGGTTTGTTTTCTGTGAATACGATAAAACTTAAAAACAATTATCGGACTCAGAATGCAGACCAAAGTTCCTAAAACGCTGGCCAATTGGTACGCATAACTTCTCTGATGCGAGTTTTGGTATAAATGGCAATTGGCAAACATATCCATTTTTGTGATTTCATACAAAATGACAGAAAATACAAAAACTCCAAAAAGCGTTAAAATTATATAGGTAAAAGGTTTGTTTGCTTTGAATAAAATCGGAAGGATAAAAAAACGATTAAATTGGGCATGCATGTATAAAATGCAATAAAAAAATACACCCATTGCAATAGAAACGAAGGAACTAAAGAGCATCCAGTCGTTTTTTAGGGTATATATTGTAAAGGAGAAAAGGACAACGGCAACCTCCTGCCACCATTTGTTATCCAATATGTTATCAATTCTTTTGTTCATTCTTAATTGTGAAATAGTTTACAAAGTACGAACAAATATTTAATTATTTTTTTCAAAAAATGACCAATTCAATTCGTCATTTACTAGTGCAGTACATCACTTAACCTGACTTTTATCAGTATAAGAGAAATAAATTTGTTTCATCAAAAACATATTTATATCACACTTGAGTTTATGTATTTCAAAAAAATTACCTTATTATTTTTATTGATTTTTGCCTCAATCGGTTATGCTCAAACCCTGTCTTTAAAAGAAGCATTAAAGATAGGTCTTGAAAACTACGGTTCTATCCGAGCAAAAAACAATTACACCAATGCATCAAAAGAGACTCTAAAACAATCTCGCCGTGATTATCTGCCCAACTTGAATTTATCGGCACAGCAGGATTACGGAACCGTAAACGGACAAAACGGACCGCTTTATGGTTTTGGAGGTTTAGGAGTCGCATCATCAGGACTTCCGTTACCAGAGCAAAACTGGAACTCGGCATTTGGTGCGCTTTATTTAGTCAACATGAACTGGGATTTTTTCACTTTCGGAAAAACACAGGAAAAAATCAATTTATCTAAAATTGATGTTCAGGCTAAAGAAAAAGATTTACAGCAGGAAAAATTCCAGCAGGAAATCAAAATTTCGGCTGCTTATTTGAATTTATTGGCTAGCCAAAGATTGCTGATTTCGCAGCAAAAAAACTTAGACCGCGCAGAAGTCTTCAAAAAGACAGCCGTTGCGAGAGTTAAAAACGGCTTATTGGCCGGAGTCGATTCTACATTGGCTACAGCCGAAGTTTCTAAAGCAAAAATCGCTTTAAACTTAGCTAGAAACTTTGTTAAGGAACAAAACAACAAATTGGTCGATTTAATGGGCGTTGCGCCTCAGGATTTTGTAACCGATACTTTATTTGTAACTCAGATTCCAAAAGAATTGATAACCAAAGAAACTGCTACAGACAGTCTTCACCCTCTATTACAATTCTATAAAACCAAAATCGATTACAGCAACCAGCAGGTTAAATTGTACAAACGATTCTATTATCCAACAATGAGTGCTTTTGGGGTTTTACAAACTAGAGCTTCAGGATTTGACAATTCGTATGCAACCAATCAGAATGCTTTTACGAGAAATTATTGGGATGGCGTAAATCCAGATCGCACCAATTATTTGGTTGGAGTTGGAATTACGTGGAATTTAACCACGCCTTTCAGATCAAGCAAACAAGTAAGCGCTCAGAAATTTGTTTCTCAGGCTTTGCAGGAAGAATACAATCAGGCGGATAGAGAATTGAAGTCTCAGCTGACTTTTGCCGAAGATAAAATCAAAATTACTTTGGAGAATTATGCCGAAGCGCCAATTCAGGTTGATGCCGCTCAAAGAGCTTACATTCAGAAATCGACCTTATACAAAAATGGTTTAACCGATTTGACTGATTTAACTCAAACCATGTTTACGCTAAATCGCGCTGAAATCGATCGAGATATTGTCAATAATAATGTGTGGCAATCGTACTTATTAAAAGTCGCTGCAACAGGAAATTTTGACTTATTTATAAATGAATTTTAATTATAAATCCTAATGAATTTAATACGTTTTGCACTCCGCAAACCCATTTCCATTTTAGTATTGGTTGCGGGTCTATTTTTCTTCGGAATTGGTGCCATCAAAGACATTAAGGTAGACATTCTGCCAAAAATGAATTTGCCGGTTATCTATATCGCGCACCCGTTTGGAGGTTACACGCCAGATCAGATGGAGGCTTATTTTGCCAAAAACTACGTAAACGTTTTACCTTTTTCGAACGGTATCAAATCGGTAGAAACCAAAAATATTCAGGGGTTAATGATTATGAAATTAACCTATTATGAAGGAACCAACATGGCTCAGGCAGCTGCCGAGTTAAGTGCGCTTTCCAACAGAATCCAAGCGGCTTTTCCTCCGGGAACACAGCCTCCGTTTATCATTCGTTTTGATGCTTCTTCTTTGCCAATTGGACAATTGGTTTTGAGCAGTAAAATACGTTCAAACAACGAGCTGCAGGATTTAGCCAACGTTTATGTTCGTGCTTCCTTTACTGCAATTCCAGGATTATTATCTCCAGCTCCTTTCGGCGGAAGCCCAAGAACTATTGAGGTAAACGTAGATCCAGATTTATTGCGTTCTCATAATATGACGCCAGACCAGATTGTTGATGCTATTCGTTTAAACAACCAAACGGCTCCTTCTGGAAACGTGCGTATGGGCGACAAAAACTATATTACGCCAACAAATAATACCATTAAAGAAGTTAAAGATTTTGAACAGATTCCGCTATTTAAAGGTGGCGTTCAAAACTTAAAATTAGGGGATGTTGCGTCTGTAAAAGACGGTGCCGATATTACGGCTGGTTATGCTTTGGTAAACGGAAAACGTTCGGTTTACATTAGTATCGCAAAAGCGGGAGACGCTTCAACTTGGGATGTGGTTCAGAAATTGAAAAAAGAGCTTCCTAAAATTCAAAGCACGCTTCCTGAAGATGTAAACATTACATACGAATTTGACCAATCGGTTTATGTAATCAACTCGGTTAAAAGTTTGATTACTGAGGGAATTATCGGTGCGGTTCTAACGGGATTAATGGTTTTATTATTCTTAGGTGACCGTCGTGCAGCATTAATCGTAATTATGACGATTCCGATTTCGATTATTTCTGGAGTTTTATTCCTGAAATTATTCGGGCAGACGATCAACTTAATGTCTCTATCTGGATTGGCTTTGGCAATTGGTATTTTGGTGGATGAAAGTACCGTAACCATCGAAAATATTCACCAGCATCTTGACATGGGAAAACCAAAAGCGCTCGCCATTTGGGACGCCTGTCAGGAAATTGCTTTACCTAAATTATTGATCCTTCTTTGTATTCTAGCGGTATTTGCGCCAGCATTTACTATGGTCGGAATTCCGGGAGCGTTGTTCTTGCCTTTGGCATTAGCTATTGGTTTTTCTATGGTGATTTCGTTCTTACTATCTCAAACTTTTGTGCCTGTAATGGCCAACTGGATGATGAAAGGACATGAAAAACACGCACACGGACCAGAAATTACAGATGATGAAGCTGAGTTTAACGACTGCGGTTTAACACCTGAATCTGAGCAAAATTTAATTGGTCAGAAAAAAGAAATGGTCGAAAGAGAAGATTTCAACAATGATGGAAAAGTAAGTGGTTTCGAGCGATTCAGAAATCGTTTTATGCGAACTTTAGATCGTTTGTTTGTTCATAAAAAAATAACGACTGTGACCTATTTGGTTGGAGCAACACTTTTAGCCATTGTGTTCATTAATTTTATCGGAAAAGACGTTTTCCCGAGAACCAACTCGAGCCAGTTTCAATTGAGAATGAGAGCAACAGACGGAACTCGTTTGGAAAGAACCGAAGAACAAGCTAGAATTGTTTTAAAAGAATTGGAAAAAATGGTCGGTAAAGATCATATCGGAATTACATCTGTATATGTCGGTCAGCACCCTTCTCTATTCTCGATCAACCCGATTTATCTATTCATGGCAGGTTCTCACGAAGCGGTTTTCCAAGTGAGTTTAAAAGACTATCACGAAGATATGGACGATTTTAAAGATGAGTTTAGAGCGAGACTTAAGAAACAACTTCCAGACACTAAACTTTCTTTTGAACCAATCGAATTGACAGATAAAGTTCTAAGCCAAGGTTCTCCTACTCCAATCGAGATTCGAGTAGCTGGAAAAGACAAAAAACGAAACGAATTGTACGCGACTGAAATTGTAAATAAACTAAAAGCGATTTCGTATTTCAGAGACGTTCAAATTGGTCAGCCAATTCATTATCCCGCAATGAATATTGATATTGACAGAACCCGTGCTGCCGAATTGGGAGTTGATATGAATGATATTTCGCGTTCGCTTGTGGCTTCAACCTCATCTTCACGTTATACCGAAAAAAATAACTGGGTTGATGAAAAAGCAGGATTATCGTATTCTGTTCAGGTTCAGGTTCCATTAAACAAAATGAAAAGCAAAACCGATATTGGAGAAATTCCAGTATTAAAAAATTCGCTTCGTCCTGTTTTAAGTGACGTTGCCAAAATTACACCGGGATTTGTGAGCGGTGAAAATGACAATTTAGGGGCCATGCCGTACATTACCGTTACTGCAAACATCTATAAAACCGATTTGGGGACGGCTTCAAAAGATGTGAGCAAAACAATTAGTTCATTGGGCGAATTACCACGTGGTTTATTTATCACGCCAATTGGACTAAGTACTGTACTGACAGAGACATTAAGCAGCTTGCAAACAGGATTATTGGTCGCTGTGTTTGTAATCTTCTTAATGCTGGCCGCTAATTTCCAATCGTTCAAAGTTTCGCTGGTTATTTTAACCACAGTTCCTGCCGTAGTTTTAGGCGCTTTATTAATGCTGACTATTACAGGTTCTACGCTTAATTTGCAATCGTATATGGGAATCATCATGTCGGTTGGAGTTTCTATTGCCAACGCCGTACTTTTGGTAACGAATGCCGAACAGCTTCGAAAAATAAACGGAAATGCCTTAGAATCTGCTCGTGAAGCTGCTGCGTTGCGTCTTCGTCCGATTATCATGACATCTGTTGCGATGATTGCGGGAATGCTGCCAATGGCAATTGGACACGGCGAAGGAGGCGATCAGGTTTCTCCGTTAGGAAGAGCGGTTATCGGCGGATTATTATTTTCTACTTTTGCCGTATTACTAATCCTTCCGCAGATATTTGCGTGGGCACAAGAAAAAACATCGACACAATCTGTTTCTTTAGATCCTGAAGACGAAGAAAGCATCCATTATATTTCATCAATAAGTAAGTCGAAAGCTGGAAAGTAATAAAGTCATAAAGCCGAAAGTCATAAAGTCAAAAGTTATAACCCGTTGGGAGTAATTATTTTTTAACACATAGAAACATAGATTTTAATTTTAAATAAAAAAAGGTAAAAGAAAAAACTAGTTTTCACACATAGCTATGCGCATTGAAACAAGTGAAACGCCTTTACCCGTAAAGAAGAGCTATGATTCTATGTGTTAAATTAAATTTTATTCACTTTCAAAGCTTAAAACATATTCATTATATAAAACCAAAAAATGAAATCGCCAACAAAAAATAATTTGTTGAAAAACAAATACCGAAAAATTAAAAGGCGATAACATAAATGACCTATGCAAAATAAATTCAACATTTATGAAAAGTAACATTATAAAATCATCTGCATTATTATTTACAGCGCTAGTTGTATTAAGCGGTTGCGAAAAGAAAAAAGAAGAAACTGCGAAAGCAGAAATCGAACCGAAAGTAGAAACTTTCGCTTTAGCGAAAGAAAAACTAACAACAGAATTGCGTTTGCCAGCTGAATTAACCGGTTTTCAACAAGTTGATTTGTATGCAAAAGTGAGCAGTTTCGTAAAATTATTGAAAGTTGATATTGGTACGAAAGTAAAAAAAGGACAGCTTTTGATTGTTTTGGAAGCGCCAGAAATCAGTTCGCAATTGGCTGCAGCCGAATCGAGACTGAAATCTATGGAAGCCATTTACGCAACCAGCAAAAGCACTTACAACCGTTTGTACGAAACAAGCAAAGTGGAAGGAACGATTTCTAAAAACGACTTAGAAATGGCAAGCGGAAAAAAGAACTCTGATTACGCACAACTTCAAGCGGCAATTGCGGCTCATAAAGAAATTGCGATTATGAGAGGCTACTTAGAAATTCGCGCTCCTTTTGATGGCGTTGTAGCAGCTAGAAATGTCAATTTAGGAACATTTGTTGGCCCAGCAGGAAAAGGTTCAGATTTGCCTTTATTAACGATTCAAGAGCAAAGTAAATTACGTTTGGCGGTTTCTGTACCAGAATTGTACACAGGATATTTGCACCCAGGCGACGAAATGAGTTTTAATGTAAAATCGTTGCCAGATACTTTCTCAGCAAAAATTACCAGAATGTCTGGCGCTTTAGATTTAAAACTGCGTTCTGAAAGAGTTGAAATGGACGTTCACAACACCAAAGGAAATTTATTGCCTGGAATGGTTGCCGAAGTGCTGCTACCGCTTAACGCGAAAGACAGCACATTTGTAGTGCCAAAATCTGCCGTAGTAAGTTCTGCCGAAGGAATATATGTGGTGAAAGTAGTAAACCACAAAGCGACAAGAGTTGACATTAAAAAAGGAAGAGAAATCGAAGATAAAATTGAAATTTTCGGCGATTTGACTCCAAACGATAAACTGGTAAAAATTGCCAGCGAAGAAACTAAGGAAGGCGATGTCATAAACGAATAACCTGCGTTTTAGTCTTCAATTTAGTGATTACCAAAAACTGTACGCATTCTTAGGAATGCAAATTTAAAAATTTGCCTAAAAGGGCAGTTCTTCTTTAATTGGAGGGACTGTCCTTTTTTTTGTTTGTAGTGAAACCAAGTGAATTTCGATTATTTTTTTTAAAACTGTTGTGAATAACATATTAATTATCTATTTTTCTTTTCAAGCAAAAAAAGTCTGCTTATTGAGCAAATAAACATTTTTATGTTAATAAATTAAAATCATTTCAATTGAAGTTATATGTAAATTTAAAGACAAATTTTCAAGTATTTAGGAAATGAAAAACGAATTAAAAATTACCGACACTTCTATTGAAGAAAAAATTAAAAGAGAATTAAAAGCAAAACCAGGAAGTGAGCGAGATCGCATTTTTTCAAAATTTTTTGGTGCTGCATTGGGTGGAATTCCTTGGGTTGGCGGTTTTTTAAATATACTAACAGATTTACATTTTGATGATCAATCTAAAAATAATCTACTGTATGAAAAATGGCTAGAAGAACATCAAAATAAAATGAGATTACTTGGAGAAACCCTATATGAAGTTGTAAAAAAACTAAATGAATTCTCAGAAGATATTAATGAAAGACTTGAAAGTGAAGAATATTTACAGATCGTGCGTAAATCTTTTAGAACTTGGGACAATGCCGATACCTTTGAAAAACGAGAATTAATAAGAAAGTTAATTACAAATGCTGGAGGGCAAAAAATTGTTGACGATGACATAATTAGACTTTTCTTAGATTGGTTAAATCTTTATCATGAAATTCATTTTTCAGTTATAAAGGTAATTTACCAGAACCAAAGCGCTAGCAGAGGTGAAATATGGCAAGAATTAAATGGAACTTATGTCAGAGAAGATTCCATGGAAGCTGATTTATTTAAAATGTTAATTAGAGATTTAAGTACTGGAGGAGTGATTCGTCAATATAGACCAACAGATTATTATGGAAATTTTGTAAAGCAAAAGAGAACAAAGACTCCATCATCAGGAACTTTAAAATCTGCTTTTGATGACAATGAACAATATGTTCTTACTAATTTAGGACAAAATTTTGTTCATTACACAATGAATGAATTAAGTACGAAAATTGAATAAAATTAGTTTAGTTTGAAAGATAATCATGAATGGAAAAAAAATCACAATTAGCCTTTTTCTTTTAGGAATCATTTTATGCCTTTTTACTATTTCAATTTATCTGATCAAGTTTGGCACTTTAAAATTTTCAGATAAAACATCAGATTGGGTAGATTTTGCAGATTATTTTAGCGGAATTTTGAATCCAATAATAGCGATTTTAAATTTAGTCTTTTTCGCTTACTTAAGTTTTAAGATTATAAACATTGAGGATAGTAGAAATAATTGGACCTTACAAGAATTAGCTAGACCTTATGGTGATTTACTAACAGAAAGTACTGTTAACAGCATAGAGCTATCCTTACATAATGTAGGACTTGGTCCGCTTATTTTAACTGACTTCAGAGTTTATAAAGATGCTGATAATTCATATAAAGATTTCTACTATCTAATAAATGATATTGCTGATCAAGAAAATATCAGTCCTGATATTAAATTTAAAATTGATTCTTTTGAGCTGAGTTCTACTCATGGTGCTATTGCAAAGGATAAATCCATATGCATATTTAAGATTTATTTCATAAATGATAATATGAAAGAAAACCAAGAATTCATTAAGTTATTAAGAACTAAACTCGATTCTTACTATATAAGTATAACTTACGAAGATCTGTATGGGAGAGAAATTGAATGTATAAATGAAAGACTAAGTTTTAACGATTGGCGTTTCTCCAGCTAGCACGAGCATCTCGCTCGTGAGCCAAAGATTGTATGCACGAGCGAGACGTTCCCGCCAGCAAAGGAGATATTCTTTACTATTTGAAAGATAGTAAAGTAATTCACTGATTACGGATTCCCATAAAACATCTAACAATCAGCTTGTTAATTTTGAATATTATAAACTTTTAAATATTAAAAAATGGCAAATTTTGGCAGAGACGCATTAAGATTTAAGTATTCGTGGACAACTACAGAAGGAGATAGTAAAAAAGTTATTGGGTACCCAGATAATATTTTACTTAATAGAGATGAAGGTTATGAAGTATTACATTTTATCAACAAATACATGACAACTAGAAATCTCAATAATACATTAACAAATTTTAATATTATTGAAAATTCAATTAAGACAACTGTACCTTCAAATCTAAGAAGTCAAGCTAATATAAAAGCTTGGTTGGATAGTAACTTAAAGTAATGAATAAAATTAATTTTCTTTGAAAAAACAGAAAACCTCGACCTTAAAAAAATCGAGGTTTTTCCATTTTCTAAACCTTACTCCTCACTCAAATAAGGATTCAAAATCTCCGCCAATTCATTGAGCCAATAATAATTGTCTTCAAAATTGATTAGTCCGATTTGAAGGGTTTCGTGTTGTCGCATTATGGCGAGAGCTAAAATGCAATTTACTTGTCTTAAGATTTTAGTCCTATCTTCTGGATCTATAAAAAACATGAAGCATTTGTCACCTGAGCGATCCTAAGGCTTCGAGAAAAACTACGCAATCATCTTAAAACATAGCCTCTGGTTTCAACCAGAGGAACGCAAAGATTGATCCTCATTTTATTTAAAAAATCAATTGCCTCCAGTTTTAACTGGAAGTATCAATGAAAGCTGGAAAAAAGGGCTTTAGCCAAATGCTCATTTTAGCTAAAGTCCTGTTTCGATAAACATTACCAAATCCCCTAGTTAAAACTAGGCGCTATTCATTGCCAATCTTTGTAGAGCTACTTGCGGAGATTTCTCCCTTCGGTCGAAATGACAAACTATGTGGAAAAGCCCAATCTTAGCGGTTTTTCGCCTGTGATGCTTCGTCCCTCACGATGACAAACTGCATGTAAACATTTGTCAAACTGAGCGATCCCGAAGCTTCGGGAGAAGCCCCGCAATCATTTTAAAACATAGCCTCTGGTTTCAACCAGAGGAACACAAAGATTAATCCTTATTTTAATTTAAAAAATCAATTGCCTCCAGTTTTAACTGGAGGTATAAATAAAAGCTGGAAAAAAGGCTTTAGCCAAATGCACATTTTGGCTAAAGCCCTGTTTCTATAAACATTATCAAATCCCCTAGTTAAAACTAGGGGCTATTCATTGCCAATCTTTGTAGAGCTACTTGCTAACTACTTCTTACAATTTCTTTTATAATTTCACAAAAAAACCTTATTTTAGTATAAAAAAAACTTCTAGAGGTAAAATGGATAAAATCTCCTGTTTTAAATTTATAGGCCTCGAGATCAATAAATACCACTTCTTATGCCATTAACAAAAAAAATTACAGAATTAGTGTCCAAAAAATATAACACCAATATTACTATTATGGGTGATTATGAGGGCAGCAACAATACTTCTATTCTTGATGATACCAATGGAACCATTTTAGTTGTTTCAGATCGAGATCAATTTTATTTCAAAGACCAGAATCGCAATCTCTGGCTGTCAGTTCTAGACCCATTTCATATCGATGGAAAACAGCATCATCCTGAACTTGGCGATTCCTACACACTCAATCACGGAGTACAATACAGTTTTACGACAAAAGAAGCAATCATAGATATGGCTTCTAGTTATTTCGAAAAACATAGTGATTTCGTATAAAAAAGTGAAAAAGATCTTTTTTAAGTACAAAATAACTTTGCAAAATCTTAGTTCCCGATAGCTATCGGGATTTCGCATATAAATCAAAAACAAATGATTGATATTAAGACGTTTGAACAGGCAGAAGATTTAAAATATCCTAGACGCGTATTAAAATATGTGCTGCTATTTTGCACATCGGGCGAAATAACGCTTTCGGTGGATGAAAACGAATATCTAATTACCAAAAATTCGGTCTTAACGATAACGTCTGGTCAAATTCATTTTATAAAAAACAGCAGCAATGCAACTGGATTTGTTCTTGAATTTACTTATGATTTCTTCTGTAAAAACGATAATGACATTGAGCTGATTTTCCACAACAGCTTGTTCTGCCATTTTGCAATGAATGAAGTGATAAAAGTAGATGACGACAAATTAGTTGTAGATGCTTTAGAGCTTATTCAGCAGGAAATTGCCCAAAAACCGTATCAATACCTCATCTCTATTCATTCTAGAATTCAATTGATTTTAATCGAAATTAATCGCTCTAAAATAAAACTGGGAGAAGAAATCTACAAACCAGACGCTTTGTTTCTTCATTTTCTGGAAGCTATTCGCGGTAATTTTGACAAAAATCTTTCGGTAAATGAATTTGCCGATTTAATTGGCACCACCGAAGCCAAATTAAACGAACTCTCCAAACTGCATTGCAACAAAACCGCACAAAATATCATCTTCGGATTGATCATTTCTGAAGCAAAACGTTTGTTTACGTACGAGAAATTATCGGTAAAAGAAACCGCTTATGCTTTAGGTTTTAATGATCCTTTCTATTTTTCGAACTTCTTTAAAAAACACACTAATATTTCTCCAAAATCTTATAAAGAGAAAGTTGTTCAGCTGTAACGTTTTTTTCTTTAGTATTGAAAATTGCTCGCAAAGTCGCAGAGTCGCAAAGCATTTTCTTTAAGCTTTATTACTAAAACTTTGTGACTCTGCGACTTTTCGAGATTAAATAAAAACATTGTGCCTTTGTTTTTTATTGCAATCGCACTGTACACAAAACTTAATTACATGCTTTTTCCAAGATTCTCTATTCTTTAAAAAGCACCACTGCCCGATCTTTGTATCTGATTAATTACTAATACAATAGTTTATGAAAAGATATCAAGATTATGCCATTTTGCTTTTACGAATTGCAATGGCAATTGGATTTTTATCTGCCGTTTCAAGTCGGTTGGGTTTGCTTGGGAAACGATCTTCGGGCTGGGAAAATTTTCTGTCTTACGCCGAAAGTGTAAATTCTTTTTTACCTAAAAGTTTTATTCCGTCAATCGCAATTATAAGCACTTTTCTAGAGTCCTTATTTGCTGTTTTATTGCTGATCGGGTATCAGACCAGAAAAACGGCTATGGGCGCTTCTATCTTAACTTTTCTATTTGCGTTGGCAATGACTTATTCCTTCGGAATAAAAGATCCTCTCGATTATTCTGTATTTGTCTTTTCTATGGGCGCTTTTCTCTTAGCCACCGCAGACAAATACCGATGGAGTTTGGATGAGTATCTTTTAAGAATCAAATAACTCCTTTGGTTTACAAAAAAATCTAACACATAGAAACATAGATTATAAAATATTAGAAAAAAGGCAATTTAAAAAAAATAGATTTTCACACATATCTATGTTTATTAATGTAAGTGAAACGCCTTTATAAGTTTACTAACTCTATGTTTCTATGTGTTTAAATAATTATTCAACAACGTAACAAATTAAATTTGAATACATATGGAAACTAAAATCACAAAAAGCAACGAATTAGAGTGGAAACCTCTTCAAGAAGAAGGTGTAAAAACAGACGGAATTTATGCTAAAGTATTACGCTTTGATGCCTCTACTAACCGTCCTCCAACTTTTTTTTTAAAGTTTGAACCCGGTGCTTCATACCCGAATCATGTTCATCCAGCGGGCGAAGAAATCTATGTTCTAGAAGGCGAAGTACGCTCTGGAAAAGACCAACTAAAAGCAGGCGATTATTTGTACATGCCCCCAGGAAGCACGCATTCTGTGTTTTCTAGAACTGGCTGTACGCTTTTGTTTATGATTCCTGAAGAGGTTGTCATTTTGAAGTAAACAAAATATCTAGTAGCCAACCTCTTTAGCTACAGACTTATTCGTAATTCTTTGTTTAGGCTTTGGGCAAATCTATTTTTGGCTAAAGCCTTTTTCTATTACTAAATTATTACCCCCCAGCTAAAGCTGGAGGCAATTTAGATAATTGATTTTCTTCTGTACTTACCTCAAATCCTTTTTAATAACCAAATATTTCAAATCTGTTTTCCCTGCATTACTAATTCCGTGTTCGGCATTTGGCGGACAATAGAAACTGGTATTTGGACCCGCTGTAACGGTTTTTCCGTCTAAAAAGAATTCGGCAGTTCCTTCTAAGATATAGAAAAACTCTTCTTCAGGATGGTGATGTGGCGCGTGCGTAGATTTTCCAGGTTCGACAATACTCATTTTTAAAGTGTTTTCTTGAGTGAAATCTTTATTGGCAAACCAATATTGGTAACCTACTTTGGTTTTAGTGGCTTTGTTTATATCAAAATGGTTGACACAATTTTCTATTGTGTATTGTGGAGTTTCTTTTTTGGTTTCCTGAGAAAAGGTTTGCTGGAAAACTAAAACAGTAATTGTGGTTTTTAGGATAGTTAGCGTTTTCATTTTTTTTATTGTAATGTTACGAAAAAATGCAATTTGCAATTGCGAAGAAAGAAATAAATTATAGAGTTAACATGTAAATTAGACTTTTGTCTTAACTTTGTTGATTAACTTTAGTAAATTAATATCATGCAAGCAATTAACATCACAGCATATACAGAAGATGCTTCTCAAATTGAAGCTGTAAAAGCTTTTATGAAAGCGCTAAAGATCAAATTTGAGATAGCAAATGTAAAACCATATGAGTTATCTGAAGAACAACAAAATATCTTAAATGATCAAGTTATTTCAGATAAAAGCCTATATACAGACGCTGACTCTGTTTATACCGATTTAAAAAAGAAGTATGAATTATAAGATTATAGTTTCTCCAATAGCATTAACAAATATTGAAGAAGCCTTAGAATATTATATTTTAAAAGTTAGCAAAAAAGTTGCCCTTGATTTTCTTAATGATTATAAAAAGGTTTACAAAGCCTTACAGATAAATCCTTTTTATCAATTTCACGATACTAATTATCGTTATCTTCCATTTAAAAAATTTCCATACGTGGCATTTTTCATAGTCGATGAATTGTCAAAAACGGTATTTTTAAATGCTATTTTTCATACTTCGCAAAATCCAGAAAAATATCCTGTAAGATAAGAATTATCGATTATAATTGAGGCTTCAACTTCAATCAGCCTGACAGAGATTTTGCAATTTCTTTTTACGTATTATTTAGTTGCGAAACCTAATCTTTGTCGATTTACGAGTGTGATCCTTCGTTCCTCAGGATGACAAACTGCGAGTTAAAATCTAATGAAAAATACAAGTTCTCTCCTAGCCCCGATCGAAATGGTATCCTTTTATGCCGGGGTTCGGCATAAAAGATATAATGTAGAGCGGGACAAATGGTCCTGAAAACCTAAAAAGTTCTGCTTCCTAAAAAAATTATATCGGCAAAAACTTCAATAAAATAAAGACTTAACAAAGCTTTTTTAAAATACTTATTGCACGATAAGAAAATATTATGATAAAAATATTTTGAAATTCGAAAATCTGCCATACATTTGCCTAACAGTGTTAAACGATTTAATACTTGAATACAATGGCTAGCAAAGATCGAATTTTAAGACAAAAAGAAGAGACAAGAAATAATATTCTTGGCGCTGCTTATGATATCGTAAAAGATGAAGGCTGGAATGGTTTGAGTATGCGTAAAATTGCCGACAGAATCGAATATACTGCTCCTATTATTTATGAATATTTCTCGAATAAAGAAGCAATATTAGAAGAACTGACAGGCAAAGGTTTTTTAAAACTGGCTAAAGAGTTGCAGACTGCAAAAGACAAGTTTGAAAAACCCGAAGATCAGTTAGAAGCCATGTGGATGACTTATTGGGATTTCGCTTTTACTAATACTGAAATGTATCAACTTATGTTTGGTGTTCAAATGACGTGCTGTGCACAGCGATGTTCGGCTCAGGAAGCACCTTACAAATTGTTTACTGGGGTTATTGCTGAAATTATGAAAGACAGCAATCCTAGTGAAGATATCATCAAACAAAAATATTTTACTTTCTTTTCTGTTATTCATGGTTTAATCGCCATCAACATCATTAACAAAAGTGATATTTTAGAAACAATAAATGCTCAGATTTTGAAGGATGCTATTACTGGTATCATCAAATCTATACAATAAAAAAATTTTCAATTTTACTTAACAGTGTAAAATGATTTAAACGGGATAACATAAAATCCTTTTTTTTATAACTTTCGCTTAACACTGTTAGAAAATTTAATAAAGGTAATAAAAGCTCTTTTTTTAGACTTTTACTTAACAACGTTAGATAATTTAATACTGATTTTGAATAAAATTGGAAAGGCTTAACTGTATAGAAATTTGCGCTCTTTTACTTAACAATGTTAGATAATTTAATTCAATTAAATATGAATCCCGAGAATGCCAGAATGCCCAAAGAATTAATCCGAGAAAATGTTCAACCAATTAAAACCACAATGAAAATGAAAAATGTAATTATAACCAGTTTTATTCTGGCCTTAGTTTTAAGCAGCTGTGCCGACAAAAATCAGGCTCCTACTGCCCCACCTCCACCGGTTTTACCAGTATTGGCAATCACAAGTGCTAACACAACAACTGACTCTGAATACCCTGCTTCTATACAAGGAACTGTTGATGTTGAAATTCGCCCACAAGTAAGCGGAAACCTTGACAGAATTTATGTAGACGAAGGTGCTTATGTAAGTAAAGGACAAACTTTATTCAAAATTAATGAGCGTCCTTACCGCGAGCAGTTAAACAATGCTTTGGCAAGTCTGCACGCTGCAGAGGCGGCTTTGATCAACGCAAATTTAGAAGTTGATAAATTGACTCCGCTAGTACAAAACAAAGTAGTTTCTGATTATCAGTTAAAAACAGCTAAAGCTTCACAAAAAATTGCCGCTGCCAATATCGAACAAGCAAAAGCAATGGTGGGTACTGCTAAAATTAATTTAGGATATACGAATGTAACAGCTCCAGTGAGCGGTTATATCGGAAGACTGCCTAAAAAACAAGGAAGTTTAGTTTCTGCAACAGATGTTGAGCCTCTAACAACTTTATCAGATGTACACGAAGTATTTGCTTATTTCTCTTTGGGTGAAACTGATTTCATCAACTTTAAAGAGCAATATGCTGGAAATTCACTTGGTGACAAAATCAAAAAATTACCTCCAGTTACTTTGATCTTGGCAGATAACAATGCGTATCCTCAAACAGGAAAAATCGATATGGTTGATGGTCAGTTTGATAAAACTACAGGCGCGATCACTATTAGAGCAACTTTCCCTAATAAAGGCGGCGTATTACGTTCTGGAAACACAGGAAGAATCCGTTTAGGATTAAATCACGACGATGCCATTTTAGTTCCTCAAGCAGCAACTGTTGAAATGCAAGACAAAGTATTTGTTTTCACTGTAGGCAAAGACAACAAAGTGACTAAAATGCCTATTACAGTTGTAGGCAAAAGCGGTACCAACTATTTAATTAAAGAAGGTGTAAAAACGGGTGACCAAATCGTGTTAAGCGGTATTGACAAACTTCAGGACGGGCAAGCGATTCAGCCTGAAAAATCAACTAAAGTTGCCGAAGTAACTAACAAAAAATAATCAGAAGAAATAATGTTCAAAATATTTATACAAAGACCTGTACTGGCAACCGTAATTTCCATTTTATTGGTAATTCTGGGAGTATTGGGTTTAACTAAACTGCCTTTACAACAGTTTCCTGATATTGCGCCTCCATCGGTTTTGGTTACGGCGGTATATCCGGGAGCCAACGCAGAAACGGTTTTACGTTCTGTGGCACCTTCTATCGAAGAATCTATAAATGGTGTAGAAAACATGACGTACATGAGTTCTACAGCCAGTAACGACGGTACTTTGGCTATTACAGTTTTCTTTAAACTAGGAACAGATGCCGATCAAGCTGCGGTTAACGTTCAAAACCGTGTAGCGCAAGCAACGAGCCAGCTTCCTGCCGAAGTTGTACAGCAAGGTATTGTTACAGCGAAACAGCAAAACAGTTTCATCATGGCAATTGGTATGTACACTGATGATGAAGCAAAATACGACCAAACGTTTGTTGCCAATTATGCACAGATTAATATTATTCCAGAATTAAAACGTATTCCGGGTGTAGGTTCTGCCAGTATTTTTGGTGGTGTAAAAGATTACTCTATGCGTGTTTGGTTGAATCCAACGCAAATGTCTGCTTACAAAGTAACTCCAAACGAAGTTATGGGAGCGATTCAAGACAAAAGTTTGGAAGCGGCTCCAGGTAAATTTGGAGAGCGAAGCAAAGAAGTTTTTGAATACGTTATTAAATATAAAGGGAAATTAACCAAACCAGAAGATTATGAAAATATTGCTATACGTTCTAATGCAGATGGCTCAGTACTTCGCTTAAAAGATGTAGCGAGAGTTGAACTTGGTGCTTACTCTTACAACAGTTTAACTCGTTTAAATGGTAAAAAAGGAATTGTAATTGGGGTTATTCAGTTAGCTGGATCTAACTCAAATGATATTCAGATTGCCATTAACAAAATGATGGAAAAAGCTTCTAAAGATTTTCCAAAAGGTATTAAACACAATATTTTCTATAGTACAAAAGTATCTTTAGACCAATCTATCGAACAGGTTGAGCATACGTTAATAGAAGCTTTTATTCTTGTATTTATTGTGGTATTTATCTTCTTGCAAGATTTTAGATCAACATTAATCCCGGCCATTGCTGTACCTGTAGCAATTTTAGGAACGTTCTTCTTCATGCAGTTATTCGGATTTTCGATCAACCTTTTAACACTTTTTGCCTTAATTCTGGCGATTGGTATTGTGGTCGATGATGCCATTGTGGTAGTCGAAGCGGTGCATGCGAAAATGGAGCATAAACGCTTGTCTCCAAAAATCGCAACCCATGAAGCAATGCACGAAATAACGGGTGCTATTATCTCGATTACGCTGGTAATGGCTGCTGTATTCCTGCCGGTTGGTTTTATGGAAGGCTCAACAGGAGTTTTCTATCGTCAGTTTGCCTTTACAATGGCAATTGCAATTGTAATTTCGGCAGTAAATGCCTTAACATTGAGTCCGGCGCTTGCGGCATTATTCTTAAAAGATAATCACGGAGCACACGATCACGATGCGCCTCACGAGAAAAAAGGATTTAAAGAGAAATTCTTCAGCGCTTTCAACAGCAGTTTTGAATCGCTTACAAATCGTTACGTTGGCGGACTTAAATTCTTAATCAGAAGAAAATGGTTAAGTTTAGGCGGATTAGCTTTAATTACTTTGGCAACAGTAGTGATGGTAAAAACAACTCCTGCAGGGTTTATTCCAACAGAAGATCAAGGATTTATTGCAATTGCAGTAAACACACCATCTGGAACATCATTGGACGGAACTCAAAAAGTAATGACCGAAGCTGAGAATACTTTAAAATCATTAGAAGCTTCAAGATTCGTAACCGCGATTTCAGGTTTCAACTTATTGACGAATTCTACAAGTCCATCTTCAGCTGTAATTTTCGTATTGCTTAAACCAAACGAAGAACGCGGAGAAGTAAAAAATATTGACGAATTCATGAATCAGGTTCGTGGTAAACTAGGCGGAATTTCTGGCGGAAGTTTCTTCGTATTCAGTTTCCCAACTGTTCCAGGATTTAGTAACGTTGAGGCTTTAGATTTAGTGCTGCAAGATAAAACAGGAGGAAAACTGGATAAGTTCAGTGGAATCTCTCAGGAATTTATCGGAGCATTAATGAAACGTCCGGAAATTGCAGTTGCTTTTACTTCTTTCAAAGCAGATTATCCACAATTGCAATTGGAAGTTAATGACGAAAAAGCAAATCAATTGGGTGTTAATGTAAAAGACATTTTACAAACCATGCAAGCGTACTTTGGTAGTGCACAAGCATCTGACTTTAACCGATTTGGTAAATATTACCGAGTAGTTGTTCAGGCAGATATCGAAGACAGAGCCGATCCAACTGCAATTGACAGAGTTTTTGTAAAAAACAAAACAGGCGAAATGGTGCCAATAAATACTTTAGTAAAACTGACTCGTATTTATGGTTCAGAAACCGCTTCTAGATACAATTTATTTAACTCAATTTCTATTAATGCCATTCCGAAACCTGGATTTAGTTCTGGAGATGCCATTAAAGCGATTGAAGAAGTAGCAAAACAACAATTGCCTGCAGGTTACGGGTTTGAATTCTCGGGCCAAACACGTGAGGAGATTTCGTCAGGAGGACAATCGGCAACTATATTTTTACTGTGTTTGATATTCGTTTATTTCCTACTTGCTGCACAGTACGAAAGTTACATTTTGCCTTTGGCAGTAATCTTGTCAATCCCTGCAGGTATTTTTGGAGTATTCGTTGCTATTGGTTTAACTGGAATTGAAAACAACATTTACGTACAAGTTGCTCTTGTCATGCTGATCGGACTTCTCGCCAAAAATGCCATCTTGATTGTGGAATTTGCGGCACAGCGAAGAAGATCAGGACAAGGTTTAATAGCAGCTTCAATTATGGCAGCAAAATTACGTTTGCGACCAATTATCATGACGTCTCTCGCTTTTGTGGTTGGTTTAATACCAATGATGAGTGCCAAAGGTCCATCAGCACAAGGTAACCATTCCATCAGTATTGGGGCAGCTGGAGGTATGCTTTCAGGAGTAATTCTAGGTTTGTTTATCATTCCTGTTTTATTCATCATCTTCCAGCATTTACAAGAAAAAGTGAGCGGGAAACCAATCGCTGTAATTCATAACGAAGAAAAATAATAAATGGAAAACTATATCACAACCATACTTGTCGCCATCATATTTGGCATCGGATATATATCGTACAGAATCTCAAAAGATCTAGAAACTAGAAAAGATACTTGTACAGAAATTTAACCCTTTGGGATGAAAAAATATTTTAACACATAGAAACATTCCCGATAGCTATCGGGATTGTCTTGAAAAAAGAGAATAAAAGAAACTAGTTTCCACACATAGCAAACCTATGTGCATTTAAACTAGTGAAACGCCTCTTTAAAAAGCCTTAATCCCGATAGCTATCGGGAATGTTTCTATGTGTTTAAAAAACTACACCCAACGGATAAAAAAATTTAATAAAAAGACAATGAAAAATCATATAACCAAAATCGTGACCTTCGCCATTCTGATCACGACTTTAATATCCTGTAAAGTTTCAAAGGATATTGAAACTCCAAAAGATGCATTTCCTGAAAATTTCAGGAATGCATCGGTTTCGAGTGATACAACCAGTATTGCCGATGTGGAGTGGAAAAACTTCTTTACAGAAAAAGATATTATAAAATTAATTGATAGCGCTGTTGCGAGAAACAACGACCTTCAGATTGCCGAAAAGAACATCGAAATTGCGCAATACCGTTTTACACAATCAAAATGGGGAAATGTGCCTCAGGTTAACTTATTTGTAAACGCAAGTACAAGCAATCCGTCTGACAATAGTTTTACAGGGTTGAATTTAAATCAGGCCATTGGAGCTAAACATATCGACGATTATTCTGCTGGAGCTTCTCTTTCTTGGGAGGCTGATATTTGGGGAAAGATCAAAAACCAAAAGAAAGGAGCTTATGCAGGATATCTTCAATCTGAAGAAGTAAAAAAAGCATTACAGACTAATATTGTTGCTAATGTTTCGAGAGGATATTATAATCTTTTGATGTTGGATGCACAGTTGGATATTGCCAGACAAAATCTTCGTTTAAATGATAGTACAACCAATATTATCAAATTAAAATACGATGCTGGTCAAGTAACTACTTTAGCAATTCAGCAATCGGAAGCACAAAAATTAAACTCAGCGCAATTGATTCCGTTATTGGAACAAAATATTGCGATTCAAGAAAATGTTTTGAGTGTTTTGACAGGTTCGTTTCCTGATTCAAAAGAAAGAACAGTAAAATTAAGCGCACTTGAAGTGAAACACAATACAGCAATTGGAATTCCGTCTTCATTAGTAAGCAGAAGGCCTGATGTAAAAAGCGCCGAATTAGCTCTTAAGGTTGCCAATGCAAACGTAGGAATCACGAAAGCGGATTTATACCCAGCTCTCAGAATTACGGCTCAAGGCGGCGTAAACTCTTTTGAAACCAGTAATTGGTTCAATATTCCAGCTTCTTTATTCGGAACTGTTGCAGGTGGTTTAACACAGCCGCTTTTGAATAACAAAAGACTTAAAACGCAATATAATATCGCTTTAGCAGAAAGAGAAAAAGCAGTTCTATCTTTTAGACAATCAGTTTTAGTTGCCGTAAGCGAAGTTTCGGATGCTTTGGTAAAAGTGGAGAAATTACAGCAACAAGAAACTTTCTTAAAAGAAAAAGTAAAAACATTACAGCAGGCTATTAAAAATGCAAACCTATTATTCAAAAATGGTTTAGCAGAATATCTAGAAGTTTTAACAGCGCAAGCAAATCTTTTGCAAAGCGAATTGGAACTTGCTGATATTAAAAGACAGCAGCTTACAGCCAACACAGATTTGTACCGCGCCCTAGGCGGAGGCTGGAAATAATACCCGTTACATTACCCGTTAATTATTTATTTTTTGAGATGAAAACGCTGTGGGACTTAGGTTTCATGGCGTTTTTTGTTTCTTAACCGCAAAGAACGCAAGGGTTTTACGCAAAGGACGCAAAAGTTTTTTTGAGTTTCTCGCAAAGACGCGAAGTCGCAAAGTTTTTCTCACGCAGATTTAAAAAGATTTTAGCAGATTTGTGAAGATCTTTTATTTATTCTTAAAAATAAATCTGCTTAAATCAGCAGAATCTACGTGAAACAAATACTAAAAAAACTTTGCGCCTCTGCGACTTTGCGAGAGCTATTAAACCAGCTTGCATCAAACAAAAAACTTATCTAATTTTAGTCTTTCGCAAAAGCAAAAATAAAATGACATCTGACCAACAGAAATACCTCAACAATCTAAAATTATATTTCGAAAGTTACGCTCCCATCTCTGAAAAGTCATGGAATTTGATTGAAGGCTTGACAGATTTTCAGACAATCAAAAAAGGAGAAATACTACTCGAAAATGGGGAAATCTGCAAAAATATGTATTTTATTGCTAAAGGAATTCTACGAACTTTTATTACAGACGAACAAGGAAATTTCTATAACAAAAATCTTTTTTTCGAAAACAGGCTTGCATGCTCTAAAGTTTCATCAATGCTGCAAACTCCTTCCGACTTTACGATCGAAGCTTTAGAAGATTGTATTTTAATCCAACTTAATTACAAAAAATATATCCAGCTGATTACCGAAAATGATGATCTTAAAAACTTCTACATTGCGTACTTGGAAAAAAACTGGATTATCGAAAAAGAACAAAGAGAAGTGGCGCTAGTAATGCAGAATGCAACCGAAAGATATCTTAATCTTCTTGAGACGCATCCGACAATCGCCGATCGTGTTCCATTATTGCATATTGCATCTCATTTAGGGATTACACCAACACAGTTAAGCCGAATCAGAAAAAGTCTGGAAAAACATTTGTAAATCAACATATGTAAAGGTTTTTCTAAAAGACCAAATTTATATTTGCTTTATAATTAAAACTTATCATAAAATGAACCATATAAATCTTATCAAAGACAATATTGACAATCTGACAACTCTTTGGAAAACTGCAGCCATACCTCTCCTTTCCTACCATCAAAATGATTTTTTAGAATTTTCTCAAATCAAAAATGCAGGCTGGCCAAATAGATTATGGTTCAGAGAAGATATTACAGAAAAAGATCTTCAGCAGATTCAGGAAACTATTGAAAAAAATCCAGGTTTGGTTGTTCCGTATTGGGATATTTTTGGAAGCAATTCAAATGAAATCTTCGAGAAAAACGGATTTTCAATTCGCAATCAGCTTGCAGCTATGGCTTTGAAACTCGATCAAAAATTTATGACTCCAAACATTTTAACTTTCAAACGAGTTTTAAATGAAGAAGATGCTAAAACTTGGACAGACATTTATCCATTGTCTTTTAATTATGTCATCAGCAAGGAAACCTTAGTCCATAATTATGAAAATGTAAAGTACTTTCTGGTTCATTTTGAAGAAAAACCTATAGGAACATTGGCACTTTTTCAAACAGAAAACATAATGGGAATACACGGCGTGGGCGTTATTCCAGAAATGCGCAAAAGGGGGTTCGCTGAAGAAATCATGAAATTTGCCATCAACAAAGCCATTGATGCCGATTGTGAATATGCGCAACTGCAAGCTTCGGCTTTAGGAAAAGGCATTTATACGAAATTAGGATTTGAGGATTTGTTTACGATTACGAATTACCAACTGACATAAATTCCAAGTTTAAAAAATTCCAAATTCCAAACTTCCTCATTTTATGTCATCCTGACGAAGGAAGGATCACACTCGAAATTCCGCAAAGTAATTCCTACCAATCTTTGTCGAGTCTCTTGTGTGATCCTTCCTTCGTCAGGATGACATTACAAACACGAGTAAATCTAAACACAGAAATAAAACTCTGAGCCTTTGTCACTTTGCATCTTTGCACCTCTTAAAAAACAATCTTGTCCCAAATGCCCCCAAAATAGTCATAAATAGGTATTTTATGAAAAAATAAGAATAGTACATTTGTAATACATTAACTAATAACTATTTAAAACAAATACCCAATGAAGACAACAAAAATTATTTTTTGGACTACTACTATTCTTATTTTTTTATTTGAAGGCGTTATGCCAGCTTTAACTTCACAGACCGAATTAGCCAAAGAAGGAATCAGACACCTTGGTTATCCAGAATATTTCGGAAATGCACTAGTCGTGTTTAAAATTCTTGGAGTTTTAGCTTTAATTATTCCGCAAGTTCCTGGAAAAATCAAAGAATGGGCTTATGCAGGATTTGCATTCGATTTCATTTTTGCATCCATAAGCCACTTCGCAGTTGACGGAATCGGTTTTCAAGGCTTCTTTCCTTTAATCGTTTTTGCAGTTTTAATTGTATCGTATGTAACATATCATAAAATACAGCGTTATAAAAACATAGCACTCTAAAAATCAAAACTTTATGATTATTGAAGTTTTTAAAACAAATGTTCAGGAAGAATCTCAATGTCAAGTTATCATTGAGAAGCTTCTTGAGCATTTTCCAAACAGCTCGATCAACTTCGATTTAGAAGATTGCGACAAAATCCTCCGTATTCATGCACCTGCCATTTCGAATACAAAAATTATTGCCATTTTAAATTCGCACGGTTACTTCTGCGAAGCGCTTCCTTAAAAATTAACACTCCTCAAATACCTGACTTATAGCTTTTTAATAATTTTTATTGTATATTTGAAGGAGTATCATTTCCCCTAATTCTATAAAATTAATTTCGCCAGATAATGTACTGAGGTTTTCTTTAACCAATCGGTAAAGATTTACTGTCGAGTTTTCAATTTTTAAAATTAAAAAAATGAAGAGCGCTATTCAAAATATCATACTGGAAACCTACAGTAAATTAGACGACTTAATTTCCTCTTTTTCAAAAGAAGAAATCAATATTGTCCCGTTTGAAGGAAGCTGGACTGCCGGACAAACTGCACAGCATATTATTTTAGCTTACTCAGGTCTTACCACATTATTTGCTGGAAAAACCGAAAAAACAACCAGAGAGCCCGACAAAAATATAAAAGGACTCGACTCCATCTTTTTAGATTATACTACCAAATACCAATCACCCGAAAACATAAAACCTCCTGCTATTGAGTATGAAAAAGGCACTTTGCTGGCTTCTGTAAAAAAAATACAAAATGATTTATATGAAGCGGCAGAAACTTACGATTTAACGCTTACTTGTCTGGATGCTAAAATACCTGGATTTGAAAATTTCACGATTTACGAATGGCTTCATTTTGCCATTATACATACTCAGAGACATACGCACCAGTTAAAAACGATTTACGAACACATCAAAAAACAATAAATCAGTATTCAACTCAAAACTATTTTTATGAGATCAAAAGTTAGAACCATTGTTTCATCTGGTTTAGTTGCAGGAACATTAGACATTACTGCCGCTATTTTGATTTATGCAGGAATACTACATAAAACAACAGCCGAAAAAATTCTGCAGTCTATTGCTAGCGGAATTTTTAAAAAAGAAGCATATACGGGCGGAGCAGAAATGACTTTTGCGGGTTTGGGACTTCATTTCTTAATTGCTTTTATTTTTGCTTGGTTTTATTTTAAAATTTTTCCCTACATCCCATTTTTTAAAATAAACACTTTGCTCTCGGGAGTATCCTATGGTTTCTTTATCTGGATTATAATGAATCTTGTAGTTCTGCCGATTGTATTTCCTGTCCTGCCCGAAAAAAAACTAGATTTTCCGCTTTTGCTTTCCATATTGATTGTAATCTGCTGTGTCGGAATTCCGATAGCTTTTATAACACGGAAATATTACGCAAAATGGTACTGAGAATAAAGGTTCAAAGTGACAAAGTAACAAAGTGACAAAGGTTTTATTTAGAATACTTTGAACCTTTGCTTCTTTGAACCTTTCAACCTCAAAAAAAACTAGACTACACGCCCCTTTCATTATTACTTAACAGCCTTACAGGATTACCATGTTTATGCTTTTGAGTTAATTTTTTAGTGGATTGAATTAATCGTCGCTTTTATCTCAAAGTAATTTTAAATAAAATTTATTAGCATAATGATAGGAAAGACATGGCTATGTCAATTATATGGTTTTCCTAATAGGAACTGCCTTTTTTGACGGCCAACTATATATTTATTATGGCGCTGCCGAAGATAATATTGCGGTAGCATCTTTGAACCTGAACGAGTTATTAACCGAGCTAAAAAAGAATCCTCATGAAAACAATATCAAATAAATCAAAAATAGTTTTTTTATCTACTTTTCCGCCTACGCAATGCGGCATAGCAACCTATACTCAAGATACCATCAAAGGAATCACAAATGTTTATGGTAAATCTATAAAATGTGAAATATGCGAGCTGGTTACAGAACCTATTGAAGAGCCAACGCAAGCTTTTACTTTAAACACAAGAATCAGAGACGAATATGCTAAAGTTGCTGAGGAAATTAATCAGGATGAAACTGTAAAATTAGTTCATATCCAGCATGAATTTGGTTTGTTTTCAGGAAATTATGGAGATCATCTTTTGGATTTTCTAAATGTTATTAAAGCTCCCGTCACCTTTACTTTTCACAGCGTAATTCCAAATCCGAATGAGGAATTGAGAACGTTTGTGAGACTGCTGTTAAGCTACAGCAATTCGGTTTTTGTAATGACCAATAAATCTAAAGAAATTCTAATTAACGACTACGAAATCAGTGAAGAAATAATTACTTGCGTGCCTCACGGAACCCACATTGTAATATACGAAACTCCGCAACAGGCAAAAGAAAAATTAAACATCGAAGATAGATTAGTGCTTTCTACTTTCGGGCTTTTGGGCGAAGGTAAAAATATAGAAACAGGCTTGGAGGCTTTACCAAAAATTATTGAAAAAGCGCCAAATGCTTTATATCTAATCATTGGCAAAACGCATCCAAATTTAATAAGAGACGGTGTTGATGCGTATCGAGATAAATTGGAAGGTTTGGTAAAGGAATTAAATCTTCAGAATAATGTTCGTTTTGTCAATAAATATCTAGATACCGATGAGCTTTTAGAATATCTAAAAGCTACAGACATTTACATGTTTACCTCAAAAGACCCAAATCAGGCAGTGAGCGGCACTTTTGCTTATGCCATGAGTTGCGCGTGTCCAATAGTCGCATCTAAAATTCCGCATACGAGAGAAGTATTAACTCCAGATTCTGGAATTTTGTGTGACATTGGAAATTCTGATCAATTTGCAGCAGCAGCAATCAAATTGATTGAGAATGAAAATTTAAGACATGAAATGGGAATCAATTCATTTACTAAAATGAGAGCTTCATCTTGGGAAAATGTTGGAATTACTCAAATGAATACGTATAAAAACCTTATTAAAAATCCGTCAGAAATCAAATACAGCTTTCCACCTATTCGGTTAAAACATATTAAAAAACTGACTACAGAATTAGGAATTATTCAGTTTAGTAAAATTTCTATTCCAGATTTAGATTCAGGATATACTTTAGATGATAATGCAAGAGCTTTAATAGCGTTTTGCATGCATTACAAACTGACTCAAGACAAAGATGATTTGGCATATATTTTAATCTATTTAGATTTTATTCAGCGTTGCCAAAAACCAAAAGGAGATTTCATCAATTACGTCGATCAGGAAAACCGCGAACATATTGAACAAAATGCCGAAGTAAATTTAGAAGATTCAAATGCAAGAGCCATTTGGGCTTTAGGAACTGTTGTTTCTATGTCTGATATTCTTCCGGAAGCGATTACCCAAAAAGCGACAAGATGTTTATTGAATTCCTTAAAATGGGCAGAAAATATTCAGTCGCCTCGTTCAATTGGTTTTGCTACAAAAGGATTGTATTTATACCATTCAACCATTCCGAATTTGTATGTTGCGGCAATTATTAATAAACTAAATGCAAAATTACTAGCAAACTACGAAGACACTGCAACAGAAGATTGGCAATGGTTTGAAAATTATTTAACTTACGGAAACGGTATTTTGCCAGAATCAATGCTCTACGCTTACCTAGTTACCAATAAACCCGTTTACAAAAAAGTAGCGCTGGACTCATTAGATTTCTTGATTTCTAAAACATTTATAAACGGAACCTTCAAAGCCATTTCAAACCAGAGCTGGCATCATAAAGGTTCTGAGCCACATGAATATGGTGAACAGCCAATTGATGTTACATACACTATTCAGACTTTAAATGCTTTTTACAATGCTTTTAAGACCCCAGAATACAAAAAGAAAATGAGAGCTGCGTTTAACTGGTTTTTAGGAAAAAATCACTTGAACCAAATTATGTACAATCCTGTAAGTGGCGGTGGTTACGACGGACTTGAGAAAAATAATATCAACTTAAATCAAGGTGCAGAATCATCTGTTTGTTACTTAACTGCTAGATTACTAATGGAAAAATTGGCTCTGTCGCAATCGCATGTTATTCCGTTAATGAAATCGAGAAGTGGCATTGCTATAAACTTATAAGAAGAAAAATAGAAGCTAACCAAATACTTCATTTTTTAAACCCTGAAAATCCCTTTCATTAAGAAAGGGATTTTTTGTTTGCAAAAAGTAACAAAATAAATTTGCCTATCTACTAATAGGTAGTATATTTGTCAAAAAAAAATGCTGCCATGACAACGAGAGAGAATATTATAGATAAAGCAGATCAATTTATTCGTGATAAAGGGTATAATGCCTTTAGTTTTAAAGACATTTCTAATGATATAGGAATAAAAACGGCTTCTATACATTATCATTTTCCAACAAAATCAGATCTTGGCGTAGCCACCATTAAAGAACATATTGCAAGATGTGAAGGTTTAAAAAGAAAAGTTGCCCATGAATCGCCATTGGTAAAACTTCAAGCTTTCTTAGAGGTGCAGACACAAATTAAAAAAGAAAATAAAGTCTGCATAGTAGGATCATTAGCGACAGACTTAAATACACTAGATAACTCCATAAAAGTAGAACTGCAAACATTTGCCCAAATTGTAATCAATTGGCTAACCGAAATTTTAGTCGAAGGAAAGGAACTTAAACAATTTGCTTATGAAATGTTACCAAGAACAAAAGCCATAATGATCATTACTAATATGGTAGCAATAGTCCAACTTTCAAGGCTTACAAGCGATGATGATTTTGAGTTGGTAAAAGAAACAATATTAACAGAATTAAGACCTAAATAACAATGAAAAGAGTTGTAGTAACAGGATTAGGAGCAGTAACTCCTATTGGAAATAGCGTTGAGGAATATTGGAATTCATTAATTAACGGAGTCAGCGGTGCCGCTCCAATTACTAGATTTGACACCACACAATTTAAAACCAAATTTGCCTGCGAAGTTAAAAATTTTGATTCGCAACATTTATTTGAAAAAAATGAAATTAGAAAATACGATCTTTTTACTCAATACGCTTTACATGCAGCAGACGAAGCTGTAAAAAATGCTAATATTGATTTTGACACCTTAAACAAAAATCGAATTGGTGTAATTTGGGGATGCGGCGATGGCGGTATTTCTACTTTTGAAGAACAAATCGGAGAATATATCAAGGGAAATGGCACACCAAGATTTAGTCCGTTTTTCATACCAAAAAGAATTGTCAACATAGCTTCTGGAGTTATTTCTATTAAATATGGACTTCGAGGAATCAACTATACTACAGCTGCTGCTTGTTCTGCGAGCAATACTTCGATTATAGATGCATTCAATTACATTCGCTGGGGCAAAGCTGATATGATTATCACCGGTGGTTCTGAGGCTTCAGTTTCAGAATCTTCGATTGGAGGTTTTAACGCTTCAAAAGCATTGTCAACATTAAATGATGATTGCACTAAAGCTTCACGCCCTTTTGACATTACAAGAGACGGATTTGTTTTGGGTGAAGGAGCTGGGGTTGTAATCTTAGAAAGCTATGAACATGCTGTGAAGCGAAATGCAGTAATTCTAGCCGAAATTGTTGGAGGCGGATTAGCTGCTGACGCCTATCATTTAACAGGAACTCATCCAGAAGGTGAAGGTGCCGTTTTAGGAATGGAACTTGCGCTAGAGGAAGCTGGAATTACACCAGACAAAATTGATTATATAAATGCACACGCAACTTCTACACCAACTGGTGATTTAAGTGAACTAAAAGCCGTTGAAAAGGTATTTGGAATAAATCCGAATGCAAATATCAGCGCCACGAAATCAATGACTGGACATCTACTTGGCGGTGCAGGAGCAATTGAAGCGATTGCCTGCATAAAATCTGTTCAAGAGAATATTGTGCCACCAACCATAAACACCGAAAATGTAGAACAGGATTTTGCAAATAAATTTAATCTCACTCTTGGAAAAGCACAATCAAGAATAGTTAACTACGCCATGAGCAATACATTTGGTTTTGGCGGACATGTAGCAAGTTCAATATTTAAGAAGTTTACAGAATAAATGTCATAGTGTAATACTTGCCTATTTTAAAAATCCCTTTCTATTGGAAAGGGATTTTTTGTTTGCGGTCGCGAACGTCAAACTGTTTTAATTATTGTGAATTTATGAAAATTATATAAGGCTCAAAAAAAGTTCTATAATGTATTTTAACAAGTATTGAGCTAACTTTCCTATACAATTTAATGAGTTGAAAAAACCGTTAAAGAATTGATTTTCATTTTACATCATTCACATTAAAAACAAAAATTTTGATTCTCGATATTAAAAATACATTCGCCGAAATTGGAGAAACCACCATATTCGCCAAAAGGTTTTTTAAGGAGGTTTTTATTCCGCCTTATGAGACCAGAGAATTCTTGAAACAATGTTATGTTATCGGATATAAATCTCTGCCCTTGGTTGCTATAACCGGCTTTATTATGGGACTGGTGCTTACGCTCCAATCACGTCCTACGTTGGTAAAATTTGGAGCAGAATCTTGGTTGCCAGGAATGGTGGCGCTTTCGCTGATTAGAGAAATTGCTCCTGTAATTACAGCTTTGATTTGTGCCGGAAAAATTTCCTCTGGAATTGGCGCCGAGTTAGGATCAATGAAAGTGACTGAACAGATTGATGCTATGGAAGTTTCAGCTATAAATCCGTACAACTATCTAGTTGTAACCAGAGTTTTAGCCTGCACTTTGATGGTTCCGATTTTGGTGTTTTTTGCAGATGCTATCGGAATCATTGGCGGTTATGTGGGCATAAATATTCATGGAGATGTCAATTTTTACAGGTTTTTAACCCAGATCGTTCAATCCTTAGAATACTTAGATCTGCTTCCGGCCACTCTCAAAACTTTCTTCTTCGGATTTTTTATCGGGATTATTGGCTGTTATAAAGGTTTTAATGCTTCTAACGGAACAGAAAGCGTTGGGCGAGCCGCAAATTCTGCAGTAGTTACTGCATCGCTAAGCATTTTTATAATTGATATGGTCGCTGTTCAAATAACCGATTTATTCTTTTAAAATGATGAAGGAAAAATTACATAAAGAACCTAAAACAAAAGAGAAAGATCAGACTCCGATTATCGAGATTAAAGATCTGCACAAAACTTTTGGAAAAGATAATGCCGTTTTAAAAGGCGTAAATCTCACTTTGAATAAAGGCGAAGATTTAGTGGTTTTAGGGCGTTCAGGCTCAGGAAAATCGGTCACCATAAAATGTATCGTTGGGCTGATTGAACCAGACAAAGGAGAAATTAAAGTTTTTAATGAAAATGTTTTGAATATATCCAAAAGTGAGCTGAATGAAATTAGAGTCCGAATCGGATTTTTGTTCCAAAGTGGAGCACTTTACGATTCGATGTCCGTTAGAGAAAATCTGGCTTTTACCTTGACCAAACACAAACGTGATTTGAGTAGTCATGAAGTCGAAAATGAAGTAATGGAAGCGCTGGAAAATGTTGGTCTAGCCGATGCCATTGACAAAATGCCTTCTGAACTTTCGGGAGGAATGAAAAAAAGAATTGGTCTGGCGCGCACGCTAATCTTAAAACCAGAAATTATCCTATACGACGAACCCACAACGGGTTTGGACACCATAACATCTAGAGAAATCAGCGAATTGATTTTGGACATAAAACACAAACAAAAAACCTCTTCGATTATTATTACCCACGATATGGCTTGCGCAAAAATGACGGCCGATCGAATTGTTGTTTTAAAAGATGGCGTGATTCACGCCGAAGGAACATACGAAGAATTAGAAAAAGACGAAGATGAATGGGTTCGCTCATTTTTTGAATAAAGCAAAATAAACAATAGAAATCATGGAAAAGCAATCGGGATATACTTGGAAACTGGGGATGTTTGTAACGATAGGTTTACTCCTTTTTATAATGGCCGTATACTTTATCGGAAAACAGCAAAACCTATTTGGTTCAACGTTTCATATTACTTCTCAATTTAAAACAGTTAGCGGTTTAGAAGTTGGCAATAATGTTCGTTTCTCCGGAATTAATGTTGGAACAGTCGAGCAAATTCAATTGATAAACGATTCTTCTGTTGTCGTGGTTTTGGTTATGAAAGAAGATGTCAGAAAATTTATTAAAACCGATGCCACCGCCAGTATTGGCTCAGATGGTTTAATGGGCGATAAAGTTCTGACTATTTCTCCAGGTTTAAAATCTAAAAAAATAATTGAAGACAACGGACGAATCGCTTCTGTTGATGGAATTGAAATGTACGATATCATGAAAAGCGTGAAGAAAAGTGTAGACAACATTGGCGTGATTTCAGACGAAATAGCCATTTTCAGCCACAGCATGAACAACGGAAACGGAGCCTTGGCAAGATTGGTTAAAGATGATAAAATGGCCAACAGCGTTTCGAATACGCTTTCTAATCTAGAAACGGGAACAAAAGGGTTTAGTGAAAACATGGAAGCAGCAAAAAGCAATTTCTTATTCAGAGGATACTTCAAGAAAAAAGAGAAAGAAAAAAAGGAGAAGCAGGAAGCTAAAAAAGAGAAGCAAGAGGAAAGACAAGAGAAGCAAGAGGAACAAAAGCAAGAAGAGCAAAAACAGGAAGAAACTAAAAAAGTAGAAACTAAAAATTAAATGCCAAATTTTTAAAATGCCAAATTCCAATTCTCATTTTATGTCTTCCTTAGCGAAGTCGAAGGACAGGCACGAAGAAAAATCCAAATCCAGCATATCACAATTCACAATTCATAATTCACAATTTACAATTAAAATTATATGCCAAGTTCAATCAAACATACCGCCTTAAAAGTTTTAAAAATTACTGGAATTACGATTGTGGTGATTTTGTTTTTGCTGTTTATTATTCCGTTGCTATTTCCTGGAAAAATCGCTTCGGAAGTGAAGAAAATTGCCAACGAGCGACTGGATACAAAATTGGAATTTACCAAATCTAAACTTTCGTTCTTCACACATTTCCCTTCATTAACGGTAGCTTTAGATGATTTGTCTTTAACAGGTTCTAAACCTTTCAATAATGATACTTTGTTAAAAGCAGATCAGGTTGCTTTTGGAATAGATATTAAGAGATTGCTTTTTGACAATGAAGTAAAGATCAATAAACTTTATGTTTCTGATGCCTCAATAAATATAATGGTCAACGAAAAAGGTCAGGCAAATTATAACATTTATGTCGCCCCAGAAGACAAAGACAAAAAAGAAGATTCGAATGCTCCCGAAGAAGGAACTGCAATTCGACTAGAGCGTATTGATCTACAAAACTGCCATGTAAAATATAATGATCGTTCGGCAAAGATTCTGATTGATGCAAAAGGCTTTAATTATATCGGAAAAGGAAATCTAAGCGACGATATTTTTGACCTTGCAACCGATGCCAAAATTGATAATCTGGATTTCTTTTATGATCGAACAGGCTATTTGAGAAGAAAAAAAGTCAGTGCCGATTTAATTACCCGAATCAATACGCATGCCCTTACCTTTATTCTTCAAAAAAATGAACTTCATATCAATAAACTGCCTTTAAAATTTACTGGTTTATTTTCCATTTTAAGAGACGGATATAAAATCAATATTAAAGCAGCTTCAGAAAATACAACGGTTAAAGATTTATTGTCTGTAATGCCACCAGAATATTTAACCTGGCTAGAAAGAACAGAAATTTCGGGAAGAAGTGATTTACTGCTTACTTTCAAAGGAGATTATAACGTTCAGAAAAAACAAAAACCAAATTTAGCTTTCAATTTAAAAATTAATGAAGGTTCGGTAAATTATAAAAATGCGCCAGTTCCTTTAACCGATTTTAAAATGGATTTGAATGCGATGCTTCCGTCTCTTGATACTGAGCAATTGCTGGTTAATCTAAGAACCTTGAAATTTAAAGTGGGCGAAAAAGATTACTTTAATGCTTATCTGCATAGCAAAGGTTTAAGCGAAATGTCGATTAATGCAAGCGTGAAAGGTGCTTTGGATCTTGCTGTTGTTGATGCCGCGCTAGGATTGGAAAATATAGATTTAAAAGGAATTCTAAAAACCAATATTCAGGCAAAAGGGCTTTTTAGCACTTCAAAAAAACTGTTCCCAAAAACTATTGGCGGAATTTCACTGCGAAATGGTTGGCTTAAAACAAAATATTATCCAAATCCTATTACTAATATCACTTTTATAGCCAATATGCTTAATAAAGCGGGAACGTATCAAGATTTGATTGTTGCTGTGGCACCTGCATCTTTTGTTTTTGAAGGAAATCCTGTTTATGTCAATGCCACATTATCAGATTTTAGCGATTTAGCTTATAATGCCAAAATTAAAGGCGAACTGAATGTGGGTAGAATTTATCAGGTATTCTCACAAAAAGGTTTGGATTTAACAGGTTATGCTAAAGCTGATCTTTCTTTAAAAGGAAAACAAAGTTACGCCACAACTGGTCAGTACAATAAATTGGATAATAAAGGAACATTACTGCTAAAAAACATAAAAGCAACTTCAGAATTGTTCCCGAAAGCTTTCTTTATCAAAGAAGGACATTTCCGTTTTCAGAACGAAAAAATGTGGTTTGAAAAGTTTAATGCTTCCTACGGAAAATCGGATTTTGATATTAATGGTTATCTGCTCAATACCATCAATTATTTCTTAGAATCAAAAGGAACTTTGAGCGGTAATTTTAACTTAAAATCAAAATTGATTAATGTGGACGAATTTATGGCGCTTGAAGAAGGCGAAAATAAAGATCGTAACCTCGAAGTAGAATATGCCAAAGAAGATCATCCTAAAATGAGCGGTGTTGTTATTATTCCGAAAAACTTAAATGTCAGTTTAAATGCAAATGCAGACAAAATAGAGTACAATAAATTGATATTTAACAAATTAAACGGAAAAATAGGAATAAAAAAAGAAGGATTTTACTTAGAAAATGTTACCTTTAGTATTATTGACTGTGTTTTAGGTATTAATGCATTGTATAAAGACGAGTCTCCGACCTCGGCACATTATGATGCTCATTTTACGGCTAAAGACTTTGATGTTCAGAGAGCTTACAAAGAAATTCCGATGTTTCATGACATGGTTTCTGCAGCCGAAAAAGCACACGGAATAATCTCTGTTGACTACAACGTAAAGGGAGATTTGAACGGCAATATGGGACCCATTTATGAATCTATGCAAGGTGGCGGAACCATTAATTTACGCGATGTGAAAATTAAAGGACTGAAACTTTTTGACGGAATCAGTTCTAAAACGGGACAAAGCGGTTTGAATAATCCTGATATGAAAGGAATTGAAATTAAATCGACAATAGACAAGAATCTTATAAATATTGAGCCATTTACCTTTAGTGTGGCCAGTTTTAGGCCAACGATTAAAGGAACTACAAGCTTTGACGGACTTTTGGATTTAAGAATGCGTTTAGGACTTCCGCTTTTCGGAATCATTGGTTTTCCGATTGTAATTACTGGAACGCACGAAGCTCCAAAAATTAAAATATTCAGCAAAACAGGACAAGAAATCAATCCCGCTGTCTATGACGAAAAAAACAATAAAGTTATTCGAGAAGAAAAAGTAAGCAAACCCAAAACAAAGAAATAATGAATTCTCAATCTCAACATAAAAGCAGTGCATTCGAAAAGTTTGCTACAAAAGTTTCAAAAGCTGCAGGAAGTACTCCAGCTTTTATTGGTGCCTTTCTTCTTGTTGTGGTCTGGGCTGCTTCTGGACCTATTTTCGATTATTCAGAAACCTGGCAGTTGGTCATCAATACAGGAACTACAATTATTACTTTTTTAATGGTTTTTTTAATTCAAAAAGCACAAAATAAAGATTCGCTTGCCATTCAGTTAAAACTAAATGAACTCGTGGCATCAAATGAACAGTCGAGTAACAGTCTTGTCGATATTGAAAGCATGACTGAAGAAGAAATGATCATTATCCAGAAATACTATCATCATTTAAGCCAATTGGCAAAAAAAGACCTAAGCATAAGAACCTCACATTCAATTGCTGAGGCAAATGAACTTCATAATCGAAAAAAAGAAAAAAATATAAAACCAGATAACATCAAAAAAACTACCAAAAACACCTCTAAAAAAATAACCAAAAAATGAAATTGAGCTCTACCGAAACCTATTGGCCATTAAAAAATGCCATAAAACAAAGTTACCCTTCCATAGATTCCGATCTTACCGCCGACATTTTAATAATTGGCGGTGGCATTACAGGCGCTTTAACCGCTTATAAATTACTAAACGAAGGAAAAAAAATTGTTCTTGTAGACCGTCGCGATGTCTGTGGCGGAAGCACTTCTGGAAGTACCGCTTTACTGCAGTACGAAATTGATGTTCCATTGCATCAGCTCATCAAACTTCGTGGCACAAGATGTGCCGTAGACAGTTATCAAAATGGAAAAAAAGCCATTTTTGATTTGAGAAGTATCATCGATGAAGTCGGTTGCGATTGTGGTTTTGAATTCAAAAAAAGCATTCATTTTACTACTTTAAAAAAGGATGTGCCTTATTTAAAAAATGAATTTAAAGCTAGAAAACAGCATGGTTTTGAAATCAGCTGGCTGGGCAGATCAGAATTGCAAAAAATGGGATTGAATGCCATTGCAGGAATAGAATCTAAAACGGCGGCAGTTATGGACCCTTTCAAACTAGCAAGCGATCTTCTATTTCATTGCCATGAAAAAGGCATGCCTATTTTTGATCGTACGAATATTGCTTCCATACAGCATCAAAAAGGTAAAATTATTGCCACTACAGGCTCAAAACATGTTATTACGGCCGACCATATTATTCATTGCACAGGCTACGAAAGCACAGAAACGCTAAAAGAGAAGGTTGTCGATTTAAAAAGCACTTACGTAATTACTTCTGAAAGTCAGCCCGATCTTCCAGAAAACTTCAGGCATTCTATATTTTGGGATACAGCTTCTCCTTACCACTATATAAGAACTACAGAAGATAATCGCATTATAATGGGCGGCGGAGATGAAGATTTTAAAGACACCAATAAACGCGATAAGTTACTGCCTAAAAAAGAACAATATCTTTTAAAACAATTTTACAAACGATTTCCCGATTTAGATTTTAAAATTGACTATTCCTGGGCAGGAACTTTCGGTGAAACTAAAGATGGTCTTCCCTACTTCGGAAAACCAAATCCGAGGAAAAACGAACATTACATTCTAGGCTTCGGTGGAAACGGAATTACCTTCAGCGTTCTCGCAATGAATTCTGTCCTAGATTCACTTCACAACAAAAAAAATACAGATTTGGAGTATTATCGATTTGGAAGGTGATTTTTTTTAGGTGCAAAGGTTCAAAGTGACATAGTTACAAAGTTTTCAATCTTTGTCCTATTTTCTTTGAACCTTTACAAACTAATAAACTTTAAGGCTTTGCACCTTTGAGCCTCTGAACCTTTGAACCTTTCCTAAAGAACCAGCTCCATCTGAATATTACATCTTTTATAAGGCGTTTCTAAGCCAAAAACTTTTTCGAAACCTAATTTATAATATAGATTTATGGCGGGTTTTAAGATCGTGTTACTTTCTAAATATATTTTCTTGGCACCAAGTTCTTTTGCTTTCTCAGCAATTGCTTTTCCTAAAAGCCAGCCAATACTTTTTCCTTGTGCTTTTGGAGAAACGGCCATTTTTGCCATCTCAAAATCATATTCAGAATTATTCATTTTAATTAAAGCACAAACTCCAACAGGTTCATTTTCATACAAAGCCACCAGAATTTTTCCACCCTTTTTCAAAATATATTCTTCAGGATTGTCCAATGCTTTATAATCAGCTTCTTCCATTTCAAAATAAGTCGAAATCCATTCTACGTTCAGCGCTCTAAAAGCTTCCTGATACTCTGGCTTATAGTCAACTATTTTTACGTCTTTACTTTCTCTCTTTTTCTTTTGTTCGCTAACTCTTTTAATTAAAGATTTTTGCTCCAATAAAAATTCCCATTCTTCCAATGCTGCCCACAGATTATGTTTGCTTTCAGCAATTATTCCTTCAATTGCAACATCAATATCTTCCAACTGCTGTTTGATTTTCTTCGAAATCAAAATTCCTTTTTCGGTAAGAACAACATTATTCTTTCTTTTATCCTCTGTTTTTGCGCTTTCTTCAATTAGTCCAGCAGCAATCATTTCCTGAATAATTTTACTGACAGAAGGCTGCGAATGCCCAATCTCATTAGCAATTTCCGTAATGGTTATTTCACGTTCTTCAGCCAATGTATAAAATACAGGGAACCATTTCGGCACAAAATCAACTCCATACAATTCATATATTTTCGCAGCATCATCCGTAACAACAGCAGTCATTAAACGTAAACGGCTTCCTAGTGCCGATTTTCCAACTTTATCAAAAAATTCCATAACAAATAATTAATTATATAACTAGTTATGCAAATGTATAAAAAAATCTTTTTGCAAAAGTTTTTTTTGGGTACAAAGTTTCAAAGTTGCAGAGGTTCAAAGTTTTTCTTCAAAAAAAGACTAAGATTTATGAATCTTAGTCTTTAAATATATATTGCTTAATAGCTAACTACATTACTCTACTAAAAAAACTTTTACACCTTTGTAACTCTGTACCTTTGCACCTCAATTATGCAGTAATTGCTAGAGAATTCAAATTAAACTTATACTCTTTTGGACTGCAGTTAAATTTTTGTTTGAAAATTTTAGAGAAATAACTTCTGCTTGTAAAACCAATGCAATACACGATTTCAGAAATATTTAGATCTGAGGTTCTAATCAGGATTTCAGCTTTTAGAACTCTCATGTGCGTAATGTAATCATTGACTGTGCGATTGTGAATCATTTTGAAGCCTTCCTGAAGTTTGTTTGGAGAAAGACCCGACTTTTTACTCAAAGATTTAATTGAAAAAGCTTCTTCTGGATTTGATTTTATAAATTCAGAAAGATCTTTTACTTCTTCCAACTCCCTTACCGTCAATCCGTTTGCTTCGTTTGCAAAAGCATGTAAATCGTCTGAATGCTGTTGAATTTCCATGGCCAAAATAATTCTCATAATTCCTTCTTTCAGTAAATTTCTAACAATTCCGCTTTGAGTAATCGAATTAAGCTGTTCGATTTTCTCTGCAATCTGCAAATTATAAGATCCGATATAAAAGAAATCTGCAACCTGATTATTCTCAAAAAAAGTATCTTTTACTTGCTGGTTTAAAGAATGTGTCTGACTCGTAGCATCAATCTGAGTTCCTACAATAATTAAAGTCAGTTTTGTTTTTTTTCCTTTTTCAAAAAATAAAACATTATCCTCATTGTTTTTTGATGTTACAATGGCCGTCTGAAAAGTTTTCAGTTTTCGTTCTTCTCCATTCAATCCAAAACTATGCGAAAGATTTCCTTTAGAACAATAAGCAAAATAAATTGGCGAGGATTTTACATTTAGAATGTCCAACCTAACATCTGTAGAAAATGTCATATCAAACTGAACGTAGGAGATATTGTCTGCAAATGAAGCCCCAATAATAGAACCTTCAGCAAAACTATTTTCTACTGCAAGTGTATATTCCTCTAAATCAAAAATCACCTTTCCGCCAAAACTTGCTTGAAGTTCATCAAATATATTTTGAGTTTTTTCTGTATTTATAGTAACTACTTTCATGGTTCTCCGGATTTAAAATTATAATTTGCTAAACAGATTATTTCTAGAAATCTGAAAATCAAAGTTCGTTTAAAGACAGACCAAAAGTGTTATATAATTTTTTGGTTTTGTTTTATAATTCCTTATAAATGGTTATTTTAACCTATATCACAACTCTTTTAAGAAAGTAAGTATGAAAAGTTTTTATTTTGCTCCTATTAGTTCTCCCAACTCTAAAATTCTAATTTTAGGCACAATGCCTGGAACAAAATCTTTAGAACTCAACCAATATTACGGCCATAACCAGAATAATTTTTGGAAATTTCTGTTTCAGATCTTGGGAGAGGAATTCTCAAATGATTACGAAATACGAAAAAGCTTATTAATTAAAAACGGCATCGCACTCTGGGATGTCTTACAATTTTGCGATCGTGTTGGAAGCTTGGATAGCGCTATAAAGAATGAAATCGCAAATGATTTTGAAAATTTCTTAGAAACTCATCCTCAAATAGAAAACATTCTTTTTAACGGACAGAAAGCTGCTGCGTTTTTTAAAAAGTATGTTCATTTAAAAAAAGAATATAAAACATTCACACTTCCATCGACAAGTCCTGCCAATGCTAGTAAGGCTTTTCAAGATAAATTAAACGAATGGAACGTCATTAAAACCTTATTATAAAATCCAATATTTTATATAATTAAAATGCAAATATTGGAATCATGTAACTTTTTCCGTTTAAAGTATAACAAAAAACAACTGCTCTCGATCTAATTTTACTTCAAAGAAAAATAAGCCATACTGAAGATTTGATTAGCGAAATGAAAAGGCTTTCTTCTTATTAAAATTTACAAAGCAAACTGTAAAAAGTTTAGTCTATAAAGAGAACATTGGTTATGTTAGTTTATTTTTGGGAAAAAGCTACTCTATAGAAATATAGAGTAGTTTTGTTTTTATAGGCTGCCATTTAAAGATAAAAACATGAAAATCCAGACATATTATAATCATATACGGTTTTACACCCCACACCATTTTATCTATTATCCTGTTTTAATTTTATTCTTAATTGCAAGCATTTATTTGAGTATTACAACAGAAGATCATTTAATATGGGCATTTATCAGCGTAGCTTTTGTATTTCTTTTTGCACTGGCTTATATGTTGCGCCAGCACTATGCGCTAACGCTACAAAACAGAATCGTGCGCTTAGAAATGCGTTATCGTTATTTTACTTTAACAGGCAAAAGATTCGAAGAATTTGAATACAAACTTACAGACGATCAAATATTTGCACTTCGCTTTGCGCCAGATAACGAATTGATTCCGCTTATAGAAGATGTTTTAAAAAACAATCTAACCGGAGATGCTATCAAAAAAGCAATTGTACACTGGAAAGCAGATTACCATAGGGTATAGTAAAAATCAAATTCCAAATTCCAATAACAATTTTCAATTATTTTTTGATTTTTGAATTTGACATTGAAATTTGACATTGTTATTGAACTTTTTTCTTATTGAAAAGGATATAAAACAAAAACAGTACAATCCAAACCGCAACAATCACAGCAAAATAAATTGCAATAATATTTGGGTGCAAGTAATTAGGTTCGTAAAACAGCTTATTTAAAGTTTTAAATTTTTCTGTTAAAGCTTTTCTATCAAAAGTATTTCTAATTCCGTTAAGCGGTTCATCTTTATTATCTCTATAATGGTATACATCTTGAGTTAACAGCTTCGGAATCACGTTTGTTTCTATATTGTATTTCTTTAAGATCGTGTCCAATTTCTGAAAAGTATACGTTAATGAATCTTTTTTAGAATTGTAAAGTAATTTATAACGATCTACAGCTGCCTGATACCTCTGTTTATCAACAGAATCTCCTTGAACCGGACTGAATAAAGATTTGTTTTCCAAGAAAATACAGATATCACTTTCATGTTCTGGACGCACTTGTGCACCTTTAAAAATAATTTCTGTGCTGTCTCCTAAAACTGTTTTTGAGATAATTCTTTTATGTAATTCTTCCTTATCAAAACCAAGAATATCAAAAATACTATCTGCTTTATTTGCAGTTTTATCAAAAGTACTTGTCAGCGCTTTTATGGTATCAATGCTGTAATAGCTAGTTTCAGTGATCGCATATTCGCCTGGCACAATTGTATCTTCTTGTTGAATTACAGGATAAGGCTTTGGATATAAAATATTCTCATAATTGAATAATTTCTCAGAACTATACGAAGTATATCCATACAAAAACGGATTTAAAACATTCAGCAGTTTTTTGTCATTATTAAAATCATTTTCAGACAACTCTGTTTTCAGTTTGGCATTCATTCCGAAACTATAACTAATGAAAAACGAAAAAGTCAAAAACGAAATCAACAGCAGATAAACAGCAATTTTAAAAAGATTGCCACCTTTATAATTTTCTCTCGAATGGTTGCGAATCAGAAAAATCAAAAAGAGGAGTAAAAACAATCCGCTTACGAAAAAGTGCGAAATCGAAACGTCATCATAAAATTTAAAACGGTAAAATTCAGTGTAGATATCAATGTTTTTAAGCCCTTCAAAAGTAAAATAACCATATAAAAAGTAAGCTAAATGAATTAAAGCTAGTACAATAATAGATTTTATGAAATAACGTTTTAGATTTTTAGTCATTTTAAAAAGGTTCTAAGGTTCTGAGGCACTAAGGTGCTAAGTTTTTAGTTGTAAAGTTTGAAAGATACTGAAATTTTATTTCAACGTTAGCAATAAAATGTAAGAAAAATAAAAAAGACGCACATCTGTGCGTCTTTAAAAAACCTTAGTACCTTAGTATCTTAGCAACTCAGAACCTCTATTTAGAAATATCAAATCCCTCCTTCACTATTTCACTTTCAACTTTATCAATTAATTTATTCGTTTTCCCGGTCAATCTCTCTTTCTTCCAATCGCCTTTTGCATATATGGCGACTGTTATTAAAGCTGTTACAACAGAAGCAATCGGAAAAGCCCACCAGATTCCAATTTTTCCCAAAGAAGTATTATGAGACAAAATATAAGCCAATGGAAATTGTATTACCCATTGCGAAACTAAAGTTAAAATCATGGGCAATTTGGTATTTCCAACCGCGCGAAAAACACCTGTCAAACAAAGCTGCAAACCAAGAAATCCCCAAGAAAGACAAGTGATTCTTAGCAATTCTGTTCCTCCTTCGATAACCGCTTGATCATTTGGAACGAAAAAAGCAATTAAATAGGGTGCGAAAATAAATGCTATAATTCCGAGACCTGTCAATAATCCGAAACCTAAATAGGCCCCAAGTTTTGAAATTTCAGCGGCACGAGTAACATTTCCAGCGCCAATATTTTGTCCAACAAGAGTGGCAATTGCCATTGATAATCCCAAAGCTGGAATTAAAATCAGCTGAATCAAATTGGAACCAGCACCGTAAGAAGCGACTGTTAAAGTACCAAAACGAACAATCAAAAATGTAATCGCCATCATACCCAAAGCACGCATAGATTGTTCGATGGAAGACGGAAATCCAATTTCGAATGCTCTTTTTATATGTTTGTAATCTGGTTTAAAATCGGAAATGCGAAGATGAATTCCGTGTTTTCCTCTAAACAAAATGGCAAATCCGATAATAATCGCCAAAAGCTGTGTAAATAAAGTCGCTAACGCTGCTCCTTTTACGCCCAAGGCCGGAATAAAATTCCATCCATAAATAAACAACGGATCTAGGGCAAAATTCAAAATAACGGTTCCTAAAACTATATAAACAGGCAACGTTACACGCCCAACACCACGCATAATGGACTGAAAAATCATAAATCCGAAACTAAAAACAAGACCTACAAATGCAACACGCATAAATCCTAAAGCATCAACATAAACTGCGGGCTCTACCTTTAATAAGTATAAAAAATATGGACTTAAAATATACCCAATAATCGACAAGAAAACAGAGACAATAATCACCATCGACAAAGTCTGCGCCGCCACATGATTGACCATTTTTTGGTTTCCTGCTCCAAAATATTGTGCAATTAAAATAGAACCAGCAATCGCCAATCCGGTTCCTAAAGCAATGGTTAAAAATATTACAGGCGTACTGATAGAAACCGCCGCAACGGCATCTCCGCCCAAACGCCCTACCCAAAAAGCATCTACCAACTGATATGCGGCTTGTAAAAGATTAGCAATCATAATCGGGACCGCTAATTTTAATAATGAAGAAAGGATTGGCCCTTCTAACAATTCGTTTTTTTTCATTTATTTAATACTAATTATTTAGAAAATCAGTTGACATATCAACTTTTAAAGTTTAAAAAAAATTAAAGCATTTCAAGTTTATCTGCATACGATCTCACGGCATTCAACGCTTCGATTCTTTCTTTTGGAGTAAACACAGACATGACCTCTTCTTCTGCTCTTTTCATCAGGGAGCGAATGCTTTTAGCTAATGTGATTCCTTCACTTGTAAGACTTACAATGTTTTTTCGCTTGTCCATTTTGTCTTTTACCACCTCAACTAGATTCTTTTTTTCAAGAGCTGTAATGCTTCTCAAAATAGACGATTTGTCTCGCATTGTTTTGTCTGACAATTCTCTTTGCGAAAGACTTTTATGGTGCAGAATCATCAATAGTGGCAGCTGTTCTAGCTGTAATGTGATTCCGGCTTCATTCATTAACGCATTTGTACGTCTGAAAATTGCTCGTTTGATACGATGAATCTGGAAGAAGAAACTATCTGATATTTCTTCTTTCCAAAAATTTGAAAAATTCTCTTTATCGGTATGTTTAATTTCCATTTGGCAAATTTACAAAAAAGAGTGACATGTCAACTATTATTTTATAAAATTCATATTTTACTGATTCACAAGTTACTTCTAAAAAATAATTAGGCGATAAAAAGAAAATGAACGATTATTTTTACTAACTTTAAATGTTAAATATTGCCTAATAAAAACTTAAAAATTACTCTGATGAAACAATTATTTATTTTTTTGGTAATGATGCTCCTTTGGATTCCCCTAAACGCTCAAACTGTTGCTGAAACTAGTAAAGAAGAGAGCTTACCAACTCTAAAAACTGAAACTGACGATTTTCAAGATAATACTGTTGAAGATCTGCCCTGGCACAATAGAAAATTTAAAGTTACTGCCGGTGGATTTTTTCCTGTAAATAATACTCAAGTTAAAGTTGAAGGCAACAACGGAAATATAGGAACCGAAATAGATCTTGAAAATGATTTGGGTTTTTCTAAATCGACCGCATCATTTTTAGGAACATTTGATTGGCGTATCTCCAAAAGATCACGATTAGGTTTTGAATATTTTGTGCTAGACAGAACTGCAACAAAAACACTGCAAAGAGATATAAATTTTGGAGACCACACTTATCCTTTAAATGGAAGTGTCCGTGGTACTTTTAATGTACAAATTGCTAGAATTGCTTATGGTTACGCTATTTTATCGAAACCTAAATATCAAGCTGGTTTATTAATTGGTGCGCATGTTCTTTTTGCAGATTTAGGCCTAAAATTAAATGCTAATACACAAAGTGTAGAGTATCATGATAGTTTTGACTTTACTGCTCCGTTACCAGATATCGGAATTTGGGGAGAATTTGTTCTCGGAAAACGATGGGGATTATATGCCAATGTAAATTATCTTGCCGTAAAAATTGACGAAACGGATGGCCGAATCATAAGCTATAATTTATCGGTTTTATATAATGTTGTAAACAACTTTAGCCTTACAGCAGGCTATACAGGTTTGAATTTTAGAGTTGATACGGTTCAAGAACGTTTAAATGGTTTCTTAAAATGGGGATATAATGGACCAACTCTTACAGCAGTCTACACTTTTGGAAAACATGTTAAAGTTACGAAGTAAAGGTTCTGATGTGCTAAGATACTAAGGTTCTAAGGTTTTTTTTAACCGCTAAGAACGCTAAGAATTACGCAAAGTTCGCAAAGGTTTTTGAGCTGAATGGAATGTTCTCGCAAAGACGCGAAGTCGCAAAGTTTTTATTTCAAAGCTTTGTGAAAAAAAGCTATGAGCATAATTTTGCCGCAAAGAGCACTAAGATTTTTTAACTGAACGAAATATTCTCGCAAAGACGCAAAGTCGCAAAGATTTTTATATTCTTTGCGACTTTGCGTCTTTGCGAGATTAAAATTTTGCACTAAAGCTTTGCGAACTTTGCATTCTCACAAAATCCACTTAAAAAAACTCCGCGAACTTTGCGAAAAAACTTTGCGCTCTTTGCGGTAAAATTATGCTCAAAGTTTCTCCAACCTGAAACCTGAAACTTGAAACTTGAAACAAAAAAATAAACCCGATAACTCTCCAGCTATCGGGTTTATTGCCAAACTTAAACTTACTTAACTCAAAATAAAACTTTATAATTTTAGAATCTTAGAAACTTAGCCCCGATAGCTATCGGGGTAGAATCTTAAAAAACTATTTTTCGATTGGAGAGAATTTTACTGCTGTTCCTCCTCCAGCTGCTAATTTGATATCTAGAACAGTTTTGCTGTTTACTTTTTGTTTAGAGATTGTAACTGGATACGGATTAGTTTTATAATTTGCTCCAGGCCCATCAGCATAGATTTCTGCTTCGTATTCTTTGTCTTTATCTAAAAATGACAAAGCTACTTTTAAGTCTCTTGCATTTCTGTTTGTGATTGAACCTAAATACCAATTTTTCTCATCCCAATCTTTACGAGCAATTGTAGTGTATTCTCCTATTTTAGAATCTAAAACTTTAGTATCAGACCAAGTACAAGGCACATCTTTTACGAATTGGAATTCTGCTTTGCCTTCATAATTTTCAGGTAAATCAGATGCCATTTGCAGCGGACTAAAAATAATAACATACAATGCCAATTGATTTGCTAAAGTAGTTTGCACTTTTGCTCCAGACGGTGTTTTGTAATCAAAATTGAAGTTCCCTGGCGTGTAATCAAACGGTCCGGAAAGCATTCTTGTGAAAGGCAAAGTCGTTAAATGCTCTGGCGTATTTCCTCCATCTACAGACCATGCATTATATTCTTGTCCACGTCCGCCTTCTTGAGACATAAAATTTGGATAGGTACGTTGTAACCCTGTCCCTTTCATTGGTTCGTGATTATCAATCATAATATGATATTTTGCCGCTGTTTCGATTACTTTTCTATAATGACGAGCTCCGTACTGGCTGTCATGCCATTCTTTTTTATCCAAATACTTGTTTACATAACCCGTTTTTACTGAGTTTACTCCCATTTTCTGATACAGCTTGAAAGCATCTTCCAATTGGTTTTCATAGTTTTTGGTCGCTCCAGCCGTTTCATGATGTCCTATTAAACGAACATTTTTTACAGCAGCATATTTTGTGATTTCTTCCAAATTAAAATCCGGATAAGCTTTTACAAAACTAAATGCAGAACCATCTGCTGTCCAGTCGCCGTCCCAGCCTTCATTCCAGCCTTCTACCAAAACTCCGTCAAAACCATTTTTGGCAGCAAAATCAATATATTCTTTTGTGTTTTTGGTTGTTGCGCCATGTTTTGGTCCTTGTCCCCAAGTGTATTTTTCTAAATGCATTCCCCACCAGATTCCAATATATTTTGATGGAGTAATCCAAGATAAATCTTCAATTTTTGAAGGTTCGTTTAAATTTAGCATAATAGTAGAAGTTGCTACATCTCCAGGATTTTTCCCCACAACAATAGTTCTCCAAGGTGTTTTAAAAGGCGTTTCTGCATATACTTTTACACCATCTGCCCATGGCACCAAATCACTTTTGTATTGTTTGTCTGTAGTTTTTAAAAGCGTCATTGAAGCAAAATCTGTTAAGTTGGCTTCGTGAATGGCTACATACAATTTGTCTTTGGTTTCAAAAGTCGCTGGCGTATTAATCGTATCGGTTTTACTCATTAACGTTTTACGGTATTCACTTTCGTAATAGCTGTTTTCGCGATGAACTGGAATCCACCAAACTTCGTTATTGTCTTTAAATGTAAATTGCGTCACTTCATTGGAGATTTTCACTTTTCCTAAATGAGGCTGTTTTGGAAATTCGTAACGAAATCCAACACCATCATCAAAAACCCTAAAAATGATATCTACCAAACGCTCCTCGCCTTTTGCTTCTTTTAAATGAACAATCAGTTCGTTATGATGATCTCTTACTTTTTTGAATTCGCCCCAAGGCTGTTCCCAAGTTTCATCTGCCGATTTTTCTTCTGTCGAAATGACTTCAAAACCATCTGTCATTTTAGCTAAACCTTGAAACTCAAATCCCATCAACGAAGGCTCAATAACCGATTTTCCGTTAGAAGAAAAACTGTATTGCGGCTGTCCTGAAGGAGTTAATTCGAAAGTTAATTCAGATACTTTATCAGGAGAACTGATTTTATACGTTTTTTTAGTACTGCAGGCCATAACCAGCATTGATGCAAATGCGACAAGACAGTATCTATATTTTCTGTTTTTCATTATTTAAATTGTATTAATTACAGCTCTATTTTATTTCGCTTATTACTTGTTTTGCTTTTGCTGGCTGCATCGAAACAAAATAATTAAACGCTTGGTCGAGTTTTTTCTGGATTTCGACATTTCCTTTTTTCTGTACGCGTAAATCATACAATTTACTGATATCTGGAAATACGCTTTCTGTACTTTTTACTCCTGAAAAAGTTTTGATTTTTTCGATAAAAGAATACCCAAATTCTACTGTCGGTTCAATCATAGTACCTTCTCCGAAATCGTTCCACGTAATCAGCTGCAAGTAATTTACATTTGCATTTTTTGCCAAAGTCAAAGTTTCGTCAAGTGTCGCTCCATTGTTATGTTCGATCGTCCATCCAATAGCAGCACCACCTCCGCCTGCGGCATAAAAATCTTTAAAACCAGGATAAGCACTTCCCATTGCAACACCCAATTTGGGTTTGGTATTGGTATAGAAGTTTGTTAAATAACTATTGTCTTTGTAAACCCAAGCATATTCGCCAGAAGCATTTTCTCCTGCCATTGAAGAATGATCCCAAAGTGTCAAGAAAGTTGGCTTTGCTGTTAAAGTATTAAAGACATTTGTCCATTCTGCTGGGGTCTGTAGAACAATTGGACCAAAATTCATTAACAGCGGTTTACCATTGATCTTGATATAATTGGCATCAGAAAAATAATTCTTTTCTACATAAGCCAAATCTGTTTTTGCTGCACTGGTTACCGAAATTGCTTTTCCAGCATTGACAACATTCGTTAGAAATCGGTCTTCGTACACAATGGCATATTCTAAGCCTACTTTGTCAAGCATTTCAATAAGCTGATCTGTATTTTCTTTGACCATTCTATAATCGTTTACGTCGTAAGTGCCGTACCAATCAATCAGAATTCCGTCAATTCCTGAATATTTCATCAACAGTAAATGATTTTCAATCACATTTTTATCGCCTGAGTGATAAGGTCCAATCAGCGGATAATAATACGATGCGATTTCTCTTTGCCCGTTTGTTCCTACGTTATTCGGATTTTTGTTTGCCATTGTCCAATGATATCCCCATTTTTTATCGGCACTACTTTCGTTGGTTTCAAACCACGGCATATAATGCATATAAATTTTGGTGCTGTTGGTTTTCTCAATCGCAACAGGGTTTATTTTCTCTGGTTCTACTGGTTTGTCTGAGCCTTTGTCATCGCTGCTGCAACCGGCAACCATCGCAATACTCATCAAACCAAAAACCAACGATGTGATATATCTTTTCATATTGAGATACTATTTTGTTTATACTTAATAATTTAAACACATAGAAACATAGCTTTTGAAACTTAGAAAAAGGCGTTTCACTTATATAAATACACATAGCTATGTGTGAGAAACTAGTTTCTTTCCTTCTCCTTTTTACACATAAAAATCTATGTTTCTATGTGTTAAATATATTTTAAGCACTGTAGATCTATTTAATGCAACTTTTAAAAACATGCCAGCCTTCCACGACTAACCAACATGGAAGACTGACATTCTAGTAACCTAATTTGGATACCCAGGATTTTGTTTAAGATTTTTATTAGTAGTTAAAACAGTACTCGGAATTGGGAAAATTGCTCTGTATTTTTCCGTTGTACCTTTTGACCACCATGGTTCGAAGAATGTTCCAAAACGAATGTTGTCTGTTCTTCTTCTTCCTTCGAATGTGAATTCTTTCAATAACTCTTGATCAATAAATTTAAGGTCAATTGTTGTTGGTAATTCTTCACCTGCACGAGACGCTACTTGCTGTACAAATGGTCTAGCTAAATCTGGTGAGCCCAGACGAACGTAGCATTCTGCCTGCATCATCAAGATTTCTGCATAACGAATTAATACAAAATCGTGATCACGCTCCCATTGCTCTCCTGCTTTCATTTCGTATTTATGCAAACGAACACCTTCATTCTCTTTTGCATCTTCTAAACTTGTTAGGTTTTCTGTGTAAGTCAACGGTTCTCCGTTATCCATCATGATTACAGAACCTGTTGCAAGATTGATCTGATCGCCTTCTAGCATACATTTTTTTCTTTTGTCTGTGTCTGCAAAAGAAGAATAAACTCCAGGTTGCGCGCACATTCCGTTTGCACTCCAAGGATAATTGTTTGGAATTGCAGAAATTGCTAATTTTTGATTGTAATGACAAGACATTGAGTTCATGTAATTTCCAACTGTTCCCGCTTTTGAATCGTAAGGAATAGCAAAAATAATTTCTGGAGAAGTCTGGTTTTCTGTCACAAAATTCGAAAAGAAATCTGGTGTCAAACTATATCCTGTTATTTTCTGGCACATGTCTAAACAATCCTGCCAACGTGGTTGTCCAATAAATGCTTCTGAGTTTAGATACAATCTAGCCAAAACAGAATACGCTACATTTCTAGTCATTTTAGAATATACCACATTTGGATTTAAATACGGAAGAGCGTCTGTCAGTTCCTTTTCAACAAAATCATAAACTTGTTTTCTTGTTGAATTGGCAGGAAGAGATGTGTCTTCAAAATTGGTTACAATTGGCACATTTCCAAACAAATCTAAAAGATTATAGTAGTAATAGGCTCTAAGTGCTTTCAATTCTGCATAAATCGGTTCTTTTGCTTTATCTGATAAAGACGATTTGTTGATCTGATAAATAATAGCATTAATCTTAGCAATTCCTGTATAATTGTAACGCCAAGCCGAAAGAATCATTCTATTATCTGATTTCCAAGTATGTTTTTGAGCATCTTGGTATTGTCCTCCATCGTACCAGTTTGTACCTCTTGTCGGAATTGTAGCTTCATCAGAAACTACTTCATTCAAAAAGAAAACATATTCGCAAGTTGGAAAATTATTAGAGATTGCATCGGAGAATCCTCGTAATGAAGAATATGCTCCACCTACCAGCGCATCAATTTCTTTGGTTGTATTTCCGAAATTTCCGTCTTCTACTTTATCATACAACTGTTCGTCCAAATCAGTACATGATACCGTAAAAAGCATGCTTAAAAGTATGGCTGCTGTTATTTTGATTTTCATTTTTAATATTTTATGGTTATCAATTCGCTTAGTTATTCAGCGTAAAATTTAATCCAACAGAAATAGTCGTTGGACGAGGATAATTGTTGTATCTATCAATTCCAGGAGCTGCCAAACCAGTTTGATCCATCACTCCCGTCTGTCCTATTCCGTCCTGAGCATTTAAACCAATCTCTGGATCTACACCTTTGTAACCTGTAATGACAAATAAGTTTTCTCCCATTACATACATTCTAACTTTCGATTTTTTGTATTTAAGTGGTAAAGTATAACCAAAAGTCAAAGTCTGAAGTCTGAAGAAAGAAGCATCTTCAATCCAGTAATCAGAATACTTAGGAGCAGAAGTGATACCGCTGCTTAAGAAAGAATCTGGCACATTAAAAGCTGGCAATCTGTTTGGGTCGTTTAACATCATGTTTGTAGCATTTAAAGCTTTTTGTCCAAACATTCCGTATCCTGAAAGTCCAAGATCAAAATTTCCGTACGTAAAATTCATTCCGATACCTAAAGTCAAATCTGGCTGAATATTCCCTAAATCTGTTTTATCAGCATCAACCAATGCACTTTCATCAACAACTTGTCCAGCTGCATTGTAATACTGAATTTTTCCGTTAGGATCTAAACCTGCATTTTTGAATCCCCAGAAAGTTCCAACAGGATATCCTTCAGCAATAATTTGAGAATATTGTCCAGACATACCCGCTAAACCATGAAGAGATCCGCTGTAGATAACATCTGTTTTATAAGTTGGGTTAGAAAGTTTTTCGATTTTCTGAACGTTGTGTCCAAGAGTTAAATTAGCATTCCAGTTGAATTTATCTCCTCTGATGATATCTGCGTTCAAAGTTAGCTCTACCCCTTTGTTTGACATTTCACCAACGTTAGCCAACATTGTTCCCACTAAATATGGAGGTTGAGGCACTTCGTAAGTGTATAATAAATCTCTTGTTGTTTTAGAATACCATTCGAATGATCCTGTAATTCTATTAAAAAGACCAAAATCAAAACCAATGTTAACTTGTTCTGTAGATTCCCATTTCAAATCAGGATTTGGATTTTGTTTTGGAGAATAAGCCAAACTCCAAGTTTTGGTAACTGGATCATAGTAACTGTCACTTCCAACTCCTAAAATAGAAAGCGATTTGTACTCACCAATTCCGTCTTGGTTTCCTGTGATCCCCCAACCTACTCTTAGTTTTAAGTTATCCAACCATCCTTTTGAAGATTCCATAAATTCTTCGTTAGAAACTCTCCAAGCTGCGGAAGCAGAAGGGAAAGTTCCCCATTTATTGTTTTCTCCAAAACGGCTAGATCCATCACGTCTTACAGTTGCAGTCAATAAATATTTACCATCGTAGCCATAGTTGGCACGAGCATAAAAAGAAACTAAATTTGATTTCCCTTTGTATGAATACACATCATTTAAACGATAATTGTAACCAGCTCCTAAATTATTATAGCTGAAAGCATCTGTTACAAATCCGCCTCTTTGCGCTCCAAAACCTTCATAGATATTTTCAAGGTAAGAGTATCCCGCTAAAGCGCTAATGTTATGTTTGTCGATAATTTTGCTGTAGTTTACATAAAGCTCCCCTTGTGCATTGGTATATTCAGCATATGTTCTTTGCGCAAAACCGCCTTCAGTCTGCCCTTCCATAACTGCATAAGATGGTTTGTATGTTCCTCCTTTTACTGCATTATGCTCTAACGAAATATTTGCTGTAGCAGTAAAGTCATTTAAGAATTTTACATCTGTTTTAAAATATCCTAAAAGTCTGTGTCTTTCGTTGTCAAAAGTTCTGTTAGTTAAAATCTCAACTGGATTTTCGTAAAGATTTCCTGTTACAACACTAAAATTCCCATTTGCATCATAAACTGGAATTGTCGGATTCAAGTTGTATGCTCTTTCAAAAATTCTATAATCAATTGGGTGCCATTTGTCAATGTTTGCAAATAAACCCATATCAAATTTTACTTCTTTATTATCTCCCAAGAATTGGTAAGCGCTAACATTTCCGCTTAATCTTTCTAAACCAGATTTTTTAATAACTCCTTCGTTGTTTAAGTAAGACAGCGAAGTTCTAAAACCGCTATCTGCTTTTCCAGAATTGATGCTTAAAGTATGTGACTGAGAAATTGCGGTCTGTTCGATTGCTTTTTGCCAATTTGTATTTGCACCATAATCAACCGCATCGGCAAGTCCGTTCTGACGTACATAACCTCTCCATTGATTTGCAGATAATAAATCTAAGTTATCATTAACATATCCAACACTAGTTAATCCGCTGTACACTACAGAAACTCCTTTTGTTCCAGATTTTGTGGTAATCATGATTACCCCGTTTGCTCCACGCGAACCGTAAATTGCGGTTGCCGAAGCATCTTTAAGAACGTCAACCGATTTGATGTCTGAAGGCTGAACCACGTTAATATCTACACCTGCAATTCCATCCACAACAATTAGCGGACTATTGCTTGCTGTTAAAGAAGTTCCTCCACGAAGACGAATTGTAGAACCCGCCGCAGGATCTCCAGAAGGACGAATAATATTCAATCCCGCTACTTTTCCTTGCAAAACCTGCTCTGTCGAAGAAATAGTTCCTTTTACTAAATCATCTGCTCCAACTGTAGAAATTGCTCCAGTTAAATCTGATTTTTTCACTTTTCCATAACCTACAGAAACTACCTGAACTTCTGCCAATGTATATCCGTCATTTTGAAGACGTACCTCAACATTAGAAGTACTTCCCGTAATTTGGATTTTTTGTGTTGTCGATCCGATAAACGAAACTTCAATTGCACCTCCTACGGCTACCTGAAGGCTAAATTTACCATCAAAATCTGTTGTAGTTCCGTTTTTTGTTCCTACTTCAATGATAGAAGCTCCCGGCAATACCGTACCCGTATTGTCATAAACGGTTCCTGAGATTTGTTTTTTCGTCTGCGCGAAAGTACTGGCAGAAAGAAAAAGCATAAAAATCATCAATACCGCTCCCTTAGCAGTCCACATTTGATGCAGGACGCTTTTTGTATTTTTACTATTCATTAGAATTGGTGTTTTAATTTAATAGTGATTATTTATCTAAAGTTTTAAGCGGAATCGTCGTATCCGAAATTGTTTTGTCTTTATTGTCTTTTACCAAAACATGGATTTCACTTAAACCTGGAACTCCATTTAACTCTGAAACTAAATTCACAAAACCTTTAATTTCTGCAGTCCCTCCAGTAAACTCACCAGAAATTGTTTTTGGTCCAGCTGTAATCGTGTAGATCAATTTGTTTACACCTGTTTCATTATTTTTTCTTGACATTCCAAGAAAATCCTTTTGACTGATTTGAGATGGGAAGAAAGCAAAAGTTGGCGGTGGCGGCGGAACAAATTCTCCTGCGTAAATAACCTGATCGCCAGAATTTGCTGTCCAATTCTCTGCTACCATTAGAAAATTTATCTTTTCCATTACAAAATCATCTGGAGCATTGAAGTACTGCTTAGGAACAAAATCCATTTTATAAAAACCGTTACCTAGATCTTTCAATTTTGTTTTTTCGGCAATTTCTGGTTTTGCCGCTTCATACATTTGCTGAATAGCCCAGTCGTTCATACCAGCATGCATGTGCACACTCGGAGTGCCCGCAAATGCTGGATTAAGATTTGCATTAAATATGATGCTTACTGGTTTATCAATTAAAGGTTTTGTTGGATATGATCTAAATAATTCACCAGAAGTATAGAAAGATGAAAAATCAGTATAAGGCACATTGGCAACATCACTTTGTTTAGATCCGTTTTTGTTTTTCAAACGAAACCAAAATCCAGCACTTGCCGCGATTTCATCTGGAGTTTTAGAAAAATAACTGGTTGGAGTTAAAGTAAAACTCCAGATTTTATTTCCTTCATATTTCAGTTTTGCAAAATCTGAAGAGTTTTCCCAGTTTCCAGCGTCTGGTTCAGATGGAGACCAGATCCAGATGTACAAATCTTCTGTTTCTGCAAATGTCGATGCCGACATATCAAAGTACCAGGTAACTTGTTCATCATATTTGTAGATAACAGGAAAAGATGATATTGGCCCTACAGCTCCAGCGGCTTCTTGTGCCTGAATAAAATTAGGAGCCATCAAAAAGGCAAGTAAAATTGTATATATAAACTTTTTCATATTACTTTTTAATTAATAGCATTTAATTTAAACACGTAAGACACGAAAGCAACACCGCCAGAAGAATGCACCAATTGAATCTGCATTTCTTTGTTTTTACCTGGAACCGAAGCCAATCTCAATTCATCAGTTTTTTGCGTTTTTTGCGCATCGCTGTACAAATAGATTTTTGTTCCAACACCATTGGTCTGCTGAAAATCTGAACTCAATGACCAATATCCTTTAGGAGCAAATAACGGAGGGACATCTCCAGTTACTTCATAACTTGTTGGATTGTTCTTTTCATCTACGTTAAATTTGATTTTAAAATCTTCGTAGTTAAAATAAGTACTCAAGTTTTCTTCGTTTGGTTCGATATTATTTGCTTTCGCAACTTCATCAACCATTTTCAGATTTGTTAATCCCCAATTTCCATTTACTTTTTCATAAAGGGTAATTGGTGCTACGTAGCTTCCGTCATCTGTGTTATCGCATCCAATCGCAAAAAAACACATCATAAAAGCTAGCCAATAAAGACTTTTACATTTCATAAATTTTTGGTTTTTGTTAGTTTGTTATCCCCTTCAAAAGGATACAGCGAAACTAGCCGTTAAATAAATCCTAAAAAAAAAATCCGAGAAAAATCAAGATGAAATTCAAATAAAAATAAATACAACAATCTGATTTACAGATATTTACTATTTTTAGTATGAGTAAAAAATCAAGATGCTGTTTAGATAAAAATAAGCAGTTTTTATATGGTAAAAATGACAATATGCAAAATAATCAGTATATTTTTTTCACTATGCATATATATAACTAGTTTTTATTGTATAATTGCAAATAAATTACCTGTTTTTAACATTTACAGCTCATTTTCACTCTGAAAATCTCCTTCAAAGGCTATGTTATTAAACATACAAGATTCTTGAAAAACAGGTCTAGCTTAATCTCAAACTTATTCTTATTTTTAAAACGTATTAACTAATTATATCTATCAACCGACCTTTTTCCCTAAACCAAAACAAAATCATGCAAAGAATATTGATGCTGCTTTTCTTCCTAGTCGGTTTTTCTCTAACTGCAAAAGAGACAAATCCTTATTTAGAAGAATTAGATCAGGTGCTCTTAAAAAAAGAGGTTTACCTGAACCAGAAATATCGAAAAATTCAATCTTTAAAGAAAAACATATCAAAGTTTACCCTTAGTCAGAATAATGAAGAATTGTACAATTGCTATATGGCATTGTTTGATGAATACAAATCTTTTAAATATGATTCAGCTTATTATTATTTAGATGAAGCAAAAATCAAAGCTAAAATTTTAAAAAATCCAAAACATTTGGCCAAAAGTAGAATAAAAGAAGGTTTTGTTCTACTTTCTTCTGGACTTTTTAAAGAAGCAATTGATACTTTAAATGTGGTTGATGAAAGCAAATTAGATATCAAAAATAAATTTGAGTACTATAGTATCAAAGCACGTGCTTATTATGATTTGGCCGATTATAGCAGTGATCAGCGTTTTAATATTCATTATGTGCAGCAGGGAAATCATTTCTTAAAGAAAGCTCTAGAATTAATCGGAACCAATACCAATGAATATTGGGCTGCCGAAAGTTTGAAACGCCTGAAACAGCAGGACTGGCGTGGCGCCGAATTTGCATTTAGTTACTGGATAAACAACTACAATCTGCCTCCAGACTATTACGGAATTGCAACATCGAGTCTTGGTTATATTTATTCTGAAAGAGGTTATACCAAAAAAGCCATTCAATATCTGGCTCTCGCTGCCATTGCAGATGTTAAAAATGCGACGAAAGAAACCGTTGCGCTTAGAAATTTAGCCAATGAACTTTTTAAAATGGGCTATTTGGATAAAGCAAACGAATACATCAATATTGCAATGGATGATGCTACGTTTTATAATGCAAGGCATCGAAAAATTGAGATTTCGTCGATTTTGCCCATTATTGAAAAAGCACAGCTTAATAATGTAAAAGATAAGAATGATAAGTTAGAAAAGATTATTATTCTATTGACGATTCTCACAGTTATCATCTTTGTTTTTCTTGGTATCATTTTCAAACAATTGAAAGAGAAAAATAAAGCGAGAAAAATCATGGCCGATTCTTATTTGCAATTGCAGGAAATGAATGTGAGTTTGAGTGAAGCTAATGCCATTAAAGAAGAATATATTACTTATTTTATCAAAGCAACTTCGGCTTTCATTAATAAGATAGATCATATTCAGAAAAGTACGCTGCATAAAATCATTACTAAAAAAACCGATGAAGTTATTGCAAGTTTAAAACGCTATAATGTAAAGGAAGAACGTGAAAATCTGTTTCATCAGTTTGACGAAATCTTCTTGAAACTGTTCCCGACATTCGTAACCGATTTCAATAAATTGTTTCCAAACGATCATAAATGCATTGTCAAAAAAGGCGAGCTTTTAAATACGGAATTGCGAATTTTTGCCTTGTACAGATTAGGAATTCAAGACAGCAGCCAAATGGCAGAATTCTTAGAACTTTCTGTAGCTACAATCTATACGTACAAAACCAGAATTAAAAGCAAATCTGATTTTAAAGATACTTTTGAACAGAAGATTATGGAGATTAAGACAATTTAAAAAGTTGCTAAGGTTCTGAGATGCTAAGATTCTAAGTTTTTTTTAGCCACGACTCGAGCGATAGCGACTGGCGAAGCAATTCACGAATTATTTTTTTATTATCTATTCGTGTAATTATTGCGCATAAATTTCACGTATCATTTTCAATAAAAATTCGTGAATTCGTGGCTAAAAAAAATTATTCCGCAGATTCCAACTGCAAAATAGTATTCTGATAAATCCTACTCAATGAAAACAATTGCTCTGCAAAAATCATTACAGCAATTGGAACAAAGAAAAATGCGATTAAATCTTCTTCATATAGAAAATAAGTCGAAATCATGGCTAGACGAGTATATTCTAAATAGTAAATCCATTTGCGTTGTTCTAACAAAGCACCGCAGTTTATTAAAGTTATAATGACCAGCGAAAGCACAAATATTTTATCGTAGCTTTCCAAATAATCGAAATAATAAGTAAAAACAGTTAAAATAAGCGTACAGATTCCTAACTGAATATAAAGGTAATTTTTAAATCGAAGTCGTTGATTTGGCGCTGCTTTATCTTGCAGAAAACGTTTCTCGAGAATTGGGCGAATATCCTGATCCATATCGGCTGGACTTCCGAAAACGGCATTCCATCTGGCTTTGAATCCGCTGGAGCGTTTCCATAATTCGTATATTTCGAAGTAATAATGAAAATGCTGCCACAAGAAACTATAGCTTTTCAGCGGATGCGTTAATCCGTATTTTGGTTTTTCTTCTTCGGTTTGGAAAGTTCCAAAAAGCCGATCCCAAAAAGTGAACATGTCACCGTAATTTTTATCTAAATATTTTTCGTCAGAAGCATGATGCACTCCATGAACAGAAGGTGTTACAAAAACATATTCTAACCATTTTATTTTTCCGATAAGCTGTGTGTGCGTAAAGAAAGAATAGGCGCCATGAACAATCAGCATTGTAATGACCATGCTTGGATGAAAACCAATAAAGGGCAAAATACACCAAAACCCCGTTCGAATTATAGCTTGAAATGTTGTGATTCTAGCTGCAGCAGTAAAATTAAATTCTTCACTGTGATGATGCACAATATGCGCTGCCCAGAAAAAATTGACTTCGTGCCCTAATCGATGGTACCAATACCAGACAAAATCGGTTGCAAGAATCAGTGCAAACCAAACTAGGGCATTACTCGGAATCTCAAATATTCTATAATCGTCATAAATCAAATAATATAACTGATAAAAGCTGGCCGCAACAAATAGGTTAATCAAACGTTCTGCAATTCCGATGGAAATGTTAGAAACAGAACTTTCATAATTAAAAATTTCAGGCTTTTTTCTGCGTTGAGCAAGCTTATATTCTAAAAACAAAAAAAGAAAAAAGGCCGGCATAGCAAATGCTAGAAAATTGATGTTTTTCATTTAATATGATACTTTTCGATTCTAAAAATTATGTGTTGAGTAGTTTAATTATAACACATAGAAACATAGATTTTTATTGTTTCTGCCCTGCTTGAGATTACAAAAAAAGCAAGCTTTAACACATAGCTATGTGAATTAAAATTAGTGAAACGTCTTTTATAGACTTGCAGAAACTATGTTGCTATGTGTTTAAAATTTTCTTCTCTTTTAATAAATCAAACGAAAAAGACATTTCCATCAATTACGTTTTTAGCAGACAAAAAACGCAATCAACGAAAATGATCTTTTACGAAGTAAACCTGATTTAATTCTGCTTAAACAAAGGAGCTTCCAATGCCACTTCTTTAACCGATTGTGTTTCGGCTACTTTTTTCAAAGCAATAATATAAGCAGCAATACGAGGCGTTACGTTGTGTTTTACTGCCACTCTAAAAACAGTTTCAAAACCTTTTTCTAAAATATCCTCCAGACGTTTATTAATCTGGCTGATTCTCCAAGACTCCAAAAGCGAATTCTGAAGCCATTCGAAATAAGAAACGGTAACACCGCCTGCATTGGCTAAAATATCAGGAACAACTAATATATTTTTATCATGTAAAATTTGAGCTGCATCTGAAGCAACTGGCCCATTGGCACCTTCCACAATAATTCTGGCTTGAATATCTCCTGCGTTTTTCTGTGTAATAACATCTTCCTTTGCAGCAGGAATTAAAACATCAACATCTAAAAGCAATAAATCTTCATGTTTTATAGCAACTGAATTTGGATAACCTTTTATGGTTTTATTATTCAAATTGTAATACAAAATAAGTTCAGGAATATTAATCCCGTTCGGATTGTAAAATGCTTCCGAAACATCACTTACTGCTACAATTTTCACTCCTTTTTCATGCAGAAATAAGGCAGAATGCAATCCAACATTTCCAAATCCCTGAATTGCTGCAGTAGCTCTTGCAGGTCTGATTTTTAATTTTTCAAGTGCCAAAAGTGTAATAATGCTTACGCCTCTTCCCGTTGCCTCTACTCTGCCTAAAGATCCGCCGGAATGTAAATGTTTTCCTGTAACTACTGCATGAATTGGTCTTCCGTGCAGTATTGAAAACTCATCCATTAGCCATCCCATTTCGTCTGGACCTGTCCCCATATCTGGTGCAGGAACATCTTTTTCTGGTCCAAAAATATCAGCTAAAGCTTTGGTATACGCTCTTGTAATTTTTTCTAATTCTGTTTTAGAATGGTTTCTCGGATCGCAAATAATGCCGCCTTTTGCTCCCCCAAACGGAATTCCAGTTACAGCAGATTTCCAGGTCATCCAGGCGGCAAGTGCTTTTACTTCATCCAAATTCACAGCCGTATCATAACGAATTCCACCTTTTGAAGGGCCTAAAGCCGTGTTGTGAATTACACGATATCCTTCAAAGTTTTGAACGTTTCCGTTATTTAAAGTAATAGAAAAATTTACCGTAATTTGTTTTTCAGGGCGTTGCAGTTTTTGTTTGATTGAATCATCTAAATTCAAAATATCTGCAGCGATATTAAAGCGATCAATCATCGACTGAAACGGATTATGTTTTATAATTTCTGAACTCATACTATATAGTTTTAGGTTTGGGTTATTTTTTTATGCTTATCGATCTTCTTCTGAAGACATTTTCTCTGTTTATTTTTCAAATTTGATGCAACACGGAATCTTAATTAGGCAGCAACGCATCAAAATTTTCATACTTCTGTTGGTTCTCATATCTTGATTTTTTAACGATTCAAAAAAAAGCCTTTCATGGTGCAATGAAAGGCTAAAAAAAAAAATAACTAACAAGTACTTTCTCTATTAACGCCATTTCAAAACGTGATTCATCATGCAGCACATCGCAAAGCAGCACGGAAAAGACGTTCTTATATTTTGACTAAAGTTTTTCATTGTTGAGACAAAGCTACAAAATTATATTTATAAATTCTATAGAATTAGTAGAGTTAATTTAAAAGATTTTTTATTTACTTACAAAAACAACTGTAACTTAAAAGTTTACAAACTAAAAAAATTTACTTCAATTGCGATAAAAATATGAAAACAACTGCTATAAGAGCCAAAAACAAACCTAAAATATTGATTTTGGAAAGCTTTTCTTTGAAGAAAAAAGCACCAATAAGAGTTCCTAAAATAATTACTCCCATATTCATTCCCGCAAAAACAGTTGATGGATTCTCTGCAAAGGCTTTATGCGCTTTCAAATAGAACAATATATTTCCGAAGTTAAAAACTCCAACCAATATTCCGAAAGGAATGCTTTTTAATACAAAATTTTCCTTCGCGATAAACAGTTTATACAGCACTATTAAAATAGAACCTGCAAAAGCAATTAGAAAAACAAAAAACAAAGATGTTGTATAAGGGACAACCGTATATAAGGCAATTTTCTTAAACAGAATATCTATAATTCCAAAACCAAGTAAAACTGCTGCTGGATAAATCCATTTGTTTTCTGCATTGTCTGATGGCTTTTTTAAGATGAATAAAAGTGCCGCAAAACCAACTAAAACGCCAATAACTTTATAAGTATTAAATCCTTCATTAAACAACAGCCAAGCCGCTAAAATCGGAATAAACAATGATAATCTTTGCGCTGCATCTGTTTTTGCAATTCCCATATATTTTATAGAAAGTGCGAGAAACAGAAATAATATTGGAAGCAAAATTCCAACAGAGGTATAAATTTCTAATGGCGCATTATGATCTAATTCTTGGAGATTAGGACTAAAAGTAAAATAGCAAAGTGCAATTGCTGCTATATAATTGAATGAAATTATCTGAGAAGGATTAGCATTATATTTTCTTGATATTTTGAATATAACGCCAACTGTAACGCTGCATAGAATGCTTAAAATAAGAAACAACATAAATTTATATTTGGATTGTAAAAGTAAACTATTCAAAACAAAAAGGTCTAACCGGTTTTGAAAAACCGATTAGACCAGATTAAGTTTTAATACAAATTCAATAAAATTTAATTTAAACACATAGAAACATAGATTTTAATGCTTCTGTTTAAGATTACAAAAAAAGCTAGCTTTAACACATAGCTATGTGAATTTAAATTAGTGAAACGCCTTTTTCTCAGTTTGCAAAAACTATGTTTCTATGTGTTAAAAAATCTTAATATCATTTTTTAGAATTTACTGATATAGCTTCCGTAAATATCTCTAAACTGATTTCCTTTTGCAAAACGGTCTTTACTCAACTTTCTATATTCTACCAATCCCCAAAGGATGAATTCTTTCATAAAATATACATCTTCTTTTACCAACTGCGGCTGATACTTTTTCAATAAATCGTCTAATGGAGTTACTTCATCCAAAATACTTTTATATTCTTTGTCTGAAGCATCATCTAATAATTCAAAACCGCTTTCTGCAAAAAACCATTCTACAATATCTGAATATGGCGTCTTTTCATCTGGTTTTTCTAGTTTTTCTATTTTAGGAAAATATTCTGGGAATAAAGTTCGAATCGCAGAACCAATCAGGCTTTCAGCAACCACATTGGCTCCCTCCTGTTCTCCTTCGTAAACCAATTCTACTTTTCCTGTAATGGCTGGAATAATTCCAATGAAGTCTGATAAACGTAAAGTCGTTTTATCAGCTCCAGAAATCAAAGCTCGGCGTTCTGCTGTACTGATTAAATTTTCGAAAGCTGTGATGCTCATTCTCGCACTTACACCACTTTTATTGTCGATATATTCGCTTTCGCGAGCTTCAAAACTTATCTGTTCTAAAATATCTCTCGCCAAACGCGGAACATAAACCACATCGGTCTGATTTTGATCTAATTTAGATTCTTGCTCTGTAATCGTTCTGGCAATCTCGATACTTTCCGGATAATGCGTTAGGATCTGAGAACCAATTCTATCTTTCAAAGGCGTTACAATGCTTCCTCTATTGGTATAATCCTCTGGGTTTGCAGTAAAAACAAATTGCATATCTAAAGGCATTCTCAATTTAAAACCTCTAATCTGAATATCGCCTTCTTGCAATATGTTGAATAAGGCTACTTGAATTCTAGCCTGTAAATCGGGCAATTCGTTAATTACAAAAATACAGCGATTTGCTCTCGGTATCATTCCGAAGTGAATTACGCGATCGTCTGCATAAGATAATTTTAAATTTGCAGCTTTAATTGGGTCAACATCACCAATTAAATCAGCAACCGTAACATCTGGAGTTGCCAATTTTTCAAAGAAACGTTCGCTTCTGTGCAACCACGAAATTGGTGTTTCATCTCCTTTTTCCACAATTAAATCCTTTGCAAAACGAGAAATCGGATTTAACGGATCGTCATTAATCTCTGAACCTTCCACAAACGGAATATATTCGTCTAATAATTCGACCATTTTGCGTGCCAAACGTGTTTTTGCCTGTCCGCGAAGTCCTAGTAAATTAATATTATGACGAGATAAAATTGCTCTTTCTAATTCAGGAATTACCGTGTTTTCAAATCCGTGGACGCCTTCAAAAACAGGTTTTCCCGATTTGATTTTTTCGCGAAGATTATTTCGCAATTCATCTTTAATACTTGTAGTTTTATATCCAGCGGCTTTTAATTGACCTAATGTCTTTATAGTATTTATTTCCATTGTGTTGAAATATAGATTTTTATTTTTTTTTTCAAAAGGCAAAGCATTGTGTCTTCACTTTGCGTAGACGCACTGCAGTGCGTCTCTACGATATGCGTTGTGTTTAGAAGACCTTTGTTCCTCAGAACCTTTGCACCTATCTATTTAATCCTCTTCTTCCTATTCGCTTCATAGTCCTCAAAAATCATTTCACCCAAACCTTTAATTCCGGTATAAAATGCTTTTCCCTGATTAGCTTCTGTAAACTGATTCACAAAACGCTGTAAATAAGGATCACGTGCAATCATAAAAGTCGTAATCGGAATATGGAGCTTTCTCGCCTGCTGTGCCTGAGTGTAGCATTTATCGACAATGTATTCATCCAAACCATTACTATTCATGTAATAAGAGCCATCTCGTTCGCGAACGCAACTTGGTTTTCCATCCGTAATCATAAAAATCTGCTTGTTGGTATTTCGCTTTCTCCGCAAAATATCCATCGCCAATTGCAAACCAGCAACGGTATTAGTATGATAAGGACCAACTTGCAAATACGGCAAATCTTTAATCGGAATTGTCCAAGCATCATTACCAAAAACCAATATATCTAACGTATCTTTTGGGTATCTTGTTGTGATTAACTCAGCTAATGCCATGGCAACTTTTTTTGCAGGCGTAATTCGGTCTTCGCCATACAAAATCATACTATGGCTAATATCGATCATTAGAACCGTGCTCATTTGAGCTTTGTACTGAGCATCTTCTACGATCAAATCGTTTTCAGTTAGCATAAAACTTTCGACACCATTATTAACTTGAGCGTTTCGAAGACTTTCAGTTAAAGAAATTCTTTCCAGACTGTCACCAAAATTATATTCACGGAATTCTCCTGTGTGCTCATCACCGCTTCCAGCGTATTTTGTTTTATGATTTCCGTTTCCAGATTTTTTCAAGTTTCCAAAAATCTGATCCAAAGCTTGCTGTCTAATCGCTCTTTCGGTTTTAGCTGTAATGCCAAAACCAGAACTTCCATCTCCTTTAACTTCATCTTTTATGTATCCTTTTTTCTTAAGGTCTTCTATAAAATCGTCAATAGTATAATTCTCGTCGGTAAGTTTATATTCTTTGTCCAGTTCCCGAAGCCAGTTTATTGCTTCATCAAAATCGCCCGAAGTATGGGTGATCAACTCTTTAAAAATCGTAAAAAGTTTGTCAAACGGAGACTGAAAAGGAGCTTCGTAAGTCTTAAAATAAAAGCCTTTTTTAAATTCGTTTTTCATAAATCTAAAATTACATCATTTTGGAATTATGAAAAACGAATCGTTTATTAATTTTTAGTTAAAATATTTAACCAAAAATCCCAACTAACAGTGTTAGATATAATAATTATTCAAACTTTCCGTCTACATAATACCAAGCGCCATTTTCAAATTTAAAAGTAGAAAATTCATAATGCACTTGTGGTTTATTGTCTGAATCCAAAAAGTAAGCTTTGAATTCTACTGTGTTTTCTGTAAAACTCAAAATTTCCAACTTCTGCCATTTATTAGAAACTGCCCATCTCAATATTTCAGGTTTAGAATAATATTTTCTTTCTGAAACATAAGTCGTTTCCATTAAATAATCGGCATTATAAGTGGCATATGCCGAGTATCTTGATCGCATTAAAGCTAATGCTGAAGACGCTTTTTGATTACCTCTGAGATACAATCCGCAGCAGTCATCAAAAGGCAATCCTGTGTCGCAGAAACATTTTTTATTCGCCATCGACTGGTTCTTCTCCATTAATTTTTACATGAAGCTGATTTAACAAAACTTGGTAACGAGTAATTTCTCTCACCTCTTCGTCTTCTTCAGCAAAATCAATCATTTCGTCAAGTGTTTCACTTACTTCAAGTAATTTGTTGTTTGCTTCTCTGTCGTTTTTCGCCGCAATCAAATCAATGATTTCCTGTACGTTTGCTTTTAGTGTTTCGAATTTTGAATTCATTTGTTTGTGTTTTTTTTCGCCACGAATTACACAAATTTTCACTAATTTTAAAATGCATTGAACACAAATTTTAAATAAAATTCGTGCTAATTCGTGAAATTCGTGGCAACTTATATTTACTCTTTACTTTCGTTGTACTTCTTTACTATTTCTTTGAGTTTTTCTTTTCGGGCAATTTCAGCTTGCTTTGCTTTTGCCTGGGCTTTATGCAATTTGTCGTTGTGCTTTTTGATGTTCTTTTCGTTATTACGTCCCATTACACTTCTCTTTTAATTTGTTCTAACGTTTTTTCAGTAAAAATCAGTTCGTTAATAAGCTGCTTTCTAAGGTCATCGATATCATCATAATCAAAATGCTTTGCCCAATTGGTCAGCTGCTGCAAGTTTCTAATCTGTTTTAATCTTTTTGTAGTTTCAGCACTTGTTCTTAAAATTGCTTTTCCGTCATATTCAGGATTATTTTTGTGCTGATAATTGGCCAGATTCTTTTCGAAATCGGCTTCTATATAATACAGTTTATCAGTTGCATTATCTGGGTAAAATTCTGTCCATTTTGCAAAACCAATTTTAGTCTTCGATTCTGTTTCTGGATCACGGGCAATCAAGCGCCATTTGCTGTTGGCCAGCCTTCCCCAATGGTTCGAAACTCGGTACATTCCTTCTTCGGTATAGTAATACGTACTTCCTGCTTTGCTTTCAAACTGCTTTTTCAATCCTTGAATTGAATCTGGAAGCACTTCATTAAAAGCGCAAAAGGTATTTTTAAAAGAATTAGGATGTGGCTTAAAATTTTTCTGCATGCTGCAAATATACTCAGATTACGACGAACTCCCTAAAACAAACCTAAATTGCTTACCTTTGCACTTTAATTCAAAACAAAAGAATCATGTCTAAAGATACAGAACAAAAAATGCCACAAAAAGGAGTTTTTACCGGCATTATCGAAAAAGATGAAAACAATAATTATTTCTGCGGAGAATATCTTTTAGACTACAAAATGGTTCAAGCCAAATTTAATGTTGGCGATTGGATTACCATAAAGTCTGTTATCGAAAATCCAAGCGACATGAGCTACGATAAATACCCTAAAAAATCAAGAAACTTCGACAAAGCAAATCATAAGCCGGAATAGTTTTCTTGTTTCAGGTTTCAAGTTTCAGGTTTTTGTTGGAACGCATAATTTTTACCGCAAAGAACGCTAAGGTTTACACAAAGTTCGCAAAGTTTTTATATAAAGCTTTACGAACTTTTCATTTTAGTGAATCTCAAAAGAAAAATCTTTGCGTGCTTTGCGTAATTCTTTGCGAACTTTGCGGTTAAAAAAAATCCCTGTATCCTTTGCGGTTAAATAAACTTACCGTTAACTTTTCTCAATATTTTTTCTATCAAAACTAAAAAGTTAAAAAAAAGTGTACCTTTGCAAAAAATTTGTCGATTTGAACCAAAACAAAACGATTTCAAACTAATAGACAAGTAGTTACCTTTTATTTATGAAAAAAATAGTTGAATACCGCAAGTTACTAAACGTAGAAAAAACTGCAGAGTTAAAAGATTTAAAGACAATTTATCGTAATGCGATGAAAGAATCTCATCCTGATAAATTTGTGGGAAATGAAGCTGGTTTAAAAGAAGCTGAAGAAAAAAGTAAAACGATTATCGAAGCTTACCACTTTTTAGTAAGTATTCACCCTGATACTATCAAACTAAATTTACCTGAATACACAGAAACAATTTCAACTTGTTCTATCACAGATTACAAATTTGTAGAAGGTCGTTTAATTATTGATTTTTCTAACGGAAGTGTTTACGAATACATCAGTGTTCCTAAAGCAACTTACGTGAAAATGGTAAATGCAGATTCTCCAGCAAGATTTGCTAAAAGACATATTTTAAATTCTTTTACTTGGAGAAAGAAAACAAATCAAGAATAGTTTTACAATACTATATTTTACAAAAAAGCACTCTGTTAAACGAGTGCTTTTTTTATGCTTAAAATTTAAAAAATTAAATATAGAACTTTGAATTATGTTTCACATTAATAGTTTTTCATCAAATTAAGTCAACAAACAAGCTGATTTCATGTGTTTTATACTCAAAAAAACTATAACAAAATTTTAGGTTACAAAATTCTGTATGTTTTATAATTTTAGATACTTTTGTCACACAAATCAATTAACTAATTAATTTTTTATAATGAAAAAAATACTTTTTGTACTTACAGCTTCTGCGGCTATCATTTCTTGCAGCAAAGTTAAAGATGGAGAATACCTAATTACAGGTACTGCTACAGGAATTGAAAATGGAAAAACTATCATCTTACAAGGTCAAGACCCTGCTACGAGAATGCCAGTTTCTCTTGATACAGTAAAAGTTGAAAACGGAAAATTTGAAATTAAAGGAAAAGTTACTGAACCAGCTTTCCATACATTAATATTACAAGGTGCTAATGGACCTATTCCATTTATCTTAGAAACTGGAGAAATTAAAATTGCTGTTGATAAAGACAGTATCCACAAATCTAAAATCTCTGGAACTTACAACAATGATGAGTATGTGACTTTTATGGAAGATATGAACAAAACTCAAAAAAGTTTAATTGATTTCCAGAAAAAGAACAACGATAAAATGAAACAAGCTCAACAAGCTCAAGATACAGCAACTATCAATGGCTTGATGAAACAATACATGGAAATTCAAAAAGAAGTTCAAGAAGGAAGCAAAAAGAAATATTTAGCTTATGCTGAAAATCACCCAAAATCTTTCATTACAGCTTTAATCATCCAAAGTTTATTGAATGATCCAACAGCTGATATGAAAAAATTAGAAGGACTTTACAATGGTTTGGATGAGTCTGTAAAAAATACTGCTCCAGGAAAAGAAATCAAAACTAGATTTGGTCAAGCAAAAATGCCATCTGTTGGTGCAACAGCTCCAGCGGTAGGCAGCGCTAAATGAAGAGCAGATTTTTCGGCTCCAAATCCAGAAGGAAAAGTAGTTTCTCTTAAAGAAAGCTTAGGCAAAGTTACTATCATCGATTTCTGGGCTTCTTGGTGTGGACCATGCAGACAAGAAAATCCTCACGTGGTAGCTCTTTATAAAGAATTTCATTCTAAAGGATTAAACATTGTTGGAGTATCTTTGGACAAAGATGCCGCGAAATGGAAAGAAGCTATTGCAAAAGATGGTTTAACGTGGACTCATGTTTCAAATCTTAAATTTTGGGAAGAACCAATTGCTAAACAATATCATGTTGAAGCGATTCCTGCAACTTTCATTCTAGATGCATCAGGAAAAGTAGTAGCTCAGGATTTAAGAGGTGCTGAATTAAAGGCAAAAATTCAAGAATTGTTAGCTAAATAATTCACATTTAAAATAAATAAAAAAATCTCCCTAGTGGAGATTTTTTTGTTTTTATGGTATGCCATAAACTTAGAAACAAAAATTCATCAAAAACGAAATAAAAACTCAGTTCATAAAAACTTCTTCTTCTTCAATATTTACTCAAAACATCTGTAATAGCAATAACTGATGCGTTTATGAATGACTAAGCTCAAAAAAATATCACCCAAAACGTAACCATAATCCTACTTTTTAAAATGAGATAAAAAAAATACATTTTATAGCCTTTTTATTTTATTCAATTCCAGCGAATTAAAAAACAACTTTAAAATAACCTAAAATTAAGTCCTTTTTTTGTTTGGATATGTAGAAAGAGTTCCTATCTTTGCCACCGCTTAGAACAACAAAGCACAACAAGCTGAGATCGGGGAGATACTCAAGCGGCCAACGAGGGCAGACTGTAAATCTGCTGTGTGAACTTCGCAGGTTCGAATCCTGCTCTCCCCACAAAAGTCCTAATCTTTGATTAGGATTTTTTTTTAGGATAGAAGTAAAATAAAAAACTGCAAATCTTAGGATTTGCAGCTTTTTATTTAACAGTAGTTTTAATCTTTTAAAACCACATAAAATCTCTTATAAACGATTCTATAGCATTTTTTTACTTTTTTATTATCGAAGTATAAACCCATTCCTCATAGGATCTTTCGGATCTATTAAAAATGTATTTACTCCTGTTACAAAAGCCGTTCCTTCAACTTGCGGAATTACGGCATTAAAAGGTCCAAATTTCTCTTCCCTAACTAGCGATCCGATAAAAGTACTTCCAGTTATACTTTCTATCGTAATGGGTTCATTTACATTTATAGCATTTCTAGCCTTTTCAATCGCAATTCTTCCAGAAACACCAGAACCTGTTGGAGAACGATCAACTTCTCCATCGGCAAATACACAAACATTTCGGCTGTGATTTGAAACATTCATCGGTTCATCAATAAAAATAGTTCCGTATAAAAAGCTCAAATCTTCTTCAAACGGATGCTTAATTTCTTTGTCATGATTCATTACAGCATGTTTTATGTCGATGCCGTTTTGAATAATTGCTCGGTAATTCTCTTCGGTTAGGCCAAAATTCAAATGTGTATTTTTCCTCAAATCTACATAAGCATAAAAAGCGCCACCATAAGCCAAATCATAAACAACATCACCGATGCCCGGAACATCGACAACACGATCTAAACCTACGGCGAAACTTGGCACACAATGAAACCTCACTCCTGTTACTTCTCCATTTAATACGGTCACAAATGAAAAAATTCGACCGCAAGGCGCATCAATTTTTAATTCATTCTCACCTTCTTGTACTTTTATCCAATTCATTTTTGCCGCGAGCGTGCTTATCGCAATAATCGCATGGCCGCACATACTGCTATAACCTTCGTTATGCATGAAAAGAATTCCAAAATCTGCATCTTCATCATTTGGAGGAAGTAATACACAACCATACATATCAGCATGACCGCGAGGTTCAAACATCAATGCTGTTCTTAAATAATCGTAGTTTTCTTTTATATCTCTTCGGTATTCTAAAACGGTATTTCCTTTAAGCTCTGGAAAACCAGAAACAATAACGCGCAAGGGCTCACCGCCTGTATGCATATCGATTGTTTTGATCTGCAGTACAGAGGCATCTGCTTTATATTCAGTATTATTACAAATATTTTGGTAGGTATTAGACATTTTTTTGTGTTTTTAAATTATACTCTTCATAAAAATATCCAGCTGCAACAAGATCTTCTAACGCATGTCCAACGGATTTAAAATAGGTAATTTCGGTATCCGAAGTTCTGCCTTGTTTTGCATTACTGCACAGTTCAAATAAATCTGCTTTGATTGTTTCTTTTGAAATGATTCCATTCGTAAGCGGAATCAAGATATCGCCACTTTCCTTTAGTCCGCCTTGATAGGTATCAAGAAACAGACTTGATTTTAAGACTGCTTCATCATCGGCTTCACGCATATCTTTTTTATATGCCCCAACGAGATCTAAATGCTGTCCTGGTTTGAGCCATTTACCAAAAACAAGCGGAACTGGCGATAAAGTTGCCGTCGAAATAATATCAACTTGAGAAATAACTTCTTCTATGGTTGAAACTGGTTTGCAGATCAGTGAAGAGTTTTTAAGCGCATCGCAAACCAATTGTGCTTTTTCTACCGTTCTTCCCCAAACATAAACCTCTTTTATTGGTCTAACACTTGCATGTGCCTGAATTAAATTAATGGCCAATGCTCCTGTACCAATCATCAGCATAGACGAGGCATCTTTTCGTGAGAGGTAACTGCTCGCTAAAGCAGATGTTGCCGCAGTGCGTTTACCAGTCAGTGATTTTGCTTCTAGAATTGCTTTTATATTTCCTTTGTGACCATCAAGATAAATATAAGTTCCTTGAATTGAAGGCAAATCATATTTGCCGTTATCAGGACTTACTGTAACTATTTTTACGCCTAAATCTTTACCCGCCTGGAATGCTGGCATTAACAGCAGTGTAGAATCTTTACCTTCTTCTGGATTAGCATAATCGTGATGATGACGCATGGGCACATTGATATCTGAGGTCGAAAATCCTGCCCGAAGTCTTTCTATAAGTTCTTTAAAATTGCATTTTTCTTCAATGAAATGATCTGAAATAAATTGTATTGGTTCCATGTATTTTGTTGAAATTTCATTAAAAATAGAAGATTATTTCATCGCAATACTATTTCACCTAAAACCAGATAATATAGGTCAATTTAGGGTTAATATAGTACAGATTTGTTATATGTGAAGATTCCATACTTTTATAAAAAACAACTTCGACAAGTCTTTTTTCTAAAACTGTTTCAACGAAAATAAAATACTTGCATAAAACTCTGGCAGTTTTACATATACCCTTCCCCATCTGTTTTGCTTAACTTAGAAAAAGTATAGCTAGATAAAATAGTAAATACCGCCAATGTAATAAAAGTATATTTAAATGCTTTGTCTGTATTTAAGTTAAAAATACCTGACTGAAACAACGAAAGCGCAAGACTTGAAACCGAAACTCCAAAACTTACCGAAAGCTGCTGCATTATCACCAGCATTGTATTTCCGCCGCTTGCCGTATCCTGGTCTAAATCTGAAAGTGTTATGGTATTCATTGCCGACATTTGTATAGAAGTAAAAGTTCCATAGAATATCATCAGCAAAATATAATAGCCAATTGGTGTTTCTTTTGTTACAAAACCAAGAATAATCAATATAATTCCCAATAAAATAGTGTTGCTTATTAGTACTGTTCTATAACCGAAAAATTTTATAATGCTCACCATAAAAGGTTTCACCGCTACATTTGATAAAGCAGAAGGCAATAACAGTAAGCCCGAGACAGAAGCCGAATAGCCAAAACTAGTTTGCAGCATTAGCGGCAATAATAAGGGTAATCCGCCTATTCCGAGTCTTGTGATCAAACTTCCAACTAACCCAATTTTTAAGGTTCTAATATTTAAAAGATGCAAGTCGATTATAGGTTTTTCGGTTCTTTTATAATGGATATAATAAAAAAGAGAAAGAAGTCCCGACAGAAATAGTAAACTCAAAATCACAATCATATGAGTCCTCTCATCTCCTATAAGTTCTAAAACCAAAGTAATAGAAATCAATGCTAGACTGAAATACATCAAACCTCTAAAATCGAACCTTCCTACTGCATGTTTGAAATTAGGCATAATTTTGTACGCCATAGAAATTCCGATAAGACCAATTGGAATATTTACCAAAAAAATCCAATGCCAGCTTAGATTATCAGAAAGAAAACCTCCTAAACTTGGACCAGCTACCATTCCTAATAATCCGAAAACGGTTATGAAATTCATTGTTTTAAGCAATTCACTTTTTGGATATTGATATAAAATAGCCAGCCGTGCAACTGGCACCATCATAGAAGCGCCCACCGCCTGTAAAACACGAGCTAAATTAAACAATTTTAAATCGGTAGAAAGTGCACAAAATAAAGACCCCATAATGAACAAGAACACAGCAATCATAAACATAGTCCTAGTGCCAAATTTATCTGCTAACCACCCAGAAAGAGGAATAAACATAGCCAAGGTCAAAGTATAAGTCACAATAACAGAATGCATTTCTGTTGGTGAATATCCCATATCTCCAGCTATTGAAGGCAGTGAAGTATTAAGAATTGTACCGTCTAATGATTGTATAAACATGGCAATTGCTGTTACCCAAGGAAGCAGATGAACCGCATTTTGCTCTTTTTTTTCTTCTTTAATATCTAGCATCATATAGTTTTAGATAGAAACTCGATTTATAGCTTATGAAAATTAATAAAAAAAAAACGCTTAATCATGTTAAGAATATCTTTTTTAAATAGGAATTGCCTCGCCCGAAGTTTAAAATTTTCAAGCTACGTAATAAAGACCCTATATGTTTTTATGCAAAATACTAACTTGTTTTTCTATAGTTATAAATCGCCAATGAGTTTAAAACAATAGCAAAAATAAATAAGTATAAAAGCTCTCTTCCAACTTCTTGCAGACCGCTTCCTTTTAAAACAATAAGTCGAACCACTTTTATAAAATGCGTTACAGGAGTAAACTCTGAAATGGTTCTTGCCCAATTCGGCATGCTATCGGTACTGGTGAAGAAACCGCTCATAAGCATAAAAATCATCATAAAGAAAAAAGCAATAAACATAGCTTGCAATTGTGTATCGGCAAATGTTGAAATCAAAAGTCCTAATCCTAATAGAGCGGTTAGATAAACTCCTGCAAAAAGATATAGCACTAAAAAACTACCTTGTGGAAATATTCCGTAAATCAGATACATTACAATAAGACCGACTGTAAATACAGTCATTCCGACAATCCAAAACGGAATGAGTTTGCCTAAAATGAACTGCCATTTCTGAATTGGCGTCACATTAATCTGTTCAATTGTACCTATTTCTTTTTCTTTTACAATATTTAATGCTGTAATAAATCCGCCAATCAAGGTGAGCAATAAAACTAGAATTCCAGGAACCATATAGTATTTATATTCTGCTCTCGGATTGTACCAATTTGTGCTATTTAAAGTAATCAAGGATGGCGAAACAGAAGCCGATTGTGGTTGCAATTTAAACCGAATATCCAAATCATTGCTAAAATCTGCCAGCACAACATTTAAATAAGCATTTCCGATATTAGATTTCGTCCCATTAATGGCATCTGCGGCGATATTTACTTTCTGGCTGCCTTCTCTTACCAAGTTTCGTTCAAATCCAGAAGGTATTTCTAGAATCAAGTCAGCATCTGCTCTTTCAATAAATTTCAGGCCTTCTAGATAAGAAGATGGGGTTCCAACAATATGGAAATATCCAGAAGAACCAATTTTATTAATTAGTTTTTGCGAATACGAACTATGATCGTGATCGACATAAACAATATTTACGCTTTTCACTTCAAAATTAGCCGCCAAAGGCAAAATAATCAGCTGAAAAATCGGAACGAAAAACATCATTGCCAGTATCGTTTTGTCTCGAAATATCTGGCGAAATTCTTTCTGTAATATAAAACCCAGCACTTTCATGACAATCTAATTTTAAATTTTTTCAAAGAAATCGTCAGCAGAAGAATCGTCATTACAACAAGTATTAAAGTTTCCTTCCAGATATAAGAAAAACCTAAACCTTTGAGCATAACAGCTTTTACAATGATGTAATAATAGCGCGACGGAATTAAATGCGAAATAGCCTGAAATATCCAAGGCATATTTTCTAACGGAAACATAAATCCTGTAAGCAGTAAAGTCGGAAGCATCATTCCCATCATGGATATCAGCATCGCGGTCTGTTGTGAATCGGTTACATTTGAAATAAGCAAACCTAGAGAAAGACAAGTAATGATAAACAAGATGCTTTCTGCGAAAAGGAGCAGAAAACTTCCTTTAATCTCGACATCTAGCAGATATACTGAAAGAAATATAATAATAACAAAATTAATTATGGAAAGCACTAAATACGGAATTGCTTTTGCGATTAAAACCATGATGGGTTTGAAAGGCGATACCAACAAAATTTCCATCGTTCCAAGTTCTTTTTCACGCACAACAGAAACCGAAGTCAAAGCTGTACTTACAATCATAAAAATCAAGGCAATTACGCCAGGAATAAAGTTAAGCGAACCGTTCTGCTGTTCATTATAAAGCTGTCTTAATTCTGGAATTATTTGGTAATTTAATTTCGTTGTCGGATTTAATTCCTGCTGATAGTCTTTAATAATGGCGTTTAAATAATTGGTCACAATTGTTGCCGTATTAGGATCTGATGCATCTGCAATTACCTGAATTTTTGCTCCTCCGAGACGTTGAATATCAGAACCAAAATTGGACGGAAAAATGACTGCGCATTTTATGCTTCCGTCTTTAAATCTGTTCTCAATATCAGTGTAATTCAAGATTGGATTTTGTACATGAAAATAAGAACTGGATTCTATCTTTCGAATCATTTTTTCGGTATGAATATCGTGTGAATTATCCTGAATGGCAATTCCGATATTTTTGACTTCGCTGCTCAGCGCAAAACCAAAAAGAATAATCTGCACAACAGGAAGTCCAAAGAGAATCAAAAGTGTTCTTTGATCTCTAAAAACATGATGAAATTCTTTTCGAATAAAAGCCAATAATCTTTTCATACTAATCTGATGTTCTTTGGGCATTTCGCGCCAATTCATAAAAAACGCCATCCATAGAAACGGCATCGAAGCGTTTTTTTAATGCTGATGGAGAATCTATTGCTGCAACATGCCCGTCAACCATAATACTGATTCGGTCACAATATTCGGCTTCGTCCATATAATGTGTGGTCACAAAAACCGTAATTCCATCGGCTGCTGCCTGATAAATCATTTCCCAAAACTGACGTCTGGTTATTGGATCAACGCCTCCTGTAGGTTCGTCTAGAAATACAATTTTTGGACGATGAAATACCGCAACAGAAAAAGCCAGTTTTTGTTTCCATCCTAATGGCAATCCTCCAACCAGTTTTTTGGCTTCTTTCTCCAAACCTAAAGTCGAAATCAAATCTTTACTTCTTTCTTTAATTTCAGGTCTTGAAACTCCATAAACTCCAGCAAAAAATTCAATATTTTCTAGAATGGTCAGATTATCATACAGCGAAAACTTCTGACTCATATAGCCAATATTCTTTTTAATTTTTTCCTGCTGATTGTATACATCAAATCCCGCCACGTGGGCTTCTCCAGAAGTCGGAAAAGAAAGTCCGCAGAGAATGCGCATAGCGGTTGTTTTTCCAGCTCCATTGACACCCAAAAAACCAAAAATTTCGCCTTCGCTCACTTCAAAGCTAATTTTGTCAACCGCTTTGAAATCGCCAAATTGTTTGGTCAAATCTTTACAAACTATAGCTTTATTTTCCATTCAGCATTTCTTTTGGTTCATTCAAATGATTTTGTTCCCGCATTAGACGAATAAAACTGTCTTCGATTGTGGGTTCTATTTTTTTTACTTCTAAATCTTCGGGATTGTATTTTTGGGCAATCGCTTTTACTTTCTCTACATCTGGTTGTTCTGAGACTAATGTCAGATGAAGAAATTCTCCAAATGCATCACAGTTCTCCACCTCTTTTTCGGTTCTAAGATTTTGTAAAAGCTTATAGATATTTTTTGCTTTTACGGCAAAAAGCATTTTAGGAAAACGGTTTATAATTTCCTGCGGTTCATCAACTGTCATTATTTTTCCGTTTTGGATAAGCGCAATGCGATCGCATAATTTTGCTTCGTCCATGTAAGGAGTCGAAACTACGATTGTGATATTTTGCTTTTTAAGTTTTCCCAGCATTTCCCAAAATTCACTTCGAGAAACCACATCTACACCTGTTGTGGGTTCATCTAAAAATAGTACTTCAGGCTTATGAATTAGCGCACAGCACAAAGCCAGTTTTTGCTTCATTCCTCCCGAAAGTTTTCCAGCACGTCTGTCGTTAAAAGGTTTTATCTGATCGTAAATATCTTTGATCAATTCATAATTTTCCTCAATTGTAGTTCCGAAAATAGTGGCAAAAAACTCGAGATTTTCTTTCACTGTCAAGTCTTGATACAAGGAGAATTTTCCAGGCATATAGCCTACTTTGTTTCTAATTTCCTGAAACTCTTTTACAACATCATGTCCTTCAACAGAAGCAGTTCCTCCTTCTGCCAAAAGTAATGTCGTTAAGATTCTAAAAATCGAAGTTTTTCCAGCGCCATCAGGACCAATTAACCCAAAAAGTTCTCCTTTCTGCACTTCAAAAGACACCTCATCTACAGCGACAAAATCACCATATTTTTTAGTAATATTTTTTAATGTAACTGCAGACATAAACTATTGTTTTATTTTGACCAAAGCACTTCTCCGTACATACCAATTTTCAGATAGCCATCATTTTTCACTCTTACTTTTATGGCGTAAACCAAATTGGCTCTTTCATCTTTAGTCGGAATTGTTTTTGGAGAAAACTCTGATTTATCTGAAATCCATGCAATTGTACCCTGATACTCTTTGTATTTCTTTTCTCCCTGATCAATGCGCACTTTAACCTGCTGTCCTATTTTAATTTGTGGCAGTTGCGTTCCCGTTATATACGCTCTCAAATCAAGTGTTTCCAAATTGGCAATTTTGTATAATGGTTTTCCAATTACCGCCATTTCATACTGTTCTGCATATTTTGCCAAAACGGTTCCTTTAATCGGATTTACAATCATACTCTTGCTTAACTGATCTTCAATTCCTTTTAACTGAACTCCAACTGTATTCCCCTGCTGAGTTAAATTTTCAGTTGTGGTTTCCAACGAACTTTTCTGAGCCTTAATTTGAGACTGTAAAGCGGCTACTTTAGAATTTATATCATCCAATTGCTTTTGAGAAGCTACTCCGCCTTTTACTAATTTTTCAGTCCTGTTACGATCTAAAATCACATTATCAAGCTGTCTTTTTAAACTTTCAGTCTGTATCTGTATTTGCGGTCTTCCGCTCAAAATTGCTTTTTCATTTTGGCGCAATTGCATTTTATTAATAGCAAGCTGTGTACTGTCTATAAAACCTACTTTCTGTCCTGCTTCTAATTGCTGGCCTTCTTCTACATTCAATTGTAAAATCTGACCATTTGCTTCTGCTGACAGAATGGTTTCAACTGCTTCAAAAGATCCCGAAGCATCAAAATCATTTTCTTTATTATTGCATGAAAACATGAATATTGCTGGAATAAGAAAATATAAAAGCTTTATCTTTTTCATAGTGTATAGTATTAATTTCCTTTGATTGTTTGATACTCGTATTCTGCCATAAGCAACTGAATTTCATGCAATGCTTTTTCTGCTCGCGCATTTCCCTCTTTTTCTGTCGCATTCAATAAATCGATCAACGGGCCAGCGCCAGTGTCGTATTTCAGCTGATATCCTTCTCGAATGGTCTGACGAAGTTTTACAATTTCATCATCATCTTTCAAAATGGCTTTCTGTCTTTCAATGTCGGCCGTTTTTTGATTCATCTGAAATCTGGTGTTAAATAAAAAGGTCTCTTCTTGAACTTCTATTTTTTTCAAATTCTGCTGTGTCAGCTGTTTTTCGTTTGAATTTTTATACAATCCTTTTATATCCCATCCAACACTTACTCCAGCAACTCCAACGGTAGAAATTTTATTAGTCCCCAAATTAATTCCAGGTGCCAAAACTACTCCTGCACCCAATAATCCAACTTTAGGCATAAGGCTGACTTTCTGCATTTCGGACTGTGCATTTACCAGATTGCGCTGACTAGCAAAAAGCAATTGTTCTGGACGTTTGATAATGGTGTCGAGACTAGAAGAATTGAAAGGTTTTCCAAATTTTTCTTGGCTGATGTTTTTCCCTATCAAATAAGAAAGCATCGTTTGGTAACCTGCTTTAGTATATTCAAAATCTTTTTTCTGTCTGCTAAGATTTAGCTGTTCAGCTTTCATTTCATCAACATCCGTTTTATACGCCAAACCATTTTGGTGAAGTTTTTTAACCTTATCAATATTATTGGCAATAATGGCATTTTGTATCTGCAGCTGTTTCAATTGCTCGTCAATAAGCAATACGCCGAAATAAAGCTGATTTACTCGAGAACGTAAATCATAAAGCGAAACTTCTACAGAAGCCTTATCTGCATTTGAAGATGCCTCAATAATCTTCTTCTGTGTTTTCGTAGCGCCTCCATCCCAAATAGTCTGATTGACTTGTCCGAGACCAATAAACTTAAATTTGCTGTCGTTTCCTGAACTTCCCAAAGTCGGAAAATCTCCAAAAACGTATCCTTCAATTGCGGTTAGACTTATTTGAGGCAGATAAGCTTTATTGGCATTACTCAAAGTATATTCTTTACTTTTTTCAATAAGTTCATATTGTTTTATTAAAGGATAATTCTCAACAGCCAACTGATAACTTTGGTCAATTGTCAAAGTCTGAGCTTGAGCTGTTATAAAGGACAAGATTCCAATATATTTAAAGTATAATTTCCTTCTCATTACAGTATAAATTAACTTCTGGTTAGTATTAGGCTTTAAACATCATATTGATCCAGATCGGAATTTTTTTCTTGCGCTCTTGCATTAGCGCATCAAACTGTTCTGTTTCCAGATTTCTGCTTCCCATAATAATGGGTTTGACTATAAATGGAAAAACGACCAATCCCAACAGATTCATCAAAAAGTGCAACGGATTAGGTTCTGTTATTTCTTTATTTTGAACTGCTTCTTGAAATTGTTTAATAAAAACAGAATCATTTACGATTTCTTTAATGGGCAGTTTTTTTAAAAGTTCTTCTGGATTATTACGAATTTCAGTTAAAATAAAGGTTGGAATTTCAGGTTCTATACTGATAAAATCAATGTATCGCTCGGCAATAGTTATTACTTTTTGTTCCAAAGAAGTTTTCTCATCATCCAAAATCACTTTCATACTTCCTATAAAACCAGAAAAAGTTTCTGCCATAATGATTTCAAAAAGTTTAGCCTTGCTTCTAAAATAATAATTAAGCAAAGCAAGATTCAAACCTGCTTCCTCAGCAATATCTCTCGTTCGCGTTGCTGCAAAACCTTTTTTATAAAAAACAGTTTTGGCTGCTGTTTTTATCTTTTCTTCTGTAGTAGAATCTTTTTTCTCAGATGCTGAAGCACTCATATTTAATATTTTTAAAGGCAAAGTTAAGTTTTTTACAAACACGTTAAACAAAATTTTTAATCATTTGATTAAAAATTTTGTTTAACGTGTTTAATATATTTGATTCAAAACACATAAAAACCTGATATAAAACAAATTAAAACTTAAATATAAGACATAATTTCTCGTTAAAAAAGAATATCTTTACTTTAACAACTCATTACTTATTACCGATTTTAAAGAAATTTACTTTTTTAATTAATTTCTATCGTGCTTTTTATGAAAACCAATTTTATCGGAATCCTGATTTTCTTGCTTTCTTTAAATGTATTGGGACAAGGACAGGAAAAAGGAATTAACCAGCAGCTTCAAACCTGGGTTTCTATAAATACTGTTACCAAATTTGCAGATCATTGGGGTATGATTGGTGACTTTCATATCAGACGAAATGATTTTGTTTCCGACCCGAGTTTTTATTTTATAAGAGGAGGTATCAGCTATATTCCAAATTCAAATATTTCTCTAAATCTAGGATATGCGCATATGTGGCTTGCTCCGTCAAATCCCGATTGGAGTACTTTTTCTGACGAAAACAGGATTTATCAGCAGGCACAATTAAACACAAAATTTGGGAATGTAAGCATTTTGCAGCGCTTACGAAATGAACAGCGCTGGCAGGAAAAAATCGTTAACGATAAACCCAGTGGTGATTGGCGTTTTACCAATCGAATTCGCTATCTGATGAGTTTCACTTTCCGAATTTCTGATAAAAAATCGTGGCCACAAATGGTTCTTTCAGATGAGATTCTGCTACATTTTGGAGAAGAAGTGGTTTACAATACTTTTGATCAAAACCGCTTTTTTATCGGAATCAAAAAAAATATAAATCCAAAATGGAGCTACGATTTTGGTTATATGAATGTATATCAGCAAAAATATTCTGGATATCAATATGACATGAATCATACGATACGATTGTTTTTTTATCTGAGTACCAGCATTAGAAAAAAAGCACCTTCTGAAATTGAGAATTCGGGCGATGAATAAATTTATTTTTTAAACCAAAGTATTATTAGACCTAAAAGATTCAAAAAACTTAAACGCTCTTTTCTCGGCATAAGAATATTCAGAATCACGAAGCGGAAAAGCACAATGCCCACCATACTTAGGCGTTTCTAGATAAACATAGGCGCTGTCTTTGGCAATAGTTCTCGGGTAACATCTTTCACCCAAAAAAGGATCGTCTAACGAATTAATTATTAAAACTGGAGTTGTAATGTTTTTAAGTGAAAACTCTGGAGAAACACGTTCGTAATAATCGTCTCGGCTCGCAAATCCATGAAGCGGTGCCGTAAAATACTGATCGACTTCATCAAAAGTAGAAATATTATCAATTTGATCTCGGTTGATAAAATCAGGAAACTGTGCTGCTTTGTATTTCAGTTTCTTTTTAATATCTATTGTAAAATTCTTTAGATACACTCTATTAAAACCTTGCTTAAGCACTTCTGCACTTGTTGCAATATGTGTGGGAACCGAAATTGAAACCGCTGCCTTTATGCGCTGATCAATTTTTGTCCAACCCAAATAATTAAGAAGCTGCACGCCTCCCATTGAATATCCTATTAAATAAATATCTTCAATCCCTTTACTCAAAGCAAACCGAACCACTTCATCAAGATCGTCAACAGCACCATGATGATATAATCTTGGAAGACGATTCATTTCTCCTCCACAAGTACGATTGTTCCATGCAAAAACCGAAAAACCTTTCTGCAAAAAATAAGCCGCACAGCTGTTATTATACGTTCTGCGAGAATCACCTTCTAAGCCATGGCATAAAATAACCGCTTTTTTTGAGTCATTTAAAATGTAATCGATGTTGATAAAATCTCCGTCATTCAATTCATGCTTTTCTCTTGTATATTCAGGCACTTCGAACCTTTTTATCAAGGCAGCATAAATAGTAGAAACATGCCTGTTGCGATGAATAATCGAAGGAGAATTATATTCTGATTGTTCAATTAGTGGCATAACAAAGAGTTTTGTGGTACTTTTTACAAATCTAAGAAATCATTCAATATGTAATTTAATTCTTTCTTTTAATTATTTCCTTTTTTGAATAATTTAACTTTATGTAAATGTAAAAAAACAGGAACAATTCTAAAGAGAACTAATTGTTAAATATGCAGAAACACAGCTCTTGAAGCGCCAAATCAGGTCTGAATGTTTACTTTATTCGTATATTTGTAAAATCGATTTCCAAAAAGCAAAATCCTTTTAATGTTTGAACTTTTACCAGTAGATCCAAAAACCATTTTTCTGCTTTATTTCTGGGGTAATTTTTTTACCTGCCTTCTCATTTTTAGTTTTTCGTTTTCATACGCTAATAGTGACAACAAAAAAATATTAAAATGGTTTGGATTAGGTAAATTAATACTGACTTTTGCTTGGATACTGGCTCTTCTACGAAATATTATCCCGGACTTTGCCTCTATCAATATTGCCAATTCTATGATTTTTGCCGCCTGTTGCTTTGAAACCATTGCAATGCTGTCGCTCATTAAAACACATGCAAAAAGGCAGTTTCAAATTCAAATAGCTATTACAGCTGCGTCAATATTTCTTTTTAATATTTCAACACTGTTTGACGCCTCAATGAATACTCGTGTTATCATTGGCGGCATTGGTGTTTTTGCTATCTATTTATTGCCTACAATTATTTATTTTATAGAAAAAGAAAAAAGCTTTTTCAAGACTTTCTATGTTTTATGCTATACCGGATTCGAAATTCTAATTGCAATACGAATATTTCACAGATACTTGCATCCTCAAAATCTTATTATTTCCAATGATGCTTTTGATAGCTTTTACAGCATTTGCCTCTTCCTTCTGACCTTAATTGGAATTGTAGGTTTTTTGCTTTTGGTAAAAGAAAGGCAGGATAATAAAATCAAGAAGCTTTTAAGTGACAGAAACCAGTTTTTCTCTATTATTTCTCATGATTTAAGAGGGCCTTTAGGATCATCGGTTTCTCTTTCTGAAATTTTGCTGGAAAATATAGAACAGTACAGCCGTGAAGAAATAAAAGAGATATCAGAACTGTTGCATGACTCCAATAAAAATATTTATAAACTGCTTGAGAATCTTTTAGAATGGTCTAAAGTCCAAACCGGAATGATTACTTTTCATCCTAAAAACATATTGTTAAATGCTTTAATTGAAGAGAATATCGAGCTAAGCAGAAATGCAGCTTTAAATAAAAATATAAACATCACATTTGAATCAGCTTTTCTAGTTGAGGCAGAAGTAGACAAAAATATGATTAATACCATTCTGCGTAATTTGCTAAGCAATGCCATTAAATTTACGGACAAGAATGGAGAAATAAAACTAAAACTGGCCAAGACCAATCAGAAAGCAGAAATCTCTATTACAGACAACGGAATTGGAGTTCCTGATTACATCAAAGAAAAGTTATTTAAAATTAACGGAAAAGTGCTTCAAAAAGGCACAGAAAACGAACTCGGAAGCGGACTCGGATTGTTACTTTGCAAAGAGTTTGTAAACATCCATAAAGGAGAAATCTCAGTAGAAAGCCAACAAGGAAAAGGAAGTACATTTAGGTTTACGCTTCCGCTAAAGATTGATTAAATTTTAAATTAAATTCCAATACTGAAATTCCAAATTCCAAACTCAATAACAAAATAAAAAAAATCCAAATCCCAGTATAAATTGGAATTTGGATTTTAATTATTGGATTTTTATATCGTTTAATCTAACACAAAACTTACACTAACATTTGCCGTAATTTCGATTTCGCCAATTGCTAAAGTTTCATTTGAAGCTCCTCCCATTGAGTCTGCTTCTTTCATTCTCATAGCAGCATACATTGGCTGTGGACGGTAAATTTGAGAGTTATCAGAGATTGTAAACGCCTTACCCACTTTTTGTCCTAAAACAGAAACGTATTCCTCAGCTTTTACTTTAGCATCTTTCATCGCTAATTTTCTAGCTTCAGACTCGTATTGCGCTAATTTAGATGATTCAAAAGAAACTCTGTCGATTCTATTGATTCCTTGCTGAACCAAACCTTCCATTAACTCATCATACTTAGACAAATCTTTTACTACAATTTCTACCGTTTGTGTAGCGTTATAAGAAGTTTTCTTTTTCTCATAATCGTACTGCGGATTAAGAGCTACTTGTTTTGTTTTGAAATCTGCTGTTGGAATATTCATTTTTTTGATGAATTTTAAGACAGCATCCATCTTTTCGTCATTTTGTTTTTTAACATCTTTAGCATTATTCCCTTTTGTTTCAACCGAAGCTGAAATACAAACCTGATCAGGTGCTACTTTTACTTTTCCTTCTCCATTAACATTAATTAGAGGTATTTGTTTGATTTCTTGGCCGTAAGACATAGTCATAAACATGATTGTTAAAAATAATACTAGTTTTTTCATTTTTGTTAAATTTTAATGTTTGACAAGAGCATTCCAAAAGTTGTGCCAAGCTTACAATTTCCCCAATTTTGCCATTCCAAAAAGTATCAAAATCGGAATCGCAAGCAGAATAACCATCAATGAATGGTCTGTAAATAATGATGGCTGTTTTATCAAAGTGATCAAATAACCTCCTATAGCACCTCCAAAGTGTGCTGTATGTCCAATATTGTCATTTTTAGCTTTCATTCCGTAAATTGAGTACAATAAATACAAAATTCCGAAAATATAAGCCGGCATCGGAATGACAAAAAATATCCCAAGCATCATGTCAGGTTGCAGCAATATTGCCGAATACAAAACTCCGGTTACAGCTCCAGAAGCTCCAACAGCTCTGTAACTATAATCGTTTTTATGAAACAACATGGTCAAAAGGCTTCCAAAAATTAAACTTCCAAAATAAACCAAGATAAAAGAAAAATTACCTAGCCAGCCTAAAACTACGGGAGCAAAAAAATACAAAGTCAGCATGTTAAAAATCAAATGCATCATATCTACATGCAGAAAACCAGACGAAAGCATTCTAATTTGCTCTCCAGAACGAATGCTTCCTACGTGAAATTCGTATTTTCTAAAAAAATAAAGATCATTAAAACCTTTGTAACTAATAACAACGTTCGCAACGATAATCGCTATTAAAATAATATTCATGAGTATTAATTATTGTGAATTGTAAATATAGTCATTCTTAAAGATAAGTTAGCACGAATGCAAAATATCGATCGCTAATCATTTTTAATTTATCTTTGTCAAAAAAATTTAAATGCAGTTTCTTGTTTATATTTTAGCCTACCCATTACTTTGGCTTATCTCTATACTTCCTTTTCCGATATTTTACTTATTCTCAGATTTTGTCTGTTTTTTGGTATATAGAGTGATCGGATATCGCAAAAAAGTAGTTCGTGAGAATCTTGCCCTTACTTTACCTCATTTAAATGATGCGGAAAGAAAAGTAATTGAAAAGAAATTCTACAAACATATGTGTGACCTGTTTCTGGAAATGGTGAAAACCATGAGCATGTCTCCTGAAGAAATGGAAAGAAGATTTCATGTAACAAACATTGATCTTGTGCTTGATTATGCTAAAAGAGGAAAAAGCGTAATTCTTGTGGCTTCACATTATGCAAGTTATGAATGGCTTTTAACCATTAATCCCAAACTCGGATTTCAAGGGGTTGCGGTTTACAAAAGGCTGGCTAATCCTTATTTTGACAGATTAATTCGAAAAATCCGTTCTAAATACAACACCGAGATGATCGAAACCAGAAAAGCGATTCCAACAATGGCAAAAAACCAGCGTGAGGGCATTTTAAGCCTTTACGGTTTAGCAAGCGACCAATCACCAAAAATGGAAAGAATTTTTCATTCGATGAAATTTATGGGAGTCGAAGTTCCTGTGCATACAGGCGCCGAAACATTAGCAAAAAAATATGATTTGGCAGTACTTTTTGTAGAGGTTAAAAAAGTTAGAAGAGGTTATTATGAGGCTACGTTTATTCCTCTTGCTGATAATCCGAAAGAATTTGAAAATTTTAAAATCACTGAAATGTATCTTAAAGAAGTAGAAAAACAAATTCTAGAAGCTCCCGAATTTTATTTGTGGACACACAAAAGATGGAAACACCGTATTGAATAACGTCTTGAAATAACTCAATAGAAAGTCCGAAAAGCAGCATTTGCTTTTTCGGACTTTTTCTTTTAAAACTGGACAATACTACCTAAATGCGCTCTTTATATGCGATTTGATGTGTTTTTGTAATGATTTTTTTGAATGGATAAAAAAAGGAAACAATTTAAATTTGGCTCTTCTCTAATTATCCAATAAAGAACCAAAAAATAATTAAGCATGATCCAAAAACTATTTTTTTCATTTTTATTATCATTTCTCTTTTTTCCTCTCTTTGCTCAAAGTCCGAAAAGAGGAATCGCTTACGGATACCACTCTCAAGCAGATATGGCAGCCTTAAAACCAGGAATCTCTTGGTGGTACAATTGGTCGCCTGAACCTGATGCCGATTTACGAGCCAATTATGAATCTCTCGGAGTTGAGTTTGTTCCAATGGCATGGGGAAAAATCAATGACAATGAAGTTCAAGATTTTATAAATAAAATAAAACCAGGAGCCAAATATCTTTTAGCTTTTAATGAACCTAATTTTACCGATGGGGCAAGATTAACTCCACAAGAGGCAGTGAACGCGTGGGTAAATATTGAAAAAATTGCTGCCGCAAAAAATCTAGAAATTATAAGCGCCTCCCCTGCATATAACGGGCCAAATAATTACGGAGGAATTTCTGATCCCGTTGTTTGGCACAATCAGTTTTTTCAATTATGTCCTAATTGTAAAGTAGACTATATTGCTTTCCACACTTATGATGCTAGTGCTGGTTCTGTAATAGGCGTTACTGGAAATTTAAAGAGATTCAATCGTCCGCTCTGGATTACGGAGTTTGCAAACAGAGTTATTCAGACTGCTGACGAAAAAACCTCTTTTATGAAACAAATTTTAACGAGCTATGAAAATGATCCTGATATTTTTCGCTATTCATGGTTTTCTGGGAGAGTAGATCCAACTTGGACCGATATGTTAGAAGGACAATTATTAAGCTCGACAAGTGGTGTTTTAAAGCCCATCGGAACCGAATATATCAATGTCCCTTATACAACAAAGAAAATGAATGTTCCAGGACGTGTTACCGCCAACAAACATTATAGAAGAAAAGGAACTGGCCTACAAGCAACGACAGATTCTGGCACGGGCCAAAATGTTTGTTTTATTAATAATGGAGATTGGAACGAATTTATGCTGAATGTCGCCGATGCAGGAACCTACAATTTAACTTTTAGAGTGGCTTCACCTGTATTAGCAGGAAAATTTGACATTCTAGTAAATGATGTTGTGGTGAAAGCCGATGAAACTTTTCCGCCAACTGGAGACTGGCAGACTTTTACCAACAAAGTGGTAAATGAAGTTTTTTTGCCAAAAGGCGAAGTGTATCTGAAAATCAAATTCAAATCAAATGACTTCAATTTTAATTTCATCGATTTTGCAGTTGCCAATCTTGGTCTTAAAGATAATGAGCTTGAAAAAGACAGTTTTACAATTTATCCAAATCCTGTAAAAACGCAAGCCACTTTACATATTAAATCTAGCACAACAGAACCTTTGAGCATTAAGGTAATTGATATGAAAGGAACAATTTGTTTTTCTTCTACCGATTATTTTACAAATGAAGATATTAAAATTGGAGATAAGCTTCCAAAAGGAGTTTACATTGTAAATGCTTCCTATGGAAAGATTAAAAAATCAATTAAAATAATTAAGAACTAATACATTCTGTTAGGAATGTCTCGTTGGTAGAACCAGATTATGTACATCAGGTATCGTTCTGTAGGAACGTCTGATTAATTACGAAATCAATTCCATTCATAAAATCAGGTGTCCCTACAGGACACAAACCCACGCAACACCATTTTTTTTCTACCGACGAGACATTCCTAACGGAATGTTTTTTTACAAAAAAAACCTCTTTAGATATATCCAAAGAGGCTTAGTTATTTAAAAAACTGAAAATTTAGATTCCAGCAATTACTTTAATTTCATCAATAATTCGAAGTGCTAATTTATCTGCTGCATCTTGAGAAGGCGCTTCAGTATAGATACGAATAATTGGTTCTGTGTTTGATTTTCTTAAATGAACCCATTCTGTAGCAAAATCAATTTTTACACCGTCAATTGTCGAAATATCTTCGTTTTTGTATTTCTCTGTCATTTGAGTTAAAATCGCATCAACATCAATTTGCGGAGTCAATTCAATTTTATTTTTGCTCATGTAGTATTCTGGATAAGAAGCTCTCAAAGCAGAAACTGGCATTTTTTTGTTTGCCAAATGCGTTAAGAACAAAGCAACTCCAACCAAACTATCGCGTCCGTAGTGCAATTCTGGGTAGATAATTCCGCCATTTCCTTCACCACCGATAATCGCATTATTTTTCTTCATCAATTCCACAACATTCACCTCACCTACTGCACTTGCTTCATAACTTCCGCCGTGTGCTTTAGTAACATCTCTTAAAGCACGAGAAGACGACATATTAGAAACTGTATTTCCTAGAGTTTTACTCAAAACGTAATCTGCGCAAGCAACCAAAGTATATTCTTCACCAAACATTTCACCGTCTTCGCTAATAAAAGCCAAACGATCAACATCTGGATCTACTACGATACCGAAATCAGCTTTTTCTTTTACAACAAGCTCAGAAATATCAGTTAAATGCTCTTTTAAAGGTTCTGGGTTGTGCGGGAAATGTCCGTTTGGTTCGCAATATAACTCAACCACTTCAACTCCCATTAATTTTAGAAGTTTCGGAATAATAATTCCGCCTGAAGAATTTACACCGTCAACAACCACTTTAAATTTAGCTTCTTTAACCGCTTCAATATCAACCAATGGCAAATTTAAAACTTCATCGATATGAATATCCATGTAAGCGTCATTAGAAATAACTTCGCCCAAACTGTCTACATCAGAAAAATCAAAAGCTTCTGCTTCAGCAATTTCAAGAATTTTTGCTCCGTCAGCTCCACTTAAAAATTCACCTTTAGCATTTAATAATTTTAAAGCATTCCATTGTTTTGGATTATGAGATGCTGTTAAGATAATTCCGCCGTCAGCTTTTTCCAAAGGAACAGCCACTTCAACAGTTGGCGTTGTAGAAAGCCCAAGATCAATTACATCGATTCCTAAACCAATTAAAGTATTCACAACTAAATTATGAATCATTGGTCCAGAGATTCTTGCATCACGGCCAATTACAACAGTCAATTTATCTTTAGCAATATTGTTTTTCAAGAAAGTTCCGTATGCCGATGCAAATTTTACAGCATCAACAGGAGTTAGATTATCTCCTACTTTTCCTCCGATCGTACCACGGATTCCAGAAATAGATTTTATTAGAGTCATTTTTGTGAGTTAGGGTTATTTTTTTACAAATATAAAAAAGTTGCTGAGTTACTAAGTTACTAAGACTCTAAGATTTTCAAATTATAATACCGTTTCAGGTCAAAAAGACTCAATTTTATAACAAAATGATTTAAAAAAGTTTTTATACATTTACTAAATAACTTAGAATCTTTAGAGCATTTAGATTCTTAGAAACTTACAAAAAATGAATTTCTTAGCCCATATATATCTTTCTGGAGACAATGATTTAATTAAAATCGGGAATTTTATGGCGGATGGAATTCGCGGTAAACAGTTTGAGCATTTTCCCGAAGATGTACAAAAAGGAATTTTACTGCATCGATTCATTGACACTTACACCGATTCTCATGATATCTTTAGAAAAAGCACTAAACGCCTTCACGAGCGATACCATCATTATGCGGGAGTTATTGTAGATATCGTTTACGATCATTTCTTAGCTAAAAACTGGACGCGATATTCTAATGAAGAATTAGAGCTTTTTGTTAAACGTTTTTATCATTCTTTGCATGATAATTATGATATTTTAACCGAAAAAACACAAGGTTTAATGCCTTATATGATTGAAAGAAACTGGCTTTTGAGTTATCGAACCACTGAAGGAATCCAGAATATTTTGACGCAAATGGACAGAAGGTCTAAAAACATTTCACAAATGCAGTTTGCTGTTGAAGAACTTACTGAATTTTATGATGAGTTTGAAGAAGAATTTACACTTTTCTTTGAAGAAATGAGAACAAAAGCCAAAGAAAAACTACTTTCTCTTTAAGTGAATTTAATTTTATTACACATGAAAAAAATTACGATTTTAATCGCCCTCTTATATATAAGTAGCAGCAATGCACAACAGACAGCTCCACACCCAACTGGACTAGTTGTTACAAAAGCAATGGTAGTTTCCGCCCGCGAAGAAGCCTCAAAAATTGGTTCTGATATTATGAAAAATGGAGGAAACGCTTTTGACGCCATGGTCGGAACAGAGTTAGCTCTTGCGGTTGCTTTTCCGTTTGCAGGAAACATCGGCGGCGGCGGATTTATGGTGTATAGAAAAGCAAATGGCGAAGTCGGTTCTTTGGATTATCGCGAAAAAGCTCCACTAGCAGCCACCAAAGATATGTTTTTGGATAGTGAAGGAAATGTAATAAAAGGAAAAAGCACTCAGACAGCACTTGCGATTGGCGTGCCTGGAACAATTGCAGGCGTTTTTGCTGTTCATAAAAAATATGGCACAATGCCTATTTCTAAAATCCTTGAGCCTGTAATTGCTTTAGCAGAAAGAGGGGTTGTAGTGACTAAAAAACAAGAGAAAAGCTTAAAAGATTATCACGAGAGCATTGTAAAAATAAATGGAGAAAACTCGCTCTTATCTTGCAGCTTCAAAGAAAACGACACCATCAAATATCCAGCATTGGCCAAAACTTTAAAAAGAATTCAGAAAAAAGGAAGAAACGAATTTTATAAAGGTGAAACGGCAAAAATATTAGTCAATTATCTTAAGGAAAAAGGTGGCATTATCACAATGCAGGATTTAGCGAAGTATGAAGCTAAATGGAGAACACCATTACAGTTTACTTATAAAGGTTTAAAAATTACTTCGATGGCTCCCCCAAGCAGTGGCGGAATCTGTCTGGCTCAAATCTTAAAAATGCTAGAACCTTATGATTTAGCCAAAATGGGACATAATTCTGCAGATGCCATTCAGGTAATTGTTGAAGCGGAAAGAAGAGCTTATGCCGATAGAAGCTACTTTTTAGGCGATCCAGATTTTGTCAAAATTCCGATGAAGCAATTATTAGACGAAAATTACCTTCGTGAAAGAATGGCAAGTTTTAATCCGGAAAAAGCAACTTTATCTAGCGAAATAAAAGAAGGAAAAGTAAATTATGCTGAAAGCACAGAAACCACTCATTATTCGATTGTAGACCAATTCGGCAATGCTATTGCAGCCACAACAACACTGAATGATGGCTATGGCTCTAAATATTATTGTGACGAACTTGGTTTCTTTTTAAATAACGAAATGGATGATTTTAGCGCTAAACCAGGTTCTCCAAATATGTTCGGTTTGGTTGGGAATGAAGCCAACAGCATCGCGCCGCAAAAACGAATGCTAAGCTCAATGACGCCAACCATTGTAGAAAAAGACGGAAAACTTTTTATGGTAGTAGGTACTCCAGGAGGTTCAACGATTATTACTTCTGTTTTACAGACGATTCTAAATGTTTATGAGTACAATTTAAGCATGCAGGAAGCTGTAAATGCTCCGCGTTTTCATCATCAGTGGCTGCCAGATCTGATTACTTTCGAACCTAACACTTTTGAAACTAAAACTATTGACAAACTAAAAGCTAAGAACTACATTATCAACGAAAAACCAACTCCAATTATCGGAAAAGTAGATGCTATTTTAGTATTGCCAGACAAAACATTAGAAGGAGGAGCCGATTTTAGAGGCGATGATAAAGCAGTTGGTTTTTAATAGTCCTAAGTTTTTATTTTTTTAATCTAACATTATAATCTAATTTTGTAAGACAGATAATTTTTAAAACATAATGATAAAAAAATATTTCAGACGACTTGAAAGTATAATTGCTTTGGCTCAATCTTTAATGACTCCAAAACAGTTCCTTTTTTTATCTAGCGTTTTAACTGGAATATCATGTGCTTTTGCCGTGATTGTCCTTAAAACATTCGCACACAGCGTCTTCTCTTTTGCCACATACATCAATGGAATTCTAAAACTGAGTTTCATTAACAGTATTTTGCCTATTATTGGTATTACATTAACCGTTTTTGTTGTAAATAAAGTTCTTAACGGAAGTATACAAAAAGGAACTTCTCAGATACTTTATGCTGTTGCCAAAAAAGCCAGCATTATCCCAAAAAAACAAATGTACGCGCAGATTGTGACCAGTTCGTTAACGGTTGGTTTAGGAGGTTCGGCAGGTTTAGAGAGTCCCATCGTAATTACTGGAGCAGCATTTGGTTCAAATTATGCCCAGAATTATAAGATGCAATATAAAGATCGAACTTTATTAATTGGATGCGGAGTCGCAGCTGGAATCGCAGCAGCATTTAACGCTCCAATTGCCGGCGTTCTTTTTGCAATCGAAGTTTTATTGGTAGATGTCAGTATTTCTGCTTTTACCCCAATTATGATTTCGGCTGCAACAGGTGCTTTGGTTTCTGCAATTGTGCTAGACGAAAGCATACTTTTAAGTTTCAAAAAGCAGGAAACATTTGATTATCATAACATCCCCTTTTATGTTATTTTAGGTGTGCTCACTGGGTTAGCTGCTATTTACTACTCAAGAAATTTCCAAAGAGTAGAACATTATTTTGCCAAACAGCAAATCAATCCATATAAAAAAGCGTTGATTGGGTCATCGTTACTGGCACTGTTGATTTTTATTTTTCCAACACTTTTTGGTGAAGGATATGAGAGCATCAAAACCCTGTCTAATACTGATCCGGGACAATTGCTAGACAATACTTTATTTGCCGATTTTAGAAACAACCAATGGGTTTTGCTTTTATTTATTGGCGCCACTATGATGGTTAAAGTATTTGCTTCAGGCTTAACTCTTGGAAGCGGCGGAAATGGAGGAAACTTTGCTCCTTCTCTATTCTTAGGATCTTATTTGGGATATTTCTTTTCTAAATTGGTTACACTTATCGGCTTATCTAAACTTCCTATCAGTAATTTTACAATGGTCGGAATGGCTGGAATTCTAAGTGGTTTATTTCATGCTCCTCTGACTGCCATCTTCTTAATTGCAGAAATCACAGGAGGTTACGGATTAATGATTCCGCTAATGATTGTTTCTTCCATCAGTTTTGCTATTTCTAAACGTTTCGAAAAGTATTCGCTTGACGTAAAAGGATTAGCCAAAAAAGGCCACGCTTTTACAAGCAATAAAGATTCAAATATTTTATCAACTTTAGATATCGATTCGATTATTCAGTGTGATTATTTGACCGTCCATCCAGATGAAAATTTGACTAAACTGGTTGATCTTATTTCGCATTCCAACCAAGTTGTTTTTGCAGTTGTAAACAATGAAAAAGATTTGGTCGGAGTAGTTCATTTTAATGATATTCGAGAGATTATTTTTAATACATATCGCGTAAAGTATACTTTTATTAGAGATGTAATGAAAGTTCCAGCGACTACAATTTCTACACTTGACAGCATGGAAATTGTAATGCGTAAATTTGAAACTTCAAAATCTGCCTTTCTTCCTGTTTTACGAGACGGAAAATACCACGGATTCATTTCCAAATCGATAGCACTCGAAGCTTACAGAACAAAACTTCGTTCCATGACTATTGAATAGCCTTAATATCGGATACGTTAAAAATTTTATTTATCCGATATTAAGAAGTATCTTTGTAGGATTATGTTTAATATTGACCTAACATACGGAGAAGAATTTCAATCAACCTTTGATCGATTGTACCAAAAAAGGCAAGAACTGCAAAACAGCAGACCATTGCCTAATATTGCCTTGAATAAAATACGAGAAAGTCTTTCTCTAGAATGGACTTACAACTCAAACAGTATTGAAGGAAATACACTTAGTTTAAGAGAAACCCAAATGGTTATTCAAGAAGGAATTACCATTAAAGGAAAATCACTTCGTGAGCATTTTGAAACACATAATCATGACAAAGCTATTGATTACCTCTACACTATTGTTGATGAGAATTATAAACTAAGAAGTATCGATATTCTGTCTATTCATGGTTTGGTAATGCGCTCTATCGAAGAAGATTTTGCAGGAAGAATTCGCAATGGAGGAGTTCGAATTTCAGGAGCTAGTTTTATGCCTCCAAATGCTAATAAAGTATCCGATTATTTAGATGAATTAATCGAATTTATCAATACAAATCCGTTAGGGTTAAACGATATTGAACTCGCAACAATTTATCATCACAAATTAGTCTGGATTCATCCTTTTTTTGATGGAAATGGGCGCACGGTTCGATTAAGCATGAATTTACTATTGATGCGATGTGGTTTTCCGCCAGCGATTATTCTAAAAAATGACAGAAAAAAATATTACGAAGCACTCAATCAAGCTAATAATGGCAATTATCAGAAACTAACTCTTTTAATGTGCCAAGCGCTAGAAAGAACACTTAATATTTATCTAGGCGCAATGCCAGGAAGTCCTTATGATTATCAATCGATTCAGAACATCGTTAGTGAACCTGACACGCCTTACGGCCAAGAATATGTCAGTTTATTGGCTCGAACAGGAAAAATCGACGCTTACAAAGAAGGTCGAAATTGGTACACCACAAAAGAAGCTATAGAAAACTACATGGCAACCCGAAAAAGAAAACGCTAGTTTAAACTAGTGTTTTTTGTTACTAATTGTAACATAAAGTTTTGCTATCGAGCACTAAAAGAACAAATCAAAGTGGTAACTTTGCGTTTTTGCTCAAAATTATGCTAGATAAAGACAATACTATTGAAGTTCTTGGTGCAAGAGTTCATAATCTAAAAAATATCGATATATCTATTCCGCGTGAAAAACTGGTTGTAATTACCGGTTTATCAGGTTCGGGAAAATCTTCTTTGGCTTTTGATACGATTTATGCTGAGGGGCAGCGTCGCTATGTTGAAACGTTTTCTGCCTACGCGAGACAATTCCTTGGCGGATTGGAACGTCCTGATGTTGATAAAATTGACGGACTTTCTCCAGTAATCGCAATTGAACAAAAAACAACCAGTAAAAGTCCTCGTTCTACAGTTGGGACTATTACTGAAATTTATGATTTCCTAAGACTTTTATACGCGCGTGGCGCAGATGCCTACAGTTATAACACAGGCGAAAAAATGGTTTCGTATTCTGATGAACAAATTAAAGATCTGATTATTCAGGATTATAACGGAAAACGAATCAATATTCTAGCGCCGGTAATTAAAGCCAGAAAAGGTCATTATGCCGAATTATTCCAACAAATTACCAAACAAGGATTCTTGAAAGTTCGTGTAAATGGCGAAGTTCAAGATTTAGTTGCGGGAATGAAATTGGATCGTTATAAAACACACGATATTGAGATTGTTGTAGACAGAATGGTAATTGAAGATAATCCTGATACCCAAAAAAGATTATCTGAAAGCATCAATACTGCGATGCATCACGGTGAAGATGTCTTGATGATTTTAGATCAGGATTCTAATGAAGTGCGTTATTTCAGTAGAAATTTAATGTGTCCTTCAACAGGAATATCGTACCAAAATCCAGAACCGAATTTATTCTCTTTCAACTCTCCAAAAGGAGCTTGCCCACATTGCAATGGATTGGGAACAGTACACGAAATCAATGTTAAAAAGATTATTCCGAATCCGAAATTATCTATAAAAGCTGGTGGTTTTGCGCCTCTTGGCGAATATAAATCTTCATGGATTTTCAAGCAATTGGAAACCATTGGAGAAAAATTCGGATTTAAAATAACCGATGCAATTGAAAAAATTCCCGAAGAAGCAATGCAAATGATTTTGTGTGGCGGAAAAGATAAATTTTCTATCAATTCTAAAGATCTTGGCGTTACAAGAGAATATAAAATCGATTTTGAGGGAATTTCTAATTTCATTAAAAATCAATATGACGAAAGTGCCACAACCAGCATAAAACGCTGGGCAAAAGATTTTATGGACGAAATTAACTGTCCTGTTTGCGATGGCTCACGTCTTAAAAAAGAAGCTTTATTTTTTAGAGTAAATGAAAAAAATATCACCGAGTTGTGTGATATGGATATTTCGGATTTGACAGCTTGGTTTCAAGATTTAAATAGCCATTTGACAGACAAACAGCTTTTAATTGCTTCTGAAGTGGTAAAAGAAATTAAAGATCGTTTGAACTTCCTGATGAATGTTGGTTTGAATTATTTAGCTTTAAGTCGAAGTTCAAAATCCCTTTCTGGTGGTGAAGCGCAACGTATTCGTCTGGCAACTCAAATTGGTTCACAATTGGTTGGAGTTTTATATATTTTGGACGAACCTAGTATTGGTTTACACCAAAGAGATAATGAAAAACTGATTCATTCTTTGGAACAATTACGCGATATCGGAAACTCTGTTATTGTAGTTGAACACGATAAAGACATGATCGAAACAGCCGATTATGTAATTGATATTGGTCCAAAAGCTGGGAAATATGGCGGAGAAATCATCAGTATCGGAACTCCGAAAGAAACTTTAGCTTCAGACACTATTACCGCTCAATATTTGAATGGTAAAATGAAATTTGATATTCCGAAGAAAAGAAGAAAAGGAAACGGTAAATTCTTGAAACTGACTGGAGCAACAGGAAACAATCTAAAAAATGTTTCGATTGAAATTCCGCTAGGGCAATTAACCTGCGTTACGGGAGTTTCTGGTAGTGGAAAATCTACTTTGATTAATGAAACACTATATCCGATTTTAAATGCGTATTATTTTAATGGCGTAAAAAAACCGCAACCTTACAAAAAGATTGAAGGTTTAGAACATATCGACAAAGTAATTGATATTGACCAAAGTCCGATTGGAAGAACACCACGTTCGAATCCTGCAACTTATACCGAAGTTTTTACAGAAATTAGAAATCTATTTACCATGACTTCTGAAAGTATGATTCGCGGTTATAAAGCAGGTCGTTTCAGTTTTAACGTAAAAGGAGGACGCTGTGAAACTTGCGAAGGTTCTGGTGTAAGAACAATCGAAATGAACTTTTTACCAGACGTTTACGTAGAATGTGAAACGTGTCAAGGAAAACGTTTCAACAGAGAAACTTTAGAAATTAGATATAAAGGAAAATCTATTTCTGATGTTTTGGATATGACGGTTGATGAAGCTGTTCCGTTTTTTGAAAACATTCCGAAGATTTATAGAAAAATCAAAACCATTCAAGATGTTGGTTTAGGTTACATTACGCTTGGACAGCAAAGTACAACGCTTTCGGGTGGTGAAGCGCAACGTATAAAACTGGCGGGTGAATTGTCTAAAAAAGATACAGGAAATACATTTTATATTCTTGATGAACCAACCACAGGTTTACACTTTGAAGACATTCGAGTTTTGATCGAAGTAATCAATAAATTGGTTGATAAAGGAAATACCATTCTTGTTATCGAGCATAATATGGATGTTATAAAACTTGCTGACTATATTATTGATATTGGTCCAGAAGGTGGAAAAGGCGGCGGACAATTGGTTGCCAAAGGAACTCCAGAAGAAGTGGCTCAGAATAAAAAGAGTTATACGGCTAAGTTTTTGAAAAAAGAGCTAGAGTAAGAATGATCTTTGTCAAAGTTTAAAATTTTGACAAAGATTTAAGTCCAAAAAACTTCCTGCTTACATACACACTATACACCTGATAATGAATCAAAAAACCGAATTTGATTATTATCGTAACATTACTTTTGGATTATAATTACTGCTTTTTGTAACAATTCTAGAAAAAAGCGTTAATTTAGTGTCCGCTTTTTTTGAAAAATTCACGCTTTTTAAAGAGAACATGTTCCAATTAAACCAAATGTTTATTTGAACCCAAATGCCCTAGCCCTGATGGGAGCGGCATCTCCCGATTTAGAAAAACAAGGCTTTTTAGCCGTAGTTTTTGTTTATCGGGAATATAGCGGACAGGCAGTCCCGATAGCTATCGGGAAGCTCCTTCTTCCGATTAAATAAAACATAATAATAAATTAAAATACCTAAAATGAGATTAGAAGATTTTGATAATGATGAAGATAAAGTAATTCAAGACCGTTTGAAACAAAGAACGTGGAATGAAATTAAAACCAATGATAGCTGGGCAATTTTTAAAATTATGTCTGAGTTTGTAAATGGTTACGAAGCAATGGGGCGTATTGGTCCTTGTGTTTCTATTTTTGGATCGGCAAGAACAAAACCAGATGATAAGTACTATCAATTGGCAGAAAAAATCGCTTATAAAATCAGTAAAGCAGGTTACGGTGTGATTACAGGAGGTGGTCCCGGAATTATGGAAGCTGGAAATAAAGGCGCGCATTTGGGCGGAGGAACTTCAGTTGGTTTAAATATCGAACTTCCGTTTGAACAGCATTTTAATCCGTATATTGATCATGATAAAAACTTGAATTTCGACTATTTCTTTGTGAGAAAAGTAATGTTCGTAAAGTATTCGCAAGGTTTTGTGGTTATGCCAGGAGGTTTTGGAACTTTAGACGAAATGTTTGAAGCGATCACTTTGATTCAGACTAAGAAAATTGGAAAATTCCCGATTATTTTAGTTGGAGTTGAATTCTGGTCTGGCTTGATCGAATGGGTTAAAACTGTTTTGGTTGAAAAAATGCATACAGTGAGCCCTGAAGATTTGAATTTATTTAAAATTGTAGACACAGAAGACGAAGTTGTAGAAGCATTGGATAAATTCTACAAAAAGTACGATTTAAGTCCGAATTTTTAATTTTTAAACCATATAAGCAATATAAGTTCATTTAAAAGTATTGTTTTAAGCTTTACGCTTAAATACACTTAAATAGGTTATATGGTTAAAATATACTGCAAATACGCAAAAATTGAAAGCTGTTTTTTTAAACAGCTTTTTTTATACTATTTTTACAAAAATCCGTAACTTCAATATGTCTATAGTATAAATACATCTTATAATTTTTAAGCCATTATTTGAAAGCACTTTCTAAAATTATTTGCCTCTTTTTAGTTTTATCATTTTCGATAAAACTAACTGCACAACATCAATCTAAGATGGAAGTGGCGGTAAATCTTGAGCTTAAAACACTAAACATCAAACAGGATATTACATATCATAATACTACAAATGACACATTGACTTCAATTGTTTTGAATGATTGGAACAATGCTTTTGCAGACAAAAACACGCCTCTGGCAAGACGTTTTTCTGATGAATTTTACAAAGGTTTTCATTTGGCAAAAGCAGCAGATCGAGGGAAAACCACGATAATAAATCTCACAGATACCGATTTTTCAGCTCTGGAATGGGAAAGAAGTGACAAAGACCCTGATTATATTACCGTTCGATTGACTCGCAAACTTCTTCCAAACGAAAAAATCGATTTACATCTTAATTATATTGTAAAAATACCGAATGATAAATTCACTCATTTTGGGTTTGATCAAAATGGTGGCATGTTATTAAAAAATTGGTTTTTAAGTCCTGCACGTTTTGAAAATGGTCTTTTTATAAAGTACAACAATTTCAATCTGGATGACATTGCCAATGCGGTGAGTGATTATGAGGTTGAAATTAAAATTCCCAATCAGTATTCTATTACTACCGATCTAAATTCCGTTTCGAAAGATTCAACAAATCAGAACTATACTATTTATTATTTTTCAGCACAAAACAGAACCGATTTAAGTCTTTACATCGAAAAACAAAACAGTTTTAGAAGCTATGACAACGGTTCTTTACAGGTCTTGACGAATTTAAAAAATAAAAAAATAGACGATTTTCAGAAGGCTATTATTATTGATCGCGTGGTTTCTTATGCCGAAAAATTTATTGGTAAATATCCGCATGAAAAAATTACGGTTTCTCAAGCAGATTATGACCGAAATCCGTTTTATGGTCTAAATCAGTTGCCCTCTTTTATTAGTCCGTTTCAGGACGATTTCATGTTTGAGATTCAATTTTTAAAGACTTTTCTAAATAATTATCTAAAGAATAGTCTGCGTTTAGATCCGAGAAAAGACAATTGGATTTATGACGGCATCCAAATTTATACGATGATGAAATACATGGAAGAACATCATCAGGACGAAAAAATGCTGGGAAGGCTTTCAGAAATGAAACTCTTTAAAAGTTATAATATCACAAATCTGACTTTTAATGAGCAATACAGCTATTATTATATGCTGATGGCGCGCAAAAATCTAGATCAACCACTTGGAGATCCAAAAAATACGCTGATAAAATTTAACGAACAGATTGCGAGTAAATATCGTGCAGGTTTAAGTTTGAGCTATTTAGATGATTATCTTAATCATGACATTGTTCCTAAAAGTGTCAAAGAGTTTTACAACCTCAACCAGATTGGACAATCGAATCGATACGATTTTGAAAAAATCTTAACTCAAAAAAGTCCAAAAAATATCGATTGGTTCTTTAAAACTATTATCGATTCGAGAGATATTATTGATTATAAATTTTCTAATGTTTCGAGAACTGCAGACAGCATAACATTTTCGGTTAAAAATAAAACTGGAATCTACGCTCCTATTCCGATTTACGGCATTAAAAAGAAAGAAGTCGTATTTAAAGAATGGATTGAGCCTACCAAAAAAGATTCTGTTTATGAGTTCAGCCGAAAAAATGCGGACAAAATCGTCATTAATTACGATAACGAAGTTCCAGAATACAATCAGAGAAATAACTGGAGATCTCTAAAACATGTTTCTCTGAATCGTCCTATAAAATTTAATTTTGCTAAAGATTTAGAAGACCCAGATTACAATCAGATTCTATATATCCCGACTTTAAATTATAATTATTATGATGGTTTTACGCCTGGAGTTCGTTTTCATAATAAAACCATTTTAGACAAGCCTTTTAATTTTGACATTAATCCCGCATATTCTATAAAAGCAGGAACAATTTCGGGTTCATCAGCTTTTTCATGGAATCAATATTATCGAAACAGCACTTTGTATAATGTTCGATATTCTCTCAGTCAGAATTATTTTCATTATGCCCCAGATGCTACTTATTTGAGATTAAATCCAATGGTAGTGTTCCGCATTCGCGAAAAAGATTTCAGAGATAATAGAAAACAAATGTTTATGTTCCGACAGGTTATTGTGAACCGTGAAGCAAGCGATTATATTACGGACAATTCGTCACCTAATTATTCTATTTTTAATGCACGCTATTCTAACACAAAAACAGAATTAATCGATCATTTTAGTTTTATGACCGATTTGCAGTTTTCTAGCGGATTTGGAAAAGTTTCTGGAGAAGTAGAATACAGAAGATTATTTCAAAACAACAAAAAGTTAAATTTAAGATTATACGCTGGAAGTTTCTTGTACAACACAACAAACTCAGACTATTTTAGTTTTGGTTTAGACCGTCCAACAGATTATTTATTTGATTACAATTTGTTTGGAAGATCCGAAAGTACAGGTTTTTTTAGCCAACAATATGTTATTGCTGAAGGAGGTTTTAAATCACAATTAGAACCTTCTTACGCCAATCAATGGATGGCAACTTTAAATGCAAGTTATGCAGTATGGAACTGGGTAGAACTTTACGGAGATATTGGTTTCTTGAAAAACAAGCATCAAGGTGAGTTCTTTGCATATGATTCTGGAGTGCGCTTAAACCTTGTTCCTGACTACTTTGAACTCTATTTTCCTGTTTATTCTAATAATGGATGGGAAATAACACAACCTAAATACAATGAAAAAATACGATTTATCATCACTTTCTCACCAAAAACATTAGTTACTCTTTTCACCCGAAAATGGTTTTAATCAAATGAATTTTAAACAAAAACTTGCGAAATTATCAATAAAATTAAATTTTACATAAAAATAACACATATAAAGTACTTAGTTTATAGATTTGAATACAAATAATTAAATTATATTTATTTCAAAGAATTATGATTATTGATTGTTTTTAAGTAATTTCGCGACATAAACAACATGACCCTACAAGATTATGATAAAAGAAAAAAACAATACTACACTGACATTTGAAGATTTCAAAACTGAGGTATTGAATGACTATAGAATTGCGGTAACCAGCCGTGAATGTAGTCTTTTAGGTCGAAAAGAAGTATTAACAGGAAAAGCTAAATTTGGAATTTTCGGAGACGGAAAAGAAGTTCCGCAGCTGGCAATGGCAAAAGCTTTTAAAAACGGAGATTTCCGTTCTGGATACTATCGCGATCAAACTTTTATGATGGCTATCGGCGAATTGGACGCTAAACAGTTTTTTGCCGGTTTATACGGTCACACTGATTTAGCTTTTGATCCGATGTCTGCAGGAAGACAAATGGGAGGACACTTTGTAACGCACAGTTTAAACGAAGATGGCTCTTGGAAAGATTTAACAAAACAAAAAAATTCAAGTTCAGATATATCTCCGACTGCGGGTCAGATGCCAAGATTACTTGGTTTGGCTCAAGCATCAAAAATCTACAGAAACGTTGACGGAATTACCATTAAAGATAAATTTTCTGTTAACGGAAATGAAGTGGCTTGGGGAACTATTGGTAATGCAAGTACTTCTGAAGGTTTATTTTTTGAAACTATAAATGCTGCGGGAGTTTTACAAGTTCCGATGGTAATGAGTGTTTGGGATGATGAATACGGAATCTCAGTTCACGCTAAACACCAAACTACTAAAGAGAATATCTCTGAAATTTTAAAAGGATACCAACGCGATGAAGATTCTAAAGGTTATGAAATCTTTAGAGTAAAAGGTTGGGATTATGCCGAATTGGTTTCGACTTATGAAAGAGCTGGAGCCATTGCTCGTGAAGAACATATTCCAGTTTTAATTCACGTAAACGAATTGACACAACCTCAAGGTCACTCTACTTCTGGTTCTCATGAACGCTACAAAAGTGCAGAAAGACTGGCTTGGGAAAGAGATTTTGACTGTATTCGCCAAATGCGTCTTTGGATGATTGCTATTAATATTGCTTCTCCAGAGGAATTGGCAGAACTTGATTTCGAATTAAAGAAAGAAGTTCTAGAAGCTAAAAAAGAAGCATGGAATAGCTTCATCAATCCAATTATTGATGAGCAAAAGAATCTTTTAGCTTTATTGGAGCAAATTGCCGAAGCAAGCATTAATCATAAAGAAAGAATCAAAAAATTAATTTCTGAATTAGCCGCAATTAAAGCGCCGTTAAAAAAGGAATTATTAGTTTATGCTAGAAAGATTCTGCGTTTTATCGAAGTTCCTAACAGCAAGGTTCTTTTATCTAACTGGATTACAAAATTCTTAGCCGAAACGCAGGAAAAATTCAGCAGTAATTTGCATTCAGAGTCTGAGCAAAATGTATATTCTGTACAAAAAGTTCTTCCTAAATATGCTGAAAATGCAAAACCAGATTTAGATGGAAGAATGATACTTCGCGATAATTTTGATGCTATATTCGCAAAATATCCTGAAACTTTAATTTTCGGTGAAGATGTTGGAAACATTGGAGACGTAAATCAAGGTCTAGAAGGAATGCAAGAAAAATATGGAGAACTTCGTGTTGCCGATGTCGGAATTCGTGAAGCGACTATTATTGGTCAGGGAATCGGGATGGCATTGAGAGGTTTACGCCCGATTGCTGAAATTCAGTACTTAGATTATTTATTGTATGCTATTCAGATCATGAGTGACGATTTAGCTACTTTACAATATAGAACTGTTGGAAAACAGAAAGCGCCATTAATCATTAGAACTCGTGGACACCGTTTGGAAGGAATCTGGCATTCTGGTTCTCCAATGGGAATGATTATCAATGCGATTCGTGGAATTCACGTTTTGGTTCCAAGAGATATGACGCAAGCAGCTGGTTTTTATAACACTTTGTTAGAATGTGATGAGCCTGCTTTAGTTATCGAATGTTTAAACGGATATCGTTTAAAAGAAAAAACGCCTTTGAATTTTGGTGAATTCAAAACACCAATCGGAGTTGTAGAAACTTTAAGAGAAGGTTCTGATATTACTTTAGTTTCTTACGGATCAACTTTAAGATTGGTTATGCAAGCGGCTAATGAATTAGCAGAAAAAGGAATTGATTGCGAAGTTATCGATGTCCAATCTTTACTTCCGTTTGATATTAGCAAAGACATTGTAAAAAGTATTGCCAAAACAAATCGTCTTTTAGTAATTGACGAAGATGTTCCTGGAGGAGCTTCAGCATTCATCTTACAGCAGATTTTAGAAGAACAAGATGCTTACAAACATTTGGATAGCAAACCACAGACTTTAGCAGCAAAAGCACACAGACCTGCATACGGAACTGATGGCGATTATTTCTCTAAACCTTCTGCAGAAGATATTTATGAGAAAATTTACGATATGATGCACGAAGTTAACCCTTCTAAATTCCCTGCTTTATACCAGTAATTTAGATTGTTTTAGATATTAAAAAAGCTCCAAGAATTTGGAGCTTTTTTTTATTTTGTCATCCTGAGGAACGAAGGATCACACTAGAAGTTCCATAAAGAATATCGCCAATCTTTGTCTATTTACGAGTGTGATCCTTCGTTCCTCAGGATGACAAAACTGGATTGGAAAAAATCCGTTCAAATCCGCGCTTTCGCGAAAGCGAATCTGTCAAATCCGCGTTCTATACGACGAATTAAAGATCCTTTAGCATAGCTCTCGCTCTTTCCAAATCTTCAGCCGTATCAATCCCGATTCCAACATGAGTGGTTTCAACCATTTTAATGCGTTTTCCAAACTCTAAATAACGCAATTGCTCTAACTTCTCAGAAGCTTCTAAAGATTTCATCGGAAGGTTGTAAAAGTCCAATAACGCCTGTTTTCTAAAAGCATAAATTCCGATATGCTGAAAATATCGTACTCCAACATTTTTCTCTCTAGGATACGGAATTACAGAGCGAGAAAAATACAATGCAAACTGCGACTGATCAACCACCACTTTCACATTATTAGGATTATTGATTTCGTCTTCGTCTCTAATTTCACGCATTAACGAAGCCAAATCTATTTTTCTATCTGGGTCATTTTTAAAAACAGATAAAACCTGTGCTAAAGGTTCTGCTTCAGTAAAAGGCTCATCGCCTTGTACATTTACCACAATATCAACATCAAGATCAGCAATAGCTTCAGCAATTCGATCACTACCTGATTCATGTTCTTTGACACTCATAATGGCTTTTCCGCCATTCGAAACAATTTCATCAAAAATCAAATCAGAATCGGTTACTACAAAAACATCATCAAACAATGCTGTCGAAACTGCTGCTTCATAGGTTCTCAGAATTACTGTTTTGCCACCTAAATCCTGCATTAATTTTGCTGGAAAACGTGTTGATGCATATCTGGCTGGAATTACCGCTATTATTTTCATTCTTATATTTTACTGAGTTTAAAAAACTCAAAATTTAATAATTTAATTTTCACTGCTTTTAAGTGTTTGCAAATATGCAAAAATTACTTTTAAATTCTCTGTTTTCTATTTCTGTAAAAGATGAAAATCATGTTCAAGAATATTAAGACAAAAAATTAAACCGAAACTGTAACACGAAGATAAGTTGCTGGAATTAATGTAGAATTGTCATTACTTTGGTTTTGGCTATTAACTAATCCTTCAAGTTTAGCATACAAATCCGAAGTTTTACCGTTTTGTTCGGCAGCTTCAAAAGCATTCATCGTTGGACCATAGTAAGTTTTTAATCGATTTAGCCACTCCGAAGGCGGGAATGTGGCTTTAAATGTAAAGGTATCTCTCTCAAAAGAAATACTTTCTTTAGGAACACCAGCATTTGTGAATCTTTCGATTACGTTATCCTCAATACCCCAGAGCATTGGACTTACAAAACCTTCGGGAGGCGGAGGTGTAAATTCAGCGCTAATTTTCAAGATTTGCGCAATCAACGTTGGATCTCCTGGTATCCAATTACCCATAATAATTTTACCTCCAGGTCGTGTGACACGAACCATTTCTTTAGCAACATCAAAAGGTTTTGGCGCAAACATTGCTCCAAAAATGCTCATTGTAACATCATAAGATTGATTTTTCAATTCATTCAAATCGGTTGCGTCACCTTCTTGAAATACAACATTAACCAATCCTTCCTTTTTTGCTCGAAGATTACCCGCTTCAACTAAATTTCTTGCTATATCAACACCTAAAACATTGGCTCCTAATTTTGCCGAAGGTATTGCCGTAGTACCATCGCCACAGCCTAGATCTAAAACGTTACTGTTTTCTTTAATTCCAATTTTAGCAACCAATTCCGCACCACTCTCTCTCATAGATTCTGCAACGCGCGTAAAATCGCCTTTTTCCCATAATGCTTTGTTTGGATTCATCTTAATTTTATCAGTGATTATAGTGCTGATGCCGCACTTTTACCTAATTTGTAAACATCTTCTATCATTTTTTAAATTATCACCAGTTAATCACAAAAAGGCATTAAAAAACTACTTAAAAAGAAGATATACAACAAATAATTAACTGACAAACAATTACTTACACAAAAATAAACAAATTAAATGGAAAACGATTGGAAAACTTTGAGGCCTTCTTTGGCTATTTCAATCAAAAAACAGATATACTATTCACAAAGAGCTTTCTAAAATATATTTATAACATATTTCTCAAAGCATTGTATTTTAATATCTTATAAATATTTTTACTTTTATAAGAAAAACTATGAAAAGAAACTTTACTTCTCTCCTGCTCTATTTCTTTTTAATTTTTACTTCCAATGCTTTTTCTCAGAACAAATCGGATATTTTAAACCCGTTTTCTAATCGCATTTTTTCAGGAAAAGGATATCAGCCTTTACAAGATTTAAAATGGAAATTTAAAACGGAGGGCAAAATCTTTTCTTCTCCAATCGTTCAAAACGGAACAGTTTATATCGGTAGCGAAGATGGTTATTTGTATGCTGTCAATGAAAAATCTGGCACTCTAAAATGGAAATTTAAAACTAATGGCGCAATTCACAGTTCTGCAAGCCTTTATAATAATATTGTTTATTTTGGAAGTTTTGATGGCCATTATTATGCTGTAAATGCCAAAACAGGAAAAGAAATATGGCGTTTTAAAACCAAAGGCGAGCACTGGTATAGCGAAGTTGGAATGTGGGGCATGAAACCAAGTGACTTACTTATGGCCGATTTATGGGACTTTTATCTTTCAACACCCATTATTTATTTGGACAATAAATCGGCTTTGGCAATTTTTGGAAGCAGTGATGGAAACCTATATGCTGTTGATGCTAAAACTGGAACTTTGAAATGGAATTTCGAGACAAAAGCGGCTATACACAGTACCCCGATTCTAGAAAAAAATACCGTTTATTTTGGCGGATGGGATGGTGTCTTTTATGCTTTGGACTGTAAAACGGGAAAAGAGAAATGGAAATTTTCTACAGAAGTTAAAACAGGTTTTACAGGAATTCAAGCTTCTGCCACTATTTATGACGGAATCGTCTATTTTGGCGCAAGAGATCCTTATTTGTTTGCACTAGATACCGAAACAGGAAAAGTAATCTGGAAATACAACGCCGAAAATTCTTGGATTTTGAGTACAGCTGTTATCAAAAACAATATACTTTATGTTGGAACATCTGATACTTACGCTTTGTTGGCATTGGATCCCAAAACAGGGAAAGAAAAATATAGATTTAAAGGAAACGGATATGTTTATTCTTCGCCAGCAATTGCAGGAAACACAATCTATTTCGGTGATTTTTCGGGGAATTTCTTTGACTTAAACTTGCTTTCTGATGGAAAAGAATCGACTACTATTTCAACAGAAAACAGAAACAAATATGCCGCCAGCACTCTCAACAATAATCATCTAGATTTTGGATTTGCAGCCAAAAAAGCCGACTTGTCTATTTATGCTGAAAATCAAAAAGTCATGAATGAATTTTACAAATTAGGTTCCATTGTTTCATCTCCATTCATCAGCAATAATGTTATTTTTTACGGAAGTGCAGATGGCTATCTTTATGCTTATAATTTGAAAAAAGAAAAATAACCTTAGCGAATCTCTGCGTAATTCTTGGTGAATCTCTGTGTAATAGTTATACCGCAAAGATTCGCAAAGGTTTCGCAGAGATACACAAAGTATATTACATGAGTTTTACTGAGGTCATACTTAATGACCCTGCCAATAACTTATCATTAAACAAGCTTAAATCGTCTGTTTTATCTTTTAAACCTAAAGTATACAATAACGGAAGATAATGTTCTGGCGTTGGAACCGCCAATTGAACGGCTTTATTTAGTTTTTCGAAATCAATTAAAGGTTGGAAATTTCCATCTAATAAATAATTATTTACCGTTTCGCGTGCTTCTATAGCCCAATCGTAACCGTAATTGTCTTTATCAAAATTTCTAAAATCGACCATTCTTAGATTGTGGACAATATTGCCGCTTCCGATGATTAAAACGCCTTTGTAACGTAGTGCCTGCAGTTTTTGAGCCAATTCAAAATGGTATTGTCCCGATTTTGTATAATCGATGCTCAATTGAATTACGGGAACATCGGCATTTGGGTATAAATGTTTAATGACACTCCAAGCGCCGTGGTCTAATCCCCAATGTTCGTCTAATTCGACCATTACGGGATCTAAAAGCTTTTTGGTTTCAACTGCCAATTCTGGACTACCTTTTGCTGGATATTGCACATCAAAAAGTGCTTGCGGAAAACCTCCAAAATCATGAATGGTTCTTGGCATTTCCATAGAAGTCACTTTTGTTCCTTTTGTAAACCAATGTGCAGAAACGCATAAAATAGCGTTGGGTTGCGGCAGTGTTTTTGCCAGATTACGAAAACCAGTCACAAACTGATTTTCTTCAATAGCATTCATTGGGCTGCCATGTCCCAAAAACAGAACTGGCATTTTATCTGTATTCGAAAACGTCGACGAAATCGAATGTAGTTCGTTTAGTGTTGTCATTTTTTTCGCATTTAAAACGGTAAAATTTTCCGCCACGAATTCACGAATTTTATTTTTTAAAATCTATACGCAAAGTATTTGGATTAATTCGTGAATTCGTGGCTATCAAAAAAACTATTCCTCAAAGCTCTCGTCTTTAAATCCTATCAAATATAGCTTATTTTTAGCACGTGTCATAGCGGTGTAAAGCCATCTAATATAATCAGTATCAATTCCGTTTGGCAGAAATGGCTGTTCTATAAAAACCGTATTCCATTGCCCACCTTGCGATTTGTGACACGTTATAGCATAAGAAAACTTAACCTGCAATCCGTTGAAATATTCGTTTTCCTTTACCTTTTGGAATCTTTTATATTTAGTCGGTTCATCTTCATAATCTTTCATCACTTCTTCGTACAAACGATTCGATTCTTCGTAGGTTAAAGAAGGTGATTCGCTTGTTAAAGTATCTAAAATTAAAACCGTTTCAAAAGGCTTTTGTTCTGGATAATCGACCATTCTAATTTTTACTTTCGCAAACTTAAATCCGTATAATTCTTTAATTCCGAAAAGCTCTAAAACTTCAATAATATCTCCGTTGGCAATAAATCCAGCTTCGTCGGTTTCTTTTAGCCAGAAATAATTGTTCTTCACTACCATTAAGAAATCACCAACCGAAAGTTCGCTTTCTTTAAATAAAATTCGGCTTCTAATCTGTTCATTATATTGATTTGCCCTTTTATTAGAACGGACAATAAAGGCAGTGTCTTCAATGCTATAATTGCTGTATGCTGAATTTATCGCATCTTGAATGTCATAACCATCCGTCAGGCGAACAATGTCTTTAAACTTCTTTACATTAAATCGAAACTCGGTAATGAAGCTTTCTTTGAGCAATTCGCGTAATTCTGTCGCATTGTATAAAATTCCAGAATTTTCTTCCTGACGCATTACTTCGTCCAATTCGATATGATCAATTTCTTTGCTGTAATGAAAACCCAAAGTATCAATATCTAAAGCGGGACTAACATCTAAATTGACTGGCGGAAGCTGAGCTGTATCTCCCAAAAGAATCATTTTACAGTTTTGTCCCGAATACACATAATTAATCAAATCATCTAGAAGTGATCCGCTGTCTAAGGTACTGTCTGAAATCATCGAAGCCTCATCGACGATAAAAATGGTGTTTTTATGTTTGTTGACTTGTTTGGTAAAAGCTACTCCGCCTCCAGAAGATTTCTTCGGAAAATAGATCTTTTTATGAATCGTAAAAGCTGGATTATTCGAATAATTGGCAATTACTTTTGCCGCACGTCCGGTTGGCGCCAATAAAACGTACTTTTTGTTTATATCTCCTAGATTATTGACAATAGTAGAAATAACGGTTGTTTTTCCCGTACCGGCATATCCTTTCAAAACAAAAATGGTGTCGTTTTGAGGTTCGGTTAGGAAAATGGCAATTTTCTGAAAAAAAATATCCTGTTTATATGTTGGAGGAAAAGGAAATCGCTTTTGTAAAATACCGTAAAATTGTGCAGAAGTCATAAAATAATATTGAAATACAAAGGTCGTCTTTTTAAATTTTAAATTCCAATCTTTGAATTTTAAATTCCAAACTTTAAAATTCGTGAAATAATAGATCCCATTCAATAATTAAAAAAGAAAAAAGCATTAACTGATTAATTTTCAAATAAATACACTTTTTCTTAACCTTGTTTTAAACTTAGATTCAAATTGTTTTTTGAAATTGCAATTATAATTGTTCCTTTTTAATTTGTAAGTTTGTGGTCGCTTAAATTCTTTCTTGATTTAAAACAGGTAACGAATTGTAAATCAACTATGTCATTACAAAATACTAACATTACTTCAAAAAATTACAGAAAACTTTCTATTCAGGTTTCCCTGACTGGATTTTCATACTGCTGTTTTGATACTTTAAACAATGTCATTACTTCTTTCAAAGAAATAAAGTTTGACACCACTAGTAAAACAAGCCGAATTGAAGATTTATTCAACAATGCTTTCAAGACTAATCCTGAATTAAAAGAAACTTATGACGAAGTAATGGTTATCCATAATAACAATTTTTCGACTTTTGTTCCTACTGCTTTATTTGATGAGAATTATTTAGGAAGTTATCTGCAATACACTACAAAAGTGTTTGAAACAGATCACTTTACATTTGATCAAATCCCTAATTATCAGATGAATTCTGTTTATATTCCGTATGTAAACATCAACAATTTCTTGATCGATAATGTAGGTTCTTTTAATTCTAAACACGCCAATACGATTTTGGTCGAAAAAATTCTGGACAATTCAAGAAACAATGACGACAAGAAAATGATTGTAAATTTTAATCCTGGTAATTTTGAAATTATCGTGGTGCAGAATCAAAAACTTTTATTGTTTAATTCGTTCGAATACAATACCCCAGAAGATTTTATCTACTATATTTTATTTACGGCAGAGCAAATGAGCATGAATCCCGAAAGTTTTAAGTTAGAATTGTTGGGAACAATTTCAGAAAACGATCCATTTTATGCTATAGCTTACAAATACGTGCGCCATATTTCTTTTATGGATGTTTCAAAAGTAAAAGAAAGAAACAGCTTTACAACCGCTCAAAATCAAAAACATTATATCTTATTTCAATCATGAGAATCATTTCAGGAAAATACAAAGGACGCAGAATTTTTCCGCCAAAAAATCTACCTGTAAGACCAACGACTGATATGAGTAAAGAAGCATTGTTTAATGTTTTGAATAATCATTTTAGTTTTGACAGTTTAAAGGTTTTAGATCTTTTTTCGGGAACTGGAAACATCAGCTATGAATTTGCTTCACGCGGAAGCGCACCGATTACTTCTGTAGATGGCGATTTCGGATGCGTTAAATTCATTAAACAAGTTTCATCAGAATACGATTTTGATATTGCTGCAACTAAAAGTGATGTTTTTAAATTCTTAGAAAACTCTAAAACAACTTACGACATTATTTTTGCAGATCCGCCTTATGGCTTAGACCAAGCAACTTTTGAAAAAATTGTGCTAACGGTTTTTGAAAGAGATTTATTGGAAGAAGACGGCATGATGATTATCGAACATTCAAAGTATACAAAACTAGACCACATGATTAACTTTTCCTTCCAGAAAAGTTACGGCGGTTCGTTTTTTAGCTTCTTCGAACTAAATTCTACAGATGATGACGAAGAATTACCGCACGATGTTTCAAAAAAAGAAACCGAAGAAGACGAAGGATAAATTTTTAAAATATTAAATATTGAAATTCCAAATTCCAATTTTTTCCTGAAACCTCGGGATTGGAATTTGGAATTTTTATTTTTTGGAATTTTAAACCTTATCTGATTCTATTTTCACTCTCATTGACGCTTTTTTCTTTGTATTCTGAATCTTTTATCTTTCCGAAAGAATAACGAACTGCAATAGAAATCTCATTTGCATCAACCCAATATTTAAACTTTGAATTTATATTATTAATGCTAAAAGCATCTGTATAAGTCGTGGCTTTAAAAATATCATTATAATTTAAGGTACAGCTCCAGTTTTTGCCAAATGTTTTTGCCAGCGATAAATCGACTATAAAATTGGCTTTTCGTTCAAAAATTCCATCGTTTTGTTTTGTCATTCCCCAAAAAGAAAGAACAAAACTGAAATCTTTCGGCAGTTTAAAAGTGTTGTTGGAATAATAATATAAATAAGGTTTTGATGGATGTAATAAAGCTGCGTCATCTTCAGTCTTACTTTTTGCAAAAACGAGAGAATTTGTTGCTGTCCAAAATTTATAAGTAAACGGAAGCGTCAAATCTATTGTAAAACCAGTTTCGCGCTTAAAATTAATATCAGTAATCATCAGCACATTGGTTTCCTCATTAAAAACAAAAGTCGGATTAACAACATCTTTAGTTTGATAATAACCAAATTTTAAAGTTTTGTCCAAATATTGAATGGTACTCGAAATTTCGTCTACAAATGCTGGTCCTAAATTTATACTGCTACCGTACAAAAAATACGGATTTATATAGGTAGCAATCTGACTTAACGAAGAATATTTAGGCCTCACAATACTTTTTGCATAATCTAGAATAATACTCTTTGTACTGTCGATAGGAAAAGTAATATTGGCTTTCGGAAACAAATTGGTATAATTTTTATCGATAGAAGGCGAAATTTGCGTTCTAAACTTTGCATAAACATTTGTGTTCTCTGCTCTTAATCCGAATGAAAAATCGATTTTTTTGAGTTTTCCAGAAAATTGAATATAAGCCGCTAGGTTTTCTTCTTTAAAATCATAATCTGAAATTTCGTTAGAGTTTTTCTCAAAATCAAAAATGTCTGCGTTTGATACTGATTTTGCCTTTAGATACAATGCACCATATTCCAGATCCATTTCATTCTTAAACTTTTTCTCCAAATCAACTCTTCCAGAAAAAACATCAACATTAAATTTCTGATCACGATTTTGCGACAATTCAAAATCGGTTTCATTATAATTATTAGCCACTAAACTCTTTAAATGCTGATTAAAATTAGAGTACTGAAAACCAGCAAAAAGTTGCGTGTCAATCGATTTTATTTTTTTTGAATAATTCACAAATGCATTTACAAAATCCTTTTTACTTGAATTATCACTCAATGTAAAAACATTATTTACCACATCCTGATTTTGATTAAAAGTAAAAGTGTTGATATCGAACGTATCACTCTGAAGCTTTCCATTTACATTAATGGAGAAATAATCCTCCTCTTTTATTTTGTAATACATTCCGCCTCCAAAAATGTATTGATTGCGATGTGTATTTGCCATTACATCATAATTGGAAATAATGGAAGCTTTTGGAATTTCATATTCTAAAGTATGCTTCTCCCAAGGATTTAGTTTATTGTAATTAAAATTGGCTTTCCATTCTAATTTTCCTTTTTTAAAACTGGAATTAAAGCCCAAATAATTATTATAATGCTTTTTAAAAGATGCCACTTCTGAAATTTCAGTTCTGAAACTGTCTTTTTTGCTCAATTTCCTAGTAATTAAAATCACAGCACGGCCTTCGGCTTCGTATTTTGAAGATGGGTTTTTAATAATTTCAATTGTTTTAATATCAGCGACACTCAAGGCATTCAAATCGGTTATCGTTCCTTTTTGCCCGTCAATGTAAATGAGCGGATTTCCTTTTCCGACAATCGAAATACTTTCTCGATCAGTACTTACTTGAACCGATGGCAGCTTTGAAAGCAGATCTACCGGGTTTGGAATTGTGCTGTAAACCGAATTAGCAACGTCAACTTTTATGTTTCCGTTTGAGTTTGTAAATGTCTTTTTCTCCTGGCTGATGACAATTTCATCTAATTGATTTGAAGTCGAATCTTTTGGTGTTTCATTCTGAGCATTCGCTATACATGAAAGACAAAAAAGCAGAAGTGTTATTAGAAGTTTTAATGGCAGATAAAGATTCATTTTAAAATTTAAATTGATTAGTGTTGCTGCAAAAATGCTTTGAAAACCTAGTTCTGAAAGTTAATCGTAGGTTAATGCAGAGTTAATCTGCCATTTGATTAGTAAAAACAGTATTTTTGAAACAGAATTTTCGAAGGAATATGAAACAAAGAATCAATTTATTAATCACATTTTCTGTCATTGCACTAATTGTGCTTATGACGGTGCAATGTTATTTGGTAAAAACGGCCTACGAATATAAAGTGGCACAGTTTCATACACAGATTAAAAATGAAATTGCCCAGATTTCAAACAACTACAGTGATATTGACTCAGCTTTTGTGGCAAAAAAAGAAGCACTTTACAAAAGCCTTTCTGAAAGATATATAAAAGGAAAAAACAGCAAACTAGATATTAAGATTGGCGTTTTACAGAATGAATATCAGAGCGCTGTAACTCGAGAAATCCAGAGAAAATTCGAAAGAGATTTGCCAAATTTTAAAATTGATTTTGCCATTGTGCTCAACAAATTTATCCTGTATCAAAATGCAAAAAAAGCTGATACTATTTTCTCCGAAAAGCCTTTTATCCAGAATAAATTGTACGGAAATCTAGCTTCGCTCAATCATGCTTTTTTAGTGCGAAATTATGTTGGAACAACCAATGGAACTTTCGAAAATCAGGAATATCAATTACTTACAGAAGATTCAATGTACGTTTCTGTAATTGATTGGGAAATGATTATTCTGAGACGAATGACTTTTATTCTCATTTTGTCTTTATTATCAATTCTGACTTTAATCACGCTTTTTGTCATTGCCTTAAAAGCTTTAATTAAACAGAAAAAAGTAAGCGATGTTAAGACTGATTTCATTAATAATATTACGCACGAACTTAAAACGCCTTTGGCAACTTTAGGGATCTCGACAAAGATTTTAGCACAGAAAAGCATTCGTGAAAATGAAGAAAATTTCAACGCTATTGTGAATACAATTTCACGTCAAAATAACCGCCTTCAAAATTTGATTGATCAGGTTATGGCAAATTCTTTGGCAGAAAATGAAATTGAATTGCAAAAGGAAAAAATAGATGCCGAAGATTTTCTGCTTTCTATTGTTGATGATTTTAAAATTACTTTTCCAAAAATCAATCTAAAAACCGATTTTCAAACTGAGAAAACGATTCTTGTTTTAGATAAATTTCATCTAACAACCGCTTTCTTAAATGTTTTGGAAAATGCTGCAAAATACGGTTCGAACACCATTACAGTAAAAACAAAAATGGTTGAAAACCAATTTTCTATCAGTTTTGAAGATGACGGAATTGGAATTGCCAAAAACAAACAAGCCTTTCTTTTCGAGAAATTTTATCGCGTCGAACAAGGAAATCTGCATAATACAAAAGGCTTAGGTTTAGGTTTGTATTATGTCGATCAAATTGTAAAAGCACATCAGGGTTCTGTTAACGTTATTAGCGATTTAGGAAAAGGAACCCAGTTTACTATTTTATTAAAAGTTTAATTCCCTTATTTTGAAAAGATTACTTTTAGCCGAAGACGATTTTGACTTTGCGGCGATTTTAAAACAATACCTAGAATTGCATCAATTTGAAGTAATCTGGGCAGAAAACGGTGAGATAGCTTTAGACTATTTTAAAAACCAGGTTTTTGATATTTGCATTTTTGATGTCATGATGCCTAAAATGGACGGATTTTCATTGGCGGAAAAAATAATTACTATCAATCCTGAAATTCCTTTTATTTTTCTAACTGCAAGAAAACTTAAAGAAGACAAAATCATTGGCTTAAAACTTGGTGCAGACGACTATATCGCAAAACCTTTTGAAGTTGATGAATTGGTTCTTCGTCTACAGAATATCCTAAAAAGAATTGAGCAAAAAAGAAGTCTTGAAGGAAACAACATCATAGAAATTGGTTCGTATATTTTTGATAACGAACGCCTAACTTTGAATAATAAAAATCACGTTCAGCAGCTTACAGAAATGGAAGCTTCTCTTATTGAGTATTTATATCTCAACCATAATCAGTTATTAAAAAGAGATCAAATTTTAATGTCAATCTGGAAAAAAGACGATTATTTCTCAGGGCGAAGCATGGATGTTTTTATCAGCAGATTGAGAAAATATTTTAATTCAGATCCAAAAATTAAGATTGAAAGTGTTCGAAATATAGGATTGGAGTTTAAAATAGAAAAATAGTATTCGAATCATATAATTTCACATAAACAATTGTGTAACAGAAATTAACTTGTCAAAATTTAACTTTGTTAGAGAACTTTTAAATCTAACAATCATGAACCTAAAAAGATTTTTCGGCGGGTTGCTTACAATCCTCGGAATTATAGGACTTATTTATACGGCCGTTATTTTTGCTGGCACGTCTGGAGAAACCAGAGATATAAAATCGCTTATTATTTACGGAATATTAGGAATCGTATTTTTTACGTCGGGCATTAGTCTGGTGCGAACAACTAAAGACGAATCGTAGTGTTTTTTTTGCCACGAAGGCGCTAAGGCAAGAAGTTTTTTAATCTCGCAAAGTCGCGGAGTCGCAAAGATTTTTCTTAATTTTTTAAACTTTGCAGGCAAAGATTATTTATAAAATTCAATTTAAATAGCGTCCAGATTTAGCTGGATGATCACAAATTAAAGAAAGACAAGGGCTTTAGCCAAACTAGAAGCTGTTTGGCTAAAGCCTTTAAAATTTAATTCTCCGTAACCTCCAGCTAAAGCTGGAGGCAACTCAAAAAAATCTTTGCGACTCCGCGACTTTGCGAGCAATTTTAAGCTCAAAGAAAAACAAAAGCTTTGCGACTCTGCGACTTTGCGAGCATAAAATAGTTATAAAATTTTATTTGAATAGCATCCAGCTTTAGCTGGATGACTATAAATTAAAGAAGAAAACAAGGCTTTAGCCAAACTAGAAGCTGTTTGGCTAAAGCCTCCAAAATTCATTTATCAATTCCTCCAACTAAAGCTGGAGTCAACTTATAAAAAACTTTGCGATTTTGCGTCTTTGCGAGAAATTTTAAGCTCAAAGAAAAACAAAAACTTTGCGATTTAGCGCCTTTGTGGCAAAACTACTCCGAAACAGGATCCAGATTCAGCTCTGTAAAATCTCTTTCGGTTTTAGAAATTATTATGGTTGCCACTGTATTTCCTATTAAATTGGTAATCGCTCTGGCCTCGCTCATAAATTTATCTACACCAAGTAAAAATGCTAAACCTTCAACCGGAATTTTATGCAAGGCTGTTAAAGTTGATGCTAAAACGATAAATCCGCTTCCTGTTACACCCGCTGCGCCTTTCGAAGTAATCATCAAAATTCCGATAACGGTCATGATTTCAAAAAAAGTCAAATGCACGTCGTAGAGTTGCGCAATAAAAAGCACAGACATAGAAAGATAAATCGAAGTTCCGTCCAGATTAAAAGAATAACCCGTCGGGATCACCAATCCTACGACCGATTTACTGCATCCCATTCTCTCCAATTTTACCATAATACTTGGCAAAGCAGCTTCCGAAGATGAAGTTCCGAGAACTAGCAAAAGTTCTTCTTTAATATATTTTAAAATCGAAAGAATGCTGATTTTATAATATCTCAATATGCTTCCCAAAACCAAAAAGACAAACAATGCCATCGTCAGATAAACACAAAGCATCAATTTGCCAAGCGGAATCAAAGTTGCCAGACCGAATTTCCCGATTGTGTACGCCATTCCTCCAAAAGCACCAATTGGAGCTAAATACATTACATATTTTAATCCGAAGAAAACCACTTTAGAGAATCGTTCCAAAACCAAAATCGTCTGTTCTCTTTTCTGATAAAAATTCAGTGCAATTCCGCATATAATAGCAGCCAATAAAACCTGTAATGTAAAGTTGGACAAGAAGAACTGCAACCACGAAAAATCCTTTGCTGCTCCATTTGTATATTGGCTTGCATCGCCAAAAGTCAGTCCCGATTTATCAATTTTTCCAGGTTTAAATATATAAGCAACAGTCACACCAATTGCCAAAGCAACGGTCGAAACTACCTCAAAATACGTTAAAGCTTTAACCCCTATTCGACCTACTTTTTTAAGATTTCCCATTCCCGAAATTCCCAAAACAATAGTCAAGAAAATAATTGGTCCAATAAAGAGTGAAATTAACTGAATAAACTTCTTGCCTAGAAATTCCATTTTTACGCCATTCTCAGGAGAAAAATGTCCAAGCAAAACGCCCAAAATAATAGCAATTAAAACCCAAAAAGTAAGATTGGTTACAATGGTTCTAAAAAGGCTTTTTTTAGATTTTGACGAAGGATTTGGAGTCGTAATATTCATGAGGATAAGTTAGATAGTTCACAAATATATAAAAAATGCAGACCTGTAAGCCGGATTCTGTTCTTGTCTTATTTTGCAATAAAACAATACCTTATCATTTATCTAGATCCCGAATTACTTCGGGACTCAATCTACCTACCCTTCGGCAACGAACGAGAAGCCCTTAAATGCCGATATACTTGGTATTTCACCGCATAGAGTTTACCTGGTTTCACTACAGCATTACCTGTACATACTTTCTGCTGCACTTGTCCTAATCCTCTCGTTCCAAAAAACGAGAGAACCGACGGGCGTTACCCGCTATGCTTCTCTATGGTGTCCGGACTTTCCTCCCTCCCGATAAATCGGAACGACGATAAGGCGGTCTGCGCTGCAAAAGTAGCGATTTAAGAACTAACAATAATGATTTTAAATTTTAGATTTTATGAATTTTATCATAACTTTTTAATTTTAAAATAGTTATCTTTAAAAATCTATAATTTAAATTCAGTTTATCATGAAAAGAATGTATCATTACGCAACTGTTTCAAAAGCTTTAGATCAATTGAATGAAAAAGGATTTACGTGCGATTTTAATCGAAATGCTGATGCGATTAAAAAAAATCCTGAGAAATTTGAAATTGTTCATGTGTATCGATACGAGGGTGAGTCAGACCCAGCAGATGAGGCAGTTGTATACGGAATTAAGTCGACTACGGGCAAAAAAGGAGTTTATGTTGCTGGTTTCTCAGCCGATTCAGATCAGGAAACAGCAAAGTTTTTATTGGATTTAAGTATTAAGGGAAGATAATTTTTAGGAGCCGGGAACCTGCTGTCCGCTATATCTTTTGCTGCTCCCGATAGCTATCGGGACCGCCACAAAAGGATGCCGCTAACATCAGGGCTAGAGCAATCGGTTTCAAAAGAAAGAATCTTTTATAAATCAAGTAAAAGCAAATGAGAACAAAAAATGATTCAATAATCTATGTCATTCCTAGAAACTGAAATTCGTTCCTAGGAATGACATAAAATAAAAACTTTTGTTCCTTTGCAACTCTGCAACTTTGAGACTAAAAAAACTAAACTGTCGGTATTTTCAATTTCCATCTTGGCTGAATTAAATCAGGACTTGAAATAATATCTTTGTTGGCTTCAAAAACTACAGTTGCACTAATGCCATCATAAGCGTCTACCACTTTACTGACCAAATTTATCTAAATCAGCATCAGAATTAACAACAACAGTCGCCGTCCCTGGTTCTTGATTGGCTCTTGCCAATTCGCAGGTATCTCCCACAGATTTTACACCTCTGGTTGCTCTTACTCTTTTTTCAATATTTTACATTTTTAAAATTAAAAACATTAAGTATAAGAAGGTTATATGATATTACGGTGAGCTTTATAAGTTTTTCAGTAAAAGAAAACAGAGAATTACTTTGTAGAAGATTGCAAAAGTGAAGCTAATTCTTCCAATTGAATCATTTTTATCTTCACAACCGATTCAACTTTAGCATCATCAGAACCAATAATTAAAACACCTTCATTATCTTCCTCATAACCAGCAGGCACAGCATAAAAGTTAGGATTTGAAATTAATATTTCCTTCTTACCATCTTTAAACCATCCATAATTAGCTTCATAAATTACCTTATCTTCTAGAATCTGAATGGTTTCATTTCCATAAGTATTCCAAAGGGCAATTCGCAGAGTATAAAATCCAATTAGAAAACAAATTCCGATTCCTATAAAATAACCAATATGCAAACCGTTTCCGAGAGCAATACCAAAAATTGTTCCTCCAACCGGAAAAACAAAAAGCATAAAAGCAATTAGGAATAATATTGCTCTTATCAAAAATGGTGTTTTTTTAACTTGTAAGTTTAGAATGTTGTTTTGGTAATGATATTGTTTCATAAAAAATATTTACAGTAATTTTTCTAATTAGGCGAATAATCAAGTTTAGTCAAAACACGATCTTCTATATTTCCTACTACGTCACCGTATTTTGTAGTATATTCTTTTTTAACCTCAATCCATTCCTGATCTTTTCTAAAATCTTCCCAAGCTTTTTTCATTGTCGTTTCATCTGGCCACTCTAGAAAATATACAAACTCTGTTTTCTTATCTGATTTTGATTCGTAAATCGAAATAATCTTAAAGTTGTATTTCTTCATAATGCGCATGGCATGATCGCGAAAACGTTCGTGAAATTCTTTCTTATTGCTTTCGAAAATCTCATAGATTCGCAATTGATAAATTGGACTCATTTGAGTTTTTTGTGCTTTTACGGTAAACGCTGCAAGCAAAATTATTAGTAGAAAATACTTCTTCATGATCTATAAATTTATCAGCTTCCTAATTTACCATAACGCTGCTGTTCAGAAAAATAGATGATGATCGTTTTTCCATTCTTTTTGTATGGGTAAAACAATTCATAATTTCCATTACTCGAACTATATCTTAACTCGTCACTATTTTTATTAAAAACTTCAATAAGATAAGCTCTTTCTTCTTTATTAGTCTGATAAATATAATTTACTTTTTGAGGTTGTATGGTATCACTATCCAAACTTTCATTATAATAAGCATTAAAACCAAGAAAAACAGGTGAATCTTTAATGGAATCTTTCACAATTAAAGTTACACTCGGAAAGTTTTTATCTGTTGAAGATAAAACTCTTAAAATTCCCGTTGTTTCTTTGATGTATGATTTAGAAAATGTATAATTTAAAAGTTTGTCGCTATTTGCCTTGTTAGATTCTATAATAGATTTTGCAGAGCTAATGAGCATTTTTTCTTTTTTGGCAGAAGTCAAGTAATCACCACCAAAAAGTATAATTAGAATTAATGGAAAAATTAAAAGCAGAACAGCAAACTTGCGTCGGTTTGATTTGGTATTTACTTCATCTTCATTTTTTCTTTCGGCAATTCTCGTCAAATTAAACATGAGATTCACTATTAGAGATCCTGCCATAAGAGCAAGAATACCGAGAATGCTTAAATAAAAGCTTTCGGTCATGTTTTCTCTAAAAACCTTTAGTCCGAAAACTTCAATTACAATAAATGTAAAGACCCAGTACACTAATAAAAGTATAGACGTAATCCCGATAATATTGCTTAATTTAACTATTTGTTTTGCGTTCATGAATGATTAACGTTTTTTTAAAATGGCACTTAGTTTCGGATTAAAAATAGTACATTTTTTATTATAAAAATTCAATTTAGAGATGAAAAAACAAGCATAAAAAAGATTATTATTGTATCCTAAACTGTCTTTATGAAATTGAAATTCCTATTACTTATTACAACCTTATTAATCACTAATTATTCTTTTTCATGTGATTGCAAAACAATTGACAGAAAAAATATGGTAGAAATAGGACTAAAGCATGAAATTGTATTTTACGGAGAAGTCATAAAAGTAGATTCAATAAAGAGAATTTATACTTTTAGAATCATAGAACTCTTTAAAGGAAAATATAATTCTCAGTTCATTACGCAAAAATATAATGGCAATTGTTCTAGTATTCCATCTATAAAACAACTTTGGATTGTTTATGCCAATTTTAATGATGATAAAACTATCGAAGTGAGCGGTTGCTCTCCAAGCACTGGATTTAAACCTTATGGGAGTGACTCCATGCCTTCTCCGCCAGAAATCAGAACCTCACAAAAGATAGATGATCAAATAAAATCATTGTCTTTTTATGTTTGGGATCTGAAATTTGAAAATCGAAATTTACAAGATTGGATTTATCAATTAGAGAAGCTAAGAATCTATAAAAATTCTCAAAAAGAAATTTCTGATAAAGAAAAAACAGATGCAAAATTGGAAACTTACAGCCAATACATTATCATTTCTTTGATTGTCAACATCGTATTATTTCTTATTTTACTCTTTGTTATTTTGAAGAAAAAGAATTTCTCTAAATAACTAAAATCGGTTTTAAACAACGAAACAAAAGTCATATATTTGCTATCCAATAAAAGAGAATATGGAACAATTTGTAGTATCGGCACGTAAATATCGCCCGCAGACCTTTAAGGATGTTGTGGGGCAAAAGGCCATTACAAACACTTTGTTGAATGCTATTGAAACCAATCACTTAGCTTCTGCTCTTTTGTTTACAGGACCGCGTGGAGTTGGTAAAACTACTTGCGCGCGTATCTTGGCAAGAAAAATAAATCAGCCTGGATATGACGATCCTACTGAAGATTTTGCATTTAACGTTTTTGAGCTAGATGCTGCTTCAAACAACTCGGTTGATGATATTCGTAACCTTATCGATCAGGTTAGAATCCCGCCACAAACTGGACAATACAAAGTATATATCATTGACGAGGTCCACATGTTGTCTTCGGCCGCTTTTAATGCTTTTCTTAAAACATTAGAAGAACCGCCAAAACATGCTATTTTCATTTTAGCCACGACAGAAAAACACAAAATCCTTCCAACGATTTTATCTCGCTGTCAGATTTTTGATTTCAAAAGAATTACAGTAAAAGATGCTAAAGAACATTTGGCTGATGTTGCTGAAAGTCAAGGAATCGTTTTTGAAGATGATGCACTGCACATTATCGCTCAAAAAGCAGACGGCGCGATGCGTGATGCTTTGTCTATTTTTGACCGTGTAGTTTCTTACTGCGGAACAAATTTGACACGTCAAGCTGTAACCGAGAACCTAAACGTTTTAGATTACGAAACTTATATTTCGATTACTGATTTACTTCTGGAAAATGAGATTCCGAAACTTTTATTAGCATACAATGATATCTTAGCCAAAGGTTTTGATGGACATCATTTTATTGCTGGTTTGGCTTCACATTTCAGAGATTTATTAGTGAGCAAAACACCTTCGACTATTGCTTTATTGGAAGTTGGCGAGCAAGCACAGCAAATGTATGCCTCTCAATCACAAAAATGTTCTCAGGAATTTTTACTTAAAGGAATTGATATTGCAAACGACTGCGATTTAAAATACAAATTAAGCCAGAATCAACGACTTTTAGTTGAATTATGCTTGATGCAATTGGCCTCTATCAACTTTGATGGAGAAAAAAAAAAGTTGAGCAATTCATAATTCCACCTGTTTACTTTAAAAACGGAGGTTATTCTATAGTCGAAGTCCAAAGTCCAAATAAGGAAAATCCAAATACAAAATCCCAAATTCCAAATTCGGAAGAAAAAAATAATGCCAATAGCATTAATAATGCCGCATCTGTAAATACCCAAAACGCAGTTCAAACTCCTGCCGAAACTCCAAAAGTTCAAACTCCAGAAGCTCCAAAAACAGAAGCAAATGGCGCTCCTAAAGTTTCTGCTTTTTCTCTTGCTAGTATCCGCAAGAAAAAAGAAATGGAAGCAAATAGCAAATCGTACGTTAAGCCTACTACTGTTTTTCTAACTGAAGAATTTAACGAAACCGATATGCGTCTTCACTGGAACAAATATGCAGAACGTTTAGGCCAAAAAGGACTTAAGATCATGGAATCAATTCTATTGATTAGTGATCCTACTCTGGATGGCACGACAATTTATTATGAGTTGCCAAATGAAGGTTCCAAATTGGATTTTGAAGGCCAGATGAATGGTTTATTAGGCTATTTAAAAGGTCACTTGCATAATCATGATATTACAATTGAAGTAATTGTAAATGAAGAAATTAAAGCAGTAAGAGCCCTTAACGATCAAGATCGATACAATCGTTTCTTAGAAATCAATCCAAACATTGAACTTTTACGCACTACATTTGGATTGGATATAAATCTTTAATCTAACGAATCAATTCATTCTGGTAATTTGCAACAAAATTTTATTTGTTTTTGAGTCCGTAATTATAGACTTTTTCAAGCCATTTCTTTCTCTGCTCTTCCTTAGAGCCTTTTATAATTCCGACATAACTCACTCTTACGGGTTTTACACCGCAAAATTCCAAAGTTGATTTCTTTAATTGATTCACGCTAGGTCTTCCGAAAAACAATCTGTAATACCAGCTTGGCTGATCTAAGGTTGTAATAATATGAGCTGTTTTGCCTTTTAGTAATTTATCCCACCAAACTGAATTTTCGCGATACTCAAAAGCCATTCCAGGCAAAAACAAACGATCAATAAATCCTTTTGTTATCGCTGGGAGACCACCCCACCAAACGGGATGAATCCAAACTAAATGATCGGCTCTTTTGATTTTCTCCCAAGATTCTAACAAATCTGGTTCTAGATTTGTTCGTTTTTGGTAACCAAATTGCAGATTTGGATTGAAATTTAAATTGGCTATTGTAATGGTTTCTACATGTGCACCAGAAGCAACGGCCCCTTTTTGGTACGATTCTGCAATTCCGAAATTGAAGCTTTCCGCGTTTGGATGTCCGTTTATAATTAGTATTTTTTTCATGTTTATGTTTTTTCAAAAATACTATTAGAACATTTTCTTTTACTAGACAAATGTCCTGAAAAAAAACCTTAGATTTATTTCTCTCGCAGATTTTGCAGATTCTTTCTTCTCAATTAATGAGCTAAAAAATAAATCTGCAAAATCTGCGAGAAACACAAAAAAAGATCAAATTATAGCCTTTCTAATTCGGCTTAAATGTCTTGGGGTAATTCCTAGATAAGAAGCCAAATATTGCAAAGGAATTAACTGAATATACTTTTGATGATTTTGGCAAAGTTCTTCGTAACGCTCTGCACCTGATAATTTCTGAAAAGAAATCATCCTTTTGTGCAGGTTTACAAATTCTAATTCGGTTAATTTTCTGCCTGTTTCTTGCCAGTTAAAACCTGATTTGTAGAGCTCTTCTAAAGCTTTTCGGTCTAGAATTTGCAATTCTGTATCGGTTAAGGCCTGAATGTTCTCTTCTGCTTTTTCTCCTGTGATAAAACTGGCAAAAGAAGCCATAAATTCGTTTTCGAAAGCAAAACAATTCGTGATTTCATCGCCTTTATGATTGACGAAAAAGGAACGGAGAATTCCTTTTTCAATAAAAACTATTTCGTTGCAAACTTGATTTTCAGTTAAGAGAAGTTCTCCTTTTTTTAATGTTCGAAATGTTATCAAACTATCTAAAAGACTTAATTCGTCAGCAGAGAAATCTTGAATGGACTGAAAAACAGCTTTCATAAACTATTCATTTTAAGAAAAAATCCTCCCGATTCTTTTGTCTGGAATAAGCCATAACATGGCAACTATAAAATAAGCTGCTCCAGAAACCCACTGGTTAAAGAATGCCGTAACAATTCCGATAACGTATAAAACTAAAGAGATTTTACCTTTATAATCTTTGTTAAGTGCTTTTCTTAAGGCAGAATTGCTTCCTTCACTGCACATTATAGTATATTGCAAAATAATATAAGAGATTGCAGAAAGAAGTAGCACAACTCCATACATCGTCATTGCGGCTTTTTCAAAATTATGTTCTCCCATCCAAGCGGTAGAAACGGGAATCAAGGAAAGCCAAAACAAAAAGTGCAGATTACTCCATAATACTTTCCCATTTACTTTTGACAAACCATGGAGTAAATAATGATGATTATTCCAATATATTCCAACGTAAATAAAACTCAAAACATAACTTAAAAACTTCGGAATAAGCGGTTTTAAATCTACAAATTCATGCCCTGCTGGAGCTTTAATTTCCAAAATCATAATCGTAATAATGATTGCCAAAACGCCATCACTAAAAGCTTCAAGTCTGCCTTTATTCATTTACAAAAAAAATATAAATATTAAATTTTACCGTAATACATTGCTTTTACGATACCATCAGAAAGTCCGATTTTAGGAACATAAATCTGGCGCGCACCACTCCATTTCATCGCATTCAGATAAATACGAGTGGCATGAATAATTACGTCGGCACGATCGGAGTTCAATCCTAATTCAGCAATTCTCTGTTCGTAAGTCAATGAATTTAAAAATGCGTACTGTGAGTTAACATAAATGTACGAAAGCGGTTTTTCCTGCTGTTTCCCAGACATTTTAAACAACTTATTGATGTTTCCTCCAGAACCTATCAGCGTTACTTCATCGTAATCGGCTGTGTTGGTTTTAATCCATTTTTCGATTTCATCCCAAACCGAATCATGAACCATGTTGTTCAGTAAACGAACAGTTCCCGCTTTGAAAGATCTTGACGTAATCATTTTTCCGTCAGAGAATAAGGTAAACTCGGTACTTCCACCTCCAACATCCACAAATAAATAAGTTTCGTCAGATTTAATTAAATGATGCAAATCTGTAGAAGCAATAATTGCCGCTTCTTTCTTACCATCGATGATCTCGATTTTTATGTCAGCTTTTTTCTTAATTAAAGCCACAACTTCTTTTGCATTATAGGCTTCGCGCATTGCAGAAGTCGCAAATGCCATATAACGTTCTACTTTATGTACTTTCATCAAAAGGTTGAATGCTTTCATGGCATCTACCATTCGATCTATATTTTCTGGTGAAATTTCTCCAACCGTGAAGGCGTCTTGCCCTAAACGAATTGGCACACGAACAAGGGAACTTTTATTAAACTGCGGTTCTTTGCCTTCTTGTTCCACAACGTTAGCAATCAAAAGCCTCATGGCATTTGAACCGATATCTATCGCTGCGAACTTCCTAATATTAATCATGCTCACTTTATGATTTGGAATTGGTATTTATTATTAATTTACTTTTTGAGGAACCTCTTCAAGTATGGCTACTTTATTCTGATAATATTTATAGGTTTCAAATTGTGCTCTAAATGGGGCATGATGATTTTTGGGCTTATATTTATTATCTAATTTATAAGAATGATATCTCACTTTTACATTTCCTTTCCAGGCAATATTGAAATTATCAATCAATTCTTTTTTGATTTCAAGATCGTAAATCGGGCAGGTTACCTCGACTCTTCCGTCTAGATTTCTGGTCATAAAATCGGCAGACGAAATGTAAACTTCGGTCAAGCCAGCATTTCCGAAAATATATACTCTCGAATGTTCTAAGTAATTATCTACAATACTTATGGCTTCAATGTTTTCGCTCATTCCTGGAATTCCTGGAATTAGAGAACATATTCCTCTTACCTGAAGCTGGATTTTTACTCCTGCATTACTTGCTTCGTATAATTTATCGATCATTTTAAAATCGGACAAACTATTCATTTTTAATTTAATGTGCGTTTTTCTACCCGCCAATGCATGAAGAATTTCACGATCAATTAGTTTGATAAATTTCGTTCTTGTATAATGAGGCGATACAATTAAATGTTTGTATCTATGAACTCTATAATTAATATCAAAAAACTCAAATATTTTTGACGTGTCTTTTAAGATTCCTTGGTGGCAAGTAAAAAGCGTTACATCGGTATAAATTTTTGCTGTTGCTTCGTTGAAGTTTCCAGTTGAAATGAATCCGTAACGACGGTTTTTGCCTTCCTCCGTTCTTTCAATTACACAAATCTTACTGTGTACTTTCAATCCTTTGATACCAAAAATAAGCTCGATGCCTTCTGTCTGCATTTGTTCTGCATACGAAATATTCGAAGCCTCATCAAAACGTGCTTGAAGTTCGATTTGCACCACTACTCTTTTTCCGTTTTTAGCTGCATTTATCAGCGAACTAATAATCTGTGAATTCTTAGCTAAACGATATAAGGTAATTTTAATGCTGGTTACTTTTGGATCTAAAGCGGCTTCGCGCAAAAACTTCGTTAAATATGAAAATGACTGATAAGGTGCGTGCACTAGATAATCTTTCTTAGAGATTTTTTCAAGAATACTCCCTTCAAGGTTCAAGCCAGGAACTGGTAACGGTTCGTTTGGCTTGTACAACAAATCAAATCTTCCGAGATTTGGAAAACTCATATAATCGCGACGATTATGATATCTTCCTCCCGGAATTATACTATCTGTTTCTACAATTTTCATTTTATCTAAGAAAAATTGCAGCGTATCTTCTTCTATCAAATTGTCATAAATAAAACGAACAGGCTCTCCAATTCGGCGATCTTTTACAGACGAAGCAATTTTTTCAAGCATACTTTTACTCAAATCACTATCTATATCCAATTGTGCATCACGAGTAATTTTGATCATGTGAGCAGAAACGCTCTTGTAATCAAATATATTAAAGATGTTTTTCAGTTTAAAACGAATAACATCATCTATTAAAATAACATATTGTTTTTCGTCCTCAGAAGGAAGAACGACAAATCTGTTGATATTTTTTGGAATTTCAATTAAGGCATAACGAACCTCATCATTTGCTAATTCTAAACGAACTGCCAAATAGCCTAAGGTATCTTTCAGAATTGGAAAAACAGCCAAATCATTTAAAATGATGGTTACTAATTCTGGACTTAATTTTTGGGTATAAAAGTCCTTTAAGAAACATTCTTGTTTTGGTGTAATCTGTTTTTCATTGATAATAAAAATATTCTCAGATTCTAGTTCAGCTTCAATGTTCCCAAGAATACGCAAACTTTCAGACTGTTGTTGAATTACAATTTCGGTAATATCTTTAATTAATTGATGCGCAGAAATACCTCCTAGATATTTTTCTCCAGAAATACCTGATAGACTTAATCGTCGAATGGCCGCGTACCGAACTCTAAAAAATTCGTCTAAGTTGTTTGAAAAAATTCCAACAAAACGCAGTCTGTCTAAAAGTGGTACTGTATTGTCTGCTGCTTCCTGAAGCACTCTCGCATTAAACGCTAACCAGCTTTTTTCTCTATCGATATATTTCTGTTCGTACACTGTAATTATTTTAAATCTTTGGGGAAAATAGTTTTATGTGTTTTGCCCTTATGGATCGTGTCCCAACTTTCGGCATCAAACTGTAACGAAACAAAGCCTGAAGTTGGTACATTTTCTATAAAAACATCCCCAAATTTATTAACAAAATTTGTAATAGCCTCGTTATGTCCAAAAAGAATAACGCTTTCAAAACTATTATCACACGATTTAATAACTTTTTCGAGCTGCTTCTCATCAAAAGTGTACAGATCATCTCTAAAAATGATGCTTTCTAATGGATAAGATATGTTTTGCGCAAAAATTAAAGCAGTTTCTGTGGCTCTCGCGGCTGTGCTGCTCCAAATAATATACGTTTTTGGAAGATACTCTGAAATATTTAATGAAACATCATGCGCATCTAAAATTCCTCTTTTCATTAATGGACGATCAAAATCTTTCAATGGTGCTTCCCAGCTAGATTTGGCATGACGAATTAATATAAGATTTTTCATAAGTAGCAATTTTTAAAAACCTGAATTGCAGGTCATTTTTTAATTAAGTTCTAATTTACAAAAGAAATTTTAAACCTTTTCTTTTTTTTATTTCCGTTAACATTATAACAAAATTTTAACAAGAATAAATACCCTGTAAAATTTTTAGACTACAAAAATTAGAAAAGCCACTTTTTGTCATTTTATGTACTTCATCTATAAAATTAGTATTTAGTCGATATTCTTCAATCTTCTAAAAAATTAACTAAATACCTGATTATTAATCATTTAATACACTTCAAAGAAACTTAATATCGTGAATAAAGCAAAAAAAGGAGAAGAAAAATTCTACTTTTTTGAGTTAAAAAAAAGTGTTTTTGGGTCATTTGTTGATAAAAAAACAACACTTCAACGAGTTTTTAGGTTAGTTACAGATAAAAAAATCATATTAGAAAAACTCTAATATAACTTTGATTCTGTTAAAATATTAAATATATCACAAAACAGAGAAACAATTTATAAGAATAAAAAAGTGTCACTTGAAAGGTCCTAAAAAGTGTCAAAATTGTAAGTTATTTTTTTGTTAGAAATGCACGATGTGATTAATAACCTATTTGTCCCATTTAAATGAATAGAACAGTTTTTCCATCTTCTTGAGATTTTTACTGAACATTAACCTAAAACTTTAAAAAAAAAATCAAAAACACTCATTTTTCTACAAGCCCATTTTTTAAGTCAATATTATAATTTTTACCAAGAACAGCCTCGGCAATTTATAATCAATTAAAACAGATTATAACTCAAGAATCTCAAAATAAAATTTACTAAAGATTAAAAATTAGAGATTATGAAAAACATTACTTTTTTAACGAATATTAATTTTAATATTAAATGCGTTTATATTACGTTGCTTTTAATATTTACTACAAGTGGCTATTCTCAAAACACATATGATGGCAATTACTGCCCTGGTCCAGGTGCAGTTGGTGATGAATATGCGACTGGAACGGTTTATAGCACAGTATTACTAGCTAACCCTTCTTCAACTTGTAACATTGGGACGATTCGCGCTAAAGTTGATACCCAAAGTCAAGTTTTAAGATTAGGTATGGACATTGGTAATGGTGGTTCGGCACTTTTTAGATTGTACTTAGATACCGACAATAATCCAGCAACAGGATTAACATCAGATTCATTTGGGGGAACTATTACTGTAGCTGGTGCTGAGTATATCTTAGAGATTAATTCTAATGGAAGTGGTTTTACTTTATATACTGGAAATGGTAGTGTAAAAACTCAAACTAATGTTATCCCCGCGGGTCTTGCTGCTCAGGCAGGTAAGGCCAATTGTAATTCTGGCGCTACATTTTTAGAGTTTAATGTTCCTTTTGGAAGCTTGGGAATTAACATTTGTGATCCCAATAATCCTGGTGTAATTAACGTTACAAAATTAGCTTCTGTTAGTGGTAACTCACCTAATTCAAATCTATGTACAAATACTCCACTTACTTTTGGAATTCCACTAAAAGGAACAGTTGGACCAAACTCAACTATATGTTCAGGAGCTAGTGCTGCTTTAACAATAACAGGTCTCAATGCTGGCTCTAATGTAATTAAATGGCAATCATCTGTTGCCCCTTTTTCAGTGTGGGTAGATATTGCTAATACTGTAGGTTTAACAGCTTACAATACAGGCAATTTAACAGAAACTACAAAATTCAGAGCAATATTTTCTAATTCAGGTTTATGCTCTGGAAGTAATATTGCAACAAGTGAAGCAACCGTAACGGTAAATGCTCCGACCGCTTGTTCTATTACTGGCACTAGTGGTCCTGTATGTTTATCTTCTTCTAATGTTTATACGGCTCCAGCCAATATGACGACCTATTTGTGGTCTTTGCCTCCGGCAACTGCAAATGGTGCTACAATTACATCAGCGACAAATTTACAAAACGTAACCGTTCAAGCTGGTTCTACTTGTAATACAACGTTTAAATTATTATTAACTACTACTTCAAATGGATGCAGTTCTACTTGTGAAAAAATAGTAACTGTTAACGATACTACTGCGCCAACTTGGACAACTCAAGCAGGCGCTTTAAATGCTACTTTGCAATGCAGCGATACGGCAGGATTGACAGCAGCACAAAATCAAGCTCCTGTTGCTACTGACAATTGCGGTGGAACTGTAACTTATACAAAAGTGAGCGGAACTTTCGCCGCAGGAGCATGTGCAAACTCTGGAACTTACACCAACACTTGGACTGCTAAAGACGCCTGTAATAATACTTCAACAGTTTTCACTCAGGTGATTACTATTCAAGATACTACTGCACCAACTTGGACAACTCAAGCGGGTACTCTAAATGTTACTTTGCAATGCAGCGATGCGGCAGGATTGACAACAGCACAAAATCAGGCTCCTGTTGCCACAGACAATTGCGGTGGAACTGTAACCTATACTAAAGTGAGCGGAACTTTCGCCGCTGGAACTTGTGCCAATTCTGGAACATACACCAACACTTGGACCGCTAAAGATGTCTGCAATAATACTTCAACAGTTTTTACTCAAGTGATCACCATTCAGGATACAGCAGCGCCAACTTGGACAACACAAGCTGGTTCTCTAGATGTAACCTTGGAATGCAGCGATGCAGCTGGCCTTGCCACA
>NZ_QJRI01000044.1 GCF_003254565.1 Flavobacterium nitrogenifigens
AATTAACCGTACCCATAAACAATTTGGAAAAACAATCACTATTAAATTGTTTTTTGAAAGCCCAACCATTGAAGAATTGAGTAAAGAGCTGCAGGATAGCGAATATATCGCAATCCCGAAGGCACCTGAAAGCGAGTCTTATCCCTTAACGGATTCTCAAAGGCGATTATGGATCATGAGCCAGCTGGAAGGCGGTTCGCTGGCGTATAATATGCCCGGAGCAGTTTCTCTAAAGGGAAGTATAGACACCGATAAATTCGAAGAATCGTTT
>NZ_QJRI01000054.1 GCF_003254565.1 Flavobacterium nitrogenifigens
ATCAAACGTTCCTACGGAACGTAATTGGATGATCACCATTTGTTTTCTACCGATGAGACGTTCCTATGGAACGTAAACCTCCATTGTAAATTTTTATTCGACATTCCTACGGAATGAAAATGCTATTTTAAAACACACAAGAGTTCAAATCTTCGATGGAAAATATTCCGTAGGAATATCTCGTCGGTAGAAATTTTAGATTCAAATCATTGTTTTACGTTCCGTAGGAACGTTTGATTTTAACATCGTTTTTTAATAATATCACATATCAAACGTTCCTACGGA
>NZ_QJRI01000141.1 GCF_003254565.1 Flavobacterium nitrogenifigens
AACTCCTTTTAGGGTAACCGCTCCGGGCATATTATACGCCAGCGAACCGCCTTCCAGCTGGCTCATTATCCATAATCGCCTTTGAGAAGCTGTTAAGGGATAAGACTCGCTTTCAGGTGCCTTCGGGATTGCGATATATTCGCTATCCTGTAGTCCCTTACTCAATCCTTCAATGGTTGGATTTGCAAAAAACAATTTAATAGTGATCGTTTTTCCAAACTGTTTATGGATTCTGTTCACTACCTGAGCTACTGATAAACTGTGTCCGCCTAATTCAAAAAAGTTATCTGTTACTCCGACTTTTTCAATTCCAAGTACTTCCTGCCATATGGCAACAAGCTCTTCTTCTTTCTTATTTTTTGGTAGTACATATTCTCCTCTTATTAGATCTTCTCCTTCTACACCCGGCAAAGCTTTTCTATCCACTTTACCGCTCGAAGTCTTAGGTATAGCATCCAGCAAAACATAAAATCCAGGTACCATATATTCTGGAAGTTTTCCTTGAAGATAAGTACGTAATTCTGATTTGCTTATTGTTTTTCCTTTTTCTGGCAAATAATAAGCAACTAGTGCTTTTTCGTTATTGAGTTCTTTGACCAAAGTCACTGACTGCTGTATGTCACCGTACAACATTATAGCATTTTCAATTTCACCCAGTTCAATTCTATTCCCTCGGATTTTCACCTGATTGTCCACTCTTCCCATATATCGAATACTACCATCTGGCAGCCATTCTGCAATATCTCCCGTACGATAAACCATATGATTTTCTCTAAAAGGATCGGCTATAAAACGATCTTTTGTAAGTTCTGGAAGATTCAAATAGCCTCTTGCCACCTGAATTCCGGAAATTAACAATTCTCCGGGTACACCAACCGGTAGCAATTCGAGTGAATTGTTGACAATATAAATACTTGTATTTGCAATGGGCTTGCCTATGCTTACACCTTGTTCAAGCACATTAATTTCAGTCAAATTAATGGCAGTTACCTCAATAGTAGCTTCGGTTGGGCCGTAAAAATTGTGTAGTTGCGCTCTTTTGAATTTTTCTTTACAATCGTGGGCCATAATTGCGGGCAATTCTTCGCCACCACTGATAATATGCTCGATAGAACTGCATTTTTCGGCATCAACATCTAACAGAAAAGCGCCTAACATTGAAGGCACAAAATGAACTATTGACACCTTTTTTTCATTAATTATTTCTTGAAGATAATCGACATCTTTATGTCCTTCGGGCCTTGCTATAACAAGCGAACTTCCTGTTAAAAAAGGTAAAATCAACTCCCAAACCGAAATATCAAAAGTGTAAGGTGTTTTTTGAAGAAAGACTTCTTTTTCACCAACATTCAAATACAACTGCATCCACAATAACCTATTATACAATGCCGCATGATGGATCAGAACTCCTTTTGGATTACCAGTAGAGCCTGAAGTATACATACAATAAGCCAAGCTGTCAACTAAATTGCTTAATTGAAGCGATGTTTTATCGTAAGATTCTTTGACACTCCTAAATTTTTCAAATTCATTTTCATCAATACAAACTTTCAAACTGGCATCAATAGTAATAAAATCTATTCTTTCCTGGGGAAAATTCACATCCAACGGAACATACGCCCCACCCGATTTCAAGATTCCTAAAATAGAAATAACCATTCTCTCACTTCTATTTAGTTTGATCCCAATAAAATCATTAGGCTCGATGGCATAATTTTCTTTTAAATAATGAGCTAATTGATTGGATTGCTCATTTAGCTCTTGATACGTTAATTGCGTCCCTTCAAATATTACAGCAACATTATTTGGCGTTTTTTCAACCTGTTCTTCAAATAAATCTATAACCGTTTTATTTACAGGATAATCCACTTTTGTGTTGTTGAATCCGAATATCGTGGCTTTAATTTGTTCAATTTCATTTTTAGAGATTAAAGAAATCTCTTCCATTTTTAATTCATTATTATCAACACATTGTTGCATAATATTGAGAATAAAATGGTGATATTTAACAATTGTTTCTTTTGCAAATAAATCTGTATTATACTCCAATTCATAAAATAACTCAGTTTCCAAGTCAATAAATCTAAAAAGTAAGTCAAATTGGGCACTTGAATAATTGTTTAACTCAAAATTTTGAAAATTTAAATTATCATTATAGCTTTTTAATTCATCTAAAATATTTATATTCAAATAGTTTTGAACTGTAAAAGCAATATCAAATAATGGGGAACGACTATAATTTTTTTGCAAATGCAATTTTTCAACCAACAATTCAAAGGGATAATCCTGATGCTTGTATGCCAATTTAAAATTATTCGAAGTTTCTTTTAGCAAATCTTTAAAAGATGCTTTTACATCAAGTCTAGATCTTACAGCCAATGTATTTAAATAAAGACCTATTTGATTTTCTAATTGTGTAAGATTCCTGTTCGTGATTGGCAATCCTAAAGTTATATCCGTTTCTCCTGATAATAGAGATACAAATGAATTTAAAATTGTTCCAAAAAACATTGCCAGAGTGATTCCTTCTTTTTTTACAAGTTCTTTTATCGAATTTGTTAATGCCTCTGGAATTATAAACGCATTAATATCTCCGTTGTATGTTTTTACATTTGGTCTGCCCTTTTGGAACTGCAAACTTAAATCTTGAGTTTTTTCTATAAACTGACTCAACCAAAATGATTCACTTTCTTTAAAAGAAATATCTTTAGATTTTTCTAATTGCCAAGAAGTGTAATCTTTATAATGAATTTCTAATGGTTCAAACAAAAATTCTTCTTTAGAGCATAGCGCATTATAGATATGAAAGAATTCCTTTTGAAAAATGGTAAGTGACCAACCATCACAAATTAAATGGTGTAATGTAATATTGAAAATATATTTGTCTTCATGAATTTTAACTAAGGTTGCACGAGTTAACAAACCATTATCATCCAGGTCAAAAGGAAACTCTACCAAATTTAATATATAAGCATTTAGTGCTTCTTCAGATAGATTTTCTTTTATCTCATATTTTATACCTGTTTCTGTAATATCATCAAATGGGTAGATTTTTTGTTTTAATTCATCTGCTGCCAAAACAAATGAAGTTCTTAAAGATTCATGTCTTTGAATAAGTATTTCATAAGCTTTATTCAAATTAAAATAATCTAACTCTCCTTCAATTATAATAGACATTGCAACATTAAGACTAGAAGCATTGTCAGACATTTTGGCTTGTAACCAAAGCCTTTTTTGAGCAAAAGAGACATCATAAAGGTCTTGTGGTTGCACCTTTTTAATTTCTTCTTGTTTTACCGGTAAGCTATTATTATTCTTTATTTTCAATTCTATGAAGTCTGCCATCTCGTGAGGCGAACCATTTTCAAATAAAATATCAATATTTAAGTCTAATGAAAAGTGTTTATTAATCTTATTTATTAATTGTAATCCATTTAAAGAATGACCTCCAAAATCAAAGAAATCATCATCCTTTTGCATTTCAGTTTTTAAAATTTCACTCCACATTTTTTCCAATTGCTCTACAATTGAAAAGCCCTCATAATTTACTAAACTTATATTTTTTTCTGATCTTACGACTTTAGGATTGTACGGATTATCTGTAGTTCTTATCCAACATCTTTTTTCTTCAAAACAATAAGATGGCAGTTCAACTTTACAAAAATTTCCTTTCTGATAATAATCACTTGGATCAACATTAGAATTAAAATTAAGCAATGTTACTAGATTATTATTTAAAGACAAGCCGTATCCAATAGCATTATAATATAAATTATTATTAGTTAATCTCTTAAAGACATTCGCTAATTTTCCTTCATAACCTATAACTATTATTTTTAGTCCATTTGAATACTTATTTACTAATTTTTTTGCACGCGCTTCTAATTCTTCATTACTGTTTTTGGTGTCTGGCAAAACACTGTCTATACTTTTCAAAGCTTCGTCAAATGATATTTCATTTTTCAATACTTTAAACAAAATTTTTCCAATTCCAATTCCAATCATCTCTTTAATACAAACTCCCGATTTTAAAAGAGACTGATAACTAAAATATTGAACAAACAAGGATTTTTGTGCATCACTTAATAAGAGAGTCCTATAACTAGAATAATAAGGTATGGCCTCCAATATTTCATCACTTATAGCTATTTGATCATCAAATATTGATATATTTTCATTAAAATCTTCAATACTGCTATCTACTATCTGGTCACTTGTAGTGTCATTAAGAATTTCTAATAAATGCTTTTTACTTTTAGCAGTCACTAAATATCTATACTGATATAGTTCTCTACAAGTATTTAATGTAAATGAAATATTATGCAAACTATCTTCAGTATCGCTCAAATAATTTTTAAACGACATCAAATATTTACTTAAACTCGTTTTACTTTTGGCACTAAAGCACAAAACATATTGATCGTAGACAGTCTCAAGAACAGAAGAATTTTCTTTTTCATATGATTCTAAAATTAAATGCGCATTAGTTCCCATTAAGCCAAAAGAACTAACACCTGCTCTTTTTTTATTTGCTCTTTTTACGTCATTCCAACTAATGGGTTTCGTTACTACTGACACTTTAGCTTTTTCAAAGTCTATAAAAGAATTTAGTGGAAGTGCATTAATCGACGGATATATAATATTGTTTTTGAATGAAAGTAATACCTTAATTACTCCTACAATTCCTGCTGCACTATCTGTATGTCCAATATTCGACTTTACTGCAGAGACATACACTTTTTCATTGTATTCAAGACTAGGGCTAAAAACTTGCGATATTCCTTCAACTTCAATTGGATCGCCTAACTTTGTTCCCGTTCCATGAGCCTCAATAAGTGTAATATCTTTGGGAACAAGACCTGCTTTTTTCAATGCCTTATTGATCACATTTGCCTGACCATCACTACTTGGTGCCATTATACTTGCTGATTGACCACCATCTTGATTTAAACCAAATCCTTTTATAACACCATAAATCACATCTCCATCAGCTTCGGCTTGTTCAAGAGATTTAAGTAAAACACATGTTACAGTTTCTCCTCCCATTGTTCCTTCGGCATTTTCGGAAAACGGATTACAACTTTCATTTTTAGCTTCAACTCCAAGAAGTATTTCAGTATCTTTTAGAGTAGGAACAACATTTATATTTACACCACATACTAATGCTAAACCTGTTTCTTCTAATATTATATCTTTGCAAGCAAGAGTTATGGCTGTTAAAGATGATGAACATGTAGTATCTACATTTATAGCTGCTCCTCTCAGATCAAAAAACCTGGATACTCTGCTAGCAAGCATTGCGTTAATATTTCCTGCTATTAAAGTTGGAGTTGACTCTTCTGCTAATAAGAAATAATTTGTCTTGGCATTTGCTACATATACAGATGTATCTGAACCTTTTAAGTCTTTTAGTCTATAACCCGCATTTTCAAAAGTTTTATAGGCTTCCTGAAGTAATAATCTTTGATGAGGACTCATCTCTTCGGCTTCTCCTAAAGAAATATTAAAAAATTTATAATCAAAAAAAGTAATTTCTTCTAAATATCCCGCTTTATAGTAATCAATTTCATCAGATATTGATGTATTAAACAATCTTTTCTTTGAAATTTCATTGATAGAGCATTTCCCTTTTAATAAATTTTCTGCAAAATCATTTACAGAATTTGCGTCAGGAAAAATACCCGAAAAGCCAATAATTGCAATATCTTTCATGTGCACTCTTTTTATATTTTTTTAAAAATCAATTTCTATAATTTCTTCTTCTTTTGTATACTCTGGTGAGTATTGATCTATGTGTTGCGCTTGCAATCGAATTGTTCTCAAAGAGAACAAATGAGTAACATTAATATCCTGTGAGATATTTTTCTTAATAAGTTCATAAAGCTTTACAATTTTTAAACTATTCCCTCCCAACTCAAAAAAATCATCTGTAATTCCAACTTTTTCTACTCCCAATATTTCTTGCCAAATGGTTGCCAATTTCTCTTCTGTCAGATTTGTTGATGCTACATATTCTTTTCTTATAATATCATCGCCAGTAATACTTGGAAGGGCTCTTCTATCTATTTTCCCATTTGGGGCTAATGGTAGTTTTTCTAATGCCACATAAAAACTCGGAATCATATATTCCGGCAGTTTTTCTTGTAGAAAACTTCTTAATGCTGATTTGTCAATGCTTTCTGAAGCTGTAAAATAAGTAATGAGGACTTTCTCTTGGTTGTTTTCTTTTACTTCA
>NZ_QJRI01000082.1 GCF_003254565.1 Flavobacterium nitrogenifigens
AGTGTCAGATGTGTTACCGCAGTCGTCTTTTACGGTCCAAGTGTTGGTGTATGTTCCAGCGTTTCCACATCCTTCAGAAGCAACAAACTGTCCGCTTACTTTTGTGATGTTTAGAACATCAGAGTCGCATAGGTCGGAAGCTGTCGGAATCTGAGCCTGTGCTGTAGCAAGGCCAACCGCATCGCTGCATTCCAAGGTTACGTTTAGAGAACCAGCTTGTGTTGTCCAAGTAGGAGCAGTAGTATCCTGAATGGTAATCACTTGAGTGAAAGCGTCGGAAGTATTGCCGCAGTCGTCTTTAACGGTCCAAGTGTTAGTGTAAGTTCCTGCATTTCCGCATCCTTCAGAAGCCACAAACTGTCCGCTTACTTTAGTGATGTTTAGAACATCCGCATCG
>NZ_QJRI01000062.1 GCF_003254565.1 Flavobacterium nitrogenifigens
ATAGCGGAAAAGATTGGTTTAATGTTGGGGAATATAAAAGAATGCCCAATGAAGTTGGAGGCAATGGAACCTGTCACCCTAAAGAAGTTTCTCAAAAGATGAAAGAACTGCTGGCGGATTACCATGCGATTAAAGATAAAAATATCCAGGACATCATTGATTTCCATTATAAATTCGAAATCATACATCCTTTTCAGGATGGCAATGGCCGTGTGGGAAGGCTAATTATTTTCAAGGAGTGCCTAGCCAACAATATAGTGCCATTCATAATAGATGAACAGCTTAAGCTTTTCTATTACAGAGGGCTCCAG
>NZ_QJRI01000113.1 GCF_003254565.1 Flavobacterium nitrogenifigens
CATAATCTCTGATACAGAAGCATCAAAGGCAACAGAAGCAAACCAGACTACTTTGTCGTTTTGGGTAATACCAAAGGTTTTAATCTGATCCAAGGACATGTTGACATTACTGCTATGCTCCACCATAACGCCTTTGGGCTGTCCTGTGGAACCTGAAGTGTAAATGATATAGGCTAAATCATTAGCGGTATTTATCTTTGTAATATTTTCTTTTGAATATTTATGTTGAACCTGTTCAAAATTGCCTAAAATATTCTCATCAATAACGGCTTTACAATTACTGTCCTGTTCGATATAATCGATGCGGTCTTGCGGATAATTAACAGCTATGGGAAGATAGGCGGCTGCGGATTTCAATACTCCTAAAATCGCTATAATCATTCTATCGCTTTTATCGAGCTTTATTCCTATCAGATCATCTGGTTTAATTGCATAATTTTCTCTTAAATAATAAGCCAACTGATTCGACTTCTCATTAAGTTCCTGATACGTCAGTTTTGTTTCTTCAAAAACAACAGCAATATTATTTGGTGTCTTTCTAACCTGTTCTTCAAATAAATCTACGATTGTTTTGTCTCTTAGGTACGCTGCGTTTGTATCGTTGAATGCTGTCAATAACTGATTCTGCTCTTCAAATGTTAGGCAACCAATTTCCTGAATCAGCCTTTCAGGCTGTTC
>NZ_QJRI01000091.1 GCF_003254565.1 Flavobacterium nitrogenifigens
GCCCCCTGCCGTTATTGCATACGTTCCCACGGGACTGGATGCCGTAGCTAACGTTGAAGCTACAGCCGCGGTCGTTAGCGATGCTTCAGTATCGCCGTTCACAAATCCCGAGTAGCTCACCGTCAGAGCCGGATTCGCGCTGCCGTATGCCTTGCTCTTGTCATCGGCTGTCACCGTAAGAGATGCCTGGCCAACCGTAAGAATGCCCTCAACATATGAAATTGAATAGTTTGGAGATGATGCGCCTCCCGCCGTTATTACATACGTACCTACTGGACTTGACGCAGTCGCCGCTGTTAAAGCAACAGCCGCAGCTGTTAGGGACGCTTCCGTATCTCCGTTCACAAATCCTGTATAGCTTACCGTCAGAATCGGATTTGCGCTGCCATAAGGCCTGCTCTTGTCGTCTGCTGTTACGATAAGTGCCACATGGCCTACCGTCAGGTTGCCATCCACATACGAAATAGAATAGTTCGGA
>NZ_QJRI01000135.1 GCF_003254565.1 Flavobacterium nitrogenifigens
ATAGAAAACAAAACAAAACGGATCATATTAAATTATGATTTGGTGCAATAAGCAAAATAAGGGCGCATGGGGAATGCCTAGGCTCTCAGAGGCGATGAAGGACGTGATAAGCTGCGAAAAGCTGCGGGGACGGGCACACACCGATTGATCCGCAGATATCCGAATGGGGCAACCCGCTATGTTGAAGGCATAGCACACCGATAGGTGGGCAAACCCGCTGAACTGAAACATCTAAGTAGGCGGAGGAGAAGAAAACAAAAGTGATTCCGTAAGTAGTGGCGAGCGAACGCGGATTAGCCCAAACCAGCATTGTTACGGCATTGCTGGGGTTGTAGGACCGCGAGATTTTATGTGCAAGGAACCGGAAGCTTCTGGAAAGGAGCGCCATAGAGGGTGACAGCCCCGTATGGGTAACGAGCATAATAGATAGCGGTATCCTGAGTAGGGCGGGGCACGTGAAACCCTGTCTGAATTTGGCGGGACCATCCGCTAAGGCTAAATACTCCTGAGAGACCGATAGTGAACCAGTACCGTGAGGGAAAGGTGAAAAGAACCGTGAATAACGGAGTGAAATAGATCCTGAAACCATGCGCCTACAAGCGGTCGGAGCCCCTTCGTGGGGTGACGGCGTGCCTTTTGCATAATGAGCCTACGAGTTAACGCTGCTGGCAAGGATAAGTGGTTAAGCCATGGATCCGCAGCGAAAGCGAGTCTGAATAGGGCGCTTTAGTCAGTAGTGTTAGACGCGAAACCGTGTGATCTACCCATGGGCAGGTTGAAGCTGTGGTAACACACAGTGGAGGACCGAACCGGTTGACGTTGAAAAGTCTTCGGATGACCTGTGGGTAGGGGTGAAAGGCCAATCAAACTCGGAAATAGCTCGTACTCCCCGAAATGCATTTAGGTGCAGCGCTGATAATAGTTATATAGAGGTAGAGCTACTGATTGGATGCGGGGGCTTCACCGCCTACCAATTCCCGACAAACTCCGAATGCTATATAATGTTTTACAGCAGTGAGGGCTTGGGTGCTAAGGTCCAAGTCCGAGAGGGAAAGAACCCAGACCATCAGCTAAGGTCCCCAAATATATGCTAAGTTGAAAGAACGAGGTTTGTCTGCCCAGACAGCTAGGATGTTGGCTTGGAAGCAGCCATTCATTTAAAGAGTGCGTAACAGCTCACTAGTCGAGCGGACGAGCATGGATAATAATCGGGCATAAGCATATTACCGAAGCTATGGATTTTGCAGCAATGCAAAGTGGTAGGGGAGCATTCTGACAGGGCTGAAGGTATCTCGTAAGGGGTGCTGGACCGGTCAGAAAAGAAAATGTAGGCATAAGTAACGATAATGCGGGCGAGAAACCCGCACACCGAAAAACTAAGGTTTCCACAGCTATGCTAATCAGCTGTGGGTTAGTCTGGACCTAAGGCGAACCCGAAAGGGACAGTCGATGGCCAACGGGTTAATATTCCCGTACTTCTTATTGCTGTGATGGGGTGACGGAGTGATGAAAGCGCCGCGAACTGACGGAATAGTTCGTTAAAGCACCTAGCTATAGGCTCTCTAGGCAAATCCGGAGAGTTTGGTGAAATGCGATAGTACTCGGAGTCTTCGGACAAAGAGATAGTGCGCCTAAGGGCTTCCAAGAAAAACCTCTAAACTTCAGGCAGTAAGAACCAGTACCGTAAACCGACACAGGTAGTTGAGGAGAGAATCCTAAGGTGCTCGAGAGATTCATGGCTAAGGAATTAGGCAAAATAGACCTGTAACTTCGGGAGAAAGGTCGCCCCGAGCAATCGGGGCCGCAGTGAAGAGGTCCAGGCGACTGTTTATCAAAAACACAGGGCTCTGCAAAATCGTAAGATGAAGTATAGGGCCTGACACCTGCCCGGTGCTGGAAGGTTAAGAGGAGATGTTATCTTCGGAGAAGCATTGAATTGAAGCCCCAGTAAACGGCGGCCGTAACTATAACGGTCCTAAGGTAGCGAAATTCCTTGTCGGGTAAGTTCCGACCTGCACGAATGGTGTAACGATCTGGACACTGTCTCAGCCATGAGCTCGGTGAAATTGTAGTAACGGTGAAGATGCCGTTTACCCGCAGTGGGACGAAAAGACCCTGTGCACCTTTACTATAGCTTAGTATTGACCTTGGATAAATGATGTGTAGGATAGGTTGGAGACTATGAAGCGGCGTCGCCAGGCGTTGTGGAGTCATTGTTGAAATACAACCCTTTGTTTATCTGAGGCCTAACCCCGCGATGTGGGGGACAGTGCTTGGTGGGTAGTTTGACTGGGGTGGTCGCCTCCAAAAGAGTAACGGAGGCTTCTAAAGGTTCCCTCAGTACGCTTGGTAACCGTGCGTAGAGTGCAATGGCATAAGGGAGCTTGACTGAGAGACATACAGGTCGATCAGGTACGAAAGTAGAGCATAGTGATCCGGTGGTTCCGCATGGAAGGGCCATCGCTCAAAGGATAAAAGGTACGCCGGGGATAACAGGCTGATCTCCCCCAAGAGCTCATATCGACGGGGGGGTTTGGCACCTCGATGTCGGCTCGTCACATCCTGGGGCTGGAGAAGGTCCCAAGGGTTGGGCTGTTCGCCCATTAAAGTGGCACGCGAGCTGGGTTCAGAACGTCGTGAGACAGTTCGGTCTCTATCTACTGCGGGCGTTAGAAATTTGAGTGGATCTGATTCTAGTACGAGAGGACCGAATTGGACTAACCTCTAGTGTATCTGTTGTCCCGCCAGGGGCACCGCAGAGTAGCTACGTTGGGAAGGGATAAGCGCTGAAAGCATATAAGCGCGAAACCCACCACAAGATGAGATTTCTTTTAAGGATCGTGGAAGATGACCACGTTGATAGGCTACAGATGTAAAGGCAGTAATGTCACAGTCGAGTAGTACTAATAATCCGTAAGCTTATGCACAGACTTTTCCTCCCCGCCCTGCGGGGAGGAAGGAACTTTCTTAAATAAAGCTTATTTGTTTCTTTATCCCAGTATGTTAAAATATTGTTTTAATTATTAATTGCCAATTGCCAATTATTAATTGAAAAGCTGCTTGCAGCGAATAGCCTTAAGGTGGTTATTGCGGCGGGGCTCACCTCTTCCCATCCCGAACAGAGAAGTTAAGCCCGCCTGCGCAGATGGTACTGCATCATTGTGGGAGAGTATGTCGTCGCCTTTCTTTT
>NZ_QJRI01000022.1 GCF_003254565.1 Flavobacterium nitrogenifigens
ACATCTTAGTCCTGAGATATCTTCATTGCTTAATAAAGCTAAATAGCTTGGAGGAAAAGTTACAACCGTTGATTGCGTGGCTTTTAGAAATTCTACAAACTCCTCTTTATCTTTAATGGTTTCTTCACTCGGAATACACAAAGCAGCACCGCTGTACAGACTCATCATAATCTCTGATACAGAAGCATCAAAGGCAACAGAAGCAAACCAGACTACTTTGTCGTTTTGGGT
>NZ_QJRI01000122.1 GCF_003254565.1 Flavobacterium nitrogenifigens
CAAATGTCTCTGACTTTGCGTTTTTATTGTTTCTTAAAAACCCGAAAACCACTCAAAAGTCTCCCGACTTTTTACGAATAGTTCTAAAATGATTATTTTTATAAGAACGAGTGATGTAAAGTCAGAGACTTAGAGACGTTTCTGTTTTCAAATTAACGATAGCAAAAATGGCGCAAAGTCAGTCCCGAAAGCTTTCGGGATTGCGCAGCATGGTACCGCAGATTAAAAACACATAAATAAAATCATTATCAAATATGAGATTAGATTATAAATATAATAAAGATTTTACTCCAATTGAACCCGATATCTATGAAAAACTAAATTGGGATTATGATTTAATTGTTTTGTGTTTAGAGTATATTCGAACTGAAATTCATACTATTTTAGAAACTGAAAGTGATAAAATAGAAACCTTTTTAATTTCCTTTTCTAATTTTTTAGGACAAAATTATCCAGCAATCGGAATTCGAAATAAATCAGATACAGAAGATTGTATAAATTTAGATTTTTTTGAAGTTAACGAAAAAATAGAAAAATGGATTTTGAGTGTGGGCATTGAAACCCTAAAACACAAAGCACAAAATATTACATATATTAATTGGAAAACTTTACATGATTTAAAAAGATTTCCTAATGCTTAGAGCTAGTAGAGCAATTCAAACCAAATATATAGTTATGAGAATCATTTTTTTAGTTTTCTTAGTGATCTTTTATGGTTGCGATAATAAATCAAAAAAAAATATTTCAGACAATTCCCCCGCTCCACGAAGTCTTTAACTGAAACGCTACGCAAATGTCTCTGACTTTGCGTTTTTTTGTTTCTTATAAATTCGAAAACCACTCAAAAGTCTCCCGACTTTTACGAATCGTTCTAAAATGATTATTTTATAAGAACGAGTTATATAAAGTCAGAGACTTTGAGACGTTTCTGTTTTCAAATTAACGATAG
>NZ_QJRI01000117.1 GCF_003254565.1 Flavobacterium nitrogenifigens
TGTAAGTGCGACTTCGCCTTTCACGCGGGGCTGTTCAAGCCCTTAACCGCTACGGGGTAATCCTGTAGCATCAACGGAAGCCTAGGCTTCCTGTTCTGCCCAATCCAAGACGGATTCGGCCTCATCCTCCTCGTCGAGACGAGAAGTGAATATGTCATCAAACTCAGCGTTGGTGACACTAATCGCGGCGAGCTGCAAGCGCTCGTCCGAGAATGATCGGAGCCAAGAGAGCATCCGATTTGCAACATAGGGTGAAACTTTGGCCACCCTATTCAAGAGCTGTTTCCCCTGTGGGGAAAGCGGCGTAAGCGCCACACCTGCGGGTGGTCGCTTCTTTCCACTTACGGGTGGAAAGACTCTCTCCTGGAATTCGGACCAGAAGGGAAACTCCGTATCCTTGAGATCACGGAGAAGGTTAACAGCTCTGTTCTGTTTAACCAGTTCCTCTGGCTTGCGCTCAGAGGGGAGAGAGGTCAATAGGTTTGCCTCTCCATCATCGTCCTTGGTAACAAGGCCGTGCTCATCAACCCCCTTCTTGGGGATTGAACCATCCTCCTCGAGTTCGAGGGCGGAAGCCAGTGCCTTACCAGCACTAGCCTTTTCGCTGAGCCTTAGCTCCATGCGAAGCCACCTCCAGACAGCTTGTCGGAGGTTCATGTTACCGTTACCTCCTTCGATAACGGTACGCCAGGTCCCGGACGGGTTCGGGGCCTTACCCCACTGAACATAGAAATTGTTCGTGGGAGTGACGTCCTCGCGCTTAACAGCGCCAGGCGCAATGGTGGCGTA
>NZ_QJRI01000103.1 GCF_003254565.1 Flavobacterium nitrogenifigens
TCCGAGTGAAGAAACCATTAAAGATAAAGAGGCGTTTGTAGAATTTCTAAAACAAACGCAATCAACCGTTGTAACTTTTCCTCCGAGTTATCTAGCTTTATTAAGCAATGAAGATATCTCAGGACTAAGATGTATTATTACCGCCGGTGAATCAGCCGATCCGGGTACAGCCATGAGAGTTACAGCATCAGGAATAGCATATTACAATGCTTATGGTCCTACAGAGTGCGCCGTTTGTGTATCTATTTATCAATCAACAGGAAATGCTGTAGAGAAAAGAGTTATCCCTATTGGTAAACCTATTTCTAACACCCAGATTTACATTTTGGATGATTCCTTGCAGATTGTTCCGATAGGAACACTCGGAAAACTGTTTGTATCAGGTGCAGGAGTAGCCCGTGGGTATTTGAACAAGCCAGAGTTTACGCAGGAGAAATTCATTGCTAATCCTTTTATTGAGGGAGAAAGAATGTATGACACGGGCGATTTGGGCCGCTGGCTTTCAGATGGGAACATTGAGTTT
>NZ_QJRI01000163.1 GCF_003254565.1 Flavobacterium nitrogenifigens
AAGTTAAGCCCGCCTGCGCAGATGGTACTGCATCATTGTGGGAGAGTATGTCGTCGCCTTTCTTTTGAAAACCCTGTTTACATTAACGGGGTTTTTTATTCTAATCTTCACTTATAGAAATATAAGTGATAATGGTACCTTAGCTCAGATGGTAGAGCAATGGACTGAAAATCCATGTGTCCCTGGTTCGATCCCTGGAGGTACCACATAATGCTCGGATGGTGAAATTGGTAGACACGCTGGACTTAAAATCCAGTGAACAGCAATGTTCGTGCGGGTTCAAGTCCCGCTCTGAGTACTAAAACTTCAATTAGCTTTTGCTAATTGAAGTTTTTTTTTGGATTAAATTGAGAGCAGCCTCTAAATTTTATATTTTTACTTTGTTATTATAATATTTGTAAACTATGCAAAATGTTTTTCTGAAAGAAGATTGTGATCAATTTGTAAATAGAGCGAATCAGCTTAAATCTGATTCAAGACCACTTTGGGGTAAGATGTCTGTTGATCAAATGTTAGCTCATTGCAATGTAACGTATGAAATGGTTTATGATAATATTCATCCTAAACCAAATGTTGTTATGAAACTTCTTTTAAAACTATTGGCTAAGAATAAAGTAGTAAGCGAATCTCCTTATCCAAGAAATCTTAGTACGGCTCCGCAATTTATTATTAAAGGAGATCGTGATTTTGATCTGGAAAAAAGCAGATTGATTTCTTATATTCAAAAAACGCAAGAATTAGGAGAAAAAGAATTTGAAGGGAAAGAATCTCTTTCATTTGGTAAACTATCATCTAAAGAGTGGAATAATATGTTTGCAAAACATCTGGATCATCATTTTTCTCAATTTGGTGTTTAATATCTAAGAGTTATGAGGACTTACGTAATTATTTTATTTCTTCTTTTTGGATTATCATGTAATGCTCAAAAACAAGAAATTCAGAAATGTATTGAATCTTTTTTTGATGGATTTCATCAGAGAGACTCTGCAAAGATCAAATTAGTTTGTGGAGATAAAATAATTTTGCAATCCATTAGCGAAAGCACTGTAAAAGGGAATAAATTGTCTAATGAAAGCGCAAAAGAATTTTATAAATCTATTGCTTCAATTCCTGTAAGCATGAAATTTCAAGAGAAGATTTTAAGCTATAATATTCAGATTGATGGGAGTATGGCACATGTTTGGACTCCATATGAATTTTATATCAATGATAAATTAAGTCATACAGGAGTGAATGCCTTCACATTATTTAAAGAAAAAGATTCTTGGAAGATTATTTATTTAATTGATACTAGAAGGAAGTAGTTAGATTACTTCTGTATTATAATAAAGACAAATATCTGCTAAAAGACATTCAATACATTTCGGTTTTGGTCTGCAGGTCTCTCTTCCCAAAAAAGAAATTGCCATTCCTATTTCCGACCAAATATTCTTAGGAAGAATTTGCATTAAATCTTTTTCTACCTTATTTCCATCTTTACTTTCTTTTATAATTCCGATTCTCGGTGCAACACGAATAACGTGTAAGTCAGCAATAATTCCTTCTGCGGGTTTATTTGTTTCTCTTAGTATAACATTCGCAGATTTTCTTCCAACGCCTTTTAGCGCTGTCAAACCTGACATTGTTAAAGGAATATTTGCATCTTCTTTAATAGTTTTTGCTATATCTAGAATCCATTGTGCTTTTGTGGTATAATTTCGAACTTTAGTAATGTGTGATGTAAAAGTTTCTATATCTGTTTGCGATATACTTTTTAATGTTGGATATTTTTCGAATAGTTTTGGTGCTATTGTATTTATATTGGCGTCAGAATCTTGCGCAGAGAGAATAACCATCACTAATAATTGATAAGTATTTTGATATTCAAGCGGATGCTTCTTGCCTTTGTATTTTCTTAAAATAGGCTTCAATTTAGCTTCCCAATCTTCATCTTCACTAAATAGATTCATTTGGCTGAAATTTAAGATGTTGATAATTAGTTTTTTATATGAATAAATTTAAGCATTTTTAATAAAATCTAAAATCTTTTTAATAACATTCTGATTTCCTAAGATTTTTCGGTGTCCAAGTCCTTCAGTTAAAAACAAAGTGCCATCTTTAAGATTTTCATGAATATGTATTCCTGCTTTAACTGAAACTTCAGGATCGTCTTTATCATGCATAACCAAAACGGGGATTTCTACTTTCTGAGCAGCTTTATAAGCTGAAAAATCATCCATTTTAACTTGGTACATACTTTCAAAATAATCTCTTAGATGTATGCTAATTTCTTTCTTCAATCCTAATTTAAATATAAATTCATCTAAAATATCCTGAACTATATCACCACTTCCTATTATTACTGCTTTTTCTACTTTAAGTCCGTCTTTGATAGAGTTAAGGACAGACATTCCGCCTAAAGAATGTCCTATTGCAATTTCAAAAGGACCAAATTGTTTTTCTATTTCTAATATAGAAGCTATAAATTCAGACATTATTGTGGTTTGTCCTTTTGATTTTCCATGAGCAGGCGCATCAAAGCTAATTGTAGAATAGCCATTTGCTAGTAGTTCATCAGCAATCTTAAAAAGTTGAGTTCCTCTTCCTGACCAGCCGTGAACCAGTAATACTTTTCGTTGGCTTTTACCATATATATAAGTGACTACACTTTTGTCAATAGCAGGAACATAAACTAATTTTTGCTGACTTTGCGAATCCATTTCCAACTCGCGTTTTGGAACTTTATGCTTTATTGGACTTGTAAAAATTTTTGCGGCAAATTTTGTAACTAATTTTGTTGATATAAAAGCACAAATTTTCGCAGAAATTATAATAATCTTCGGAATTTTTAATGATTTAGTAGGATTAATTGCCTTTTTTGCCATTTCAATAAAACTGATTTAAAAGAAGGATTTTGCTTGTTTTTTTGCTAAATTTAAAAAGCATAAAAATAGCATTTAAATGATTGCTTCTTATCTATAATCATAAATTAATTTCTTGAATGGAAATATTTCATATTAGTGCAGAATGTTATCCTGTGGCAAAGGTTGGAGGCTTGGGAGATGTAGTTGGTGCATTGCCTAAATATCAGCAATCTTCAGGACATGATGTTAGAGTTGTAATTCCTTGTTATGACACAAAGTTTAAACGTGAAAATGATTTTGAATGTGTTCATTGGGGAACAGTTAAATTAGGAAATTTTCATTTTCCGTTTAGCGTCTTAAAGGAAACCACTGATAAATTAGGATATGAACTGTACCTAATAGAAATTGATGAATTATTTAATCGTCCGAATGTTTATGGGTACGAAGATGATATAGAAAGATTCTTATCTTTTCAAATTGCAACACTCGATTGGATTATAGCACGAAATAAAATTCCAGATATTATCAATTGCCATGATCACCATACTGGAGTTATTCCATTTTTGCTTCAATTTGCTTATAAATATGAGAATTTAAAAGATGTGAAAACTGCCATAACAATTCATAATGGTTTGTATCAAGGATGGTTTGGTTTTGATAAGCTGTATTATCTGCCAGAATTTGATTTGAGGCATGTTGGATTTTTAGAATGGAATAATTCGATAAATTCTTTGGCAGTAGGTATCAAATGTGCGAACGCAGTAACTACCGTTTCTCCAAGTTATTTAAATGAAATTAATATTTCTGCCAATGGTTTAGAATCTTTGTTTAATTCTGTACGAAACAAATCACGAGGAATTTTAAACGGAATTGATATTGAAGTTTGGAATCCGATGAAAGATCAAATGATTGCAGAAAATTACTCGATTGAAGATTTTGAAGTAGGAAAAAAGAAAAATAAAGAAAAACTGTGTGAAGAATTTGATTTAGATCCTTCAAAACCACTGTTTAGCTTTATTGGTAGATTGTTTGAGGAAAAAGGAGGAGACTTGCTTCCGCATGCTTCTGCTTTGGTTTTGTCAGAACATTTCGAAGAAATTAATATTTTGGTTTTAGGCTCTGGAAATGCTGAAATTGAATCACAGTTGACTCAGTTAAGGAATGATTATAAAGGAAATTACAATGTTTTTATAGGTTATAATGAAGAATTAGCACATTTGATTTATGCGGGTTCAGATTATATTTTAATGCCTTCAAGGGTAGAGCCATGCGGATTAAATCAGATGTATGCGATGAGATACGGAACAATTCCGATTGTTAGAAGAACGGGAGGATTGAGAGATACGGTTATTGATTTTGGAGATGAAGGAAACGGAGTTTGTCATGATCAAGCTTCTGTGGCTGATATATGCTATTCAATAAATCGTGCGGTTAGGTTGTATGAGGATAAAATAAATTTCAATAAAGTTTTAAAAAGAGGAATGTCAGCAGATCATTCCTGGGAAAGAGTTTGCCAAGAATATATCGAAATATACAACTTAATAATTCAGCAAGATGAAATTTAAAAAGAAAAATGTAGTCGCCATTATTTTAGGAGGTGGACAAGGTTCACGTTTATTTCCATTGACAGAAACAAGATCAAAACCGGCGGTTCCGATTGGTGGAAAGTATCGTTTGGTTGATATCCCTATTTCGAATTGTATCAATTCTGATATTTTTAAAATATTTGTCTTGACACAATTTAATTCGGCATCTCTAAATGCTCACATTAAAAACACTTTTAATTTTAGTATTTTCAGCCAGTCTTTTGTTGATATTTTAGCTGCTGAACAAACTCCTGATAATCCAACTTGGTTTCAAGGTACGGCCGATGCTGTAAGGCAATGTATGTCTCATTTTTTGAAACACGATTTCGATCATGCTTTAATTCTTTCTGGGGATCAATTGTATCAAATGGATTTTAATGAAATGCTGGAAGCGCACATTGCTGCAGATGCCGAAATTTCTATTGCAACTTTACCTGTAAATGCTAAGGATGCGCCAGAATTTGGAATTCTTAAAACCGATCACGAGAATAATATTCATGCTTTTATAGAAAAACCGCATGCTTCGTTATTGCCAGAATGGGAATCTGAAGTGAGTGAGCAAATGCAGGAAAAAGGCAAAAAATATCTGGCTTCGATGGGAATTTATATTTTCAATAAGTCATTGCTGGAAGAATTGATGGCTGACCAAGAAACCAAAGATTTTGGTAAAGAAATTATTCCGCAATCTGTTGGAAAACATAAAATATTAAGTTATCAATATGAAGGATATTGGACTGATATCGGAAATATTGAATCGTTTTTTGAAGCTAATATTGGTCTAACAGCAGATATTCCGGAGTTTAATTTATTTGATAATGAGAATAAAATTTTTACAAGACCGAGATTACTGCCACCATCTAAATTTAGAAATTCAATTATCAACCAATCTTTGATATCAGAAGGTTGTATTATCAATGCAAAAGAAATAAAAAGTTCGGTTATTGGAATTCGTTCAAGAATTGGAGAAGGAACTGTTTTAGAAAATTGCTATGTTATGGGGAACGATTTTTATCAAGATCTTGATGAAATGAACCATGAAAGCAGTATTAATAAAATTCATGTCGGAATTGGCGAAAACTGCTTTATAAATAACGCTTTGATTGATAAAAATGTGCGTATTGGAAACAATGTTCATATTAGCGGAGGCAAACATTTGGACAATTTTACGAATGAATTGTACAGCATAAAAGATGGAATCGTAGTTATTAAAAAAGGAGTTACTCTTTCTGATAATTTTAGAATTGAATAAAACCTGAAAAAACAATATAAAAAATCTCTATTCCAAAATCCAAATTCCAATCGCCATAAAAACCAAATATGACAAAAGTAATCGCACATTCTCTTTTTACTGATTTTGATATAGATTTATTCAAAGCGGGCAAACACTTCAGATTATATGAAAAATTAGGAGCTCACTTAATTGAGGTGAATGGAGTTAAAGGCGTTTATTTTGCTGTTTGGGCTCCAACGGCTCAGTCTGTTTCTGTAGTTGGCGATTTCAATTATTGGACACAGGGCGAACATAATTTAAATGTACGCTGGGATTCTTCGGGAATTTGGGAAGGATTTATTCCTGATATTTCGAAAGGAGCGCTTTATAAGTATAAAATTCAATCCAATATCAATGGTGTAATTACCGAAAAAGCCGATCCCTTTGCTCGTTATTGCGAAAAACCTCCTCACACAGCCTCTGTAGTTTGGGATTTGGATTATAAGTGGAAAGATCAAAATTGGATGCAGAAGCGTCAGGAATATAATGCATTAGATAAACCATATTCAGTTTATGAAGTGCATTTAGGATCTTGGAAAAGAGCAGAACATAATCGGTTTTTGACTTATTTGGAACTTGCAGATGATTTAGTCAAATATGTAAAAGAAACTGGTTTTACACATGTTGAGTTCATGCCTGTTATGGAATATCCGTACGATCCTTCTTGGGGATATCAATTAACGGGTTATTTTGCACCGACTTCACGCTTTGGCAAACCACAGGATTTTATGGTTTTGGTGGATCGATTGCATCAGGAAGGAATTGGAGTAATTTTAGATTGGGTTCCGTCTCATTTTCCAGATGACGCGCACGGTTTAGGTTTTTTTGATGGTTCTCATTTGTATGAACATCCTGATCGCAGAAAAGGATATCACCCAGATTGGAAGAGCTTGGTTTTTAATTATGGAAGAAATGAGGTTCGTGCTTTTCTAATTAGTAACGCTGTTTTTTGGCTTCAAAATTATCATATAGACGGACTTCGAGTCGATGCTGTAGCGTCTATGCTTTATTTGGATTATTCTAGAAAAGATGGCGAATGGGAAGCTAATATTTTTGGAGGAAGAGAAAATTTGGACTCAATTAGTTTTCTTAAAGAATTTAATGAAGTAATTTACTCTAATTTTGATGGAGTTCAGACTATTGCAGAAGAAAGTACTTCGTTTCCTATGGTTTCAAGACCCACTTCTGTAGGTGGTTTAGGTTTTGGAATGAAATGGATGATGGGATGGATGCACGACACTCTTAAATATTTTCAAAAAGAGACGGTCTATAGGAAATACCATCAGAATGAATTGACTTTTTCGATGACTTATGCCTTTACTGAGAATTTCATGCTTCCGTTTTCGCATGATGAAGTGGTGTATGGAAAAAATTCGCTTATTTATAAAATGCCTGGCGACGAATGGCAGCGTTTTGCAAATTTGAGATTGTTGTACGGTTATATGTTTACACATCCAGGAACAAAACTTTTGTTTATGGGAGCCGAATTTGGTCAAACTTCTGAATGGAATTTTGAACAAAGTTTAGACTGGCATTTGTTGCAATATGACTTTCATTCTGGAATAAAAAGATTGATTACAGATTTGAATCAATTGTATAAGTCTCAACCTGCCTTGTATGAAAAGCAATTTAGAGGTGATGGTTTTGAATGGATTAATTATTCAGATCATCAAAATGCGATTTTATCTTACATCCGAAAAGGAAATAATCCTGATGAGAATTTAATTGTGGTCTGTAATTTTACTCAAGTTGTTCGAGAGAATTACAGAATAGGAATTCCTAAAAAAGGAAAATTGCAAGAGATTTTTAATAGTGATGCTGTAATTTATGGTGGAGGCGGTGTCGGAAATTCTAAAGCATTAAAAACTGAAACAATTGCTTATGATGGGAGAGATTTTTCTGCGGCATTAATTTTACCGCCTTTAAGTGTTACTGTATATTCTTTGGTTGAATAAAAAATCTTGAAGTGAGATTTTGTCATTATATCGTTTCAAAATTGTCAAATTGCTGATTTTTTCTTTTGTAATTTGAAACTCATTCAGAAAAAACGTTTTCGTTAATAAACCTTTTATTCATAGGGTGTTACGAACTTTTTTTGTATGTTTGAATAGGAGGAAAATATTAAATTAATTCATTCGAGATATGATTACAAACACATCATTAGAATACAAAGGCGATTTATACCCATCAAAAATTGTCTCTTATGAACATGAAGGAGATTCTATTTTCTTTAACACGGATAACAAAGTAATTTTAAAAGTTACTATTCTTCGAGATAGTTTAATTCGATTTCGTTTTACTACAAAAGGCTATTTCAGTAACGACTTCTCATACGCTATTGATAAAACGCAGCTTCACGGTTATAATTTTTTGGAACTTACTGAAGAAGAAACGTATTTCCAAATTAGAACAAGCAAAGTAAAATGTAAAATCCAAAAAGCAGATCTTCGTCTCTCCATTTATGATTTAAACGATTTTTTAATTCTAGAAGATGAGCTTGGTTTTCATTGGGAAGAAAGCTACGAATATGGCGGAAATATTGTAAAAATGAGCAAATACTCTAAAGATGGTGAATGTTATTACGGTCTTGGAGATAAAGCCACTCAAATGAATCTTAAGGGCAAGAGAGTAGAAAATTTTGCTACAGACCAATATGCTTACCAAAAAGATCAGGAGCCTTTATATAAAGTGGTTCCGTTTTACATTGGCTTGCACAACAAACAGTCTTACGGAATATTTTTTGACAATACTTTTAGAACTTTCTTCGATTTTTGTCAGGAGAGAAGAAATATTACCAGTTTTTGGGCTGAAGGTGGCGAAATGAACTATTATTTCATTTATGGCCCGCAAATGCAAGATGTTGTAACTACTTATACCGATTTAACAGGAAAACCAGAATTGCCACCACTTTGGGTTTTAGGCTATCATCAATGCAAATGGAGTTATTATCCAGAAAGTAAAGTAAAAGAAATCACCTCAAAATTCAGGGAACTTCAAATTCCGTGTGATGCCATTTATTTAGATATTGATTATATGGATGGTTTTCGATGTTTTACTTGGAATAAAAACTATTTTCCAGATCCAAAAAAAATGGTCGCTGAATTAGCCGAGGATGGTTTTAAAACCGTTGTAATCATCGATCCAGGAATTAAAATTGACAAAGATTACTGGGTTTACAAGGAAGCTTTAGAAAAAGATTATTTCTGTAAAAGAGCCGACGGACCTTATATGAAAGGAAAAGTTTGGCCAGGGGAATGTAATTTTCCTGATTATACAAATCCTGCAGTTAGAGAATGGTGGGCTGGTTTATTTAAAGAATTAGTTTCAGAAATTGGCGTAAAAGGAGTTTGGAATGATATGAATGAACCTGCAGTAATGGAAGTTCCAAATAAAACATTTCCGATGGACGTTCGCCACTTTTACGATGGAAATCCTTGCAGTCATAGAAAAGCACATAATATTTACGGAACGCAAATGGCAAGGGCAACGTATCATGGTGTGAAACGATTTGCTTATCCGAAACGTCCATTTGTAATTACAAGATCGGCTTATTCTGGAGCGCAGCGATATACTTCTTCTTGGACAGGAGATAATGTGGCTACTTGGGAACATTTATGGATTGCAAACATACAAGTGCAGAGAATGTCTATTTCCGGAATGGGATTCACAGGTTCTGACATCGGAGGATTTGCAGAACAGCCTTCAGGCGAGTTATATGCACGTTGGATTCAGTTAGGCGTTTTTCATCCGTTTTGTAGAACACATTCTTCTGGAGATCATGGAAATCAGGAACCGTGGTCATTTGATGAAGAAGTAATTAATATCACTAGAAAATTTGTTAGCCTTCGTTATCAATTATTACCTTATTTATATACCATGTTTTGGCAATATATTGAAGAAGGAGTTCCGATGTTAAAACCACTAGTTTATTTTGATCAGGACGATACGCAGACCCATTATCGAAACGATGAATTTATCTTTGGAAACCAAATTTTGGTCTGCCCAATACTTGAACCTAACGCTGTAGGTAGACGTATGTATATTCCTAGAGGAGAATGGTATAACTACTGGACAAATGAGCTTTTTATTGGAGGAAGAGAAATCTGGATTGATAGTAAATTTGATGAGATTCCGGTTTTTGTAAAAGCGGGTGCTATTATTCCTAAGTATCCGGTTCAGCAATATGTAGGCGAATTAGAATTTGATGAACTGACACTTGACGTTTACTATAAAAATGGCAAAGAGCAATCGGCGGTTTATGAAGATGCCCAAGACGGTTATGATTATAAAAAAGGGCGTTACAGCTATTTGTCACTTAGAAATATAGGAAAAGAAAAAGAGCTTATTATTCAGCTTCACAAAGAAGGGAAATATGAAACTCCTTATTCTAAATATAAAATCAATTTAATTGGACTTCCATTTAAAGTTACAGAAATTGAAATTGACAATGAAAAAATTGAATTTGATAAAATTAATTTTGATTTAAATCATTTCTTGATTGTTGATAAAGAGTTTAATGAGTTGCATATTATTGGAGACTAGTTAAATTTTGATATTTTTTTGCCGTAATGTATAAAACATTTTATCTTTTTTAATCGTATTTTTGTTACTAAAATAGCTCAAATTATGAAAAAGTATGTGTTTTTAGGGGTTTTTGGAGCACTTATGATGGGGTGTGCAACAAATCCGATTACTGGGAAACAAAACTTGAATTTTGTTTCGAATAGCGAATTATTTCCATCTTCTTTTCAGCAATATAGCCAGTTTTTAACTGAGAACAAAGTTATTACGGGAACAGCAGATGCAAAACTTGTAGAAACTGTAGGATTTAAGATTAAAGCTGCTGTAGAAAAATATTTAAATTATTTAGGTCAGACGCAATACTTAAAAGATTATCGCTGGGAATATAAATTGGTCGATAATAAGGAAGTAAATGCTTGGTGTCTTCCAGGAGGTAAAATTGTAGTGTATTCTGGAATTTTGCCCATTACGCAAAATGAATCTGGTTTGGCAACGGTAATGGGGCACGAAGTTTCTCATGCTTTAGCAAATCACGGTGCGCAAAGAATGTCTGCCGCACAATTGCAACAAATTGGTGGAGCAGCACTAGGAGCAGCAACAAGCGGAAAATCTGAAGCAACACAGCAGATATTTGCACAAGCTTACGGAATTGGTTCTGAGGTTGGAGTTATGCTCCCATTTAGCAGAAGCAATGAAAGTGAAGCCGACAAAATCGGTTTGACTTTGATGGCAATTGCAGGTTACAATCCAGATGATGCTGTTGCTTTCTGGAGCAGAATGGCGGCTAAATCTGGAGGGACTTCTACACCAGAATTTATGAGTACACACCCTTCTGATGCTACAAGGATTGCTAATATTAAAGCCTTAATTCCAGAAGCAAAAGCTATTGCGCTTAAAGTTGGAACGATAAAGTAATACATGAAAAATATATTTAAAAGCTATTCTTTGGAGTAGCTTTTTTTGTTTTAGTACACTTCATGATTTAATAATGTACGATTTGAATAAATTCTATTTGTTTATCGTAAAAAATGGATAAATTCGTAGCCTATTAACAAAACCATTTCTATGAAAAACCTACAAAAAGGAGATAAGAAGCTTTTAAATGCTTGGGCATTTTATGACTGGGCCAATTCAGTTTACACACTTACAATCGCTTCGGCAGTATTTCCAATTTTTTATGAAGCGTTATTCAGCGATCGTGATCATTATATCGATGTTTTTGGAATGCATCTTAAAAACTCTGCCTTAATTAGTTTTATTACCGCTGCGGCGTTTTTAGTAGTTTCTTTTATTTCTCCTTTATTGTCTGGAATTGCCGATTATGTGGGGAATAAAAAATCGTTTATGAAGTTTTTCTGTTACATGGGAGCTTTATCATGTATGGGATTATATTGGTTTGATCTTGAAAATATTTATGTCGGATTAGCATTCTATTTCCTTGGATTATTAGGGTACTGGGGGAGTTTGGTTTTTTATAATTCTTATCTGCCAGATATTGCTTTTGAGGAGCAGCAAGACAGAATTAGTGCAAAAGGATATTCTTTAGGTTATATAGGAAGTGTTATTTTGTTAATCATAAATTTAGCAATGATAATGAAACCAAAAATCTTCGGAATATCAGGAACTGAAGGGGAAGCTGCAATGAAAGCAATGCGCTATTCTTTTGTAATGGTTGGAGTTTGGTGGATTTTATTCAGTCAATACACTTATTATTATTTGCCAAAAGGAAGTAAAGAAACAGGGCAGAAGCTAACAAAATCTGTAATTTTTAATGGCTTTAAAGAATTAAAAAAGGTTTGGGGACTATTACAAGATAATATTCCTTTAAGACGTTATTTGGGCGGATTTTTTGTTTCTAGTATGGCTGTTCAGACTGTAATGCTTGTAGCAACTTATTTTGGAGCTCAAGAAATTCAATGGGAAACCAAAGAGCAAAGCACAATTGGCTTGATTATTTGTATTTTAATAATTCAATTAGTAGCTGTTGTGGGTGCGGTTTTAACTTCTAGAGCTTCTGAAAAGTTTGGCAACGTTCCAACTTTGATTTTTATCAACGCGATTTGGGCAGTTTTCTGTGCTTTAGCTTACTTTATAACATTACCAACGCATTTTTATGTAATGGCTACAGTGGCTGGATTTGTAATGGGAGGAATTCAAGCATTATCTCGTTCAACCTATTCTAAGTTATTGCCAGAAACAGAAGATACGGCATCATTTTTTAGTTTTTATGATGTAGCAGAAAAAATCGGAATTGTAATTGGAATGTGTGTTTACGGAATTATCGATCAGATTACGGGAAGTCCGCGTGCGGCGATTGTAATCTTGGCAATATTCTTTATTACATCAATATTTTTATTGAGAAGAGTGCATAAAAAAGACGTTTCAAATTAATTGAAACGTCTTTAATAATAATATCACAAATTGCAATTAATTATTGATTGATGATAGTTATGTAATTTGCGATATTTTATTTAACTAATTAACCTTTGTAGATTTTTCCAGAACCAGAAACTTTTACATCTCTTTTCTCTGGATTTCCTAAATATTTAATATTTCCAGAACCAGAAACTCTTCCAGTAATACTTGTTTCGCAGGTTACTACGCTATTTCCAGAACCAGAAACAGTTACATCTACAGCTTGCGATTTTAAATTAGATGCATTAACATTTCCTGATCCAGATATTTTGCTTGTAAAAGAATCTGCTTTTCCTTTTAAAACAATATCGCCAGAACCGCTTAGGGCTAAATCAAAATTTCTAGAATCAACATCTAAGTCAAAATTTCCTGATCCTGAAAGTTTTGCTGAAAAACTATCGCTGTTGATTTTGTTTTTACTTTTTACATCGCCAGATCCAGATAAAGTAACTGCCGATATTTTTTCGAATGGAACTGTCACTTCTATCTTTTTGCCCATGCTGGTGCGTAGTTGTATTCCTTTCTCTACATAAACTTTCAATTCGTTTCCTTCAACTTCAACTTTGATTTTAGATAATAAATTTTCTTCTCCTTTAAGGGTGATTTTTCCTTCTTTTCCGGCTACTAAATCTACATCAAAGAATCCAGAGATTCTTATACCGTCATAGTCTCCAGTTGTTCTTGTTTCGGTAGTGATATTACCATTTCCGCTTATTTTTGTTTGCGCATTAGAATTTACGGTAATTAAAAACAAGCTTAATACTGTAAGTAAAATTGACTTTTTCATTGTTTTGATTTTTAGATGATTAATTTTTTGTTAGTGAAATATTTCCATAGTTCGAATTGATATTGATTTTATTCTGGCCTTTTTTCTTGTAAAATCCTGCGATTCTTTTGCTGTTACTTTTGACTTCAGAAACAGAAACTTCTAAAGAATTGTCATGTTTGATATTTGAATATTTTGCTGAAATATCAAAATCAAAAGCGTAGTTTGGAACATAACCGATTGTAATGTCTGTATATCCTGAGTTTATGCTAATATTTCCAGCTTTTTCAGTCACAGTTCCGATACTGATTTTACTGTAATTGGTGTCATAACTAAAGTTGCTTGATACTTCTCCAATAATAAAAGTCATGTAATTTCCAGAACCACTTAAAGAATTGATTTTTTGAAATTTAAACGTGCCATAATTACAGTCAGCTTTAATATTTTGACCGTCATTTAGATTAACATCTGTATAGTTCGCATTGATATTAAGATTTCCAGAATCATTAATTTTCAATCCAGAATATCTAGCGTCGATATTTCCTGCTTTTATGTAATCAATACTTGAATTTTGGCAATATTGAATTGATATTTGATTATTAGTTCCGTTTAATTTTCCCAAAGTAACTTTTCCGTATTTGCATTCAATATCTGTAGAAGATTCTGCACTTGGAATAGAAATATTTCCGTATTTATTGGCTAGTTTAATTGTTCCGTTTTTTGGAATTTTAATCACATAGTTGATCTCAAAACTATTATTGCTTCCTTTACTCTTAACATTAGAACTTCCTAGCGATGTTACAGCTGTTACCAAACTTTTAAGAGCAGTGATATTTACATCAATGTTGTTCAAGCGTTCATTTACCCAATTTTCATTTGGTCCATTCACTTTAATCGTAATGTCAAGATCAATTTTATCTTCATCCCAAGTTGTTACAGTGATGCTTCCGTATTTGTTGTCAATATCGATTCCAGCGTTCGAATTTACGATATAGGTTTTTTTAATGTTTTTTTGTTTCGTTATATAAGTGTCATCATTTGAAAATCCTAAGAAAGGAATCAAAAGAAGTAAGATTAGTAAATTATAGTGTTTTTTCATTAGAGGTGTTTTTTAGTTTTTCATTGTCTTCAATTCTTTTCAAAACGGTTTGTAAAAAAGAAATACGCGTTTGGAGATTGCTGATCATCGCATAAATAATCTGTTTGTTTTCTCCATTTTTTTGCAATTCATTGATGATTTTTTGATAATCAGCATCGAAAGTTTTCATCTGTTTCATTGCATCATCAATAATCTGCTGATTTTCTGGCGAATTTTTCTCTTTCAGTTTAACCAGTTCATTATCAATTAGAATATTAAAAATAGAATCGGTACGTTTAGTTTCTTTAGAGGCAAATTTGAATTCTTTTGGTTTTTCATTTTTATAAAAAAGAGAGACTCCAAGCATCAATACAATCGAAGCGGCAATAGCAGTTACGAACCAATATCGTTTCTTAGGCTCTTTTTTGTTTAGTTTTTGAAGAAAATCCATCTGATGATCCGGATTTAACTCCTGAATATCCCATTGGTTTTCAAATCTGTTAAATAATTCTTCTAAGTTGTCTTTTTCATTTTTCATAATTCCAATTCATTTTATATCTCTTCCAATTTTTTTCTCAAACTATCTTTGGCTCTGCTCAAAGTCGTTCTGCAATTTGCGTATGTGATGTTTAAAATTTCGCAGATCTCTTCTTGATCATAACCTTCTATATAAAAAAGTGTCAGCACCATTCTGTAATTATCTTTCAGCTGCAGAATAGTATCCAAAACCTGTTTTACTTTTAGAGAGTTTAAGTCAATGTTTTCAGAAATAATTCCGTCGTTCTCTTCGATTTTATAAAGCTGTTTACTTAAATCTTCTACGTGAAAAGAGTTATTTTTCTTGTAAAAATCGATGCTATAATTGATGATTATTCTTTTTAACCATGCTCCAAAAGCCACTTCTTGTTTATAGTCATTGATTTTTGTAAAAGCTTTTAAGAAACCTTCCTGCATGACGTCTTGTGCAAAATGTTCGTCTTTTACAATACGAAAAGCCACATTATACATCGCTTTACAATAAAGATTGTATATTTCAAATTGCGCTTTTTGATTGTTGTTTTTGCAAAGCGCAATTAGTTCTTCGATATTTTGGTTGTTTGTACTCAAGTAGTGGCTTTTGGTTTTTTATAAGGACGGCACTTTTTTTTGTTTGTTACACTTTTATAAAATTAATTTTATTTTTTTTTATCTTATCTGGTAGAAAGTGAAAATATAATTTTTTAGAACTGACTTCTTTTGCTTTTGGCATAATGATTGTCTATTTTTATGCCCTATCTTGTAATTGAAAGACGAAACTCGTTTTCAGTAAAAACTTCAATAAGCAATACTCCTTTTACAGATAGCATAACAATTTTAATGACAAAACGACTTATATTTTATTATGTCAAACCATAAAATACTTACTATTGACAATCTGTCACTTCAAGAATTTGACTCAGAGGCAGAATTAATTCCATTGTTGACGCCAGAAGACGAGGAGGAAATGAACAATGAAGAACTTCCTGTTTCGCTTCCAATTCTACCTTTACGTAATACTGTATTATTTCCAGGAGTTGTCATTCCAATTTCTGCTGGAAGAGATAAGTCTATTAAACTAATTAATGATGCTAACGCAGGCGGAAAAATTATTGGTGTTGTATCTCAAATTAATGAAGAAGACGAAGATCCGTCAAAAGATGATATTCATAAAGTAGGAACTGTAGCGCGTATTTTACGTGTGCTTAAAATGCCTGACGGAAACGTTACGGTTATTCTTCAAGGTAAAAAACGCTTTGAAATTGACGAAGTTGTTGCTGAAGAGCCATATATGACAGCAACAATTAAAGAAGTTGCTGAAGATCGTCCAGATGAAAATGACACTGAGTTTACAGCTATTTTAGACTCTGTAAAAGAATTAGCGATTCAAATTATCAAAGAAAGTCCAAATATTCCTTCTGAAGCTACTTTTGCGATTAAAAACATTGAAAGCCAGTCGTTTTTAATCAATTTTGTGTCTTCAAACATGAATTTATCTGTAAAAGAAAAGCAAGGACTTTTATCGATAAATGGATTAAAAGAACGTGCTTTAGAGACTTTACGTTATATGAATGTTGAACTTCAAAAATTAGAATTGAAGAATGACATTCAGTCAAAAGTTCGTTTCGACTTAGATCAGCAGCAAAGAGAATATTTCCTTCACCAGCAAATGAAAACCATTCAAGAAGAATTGGGTGGTGTTTCTCAGGAAGAGGAAATGGACGAAATGGGGCAGAAGGCGAAAACTAAAAAATGGGATGAGAAAACTCAGAAACATTTTGAAAAGGAATTGTCTAAAATGCGTCGTATGAATCCGCAATCTCCTGATTTTGGAATTCAAAGAAATTACTTAGAGTTGTTTTTAGAATTGCCTTGGGGCGAATATTCTAAAGATAAATTCGATTTAAAACATGCTCAGAAAATTTTAGATAAAGATCATTTCGGACTTGATGAAGTTAAGAAAAGAATGATTGAGCATTTGGCAGTTTTGAAATTGCGAAATGACATGAAATCACCAATTATATGTTTAACAGGGCCTCCGGGAGTTGGTAAGACTTCTATTGGGCGTTCTGTGGCAGAAGCATTAGGCCGTGAATATGTTCGTATTTCTTTAGGAGGCTTACGTGATGAAGCGGAAATTCGCGGTCATAGAAAAACGTATATCGGAGCGATGCCAGGGCGTGTCATCCAGAGCTTGAAAAAGGCAGGAACATCAAATCCTGTGTTTATTCTAGATGAGATTGATAAACTTTCAAACGGAAATAGTGGTGATCCATCTTCTGCTTTATTAGAGGTTTTAGATCCAGAGCAAAACAATGCTTTCTACGATAACTTCCTTGAAATGGGGTATGATTTATCTAAAGTAATGTTTATTGCGACTTCAAATAATATGTCAGCGATTCAGCCTGCTTTACGTGACAGAATGGAAGTGATTAAAATGTCAGGTTATACAATTGAAGAAAAAGTTGAAATTGCTAAAAGACATTTGTTTCCAAAACAATTGGAGGCTCACGGTTTAACGGCAAAAGATTTGACTATTGGCAAAAAACAATTAGAAAAAATCATTGAAGGTTATACAAGAGAATCTGGTGTTCGTAACTTAGAAACTAAAATTGCTCAAGTGATCAGAAATGCAGCGAAATCTGTTGCAATGGAAGAAGAGTATAACAAAAAAGTTACAGATGAAGATGTTGTAGCAATTTTGGGAGTACCAAGATTAGAGCGTGATAAATACGAAAATAATGATGTTGCTGGTGTGGTAACAGGTTTAGCTTGGACAAGTGTTGGAGGAGATATTCTGTTTATTGAATCTTTAATTTCTGAAGGAAAAGGTTCATTGACTATTACAGGAAATCTTGGAACTGTAATGAAAGAATCTGCTACAATTGCTTTAGAGTACATAAAAGCAAACGCTAAGAAATTGGGCATTAGTACAGAATTATTTCAAAAATATAACATTCACTTACACGTTCCGGAAGGAGCAACTCCAAAAGACGGGCCAAGTGCTGGTATTGCAATGCTTACTTCATTGGTTTCTCTTTTAACTCAGAGAAAAGTGAAGAAAAGTCTGGCGATGACAGGAGAAATCACGTTAAGAGGAAAAGTACTTCCAGTTGGCGGAATCAAAGAGAAAATCTTAGCTGCCAAAAGAGCTGGAATTAAAGAAATTATTCTTTGCCACGAAAATAAAAGTGATATTGATGAAATTAAAGCTGAATACTTAGAAGGTCTTTCTTTTCATTATGTAAAAGAAATGAGCGAAGTTCTAGCAATCGCTTTGACTGATCAAAAAGTTAAAAATGCTAAAGATTTGAAATAAACGTCATTTAAAATTCTAAAATACTTAAATTCCAAATTCCAATTTTCCTATTGGAGTTTGGAATTTTTTATTGGAATTTATTTAGTGCATAGTTTTATTTTAAGAGGTATATAATTTTATATTTGCAGTTGCGTTATTCCCAAATAGGTGCGCCAAAAAAACAAATGCTTAGAAAAGTTGTTTTATTTTTTGTAATCTTAATTTGTTCGTACTCTTTCGGACAAGTTGGAGGGCGTTACACCTATCAATTTTTAAATCTCACCACTTCACCAAGACAGGCCGCATTAGGAGGAGATGTTATTACAATATATGACGAAGACGTTAATCAGGCCATGTCGAATCCCGCACTTATAAATGCAGACATGGATAATCATTTGGCATTAAATTATGGAAGTTATTATGGTGAGGCCTCTTATGGTACAGCATCGTATGCTTATACTTATGATAGGCATCTTCAGACTTTTTATGCCGGCGTTACTTACGTGAATTACGGTACATTTGAAGGTTATGACGAAAACGGTCAGGCTACTTCTAATTTTACAGGAAGCGAAGGTGCATTATCATTTGGATATGCTTATAATGTTCCATATACAGACTTCTATATTGGGGCAAGCGCTAAATTGATAACATCGTCTCTTGAAAGTTATAATTCGATTGGAGGTGCTCTTGACTTGGGCTTTTTGTACGTGAATGAAATGAATGATATAAATTTTGCTCTTGTATTTAGGAATATGGGAACGCAGTTTACGACGTATTCGGGAATTAAAGAAAATCTTCCATTTGAAATCGTAGCTGGTATTTCACAAGAATTAGAACATGTTCCTATTCGCTGGCATCTTTCGTTGGAAAATCTTCAACAATGGAATATCTCTTTTTCGAACCCTAATCGCGGAGAAACTAATATTGACGGAAGTACAAATCCAGAAAAGGTTTCTTTTGTAAATAATGCTTTGAGGCACGTTGCTTTTGGTGTGGAGCTTTTTCCTAAGAAAGCATTCAATTTTCGTATAGGATATAATTTTAGAAGAGGAGAAGAGTTGCGAGTAGAAGAACAGCGCAATTTTTCGGGTGTCTCATTAGGTTTTGGTTTAAGAATGAATAAATTAAAGTTTAATTATTCATATTCAAGATATACATTAGCTGCTAATACAAGCCTTTTTGGTTTAACATTAAATTTCCAATAATTACAAAAAACAATTCTATTTGGTCTTATTTATGGCGGTAAGTTTTTTTTATAGAATCAAAACTTTCTTTTAAGTAAGAGGAAGAAAAATCTCTAATAATCATTTAATGAAAAAAGTAATTATCATATGTCTTTTTGCTCTTGTGATTTTAGTAGGGTATTTTATAGTTTCGGATAAAAATAAAGTTGATTTACCAGCTTCTGACTACAAAAGAGTTGAAACTCATGTTGCCGATATAAAGAAGCTAATTCATGCGAATACGAAATACAATGATAAAATTGCTTTTTTTATAGATATGAAGATTCCTTCGGGTAAGAATCGCTTTTTTGTTTATGATTTAAAAGCAGATAAAATTATAGGCAAAGGTTTGGTTGCACATGGTTCTGGTTCTGAAACCGGGAAAGAAGGAAAACTTCGCTTTAGCAACATTCCAAATTCATTAAGCACTTCATTGGGAAGATATTCTATCGGAAACCATTATTACGGAAAGTTCGGAAAGGCATATAGGTTGTACGGGTTAGATGAAACAAATAATAATGCTTTTAAACGAGATATTGTTTTTCATTACTATTATGATGTTCCATATGAAGAGAAAGATGGCTACATTTGCAATAGCCATGGCTGTCCTATGGTTAATAAGAAATACTTTGAAAGAATAGCTCGGTTAATTGATGGTTCCAAATCGGATATTTTAATGAGTATTTATTATTAGAACAAAAAAGCTTTAAAAGAATAAAAATTTAAAAATAAAAAATTGAAAAAAATTACCATTGCTATCGACGGATTTTCATCTACGGGAAAAAGTACTCTTGCAAAACAATTGGCAAAAGAGCTAGAATATGTTTACGTAGATACAGGAGCGATGTATCGTGCCGTTGCGTATTTTGCTATGCAGCATAATTTGATTGGAGCAGAATTTTTTAAGAAAGAAGCCTTAATTGAGGCATTAGCAGATATTAAACTTGAATTTAGATTTAATGCTGATTTAGGTTTTGCAGAAATGTATTTAAATGGTGAAAATGTGGAGAAACAAATTAGAACTATTGAAGTTTCTAATTTTGTTAGTACTGTGGCGGCAGTTTCTGAAGTTCGTGCCAAATTAGTAGAACAACAGCAGGAAATGGGAAAAAACAAAGCCATTGTAATGGACGGCCGTGATATTGGTACCGTAGTTTTTCCTAACGCAGAACTTAAAATCTTCATGACTGCAAGTGCAGAAACTCGTGCTCAAAGACGTTTTGATGAATTACAGGCTAAGGGTGATAATGTTTCCTATGAAGAAGTCTTAAAAAATGTAGTAGATAGAGATTATATGGACACACACCGTGCCGATTCTCCTTTGGTAATTGCTGATGATGCAATAGAAATTGATAATTCTTACTTAAATAAAGAGGAACAATTTGCAGCTGTTTTAGAATTAGTGAATGATGTTGTTAAAACAATATAATTTTTTGTAGATATTATTTTTAATGGTAGTTTTACCGCTTCATTTTTTACTTTAAAGACAATTTCACTATATGGGAATTAAAAACAGGTTAATCTTTATGAGCTTTCTTCAATTTTTTGTTTGGGGAGCCTGGCTTATAACAATTGGAAATTATTGGTTTGGAACCAAAAATTGGGAAGGAACACAATTTGGTTTAGTATTTGGAACCATGGGAATTGCTTCTTTATTTATGCCTACATTAACCGGAATTATTGCCGACAGATGGGTAAACGCTGAAAAACTGTATGGAATTCTTCATATTTTGTACGCAGCTGTTTTATTTGGAATTGCACAAGTTACAACACCAGACACTTTTATTATTGTAATGCTTTTGGCAATGTGCTGTTATATGCCAACAATTGCTTTAAGTAACTCTATTTCTTACACTTCGCTTAAATTGAATAACAAGAATATTGTAAAAGATTTTCCGCCAATACGTGTTTGGGGAACAATCGGTTTTATTGTAGCGATGTGGATTACTAACCTAAGCGGAAGTAAGGCCACGGAATATCAATTTTATATTGCAGGAGTTGGAGCCTTAATTTTGGGAATTTATGCTTTTACATTGCCAAAATGTGAGCCGCAGCGTTTGATTAAAGAAAATGCGACTTGGATTGAAACTTTTGGTTTAGAATCTTTCAAGCTGTTTGCAAACTACAAAATGGCTTTGTTTTTTGTTTTTTCTATGTTTTTAGGAGGAGCACTTCAATTGACAAATGCTTATGGAGATGTATTTTTGGATGAGTTCAAACATTTTCCAAAATACGCAGATTCATTTGTAATTAAATATTCGACTATTATCATGTCGATTTCTCAAGTTTCTGAGACGTTATTTATTTTGGCTATTCCGTTTTTCTTGAGACGTTTCGGTATCAAACAGGTTATGTTGATTAGTATGCTGGCTTGGGTTTTACGTTTTGGATTGTTTGCTTTTGGAGATCCTGTAAATGGCTTATGGATGATTATCCTTTCGTGTATCGTTTACGGAATGGCATTTGATTTCTTTAATATTTCAGGTTCTTTATTTGTAGAAAGCAATACAGATTCTAAAATTCGTTCTTCTGCGCAAGGTTTATTTATGATGATGACCAATGGAGTAGGAGCGGTTTTAGGAAGTTTGACTTCTGGCTGGGCAATTGATCGTTTTTTTACAAAATCGTTTGCTAATACAACAGAATTAGCTGGATTTTTACAAACGGATGCTTCAAATGAAAAGATGGTAGAATTTGTAAAAAGCCAAGGAAATTCAATTTCTGCAGATGGAATTTTTACAAATCCGATTTTAATGAAAGACTGGCATACTATATGGCTTTCGTTTGCGCTTTATGCTTTGGTGATTGCAATTGCTTTTGCTGTTTTGTTTAAACATAAACATGATCCTAAGGAGATTGAGAATTTGAGTCATTAAAAAGATATGCCAAACCCAACAATAATTTGTTGGGTTTGTTTTTTATAACTTCTGGAAATAAATTTATGAAATTTGAAATAGCGTTTGATAAAGATGTCTACAATAAACAAATGGATTTATTGTTTGATCTTGCTTGGAAAAGAAAGAAAGACTATTATAAAAACACTCAATATCTTGGCGTTGTTTTAATGATTATTGGTGTTCTTCTGATTTTTAATAGACCAAATGTTTTTGGAGCTGGTTATTTTTTTCTCTTTTTTGGCTTATCTAATCTTTTGCCATTTGTGTATTATTTTTTTAAGATAAAAAATGAATATAAAAAACTAGGAGATGCTAAAATAAAAGAAATTGAAATTTTAAATGATTCTATGAACTCTAGTTTTGAGCTTAGTGATGATTCGTTGATAATTACAATTCAAGAAAAATCAAAAATTATTAATTGGAATGAGTTTGTGACTTTTGTAATAAAAGATGAGAGTTTAATATTAATTACGAAAGATTACATGCCTTATATTTTAGATGAAATCGAAGTTGGGAAAGAAAATTTTCAGAAAATAATTTCATTTGTTGAGAAGAAAATTGAAATCGTATAAATCTTTATCAAAGATAGTTACACATAGTAAACCAGACAGGTTTTTAAAACTTGTCGGGTTTCGCTTTTTAAGGTTCTTATGAAAACAAAAAATTCTAACCTAGCCCCGATAGAAGTGGAAATCCTTTTGTGACGGTCCCGATAGCTATCGGGAGGCACAAAAGATTGCAACGGATAGCGGGACTAAACGTCTTTTGGAACCTCAAATCTTCTGCTTCTTAATAATCAACTGATAATCATATCGGTTTTGTTTTGTTAATTCAGAAAAATGTATTAATTTTGCAGTCCTTTTGGCAGAGAAGAGTTTCCATTAGGAATCAACCATTTATGTAAAACAACTTCTGTATTTTCTATCGCATAGAGAAACTCGAGAAAAACAGAATACAAATTTTTTTATCAGCATGTCTGAACAAACAAAATCACAAGAAGAGTTTTTAGCAAATTTTAACTGGCACAACTTCCAAGAAGGAATCGATGCAGTAGATGAAAAAAACTTACAAGAGTTTGAAGAACTAGTATCAAAAACTTTCATCGCTACAGATCAAGAAGAAGTAGTTGAAGGAGTTGTAGTTAGAATTACAGATAGAGACGTTATCGTTGATATCAATGCTAAATCTGAAGGTGTTATTTCTTTAAACGAATTTCGTTACAACCCAAATTTAAAAGTAGGTGACAAAGTAGAAGTATTAATCGACATCCGTGAGGATAAAACAGGTCAATTAGTATTATCTCACAGAAAAGCACGTACTATCAAATCTTGGGATAGAGTTATTGCAGCTAATGAAACTGGAGAAATCGTTAACGGTTTTGTTAAATGTAGAACTAAAGGAGGTATGATTGTTGACGTATTCGGTATCGAAGCGTTCTTACCTGGATCTCAAATTGACGTTAAGCCAATTAGAGACTACGATGTATATGTAAACAAAATGATGGAATTCAAAGTGGTAAAAATCAACCACGAATTCAAAAACGTAGTTGTATCTCATAAAGCTCTTATCGAGGCTGATATTGAAGTACAGAAAAAAGAGATCATCGGTCAATTACAAAAAGGACAAGTATTAGAAGGTGTTGTTAAAAACATTACTTCTTATGGTGTGTTCATTGACTTAGGTGGTGTTGACGGATTAATTCACATTACTGACCTTTCTTGGAGCAGAATCAACCACCCAAGTGAAGTTCTTGAATTAGACCAAAAATTAAACGTTGTAATCCTTGATTTCGATGATGAGAAAACAAGAATTCAATTAGGATTGAAACAATTAAACGCTCACCCATGGGATGCTTTAGATGCTAACTTAACTGTTGGTGATAAAGTTAAAGGTAAAGTAGTTGTAATCGCTGATTACGGTGCATTTATCGAAGTTGCTGAAGGTGTTGAAGGTTTAATCCACGTTTCTGAAATGTCATGGTCAACTCACTTACGTTCTGCTCAGGACTTCGTGAAAGTTGGAGATGTTGTTGAAGCAGTTATCTTAACTCTTGACAGAGAAGATCGTAAGATGTCATTAGGTATCAAACAATTGACTCAAGATCCATGGACTGACATTACTTCTAAATACCCAGTAGGTTCTAAACATACAGGTATCGTTAGAAACTTCACAAACTTTGGTATTTTCGTAGAATTAGAAGAAGGAATTGATGGATTAATTTACATCTCTGACTTATCTTGGACTAAGAAAATTAAACACCCATCTGAGTTTGTAAACGTTGGTGAAAAACTTGATGTTGTAGTATTAGAATTAGATGTTGAAGGACGTAAATTATCTTTAGGTCACAAACAAACTACTGCTAATCCTTGGGATCAGTACGAAGATTCTTTCGCTGTAGGAACTATCCACAACGGTGAGATTTCTGAAATCGTTGACAAAGGAGCTACTGTAGAATTCGGAGATGATATCGTTGCTTTCATTCCTACTCGTCACCTTGAAAAAGAAGACGGAAAGAAATTGAAAAAAGGTGATACAGCTGATTTCAAAGTAATTGAGTTCAACAAAGAATTCAAAAGAGTAGTTGCTTCTCACACTGCTATCTTCAGAGAAGAAGAAGAGAAAAACGTGAAAGCTGCTGCTGAAACTACTACATCTGCATCTACAAACGCACCAGCTGCGACTTTAGGTGACAACAATGATGTATTAGCTGCTTTAAAAGCTAAAATGGAAAAAACTGAGAAAAAATAATTCTTAGCTTTTTTATAAATAGAAAGTCCCACAGTAATGTGGGACTTTTTTTGTTTCATACTTTTTGTTTTTAGAATATTTTAACAAAAAAAGTTGTGTTATTCTGTTAAAAAACTATTTTTGTTTTAAAATTGACTTTTTATGAAAAAACATTACTTTTTGATTCTTCTAGTTAGTCTTTCGAACTTTTTGAATTCGCAAGTTATTAATATTCCTGATGCTGCAATTAAGAAGATGCTGCTTAGCGCAAATGAATATCAAAGCATTGCAATGAATTCAAGTGGCCAAAATATTAAAATTGACACGAATAATAATGGTGAAATAGAAGTTGAAGAGGCGTTGAAGGTCTCTATGTTACGGTTTGATTTTTCCAATACTAGTTTGTCGAATATCCTTGATTTTACAGGAATAAATAAATTTACATCATTACATGTCCTATCTTTTAGAAAGATTTGGGCATCTACAGTTGATTTGAGAGAATTGCTTGATCTCGAAGAAGTGTCTTTATACGATTCTAGTATTAGCTCTTTAGATGTTAGTGGTTTAAAAAAACTTATTAGATTGAGATGTCCATTAAACGGCATAAGTAATATTGGTTTAAATAGTTGCGACGCATTGAAGGAACTAACAATTTATGGTAATAATTTATCAACTTTGGATGTAAGTAGTTGTGAGAAGTTAGAAAATTTAAACTGCTCGAGTAATCTACTCACTTCATTAAATGTAGAAGGATTGGCTTATCTTAAAGAGGTTTCGTGCAATCAGAATAAAATACGTTCTTTTAATTTTGGAAACACATCCAATATCGAAACATTGTATTGTGAAGAAAATGGTATGACAACATTAGATGTTAGCATGTTAAGTAAAATTAAATATTTATACTGCTCAAAAAATGAATTAGTTTCTATTAATATTAAGGAGCTAAAAAATCTTCAGACTTTTAATTGCAGTGTAAATAAGTTAATTTCATTAGACGTAACATCTTTGACAAACCTATCTTACTTTTATTGTGGCGATAATTTACTCTCAACATTGTTTGTTAACAATTTAACGAATCTTGGGGTCATCGATTGTACTCAAAATAAACTTACATCATTAGATTTAACAAATTTAGTTAAGCTCACACGTCTTGAATGTAGTAAAAATGAAATTACAAGTTTAGATTTCAAAAGTATGAATAGTGAATATAATGATTTTGTATTATTTTGCGCTCAAAACAAGTTTTCTACATTAGATTTAAGTAGCTTAAAACGTATTTCAAGTCTCTACTGTCCATATAATCCCCTACTAGAAACTATTAATATTAAAAATGGAGGAAAATATCCTGATAATGACACTAATCTTGACTTTTCAAACAACCCAAATTTAAACTATATCTGTCAAGATGATAATGAAATCTATTTAGTACAAGACCAGATTCAAAAATATGGATATAAAAATTGTACTGTTAATAGCTATTGTTCATTTGTTCCTGGAGGGAAAATATATATAATTGATACTAAAAATAGATTTGACACCAATAATAATGGATGTGATGAACTAGATATTGTATTTCCAAATCTCAAGTTAAAAGTTTCAGGTGAAATAGGTTCTGATAATTATTTTTACAACAATTTAGGTACTAGCTCAATTCCTGTTCCAGAGGGAAATTATACGTTGACTCCTATTTTAGAAAATCCCGATTATTATACAGTTTCGCCCGAAAGTGTAGTGATAGATTTTCCTAGTCAAGTAAGTCCTTTTAAACAAAGCTTTTGTGTGATTTCAAAAGGCTCTCATACTGATTTAGAAATTTCTATTTTACCGGTTACAACTTCAGTTCCTGGTTTTGATAGTAAATTTAAAATTGTTTTTAAAAACAAAGGGAATTTTACCCAATCGGGTACGGTTAAATTTAAGTTTAATGATGCTGTTCTGGATTATATTTCCACAAATATTATTTTTTCGACTCACGTTGGCAATGATATTTCATGGAACTTTTCTAACTTACTTCCATTTGAAAGTAGAGAAATTGACGTTACATTTAGACTTAATAAGCCGACAGATACACCAGCATTAAATAGCGGAGACGTTTTAAATTTTACAGCCGAAATTTTATCACAAAGTAATGATGAAACACCTAATGATAATACCTTTACTTTAAATCAAACAGTAGTAGGTTCTTATGATCCAAATGACAAGATTTGCTTAGAAGGTGAGGTAATCACGCCAAGTTTAATAGGCGAGTATGTGCATTATATGATTCGTTTTGAAAATACAGGAACATATAAAGCACAAAATATCGTAGTGAAAGATATGATCGATTTATCTAAATTTGATATTTCTACTTTAGTTCCAACGAGTTCAAGTCATTCATTTGTTACTAAAATTTCAGAAGGGAACAAAGTGGAGTTTATTTTTGAAGGAATTAATCTGCCTTTTGATGACGCTACTAATGATGGTTATATTGCTTTTAAAATAAAGACGAAACCCACCTTAAAAGTGGACGATTCGTTTACTAACGACGCAAATATTTATTTTGACTATAATTTCCCGATTTTAACTAATAAAGCAACTTCGACTTTTAAAAGTACTTTGACAACTCAGGATTTTGATTTTTCTAATTATTTTGCTTTATATCCAAATCCAAGTAGTCAGATTTTAAATATTTCAAAAACTGAAAATATAGATATACAGTCATTTGAAATTTATGATGTTTTAGGACAAATAGTACTTGCGATTCCAAATGCAAAAATAACTTCTAGTATTGATATTTCTAGGCTTAGAGCAGGTAATTATTTTATAAAAGTAAAATCAGATAAAGGAAGCGCGAGTATGAAATTTATTAAGAATTAAATAGAAAGTCCCACAGAAATGCGGGACTTTTTTGTTTGTAATGATTTAGATTAGAGTTATTTCACTATTGCCACTTCGAGAGGAATCGAAAATCTTTTGAAAAAAAAATATTTTGTGATGTTAATTTGAAGCTAATAATTTTGATTCTTCTGGTGTAAACTGAGGGACAATTGCATAAGAAGTTATATTAGCAATTCTCATTTCATCTAATATATCTACTAAATTGCCATAATTTGAGTTTTGTGTTGGTTTTATAATGACCGTTATTCCTCTTCCTGGCCTACCAAGTCTTGCTGAATATTCTAAGCTCATTTTATTTTTTTCCATTAGTTCTTGTCGAATTCCATGTTTGCCGTAGTTAGTTTCTTTAGGTGCTTGTATTAGGAAACGCTAATAAGCCATGATAAGTTATTATTTTGTTATTCTTGTCAAGCAATAAAGTCACTACTAGATTGTCATCGGGCTTATTACAATCTGGTTCAGGACCGCAGCCGCTACGACCAGAATATAGTTCCATAATTTTAGGTTTCGACAATTCTCCAACCACCATAAAAAATATAATCAATAAAAATGAAACGCTAACCATAGCGGTTAAATCAACTCTAGAATTCAACTTTCTGCTTCTGACTTTTTGAGGTAGGTTTTTCATAAGGCTTAGTTATTAATTTGAAGCTAATAATTTTGACTCTTCTGTGCTAAATTCATCAACTATTGAATAGGTTTCAATTTTGGTAACTTTCATTAGATCGAGTATATTTACTAAATTGCCGTAGTTTGATTTTTTACTCGGCTTTATTATTACAATTATACCATTCATTGGCTTTCCTACTGAAATCATATAATTATGAACTTCTTTCTTTTTACGGAATACTTCTTGGGTGATTTCATTTTTCCCAGATTTAAATTCCTTTGGTGCCTCCATTGAAAATTCTAATATTCCAGAATAAGTTATTATTTTATCGTTTTCGTCTAATAATATAGTATAAACCCGATCAGCTTTGATACATGCATGACTCCATCTGCATACATCTTTTTCAGGTAAAGCGAGATCCATTACTTTGGATTTTGATAATTCTCCAACAACCATAAAAAAGATAATCAGTAAAAAAGATACACTAACCATTGCAGTTAAATCCACTTTTGAATTTAATTTTCTGCTTCTGACTTTTTGAGGTAGATTTTTCATAGTTTTTTTGAGTTAGAGTTGTGACACAATTGAATTAGTTTGAGGCCAATAATTTTGATTCTTCAATAGTAAAATCGTTTACTATTGAATAGTTTTCAATATTGGCAATTTTCATTTCGTCTACTATATTTACTAAGCTTCCATAATTTGAATTTTTACTCGGTTTTATAATAACGATTACTTCACTCGTTGGTTTTCCTTCGGAGGTCATATAATCATGAACTTCTTTCTTTTTACGGAAGATCTCTTGCCTGATCTCATTTTTTTCAAAATTAAACTCTTTTGGCTCCTCGATTGGAAATTCTAACAAACCTGAATAAGTTATTATTTTTCCATTTTTATCTAACAATATGGTATACAATCGATCCGTTTTGACACATACGATATTTTCTAAATAGACATAATTTTCGGGGAAAGAAAGATTCATCGTTTCAGGCTTTAATAATTTCTTAGCACCCATAAAAAATACAATCAATAAAAAACATACACTGACCATTGCGGTTAAATCAACTCTAGAATTTAGCTTTTTACTTCTAATTTTTTTTGAAAGATTATTCATGGTAATACAGTTTTGTTTTTAAATTTAATAATAAAATCAAAGCAAAATTAATGTGTTCTTAATATTTTTTGAAAATATATTAGAATGTTCTAATGTCTTGGTTTGCCTAGGATTTGAGTGCTAGACTATCGTTTTTTATATTGAATAAATTTTTAGTTGAAAACCAAAACAAGTTTATCGCCGTAAATGACCTTATAACTTAAAATCATTTATATATGAAAACTAGAAAATTTTTAACCGTAGCAATTTTAGCTTTAGGATTTGCATTTACATCTAATGCGCAAAAATCGGTAATGGTTGGTGGTGCAGCGATGTATCCAAATAAAAATATTATTGAGAACGCTGTCAATTCAAAAGATCATACGACTTTGGTTGCTGCAGTAAAAGCAGCCGATCTAGTTACGACTTTAGAAGGAAAAGGTCCTTTTACCGTTTTTGCTCCAACAAATGAAGCTTTTAATAAATTGCCAAAAGGAACTGTTGAAACATTACTTAAACCAGAGAATAAAAAAATGCTTCAAAATATTCTGACTTATCATGTTGTTGCAGGAAAATTGAATGCTTCGGATATTGCAAAAGCAATAAAAGAAGGCAAAGGAAAAGCAACTATAAAAGCGGTAAACGGAGGAACATTAACAGCTTGGATGAAGGGAAAAGACTTGTATATTAGCGACGAGAGCGGAAATAAAGCTAAAGTTACCATTGCCGATGTAAATCAGTCAAATGGCGTCATTCACGTTGTAGATGCGGTTTTACTTCCTAAAAAATAACGAATTGAAATTACAAGTATAAAATTCCAAATTCCAAGATTTACATTTGGAATTTGGAATTTCATTTTTGATTATTTTCTAAACTTATTTTTTTGCAGTCAAAGTACTTCCTGCAGAAGCAATAACAACGCAGATTACAGCGAGAATTTCATAAAAGTTTAAACTCTCTTTTAGAAAAATAAAAGCACAGATAGAAGCTGCTGCTGGTTCTAAACTCATTAAAATGCTAAAAGTACGAGGCGGAAGTTTTCCTAAAGCTTTCATTTCTAAGGTAAACGGAATAGCACTTGATAAAAGGGCAAGAGCAATACCCATTCCAAATAGTTTTGGCGTAAGGTTGTTTAGTCCATTTTCTAGAAAACCGAAAGGAAGAACTAGAAGCGCAGCAAATAACATTCCTATAGTTACAGCATCGCCATCATTCATTATTTTTGAAACTTTACCTCCTAAGACGATGTAAGCACTCCAAAAAGCTCCAGCCAAAAGAGCGCATAAGATTCCAAAAGAATCTAAACGATTATTTGTCCAAGGTGCAATTAGCAAGATGCCAATTGCTGCAAGTAATACCCAGCAATAATCAACCAAGCGTTTAGAACCTACTATTGCAAGTATTAGCGGGCCAACAAATTCTAAGGTTACAGCTAGGCCAATTGGAATTCTTTCTATAGCGAGATAATAAATTAAATTCATAGCACCCAATGATAAACCATAAGGAATTACAATTTTCCACTGTTTTGCTGTTATGATTTTTAAATTTGGTCTGTAAGCTAATAATAAAATTAATGCTGAAATGCCAATACGCATTGATGCTGTGCCTGCTGAGCCTATTGTTGGGAAAAGTGTTTTTGCGATGGCCGCACCGAATTGAACGCTGATAATTGCTAATAATACTGCTGGAACAGGAGATAGACTGATTTCTCTGTTTTTCATAAAAAAATAAGACAGAATACTAAAAAGCTTATTTCTGTCGGATAAATAAAAATGTATTCTAAATTAATTGCCCAATGCCTTTTTTGTAACATAGGCGCGATAACCAATAATTGCCATTTGCCATTTCTTTGCTTTAGAAATATCCAGACCTTGTTTGGTAAAGCTTGGCAAAAGTAGTTTATTTAGTTTAGCTAATAATTTATACATGGTAGATTTGTTTCGGCAAAGATACAAAAAAAAGACTTTGTGTTTGAAGCAAAGTCTTTTAGCAGTAAAATGTAAAGTATTTAAATTCTGAAAAACCAGCGTTTTTGAGTGCTGGTTTTTTCTATGTTTCAAAATAATGCGATTATGCTTTTTTGTTTTGTTTTTCCATTTCTTTCATGTCTTTTTCATGCTGTTTCATATCTTTCTCATGTTGTTTCATGTCTTTTGCATGTTGCTTCATGTCTTTGGCATGCTGTTTCATATCAAGTTCATACTGTTTCATGTCTTGTTCGTATTGCTTCATGCTATTTTCATAGTCTTTAGAATCATCTCCAAAGTTAAATTTAAAGTCATAGTTAAATTTTTCCATGTTTGCACTAAACTTTTCCATAGCAATTTCATACTTAGCCATTTCTTTCTCATAAATAGCTTCTCTTTGAGACATAATAGTTTCAATTTGTTTCTCATATGCATCCATCTGAGGTCCCCATGCTTCCATTTGTTTTTCAAAAGCTTCCATGTCTTTTTCAAATTTAGCCATAGCAATTTTATCTTTTGGATTTTTAGGAGCAACTGGAGGTTTTGGCATTTTTGACATGTCAACTGCAGGAGCAGGAGGCAGTGGTCCTGAAGGAAATGAAGGCGGTGTTGGAGGTGTTGGAGGAACGATATCTCCATTACGAACGATAACTTTTTCGTTTCTGATAATTATTGGTGTTCTAAAATTTTTATCAGTATTGATAACAATAGCTTTGGCTCCATTTTCATCTGTTCCAATAGCCAACTCACAATCTTTTATGGCTTCGTCTCCGTCGATCTTTATAGTTTGTTTTTTGCCAGAATCCGATTTTACTTTGATCTGAATTGCAGTTAATTCTTCTTTAGTATTTCTTTTTACATCAGAAATCTCAACATCAAGATTATGATTTGTTTTTAACTTTCCAGGAAGTTCGTTTAATTCCTTGTCGGTTGTATTTTTTGTTATTTTGATGGTTTCATCAGAATCTTTGATGGTATCTCTTTGAATAACAGCTTCATTTTGTTTCTTTTCCTGTGCAATGGTCTTTATCTGAAATAAAAGAACAAATGCACCAAGAGCAGGAATTACTGCCGAATATTTCCAGTAGTTTCTTTTCTTTGATTGATTTTTGTTTAACATGACAATTCGTTTTTTGATTAATGATTGATAAAAATGATTGGTGATTGCAACACAAGTTTCATGCGTTGTGATTTTTAAAAGTGTGTACTGATACGCTTTTTTGTCTGCAATTTTCTTAGAAGCTTCACTGTCAGCAATAAATTCTAGGTTTTGCAAAATTGCTTTTTTATAAAGCCAAACAATTGGATTGAACCAAAATAGGATGCAGAAGATTCTCGAAATCAAAACATCGACTGTGTGTTTTTGATCGCTGTGCACTTTTTCATGTTCCAGAATATTCTCTAATTCTGCAGCTGTATATAGTGATGAGTTATATACAATGTAATCGAAATAGGAGAAGGGAGCAATGTTTTCATCTACATCAATGAATTTAAAATCATTTTGATGTTCAATTTTCTTTCCTTTCAAAACAGAGTTTAAGCTGTAAAAATCTAGTGCAAATTTGATTAGAAAAGCCAAGAAACCAATTCCATAAACTACAGCAAGAACTAAACTCCAATTGATTTCAAAATTTTCCTCCTCAACAACCGTAACCGTCGTTGGTTTGTATTGAGGTGTGTAAACAATGGCATCTTGACTTGAAATTGGAATGTTTTTTATAGCATTTTCCGTAGTTGTTATAATTGGAGCAGGAGCAAGTGCAGGAGGTGCTTCAATCCAAATCACTTTGGTGTAAACTACAAAAGGCAGTACAATAGAAGTAATTAAACCAGCAATTAGAAACCATCGGCTGCTGTTGAAAAAAGTCTCTTTGCGAAGTAAAAAAATGTAAGCAAAATAAAACATTGCTAATAACCCGCTTGATTTTAAGATAAAAATGAAAAGTGCTTCCATATTATTCTGATTATTTACCTTCTTTTGGATTTTCGATCATATCTAAGATTTCTCGTAGTTCGTCTGCTGAAATTTTCTCTTCTTTAGCAAAAAAAGAAACCATGCTTTTATAAGAACTATTAAAATAATTATCAATTGCAGTACTCATAAAGCCTTTTCGATAATCTTCAATGCTTACAGCTGGATAATACTGATGCGTATTTCCGAAAGCATTGTGCGCAACATAACCTTTCTCTTCCAGATTACGAACAATGGTCGACAAAGTGTTGTAATGCGGCTGATCTTCTAAAATCTCTGCTTGAATTTCTTTTACAAAAGCCTTTTTTAGCTTCCATAAAATATGCATGATTTCTTCTTCTTTGTTGGTTAGTTTTTGCATTTTTTCTATTTAAAAATTAGAAACGAATTATTTCTTGGTTACAATTTCGATTACTCCGTTTGAAGCTTTATCTCCATATTGTTCAGTCGCATTAACTCCATTTAAAACATTTACAGATTCAATATCTTTAGGTTTAATGCTATTATAATCAAAACCAGAAGGCATTTCTTCACCGTCAACAATTACAAGTGGGCTAGATGCTTTAACATTCGTTTTCGTGCCATTTGAAACAGCAACAGTTGTGCCTCCAGTTGTAATAACTTTAGTGTTATTATCTTTATTTATGATTACAGTAGTGCTAATATTTGAATTAGTATTACTGTCAGTTTTTGTACTAGTAATAGAATTAGTGTTAACATGGGTTTCTGTATTAGTAATTGTATTTTTAACTTCTGAATTGTTTGCCTTTTCATTTAAAGCAACTTTTTGACTTACAGCGCTTTTTTCATCATAGGTTTTGATACCAGTTCTTTTTGCGCCATTTTTTCCAGTAACAACAACTATCCCGAAATCTTTAATGGCAACTTTTCCGCCTGTTTGGATAGATTGAGATTTTTGATTCTCATAAGCTATTTCAACTTTAAGTGAAGTTAGCTGATTTGCTGAGTTTCTTTTGACTCTAGAAGCTTCAAATTCAACATTGTGCAACATTTTTAATTGCGTTTTGATTCTTTTTAGCTCTAAATCAGTAGTGTTCTTTTGAATGGTGTAAACATCAACGGCTTCAATTTCGGTAGATGCTGATTTTACAGTTTGTGGTCTTTCTTTTGCAATTACTTCAATTTGAAATAATAATACAAATGCAGCAAGTGCTGGGATTACCGCATAATACTTCCAAGAATTTCTTTTGTTTGATTGATTTTTGTTTAACATGACGATTCGTTTTTTGATTAATGATTGATAAAAATGATTAGTGATTGCAACACAATTCTCGTGTGTTGTTATTTTTAAAAGCGTATATTGATAAGCTTTTTTGTCTAAAAGTTTTTTCGCTGCCTCGCTGTCGGCAATAAATTCTAAATTCTGAGTTATTGCTTTTTTGTAAAACCAAACAATTGGATTAAACCAGAAAATAATGCTGAATATTCTCGAAATCAGCACATCGAATGTATGATTTTGATCGCTGTGCACTTTTTCGTGTTCAATTATGTTTTCCAATTCTGAAGCTGTGTACAGTGATGAGTTGTACACGATATATTCAAAATAGGAGAAAGGAGCAATGTTTTCGTTTATATCTATGAATTTGAAATCGGCTTGCTGTTTGATTTTTTTTCCTTTAATAATGGAATTCAAACTATAAAAATCGATTGCCAATTTTATTAGAAAAATTAAAAGACCTAAAGCGTAAATCCCAAGAAGGAAAAAGTTCCAATTAAACTCTGAAGATTCGTCTTGAGATGTGTTTGATACGAAATTCTGAAAATCGGTATCAAATTGTGGAGCCGCATTTATCCATATTACCTTCGTATAAGTTACTAATGGTAAGATTGCTGATACAATTAAACCAGACAAAAGAAACCATCTGTTGCTATTAAAGAATGTTTCTTTGCGAAGTAAGAAATAGTATGCGCAATAAAACAAAAGCATTAAACTGCTTGATTTGATAATATAGATGAAAAGTGCTTCCATAATCTGAATTATTTATCTTCTTTTTTATTTTCGATCATCGATAAAATTTCGCGTAATTCATCTGCTGAAATTTTTTCTTCTTTAGCAAAAAAGGACACCATGCTTTTATAAGAACTATTAAAGTAATTATCGATTGCGGTTTTCATAAATCCTTTTCTGTAATCTTCAATTGGTACAATCGGAAAGTATTGATGTGTGTTTCCGAAGGCATTGTGCCCAACGTATCCTTTTTCTTCCAGATTACGCACAATAGTAGATAATGTGTTGTAATGTGGCTGGTCTTCAGTTATTTCAGCTTGAATTTCTTTTACAAAAGCTTTTTTCAGCTTCCATAAAATCATCATAATTTCTTCTTCTTTGTTTGTTAACTTCTGCATCTTCTTTAATTTTAATTCAAACCTACAACTATTTTTTTAGTTACGCAACTATAAAAATAGTTATTTAACTAAAAATTAAGTTTGATTTCGATTTTAGACGCAAAAAAGCAATTCAAATTTAATGGTAATAAATTGAATTATAGTGTTTTAAAAAGTTAAAAGTTGTTTAGGAAGCTTTTGGGTTAAGTAAAGCATTTTTAATCCAGATACAGCATCCTGTCGCAAGAACACCCATGCAGGCCATAAAAAGCCAGTTGGTTTGATAGCCAAATCGGGTAATAATCTCGAAGCCGAGTTTAGAACTCACAATATGAGCAAGACTAAAACTCATGGTATAAAGTGCCATGTATCGTCCTTCTTGTCCGCGCGGTGCACGACTTAGCGCAAATGCATTGGAAAACGGGAAAGTGAGAACTTCACCAATAGAAATACAAACCATGCTGACAACCAATATTCCTGCCCAGAAATTAATAAGAAGTAAAAAGAAACTCGATGCCATTACAAAAGAGCCAACTATTATAATTCTAATTTTAGGAAAAGCTTTTCGCTCTAAAAATCCAACAGTTGGCATTTCTAGAGAGAAGATCAAAAGACCGTTTAAAGTCATTAAAAGACCTGTTTGAAATTCGCTTAAGCCAAATTTTTCATTATGATATAAAGGTAGAGTAGTAAATAACTGGAAGAAAATCATAGCTGTAATAAAACTAACGAATAAGAAAACCCAGAAAATTTTATCATGAAAAACCGATTTTACATCGGTAGCGCTTTCTGCTTTATCGTCGTGAGTAGCTTTTTTCTTTTCCTTTACGAGCAGAGCGAAAATAGAGATTGAAATAATACAAGAAGCACCGTCGACCCAAAACAAACCTGAATATCCCATTCCCATAATAATTAAACCGCCAAGGGCAGGTCCCGCTGCAAAACCTAAATTTACAGCAAGGCGTACAAGTGTTAGAGCGCGAGTTCTATTTTCTGGTTTAGCATAAGCTCCAAGAGAAACAAACATTGCAGGTCTAAACATATCGGCAATGGTCATAAGAACAAACATTGCTACGCAAAGTGCCCAAAAAGTAGTAATATATTGTACGAAGAAAAGAGAAACACCGCTTGTAAATAAGCTAAAAATCATAATCTTATAGAACCCTATTTTATCTGATAGTTTACCTCCAAGCCACGATCCCAACATTGACCCAAAACCAAATGCAACCATAATCCATCCCACTTGATTGTACGAAAAGTGAAGATCTTCTTTCAAATATTTTGATAAAAAAGGAAGAACCATTGTTCCAGCGCGGTTGATAAAAGTGATGATGGCAAGAATCCAAACTTCTCTGGTAAAACCTCGAAAGTTGTTAATGTAGTGAGTTAGGGCGTTTTTAAGCATTTTGAGTGATAGATTATCGTCACAAAGTTAGGAAACTTTGTCTCGTTAAGTGGTTGTTGTTTTGTTACTTTTGAACTATTTTTGCATAAAATTTCTAAAATGAAAACTATAAACGCCGTAGCTTTATTGTTGGTTTTTAATTTTGCTTTTGCACAAAAAAAGTTTAATAAAGCTGATGTACAAAAATTTCAAAAGAAAATCAATTCGGAATTTGCTGACCCTAAGACAAGTCCGTTGATGGCTGAAGATCTAAAAACTTTTAAAAGCTTAGATTTTTTTCCTATTTCTGAAACGTATTTTGTTAATGCGACTTTAGTAAAAGCTAAAGGGGGAAAAGTTTTTGAAATGAAAACTTCGGGAAAATATACTCCAAAGTACATTAAATATGGAACCTTAAACTTCAAAATAAACGGAAAAGCGTTTCAACTTGCCGTTTACCAAAGTTTAGATCTTATAGTTCAGGAAAAATATAAGAATCATTTATTCTTGCCTTTTTCAGATTTAACAACTGGTAAAGAAAGTTACATAGGCGGTCGTTATATTGATTTAGAAATTCCAAAAGGAAATACAATTGCAGTAGACTTTAATCAAGCATATAATCCGTATTGCGCTTATAATTACAAATATTCTTGCCCGCTTGTACCGCAGGAGAATGATCTGAAAATCGAAATTAAAGCTGGTGTAAAGACCTTTCATTAATGGAATATTTTAATCTTCATACGCATCAATTTACCAATCAATCAGATGTTTTAGAATTGGTTAATCAATATCCAAAAGATTTTGATGCGTCAATTCCATTTTATTCGATAGGAATTCATCCTTGGTATATTGACGAAAATAGGCTTAATGAAGATTTGAAAATTATAGAGGAAAAACTGCAAACCAAAAACTGTTTGGCAATTGGCGAATGCGGATTGGATAAAAGAATAGAAGTCTCATTTGAGTTACAGGTTTCTATTTTTGAAAAACAATTGGAATTAGCAGAAAAATATAAAAAACCTGTAGTGATTCATTGCGTTGCCGCTTTTCAGGAAGTCTTGGCAATTAAGAAAAAAATGAAGATAAATGTTCCCATGATTATTCATGGTTTTTCTAAAAATAATCAATTGGCTGAGCAATTAATAGCTGCTGGATTTTATCTTTCATTTGGAAAATATTTATTGAAAAATCCAGATTTGAAGTCGGTTTTTCAAAATGTTCCAAATGATCGTTTTTTCTTAGAAACGGATACTATTGAAGAATCAATTAAAGAAGTTTACGAATTGACTTCTGAATATAAAGGACTAAAAATAAAAGAATTAGAAGAGATTATTTCAAGTAACTATAGAAGTGTGTTCGAATTGTAAAACATGATTTGTCAGGCTGACAACAAGAAAAACTTGAAACATTAAACTTGAAACATTAAACTTGAAACAAAAAGAATAAAAACAACAAAAAAGAATATATGGCAGAATGGACAGAAAGAGCTGAGCTTTTGTTTACTAAAGAAGGATTAGAAAATTTACAAAAGTCTAATGTTTTAGTCGTTGGACTAGGAGGAGTTGGATCTTTTGCAGCTGAATTTTTAGCAAGAGCAGGAGTAGGAAACATGACAATTGTAGACGGAGACGTTGTGGATATTACCAACATTAACCGTCAATTGCCAGCTTTGCATTCAACAGTAGGTCAGCCAAAAATTAAAATTGTAGGAGATCGTTTAATGGATATTAATCCAGAATTAAATCTAACTCGTGTTCAAGAATTTCTTTCTCCAGAACGTGCTTTTGAGATTGTTTCTCCAGAATTTGATTATGTTTTGGATTGCATTGACAGTATTACTCCAAAATTAAATCTGATTATTGCTGCAAAACGCAAAAGAGTAAAAATCATTAGCAGTATGGGTGCTGGTGGAAAAATGCAGGCTTCAAAAGTAAAAGTAGCGGATATTTCAAAAACAATTAATTGCTATTTCTCTAAAACAATTCGCAAGCGTTTAAAAGAAGTAAAAATTAATAAACTGAAAGTAGTTTTCTCTTCTGAAATTCAAGACGAGAAAAGCTTAAAATTAACAGACGGTAAAAACTTCAAAAAGTCATTCTACGGAACAAACAGCTATATGCCAGGATTATTTGGTTTGCATGCCGCAGAAACGGTGATTAGATATTTGCTTAAAAAGTAAGGTTCTGAGATGCTAAGATTCTAAGGTGCTAAGGTTTTTTAGCAGCTAGACTGAATCTTATTTTTCTGAACCTTAAATAATACAACTGAAAACGAACTTTGTCAAAGTTTTAAACTTTGACAAAGTTAAACACAAAAGAAAGAAACCTTAGAGCCTTTGCCTCTTAGAACCTTAGCACCTTTAAAAAAAAATGATTAAAACAGTAATTTTTGATATGGATGGCGTGATCGTTGACACGGAACCCGTTCATCGTTATGCCTATTATTTACAATTTTCAGAATTGAATATCGAAGTTCCTGAAGAAATGTATACCACATTTACAGGATTTTCAACTCGAAATACATTTCAGACTTTAAAAAGTTATTTTCCTACTGTAGAGCAGGAAGTTGAAGATCTGATTCAGAGAAAAAGAACCATTTTTAATGATGCTTTTGATACTAAAGAAGATTTATATCTTTTAGAAGGTGTGGAAGATCTGATTAAAGATTTGTATAACAATGGCATACAATTGATTTTAGCTTCATCGGCATCAAAAGTTACTATTGATCGCGTTTTTACGAGATTTAATCTTCATCAATATTTTACACATATTGTGAGCGGTGAAGATTTTCCGCAGTCAAAACCAAATCCAGCTATATTTATTCACGCAGCTTCATTGTCTGTTGCTCCAAAAGAAGAATGTATTATCATTGAAGACAGTACAAATGGGGTAAAAGCAGCAAAAGGTGCCGGAATTTATTGTGTAGGATACAAAAGCGAACATTCTCATCTTCAAGATTTGTCTGAAGCTGATTTAGTTATAGAACATTTTAACGAATTAAATGCTGAAAAAATATCACAGCTAAAGGGTTGAATTATAGAAAATTTAACATTTGTTCCCTGATTGAATTTGTAAATTTGAATAAAAATAAAACTTAAAATAATGAAAAAAATACTTATTGCTTTAGCCCTGATCTTAGGACCATTAGCATCAGAAGCACAAGTAAAAACACCGCAAGCAAGTCCAAAAGGATATATTAAACAAACTGTTGGTTTAACCGATGTTGAAGTTACGTATTCAAGACCGGGAGCAAGAGGAAGAGCTGTATTCGGAAATTTAGTTCCATTTGGAAAACTATGGAGAACTGGAGCTAACGAGAATACAATCATTAACTTTAGCGATGATGTTATAATTGACGGAAAAACGCTAAAGAAAGGAAAATATGCAATCTATACAGTTCCTAGAATCGAAAGCTGGGATATCATTTTTTATCTTTCTACAGACAACTGGGGGTTGCCGGAAAACTGGAGTGACGCTTACGTAGCTTTAAAAACTACTGTAAAAGAAGAGGCTTTGCCAACTCCTGTTGAAACATTTACAATCGGAATTAACGGTTTAGATCCAAATTTTGGTTATTTAGATATTTCTTGGGAAAACTCTCATGTTGCTTTAAAATTTGAAGTTCCAACTGCTAAAATTGCTACAGCAAGTATCGACAAAGCTTTGGCTGGTCCAACTTGGAATGATTATTTTGCAGCATCTCAATACTTATTCCAATCAAACGGAAACATTGAAACTGCTAGAAATTATGTAGACAAAGCTCTTGATATGAGTTCAGACAAACCTTATTATGTTTCAAGATTAAAATCTTTAATCCAAGCAAAACAAGGTGATAAAAAAGGCGCAATCGAAACTGCAAAAGCTTCTTTAGCATCTGCAGAAGCGGCAAACAACGCTGATTACGTAAAATTGAACAAAGACAGTATCGCTGAGTGGAGCAGATAAGTTTGTAAATTTTCAACATATAAAATTCCAAATTCCAAGACTTTCGGGTTTTGGAATTTTTTTTAGAATAAATATAGACAGACTTGTCTGTTTGTTTGTAAAATATTTTATCTTTGTAAACATAAATTGCCATGCTATGCTGCCAAAAGAAAGAATACTAGAAAAAACATTTACTTTATTTCACACGCAAGGTTATAATGCCACAGGAATAAATCAGATTATTGAAGAGGCAAAAGTGGCTAAAGCTAGTTTTTATCAGCACTTTAAATCTAAAGAAGATTTGTGTGTGGCTTTTTTAAATCAGCGTCATTTCTTTTGGTTTGAAGAATTACAAAAGTTTACATCAAAAGAAGAGGATAGGAAACTAAAAATTTTAGCTTCTTTTGATTTCTTAATTTATATGAATAAAAAGGAAAATTATAGAGGTTGCAGTTTTCTAAATATTCTATCAGAGATTCAATCAGATAATATTAAAATTTTAGATGTCATTCAAAATCATAAAGCTGATCTACGTGTCTATTTTAATGAAATTTTAAATGATAATCTTTTATCAGACCACGTGTATCTGCTTTTTGAGAGTTGTATTATAGAAAGTCAACTTTTTAAATCAAATCAACTTATTGAGCAAACTAAGAAAATTATTCAAACTTTAATCTAATTATTATGGAACAGAAATTGCCATTGCCACCTTTCTCGCATGAAACAGCAATAGAAAAAATTCAATTAGCAGAAGATGCTTGGAACAGTCAGGATCCTGAAAGGGTTTCAAAAGCGTATACTATAGACAGCGAATGGAGAAACAGAGATAAATTTGTAAACGGGCGTGATGAAATCATTCTTTTTTTAACCGAAAAATGGAAAAAAGAGAGAAATTACAAATTAAAAAAGGAGTATTGGGCTCATACCGAAAACAGAATTGCTGTTCGATTTGAGTACGAATATCAGGATATTGATGGAAACTGGTTTAGAGCCTATGGGAATGAAAACTGGGAATTTGATGCAAATGGATTAATGCAGAAAAGATTTGCCAGCATAAACGATCTTCTTATCTCAGAAGAAACTAGGAAATTTAAATAAACCCTTAAACTAATTCATGCTAGGCGGTTCTGGAATCTTAATTTTTTGCTTAATTTTCTTTACAATCAAAAGATAGAAAGTAATTCCTCCTAAAATAATAAGAAGTGCAATCTGGAGCTGGCCTAGTACATTATTTCTGCTATACATCGCATTTGCAACTGCAAGTTTTGCTTTTCCTTCTTCAATCTGAATTTCTGAAAGAGATTCAAGTGTTTTTAAAGCTTCAGCGCTAGAAAAGGCAATTTTATTCCAATTTTTGCTTTCGACTTGCTTGTTTATTTCTTTGCAGGAAAGCAAAAAGGCATCAAAATACTGTTTTTCTTTGTCTGTTAAAACTGTTTTGGCGTATAAATCGTCAATGTTATGAATAATATCAAGAGTTTGAATAATTTCATCTTTTTTGATAACGTCGCTCAAATTCAGCTTTTCAGCTTCAGCCTTTATAAAATGGAGTTCTTTTGAATATTGAAAAATATAATGCGCAACAACCAATCGGTCTTTGTAAATCGCATTGATATTATCGTTCACATTTTTGGAATTTCGCAGCGTATTAAAGTTACCAAGCAGAATGATAAGCATTACGATTAGTAATATAAAAGCAGCTTTAGTTTTGTTGCTGTATCTTTTTTGATCTTTCATAACGTTTTTAGGAAACTAAAATTTAGTCAATCATTTTGTTCTCATTGAGCGCAATGTTTTTTATGGATGCTAAAGGAGTAATTTTTATTTTTTTGTCTCCCTTAACAAGGTAGAAATAATACAAGCTATTATTTCCAATGATAAAAACATTTTTAGATTCGCCTTCATTAAAATCCAGCTGATAGCTGTAATCTAATTTGTTTTCTTTTAGCTTTTTCGTAGTAAAGTATCCGCCAGCTAATCCGTAACCTAAAAAAAAGGACAATAGAAAAACTACAAGAGATTTTATGGCAATACCATTATAGTAGCTTTTAGTTTCTTCTGGAGATAATTCGTCAGTTGATTTTAATTCGAAAGATCTTTTTACAAATGCCAAATCTTTATTCTTCGCCAAGAAGGAAGGAAGATAAAAATGAGCTAAAAAAAGTATCGTGATTGCTGCTAAAATAATCGGATTCGAAGTAAATTCAGCGATTGGACTAATTAATATATCCATTATTGTAGAATACCTCAATATATTAATCCCGAATTGGTAGTAAAATATACTATCCTTTAGTATTCCCATTAAAATCAGAAATAGATATCCAAAAGGCAATAGCTTTTCTAAGTCGTCTGAAATCTTCATTTATCTAGTTTAAGATTGGTTTAGTTTTGGTCAGTCTTACAACTTACTAAAATAGTCTTTTTTACTTACAATAAATGGAGAATTATATTCTAATGAAATTGCATTTATAAATTTTTTGGAGCTAATTCCTGCTGTACGCTATATCTTTTGTGGTGAACGCCACCACAAAAGGATGCCGCTACCATCAGGGCTAGGGCATCAGCATTTTTTTGGAAGAATCCATTTTAATTAACAAATGTCCTTATTTATAATTTATTCAAGAATTAATTCATTATCATCTGATTTTCCCCTGAAAAACAAAAACTGAAGTAAAAGTGCCAGTACAATTGTCAAAATAGCTCCAATGAAATTAAGCCATAAATAACCCAATTTTTCCTGGCTATAAATCATAAAATAATAGATCACAAAAATAGTAAGCTGGCTTATGATAGCGCTTATAAACATTGGTTTTGCTTGAACTTTTTTAGTATAAAAAGCCACAAGGAATATTCCTAGAACAGTTCCGTAGAAAATTGAACCAATAATATTTACAAGCTGAATTAAATTTTCAAATAAAGTTCCGACACAAGCAAAAAGTATTGCTACAATTCCCCAGAAAAGAGTAAAAAACTTAGTAACATGCAAATAATGTTTTTCTGATTTTTCTTCTTTCTGATTTCGTTTGTAAATATCAATTGCTGTAGTTGAAGCCAAAGCGGTTAATCCAGAAGCTGTAGAAGACATCGCAGCCGAAAGAATAACTGCCAATAGCAATCCGATGAGACCTTTTGGCAAATAATGCAAAATGAAATGAAAGAATACATAATCTTTATCATTAGTTTCTGAATTACTATCTGCTCTCGAAATGATTTCTTTAGCTTTATCGCGAAGATCTTTTTCTTTGTTTGATAAGGCAACCAATTCTTTACGCAAAATTGGATTGTCGTAATCTTGGTTTAGCTGATCGATATATAATAAGTTTATTACTTTTTTATCTTCTGAAAGCTTTACCAATTTTTCTTCTAAGACATGATATTCCTGTTTGTAAGGAGACTTCTCAATAGCAATCTTGTTATTCGGATTAAAATTTAAAGGTACTGGATTGAATTGAAAAAAAACAAAAACCATAACTCCTGTCAAAAGAATGAAGAACTGCATTGGCACTTTCAGCAATCCATTCATTATTAAACCCATTTGGCTTTCACGAACTGATTTACCAGATAAATAACGTCCAACTTGAGACTGGTCTGTACCAAAATAGGCTAGGGCAAGGAAGAAACCTCCTGTAATACCGCTCCAGAAAGTATATTTTTCTTCGGGATCAAAAGAAAAATCAACAATATTCATTTTATCATTTGCGCCTGCAATATGCAACGCGCTGTTGAAAGTCATATCGTTTGGAAGATAATGCAGTATCAAGAAAAACGTAATAAACATTCCAGACATGATAACGAACATCTGCTGTTTTTGCGTAACGTTAACTGCTTTTGTACCACCAGAAAAAGTATAGATAATTACCATCACTCCAATAATGATGTTCATTCCGGTTAAGTTCCATCCTAGGAGAGCAGACAAAATAATAGCTGGAGCATAAATGGTTAAGCCGGTTCCTAGACCTCTTTGCACTAAAAATAAAATGGCGGCTAGTGAACGTGTTTTGACATCAAATCTTCGTTCTAAAAATTCGTATGCAGTAAAAACTTTACTTTTATGATAAAGTGGAATAAAAGTCAAACAAATGACAATCATGGCAATTGGCAAACCAAAATAAAACTGAACAAAACCCATTCCGTCGTGATATGCTTGTCCAGGTGTAGATAAGAAGGTAATCGCGCTGGCTTGCGTTGCCATTACAGAAAGTCCTACAGTATACCAAGGTGTTTCATTGTTTCCTAAAATGAAATCTTCAACGTTTTTACTCCCTCGGGTTTTCCAAGAGCCATATCCAACAATAAATAATAGTGTTACAATAAGTACGATCCAGTCAAATAGCTGCATAGGTTATGAGTATAATTGCATGATTAAAAGAAAAATAGCTATGTAAATCGCATTAACGATTAAGACGTAAGTGTAGCTTTTTTTCCATTTTTTTGTCTTTTTGGCTTCCATATTTTTACTGCTTTAAATCTTGTTTTGGAGCTTCAATCGGCTGTTTTAGAGAAATAATATTAGATAATAATCTATATGCTCCAGAAACACCTTCTGGTAATTCTCTAAAGAAACTCAAACCAGTGTAAATATAATATCCTTTTCCGTATGGAGCGACCAATAAAGCGCCATCTTTTGCAGATTCTCCTTTGTCATGTGATGAAATAATAGGAGTGAAGGCAGGATCATATTCATTTGGATAATACAAACCTTGCTCTTGTGTCCAACCTTGGAAATCTTTTTCAGAGATTTTATTTGGCGTATTTAAAACAGGATGATTTGGCGCTAAGAATGTAATTTTAGCATTTTCTTCTGTCACACGGTCATTTGATAATTTTAGCGAATATGGTGCAATTTTATCCGTAACCAGTTTTCCGTTTGTATTGTATTGAACAATCATATTTTTACCGCTTTTGACAAAATTGAAAAGTATATTCTGTTTGTTTGCTAAAGCATTCACAGTATTATAGGCACGGATTCCTGTAATTACAGTGTTGAAAGAATCTAGTTTTTGAGGCGTAATTTCTTCTGGTTTTAAGATAGAAACTTTATATCCCATTTGGGTTAAACTTTCAGGAACTTCATCTCCAGCACCCATAATGTAAGCAATGGCATCTCCAGAAATTTTCAAATCAATTCTAATGCATTTTGATTCGGCTGGTTTCAAAACCATTTGTTTGGTAATATGAGGAAAATCAATAATTGTCTCGTCTTTGTCAAAACGCTTTCCGTCTACAATTGCTACACTTTTTGCAGTAACTTCTTCTGGATTTACAGGAGGAGTTACTTCAAAATAAAAGATTTGTTCTGTACCTTTTTTATCCAAAGCAAACGGAATTTCTTTTGGTGAGACCGTCCAGCTTTTTGGTAATTCTAATTGTAGGTTTCCTTTCACATCGTCTTTTCCTGCACGAACTTTTACTGGGACCATTTTGCTTTTAGTATTTCCAAAAATCAAAACTCTTTCTAATATTGAAGTTGTAACTTCTGGCACAATATCAAGGAAATTATACATTTCGCCTTTCACGCCATCATTGTATTTATACACAACAGTACGTTCAAACGGAATTTCGACATCATTGACTTTTACATTAAAAATCACTTTTGTGTCTCGTATAATATCTGGAATACCAATGTTTTCTTGATTCGAAACGGTATACATTCCAACTGTAGCTTTTTCTTTTAGCCAATATGGTTGTGTGTATTCTATATTGTTAGGAAGTTGCAATTGCAAATTGATTCTCTGATCATTGTTGTTTTTTAAAACAATATTTTGAGCTGTTGTCTGATTGTTTGGAAGTGTAGTTACACTCATTAATTCCATTCCTACAGAACATCTGTTGATAGCTTCTAAGCTTAATTTAATTGTACTTCCTGGAGTCGCTTCTTGTTCACTGGCAACAGCTTCAAGATATAAACCTGAACAAGAGGCAATAATGTTTTTTATAGCTGCCGATTTAATCTCTTTCCAATGTGTATCGTCTAATGCTTGAATCATGGCATATGCTTTAACTAAATCTGGAATACTTGCAGCAGGATGGCTGAAATCGTATTTTGAAATAATTGCAGCAATTAAATCGCCAACTGGTTTTCCGTTTTTAACACGGTTCCAACTTGTATCTATTCCGTCAAATAAATTATCGCGTTCTTTTGGAGTTTCTCCATTTATAAGTTCCAAATATTCAGTTTCTTCACCTCGAACACCCGTACTTCCAAAACCTTGCGATTGGTGACGGCTTCGGCTTAAAGCTGCGATTTCTTGATTTGATTTTCCGATTCCCGTGTAATAAACACCTGTTTCAAGCTTTGTAAACTTTGATTTGTCAGCGGCATCAAATTTTTCTTGACTTCCATAAAACCACCAAGACGGATTAAAGAATTGGCGTTTTACCTGCCAAGGCGAAACGTATTTTAATTGTTCAGGATAAATTTTAGGATCGTTTGTAAGTTTGAAACTTTCAACGCTTAACATAGCAGACGAAGTATGATGCCCGTGAGTTGTACCTGGCGAACGGTGATCAAAACGATTGATGATAATGTCTGGCTGGAATTTTCGTATTGTCCAAACCACATCGGCAAGGACTTTGTTTTTGTCCCAAATGTCTAAAGTTTCATCAGGATTTTTAGAAAAACCAAAATCATTTGCTCTAGAAAAGAATTGTTCTCCTCCATCAATTTTTCGAGCTTCAATCAATTCTTGAGTTCTTATTACACCTAAAAGTTCACGCAATTGAGGTCCGATTAAGTTTTGTCCTCCATCACCACGAGTCAATGACAAATAACCTGTTCTAGCATTCATATCATTGGCTAAATACGAAATCATTCTGGTATTTTCATCATCAGGATGTGCGGCAACATACAATACAGAACCTAAAAAGTTTAACTTTTTGATTTGATTGTAAATTTCAACTGAATTTGGTTTTTGTGGCTGCTGAGCAAACGAAACCTGAAAACCGATAAAAAATAAAAGAAAGATCTGGATCTGTATTTTTCGCATGGTAAATGTTAGGTGTTTTTTTGAAATCATTCCAAAAATAGTAATTATTTTATGTAAGATTATTTAAATGAATTGTTAACGCTCAATAATTATACCTTTCTGTAAACAAAAGCAACAAAAAAAGCTGTTAGAACTTAATCTAACAGCTTTTCTTTAAGAGTTTTGAAGTGTTTATTTCAATTTATTCTCAGTGTCTTTGTAAGTTCCTGTAATCGTTACATTGCTTCCTTTAGTAACCTTTCCGTAAATGGTGATAGAAGAATTGCTTCCAATGAAATTAATTTTAGCACCACTGTTTAATCTTAAATCTCCCCAGATTACAACAGAACCTTCAATCTGTAAAAGAGCATTATTATTGATAATTAACTCTGTAGGATTCGATTGCTGATATTTTCCTTGTGATAAACTTCCTGTCATATTAAAAGTACCACCACTGTTTAAAATCAGGCCATTTTGAATTGCAATAGAACCACAATGCGTTAAAACAGCACTAGAATTAATAATTACCGAATTAATAGCAGTTGCTCCTTGGTATGATTTTATGTCGTTAGAATTCAAAATCAAATCTTTACCTTGATTGTATACAATGTAAGAGGTACAGTTTGCAAAAGTGGTATTTGGTTTTTCCATTTTAATGATTTTCAAACCGCCAGTTCCGCTCGCAACATAAATATAGTTACCGCTTGATTTTACATAGTTTGATGAACCAGCAATTCCAACAGAACCTAACAAATTAAGTTGTGTTGTTGATTGATAAACGTTTAAGCCAAGAGCACCGTTTGCCACAAAAGCATAACCATCATTAAAAGAAACAGCATTTGTTACATTATCTTCTCCAGCTGTTGTAATTGCAATACTCTGCAATTTAGATCCGCTGTTAATATCGTAAACACCAAGGCCGTTTGGACCTTCAGAAACAAAAAGTTTTGATCCGTCAATATCCATTGTTCTTTTTGCACCGCTAACATCAGTAGAGGTTGTAAAGCTCTTTTGCAAAGCAAGAGTTGACTGATTGTAAACATTAACACCTTTCGTTCCGCTTAAAGTTACCACTTTATCACTTGTTAAGGCTATGGATCTCAAATCGGCTACAGCTGTTTTTCCAGTAATTTCTTTAGTTGAACCGCTAAGTTTGAATAAACTTCCATTATCTCCAGTTACAGCAAAATATGTAGAAGTATTTGCTGCCACATCTGTTGTAACTCTATTCTCTAAATAATTGGTTTTGAATTTATCCGTAAGCAAGCCAGAGCTTAATTCCATGTTAAGAACAATAGCTGGATTTGTAGAAAGAAGCGGATCTTTGTCTACATCTTTCGCAGCTCCGATAATTAAATTTGACCCAGAAAAAGTAAGAGAGGTAATATCAGTGTTTGGAATTAAAGCAGAAGTAACCAATTTTGGTTTATAAGGATCTGAAACATCAATTACATCAATTGCTCCAGAATAGGCATCGCCTCTCGTGATATAAGAAACATAGGCATAATTTCCGTTTACTGTAACGTGGCTGGCTTGTAGCGTTCTTCCGTTGGCATCAACTGGAGGTTTTACTTCAGCAATTTGAACTAAAGGAAAAGAAGTGTTAGCTGTCTCTGCAGATTTTCCCGTTAGAGAACCATTTTCGATCGAAATTACCCCCGAATTAGTCAAGTCAAGTCTTTGATTTAAAGCAGATTGATCTGAGGTAATAGTAATGTTATTTGACGATTGTCCATCGTTTTTGTTGTCATTGTTATCGTCACATCCTATTAACAGTGACATTGCTAAAAATGAAAGCAAATAAACATTCTTTTTCATAAATTTCTTTTTTGGATTTTAAAATTCGGCGCAAATATATATCATAATCACATTAAACAAAGGTTAATTTTAGTAAAACAAGTTGTTTTTCAGTGATTTATACACAAATTACAGTTTTTTAACAAAAGTTCAAAATTAAATTGCCACAAAAAAAGAGAGTATCAAATAAATGATACTCTCTTGCCTTGATTGTTAATAATTTAGTATTTATCTTCTTCCATGTCCGTGACCATGATCATGATCATCATCGTGGTCATCACGATCGTGTTTGTTATGGTGCTTATCGTAGTGTTTGTCATAACGTTTGTAATCTCTTCTATCATCATAACCATATACTGGTCTTGATCTGTATGGTCTTTGTGGACCTCCGTGATATCCTTTATAGTACTTTACTCTATGACGGTCAAAGTATGTATAAGGAGTTCTACCGTGATAATCTGTCAAAACTACTTTATAACCTCCGTACAAATCATAGTTTCTATATTGTCTAGGTAAGTAAGTTGTTCTTACCCATCTTCCTCCTCCGAAATAGATAAATTGAGCAGCACGAACATCGTAGTAAGCTTCAATATCTGGCAGATAATAGTATTCCATATCTGTATATCCCACTGGACCCCAAGCTGGTGGATTTCCAATATTTACGTTTATCGATACTTGGGCTTGTGTGGCGTTTGCAACCAGTAGAAATAATCCGGCGATTGCTAATTTTATCGTTTTCATCTTTTTTGTTTTTTTTAAATGTTAATCTTGAATAGGGATATTCATATACTGTGCCAAAAAAAATGTTACGATGTATTTTGTCGGATAAAAATGCATTTCGTCGAATAAATTAAAATCGGCAATAGCTTTAATCTGTTGATATTTAGAGTTTTTATTGCTTTTAAAAATTTCTTAAAAAAAATAAAAAAAATTACTTGTAATTAACCACTCTAGGTTTTGCTAACTCAAAACTCTGCAGTCCATAATCGGTAGTTTCAAAAGTATTTGTCTTGAAAACATTATCTCCCTGCTGTGGAATACTTGGATAATAGGATAGTGAAAGCTGGAATGAACTGAAAACCAAATAGTCATTGCTAATTAATAATCCTACAGTGAGTTTAGAATAAGGTTTGCTTTTTGTCATTGCCATTTCTGGACTTCCTAGTACTGCAATTGAATAATTAAAAAATGGATTTAAACGAAATCCAAGTAAAGAGTGAGGTGAATATGTCTGTGTTTGTAATGATAGAATGGCTTTGCTGGTTCCATACAAATAGCTATTGAACCCTGCTAGTCCATTTTCTTCATTTATATTTAACTGGTCACCAATAATATCATCCCGATTTATACCAATAACCACTTTCGGATTTACGAATTGTCTTATTTTCCAATTTCCAATACTGTATAATTTTGTAAAATAATTGGATTCAAACAAGAACGAGGTTTGATAGGTTTTGGATTGATGAAAAAAAGTTCCCGCCTCAAAATTCATACTCAAGAAACCTAATCGATAATAATTTCCAAAAGAGAATTGAGCCCCAACATAAGGCCTCCAAAAAGTGTTTTTATACTGATAGCCAAAAGTTACTCCATAAATCCGTCCTATCGGAACGTCTTCTGTCTGTCCATTTCTAAAAATATAACTGTCTTTTATAAATCTACGAGTATTCAATCCAATTCCGCTGAGGATTAGTTTTTCTGAAGAATAAAAATGGTCAGGGTCATAAATTTCTGAAGGCGTTTCGCTGTAATTTACATTCAGAAAACGTGCTGTTGTGATCAAATTTGTTATTGACTTATTTTGGTCTTCATGCATTTTAAAAGCATATCCGGCCCAAAGATCTTGTGACGTATATTTTTTTGGCTGAGAGGCAAATGTCAGATCAGGTGCTTGTAGTGTATCTTTTCTAAAACTTTCATCAATATAAAATCCACCTGCCCATTTAGTCAAAGGAGAGTAGAAGTCTCGTTTAATATTTATACTTTTAATATAGTTATTGTCCAAATCCATATTGTAATGAAAGACAGTACCGATATAAGTATTTTTAATATTTGGAACTGTATAGGTTGCCTCATTGGCATTTCGTCCATCATCAAAACGATTGGTGAAACGGTATTCTAATTGCTGCCCTGTTCCAAAAAAGTCTTTTTCTTTAAAACCAATCGACATTTGGCTACTTGAAATTGAAAATCTAGGAATGGTACTCCATGAATCTAAAACACGAATCGTAATATCTACAGAGTCTGAAGCTTGCCCAACACTTTGATTGGAAAATCGAACCGCTGTAACATATCGTTGTGCACGAATTAAACGCTCGCTCTCAAGAACTTTATAGGTATTATAAGGTGTGTTTTTCTTAAAAAGCAATAAATTATAAATCGCAAACTTTTTAGTTTTCAAGTGAAGTCTATTTCCCATTCTTTCTCCCCAGTTTCTAGGCATTTGTGTTGTATCAGCAACAGAATGACCAAAAGGATCCAAAGTGATAATGTTTATTTTTCGAATAATTTTTCCTTCGTAATTCGTAGAATCTATAGGAACAAGCAATTCATCTCTTTTCTTTGGCTTTTTAGATTTAAAAAACAATTTATGCATCGTCTGCGTAAACTTATTTTTTTTAGAATAATTTCTAATCTTAGTATAGATTTCTGTAGTGTCCTTCTCTTTTTTGGGCTCTTTTTTACTTTTATCTACCTGAGCATATCCGCTCTGTAAACAAAAGCAAAGCAGAATAAAAAAAAGTATTTTATAATTTAAAGACATTCGGTAGTTTTCTTCAAACAAATTTAAGCTTTATGAATATAAGGAATTAATAAATGCTATGCTAGCATAACGTTATTTTTAATTTTCTGTTGTAATTTTTCTTTTTCTCCAGACAAATTTTCTCGGAACATGATTTCCCATGAGATAACCCCAAGCTGAGAGTGATTCAACTCGGTCAAAAATGATTTTTAAAATAGCAAGAAGCGGAATAGCTAAAAACATTCCGGAAATTCCAGCAGCAGCTCCTCCCACGATAATTCCCATTATTGAAACAAAGGCGTTTATTTCTACTTTTGAATTTATAATTAAAGGCACGAGCAGATTATTATCGATAAACTGAACAATGATATTTACAATTAGAATTCCGAGAATAACTGAAATTTCTCCAGATCCTGTTAGCGATGCCAGAACCGTAATTACTCCAGCAATAAAAATTCCAATGTAAGGAATAAGATTCAGAATTCCAGTGATTAATCCGAGAAGGATAAAATATTTTACGCCAATAATCCACAAACCAAGACTAGTTAGTATTGAAACGACAATCATTTCGATAATCAAACTTACTATATAATTATTGATCGAAACTTTTATTTGAGATAATATATCTTGCAAAACAGCATGATTTTCCTGTTTGATTAGTTTCGCAAAAAACAATTTAAAATGCTCTTTGTAAATTAAAAACAGAAACGTATAAATAATCATAATGGTACTATCCAAAAGAACATCGCTTATCGAAATTATAAACGAGCCTAATTTAGCCTGACCCGTTTTAACCGAATCTTTTGTGACAGAATCAAGATATTTTTTCTGTTCTCCAATACTTACCTGAAAATTTTCTCTTATAAATTTATGGATTTCAACAATAAAGGAGTTGGCATTTTTCTTTATAGTTTCAAAATCATTTGCTATGTAAGTGACTTGGTAAGAGATAAAAACTAAGATTCCGACAATGCAAGATATAAAAAGGACAAGACAAACAATTGCTGCGAGATGTCTTGGAAACTTACATTTTGTATTTAAAAAAGTAAAAATCGGAAGCAATAAAACAGCAAATAAGAATGCCATTAGAACGGGTGTAAGAATATCTTTTCCGATGCAAAAAATAAATGCAAAACAGATTAAAGTAACAAGAATAAAGGAAAGTTTTGCATAAAATGGTAATGTTATAGGCCGAGTCATTTTTATTTTTATTTAGCTGAATTTATATAACAAATATTACGATTTATTTGTCTTTTTACGTTCTAGCTTTTCTCGTGCCCGTTATAAAATTCCCATCAAATTTTAGTCGAAAAATTCACGCTCTTCATACTTTGCAGGAATAATAGAAATTCCTTTTTGAAGTAATAGATTATTTGGAAAAACAATTTTCTCTCCTTCCTTTGTTTTTAAGCTTACATGAAAGGTGTTAATGTCTTCAATTTCGGCTTCGATTGGAAAATCTTTGTCATGAATTTTAATGGTGTCTCCAATTCTAAAAGGAAAAGAAAAGAATAAAACCATTCCAGAAGTAATATTGCTTAATATAGACCATTGAGCAAACATCGCAACTCCAATTACAGTGGCAATAGAAGAAATTGTAATAAAAATGTCTTCGGTTTGAACGCCCCAAATTAGGATCAAAGTTGTGACAACAAGTATATTCATTAAAATATTAATATACTTAATAACCAAATTGGTACGATGTTCAAATAATTGGCTTGTAGCAGCAAAACGTCGTATTAATTTTGCAATTACGATACGAAGCACAATCAAAATACCAATAAGAATGATTGTGGCTATTATTTCTCGACTATACTCTTTAAAGGAAAACATAAATAAATTTTTACACTAATGTAGTCAAAAATTCATAAACTTTAGCTGTCGGAAGTCCCATTACATTGGTATAAGAGCCTTCTACTTTTGCAACTGCCATAAAACCAAACCATTCCTGTATGCCATAAGCACCAGCTTTGTCGTAAGGTTTGTAGTTTTCGATATAGTATAAAATAGCTTCGTCTGACAGATCATTAAAAGTTACTTTAGTAATATCATGCAAAAGAGTAGAAGAGTGGGCTGTTTTAAAGCAAACCGAAGTAATTACCTCATGCGTTGCATTAGACATCGATTTGATCATAGCAAAAGCTTCCTCGGCATTTTTTGGCTTTCCTAAAGCTTTATTCTGATGCCATACAATAGTATCGCTTGTCACTAGAATTTCATTTTCTTTCAATTCGCCTTCAAATGCATTAGCCTTTAATTCAGCAAGATAATCGGTAATTTCTGTGGCCTTTAATTCTGGAGGATAGATTTCTTCAACGTCTTTTAAACGAATTTCAAAATCAAGATCCAAATCCTTAAAAAATTGCTGTCTGCGCGGAGAACCCGAAGCTAAAATGATTTTATATTTTTTTAATTTTTCTTTAAGCATTGTATTTAATGTTTAAGGCAATAACCAAGATTGATAAAATTCCGAAGAACAAAATAAGTTTTAAAATACTGCTTAAATGATGAAATTCCTTTTGAGATTTTGCACTAAATATTTTGACAATAAAATATAGTAAAGGTGCTAAAACTGTTGCAAAAGCATAAAATACAGCAATATAAAGCTTATTTTGCATGAAATAAGTATTGCAATACAATCCAGATAGAATGAAGGCAATAACGGCAAAACCTAAAGCTATTTTTGCAGCTCGGTTAACTCCAATTGCAACTGGTAATGTGTTCATCCCCATATTATAATCGCCATTGACATCTTCAATATCTTTTACAATTTCGCGTATGAAATTAATCATAAAAGCAAATAAAGCATAATCTATTAAAATGGAAAAAAGACTTGCCATTTGTGCCTGGTTTTCGCCTGTTGTAGCAGGAAAAAGGTCAAAAACTCCAATAATTAAAACGCTCACAGCCAAAAGCAATGCCACAGCAAAATTGCCTAAAATCATAATTTGTTTTAGCGTTGTTGCATAAAAATATAGCAACGATGCGATTAAAATAAAAAGCGAAGCAAAAGTTGGCCTCATGATAATATTCGACAGAATAAAACCAAGGGCAACTCCAGAAATATTCAGACCAATATAAATATTGTAGGCCATAGTTTCTGTAATTCCTTTTCCGACTACTACATCATTTGGTTTGTTGATGCTGTCGGTTCCTACATCGTAAATGTTATTGATAACGTAACCTGCAGCAGCCAATAAAACAGTGCTTAATACAAGTAATCCGTATTGCCAGTCTGATAATGCCAGCGGAATTTCCTGCTGTTTTAAAAAGGCATAACGAAAAAGCAGCTGCATAAAAGCAAGCATTAAAAGGTTTTTATAACGAATGAGTTTGAGGAATTTCATTTTTTTAAGGTTCTGAGGGGCTAAGATGCTAAGGTTCTAAGTTTTTTAATTAACAATTTATAATTAACAATTCACAATTAAATTAATCGTGTTGTCCGTTAAAGTATTCCATCCATTTCCCTTGCACTTTCATTACTTGCTCGATAACGTCTCTTGCAGCGCCACGTCCGCCTTTTACATGTGAAATATAGCGGCAGATATTCTTAATTTCTGGACTTGCATCTTGAGGACAAGTAGGAAGTCCAACTAATTTCATCACGTGAAAATCTGGAATATCGTCTCCCATATACAGCACATTTTCAGGTTTAATATTATGAGTTTCGGTATAAGCTTTAAAAGTTTTCACTTTATCTGGAGTTCCTAAATGAATGTCATTAATGCCAAGATTTTGAAGACGAATGCGAACGCCTTCATTGCTTCCGCCAGAAATAATGCAAACATGGTAACCACTTTCGATTGCAGCTTTCATTGCAAAACCATCACGAATATTCATTGTTCTTAGCATTTCGCCTTCATTGGTAACAAAAACTGAGCTGTCTGTAAGTACGCCGTCTACATCAAAAACAAAGGTTGTGATGTCATTCATTAATTCTTTATAACTTTTTGCCATTATGCTGTATAGATTGTGTTAGGATTTTATAGATATTTTTTTTGTTTTCGTCTTGTAAAAAAGCCAAATGCGAGTCAATTGTATTTGAATCATGGCGAATGGCCGGACCCGTTTGTGCATCAATAGGATCGAGTGTGTTGATTTTATCAGCGGTTTCCTGAATCAATGGTCGTAAAACAGCAAAAGGAACTTGATTTTCTTCACAGACTTCTTGTCCTATTTGATACAAATGATTTGTGAAATTACTAACGAAAACAGCTGCTACATGAAGCGCTTTTCGCTGTTCTGAACTTATAGAATAAACCGCAGTAGAAATACTTTTAGCAACTGTCTCCAAAAGTTTAAAATCGGCTGTATTTTCTGCTTCCAAACAGAAAGGAACTATCGAATAATTTATTTCCTTATTCTTAGAAAATGTTTGAAGCGGATAAAAAACACCACGTCTATTTTTAGGGTTTAAAAGCTCAATTGAAGATGTTCCAGAAGTGTGAACCACTAGCTGATTGTTAAACGGTAGCTGTTCTGAAACTTCTGAAATAGCATTGTCAGAAACTGAGATAATATGTAAATCGGTTGGTTCTAATGCTGCAAAATCGGTTACAATCTTTTCAGAATCAATTAAATGGATTAAGGCTTCTTTCTTTCTCGAAAAAACCTGTTTAATTTCAACAATTTTGCTGGCAGAAAAAGCCTTTATCAAATGTTGTGCAACATTGCCGGAACCAATTATCGTTATCTGAATCATGAAAGCAAAATTAGTATTATTTTTTTAATGCAGGGAGCCTAATCCATATTGATAATGCTTTTTTGAAGTTTTTATTGTCTGGTATTTTCTGTTAGAATTCTAACACTTTTTTTATAAAAGCAATTAATAAAAAAAAGCATATTGGTTTTGTAGGTTTTAACTTTCTATATTATCAATTTGTTTGAAAAATAGTCCTTATTTTTGGTTTTTATTAACAAAAGGCAAAGCCTGCTAATCAACATTTTTGAGTACTTTTGTCGCACTTTTATACAATGTAATCCCTAAGAAATGGATAAAAAAATATTCTCTTTTTTGTTTTCTACACGATTAATGGCCGTTCTTTTTTTAACATTTGCAATTGCAATGGGTGTTGGAACTTTTATCGAAAGTAAATACAATACCGATACAGCCAGAATACTAATTTACAATACTTGGTGGTTTGAAGCTATTATGGCCATCTTTGTGCTCAATTTCTTCGGAAATATCAAAAAATATCAACTGCATAAAAAAGAAAAATGGGCAAGTCTTTTATTGCACCTTTCTTTTATTTTTATCCTTTTAGGAGCTTTTATTACTAGATATATTAGTTATGAAGGAATGATGCCAATTCGTGAAGGCGCGGCAGAAAACCAAGTTTATTCAGATAAAACCTTTTTAACCATTTTTGCTGATGGTGAATATAAGGGTGAAATGAAAAGAAGGGTTTTTGAAAAAAGTCTTTTACTTTCTCCTGTTACAAATAATGATTTTAGTATTTCAGGAAAATTTGACGAAACTCCTTTTGAAGTTACCTATTCGAACTATATCATGGGAGCTAAAGAAGTGGTTAAACCAGATCCAAAAGGAACTTTATACTTGAAATTAGTTGAAGCGGGTGCAGGCGGACGTGAAGAACATTATCTGAAAGAAGGTGAAGTTCAGAACATTCACAATGTCTTATTTGCTTTGAATAAGCAGACGGATGGTGCAATTAACATCAATACAACTGGAAAAGAATACACGATTCAAACTCCTTTTGAAGGTGAATTTATGCGAATGGCAGACCAATTTAAAGGCACAGTTACGAAGGATAATGTGCAGCCTTTAATGATGCGTTCGTTATATAGCATTGGAGATATTAGAATTGTATTTCCAGAGCCTCCAATGAGAGGAAAAGTAGATTACGAATCTAATAATGACTTTAAAGCCAAATCTCATAAAGATGCTTTAGTGGTTAAAGTAAAAGCAGAAGGACAAGAAAAAGAAGTGATGCTTTTTGGTAATAAAGGACAAGTTGGAGAAGCAAAAACTGTTAAAATTGGTAACATCGAGTATTCTTTATTCTTCGGAAGTAAAGCATATGTTTTGCCATTTAAAATTCGTTTGAACGACTTTATTGCTGAGAAATATCCTGGAACGGAAAAAAGTTATTCTTCATACAAAAGTAAAGTAACGGTTCAAGACTCTACAGAAACTTTTGATGCAGATATTTTTATGAATCACGTTTTAGATTATAAAGGATTCCGTTTCTTCCAGTCTTCATTTGATCCAGACGAAAAAGGAACTGTTTTATCTGTAAACCATGATTTCTGGGGAACTAATATTACTTATTTTGGTTATTATCTATTATATATTGGTTTAATGGCTATTATGTTTACTAAACATTCTCGTTTTGGTGATTTGAAGCGCAAGCTTGAAGCTGTTAAAAAGAAAAAAGAAAAACTAATTACGATTTTAGTCTTAATGTTGAGTTTAAGCAGTTTTGCTCAGCAATCACCGCATGTTCACTCACATGATCATGATCACAATCACAGTGCAGATCCAAATGATCATGCGAATCATGTTACTGCACCACCAAGCAAAAAACAACTAGATTCTTTATTGAATATTTACAAAGCTCCGGAAGCTCACGCTGCAAAATTTGGGCGTCTGATTATTCAGGATGCTGGGGGGAGAATGAAGCCAATTAATACGTTTTCTTCTGAATTACTTCGTAAGGTAAGTCATGATGACAAATACAACGAAATGAATTCTGATCAGGTATTTTTGTCTATGACGCAATATGCCCAGGTTTGGATTCAGGTTCCTATTATTTATATCAATACAAAAAATGATAGTATCCGTAAAATCATTGGTATCGATTCGAAAGATAAATACGCACCATTTGTAAAATTCTTTGATGAACAGGGCAATTATAAACTATCTCCGTATTTAGATGCAGCTTATAAAGCGGCTAATCCAAATAGTTTTGAAAAAGATTTTGTTGAAACCGATAAAAAAGTAAACTTAATGGAATCTGCATTAAGTGGTAGTATTTTAAGAATCTTCCCGATTCCTAATGATCCAAATCATAAATGGGTTTCTTATCTAGAACGCGAAAGTGCTGGTTTTAAAGGAATGGATTCTACTTACGTAAAGCAAATTCTGCCTTTATATTTTAGCGCTTTAAATAATGGTTCTATTGAGAAAAACTTTGATACAGCAGATAATTTAGTAGAAAGCATCAATGGCTTTCAAAAGAAATTTGGCGCAAAAGTAAGACCAAGCGAGCAAAAAATTGATGCAGAGATTGCCTATAATAAATATGACGTTTTTCAAAAACTACCATATTGGTATATTACAGCGGCAAGTTTTATGTTCATTTTTATTATTGTCAATATTTTCTTTGAGAAAAAATGGCTTCGTATTACTGTAAATGCCTTCCATATTATTATCGGATTATTGTTTGCGCTTCATACATTAGGATTAATTGCACGCTGGTATATTTCTGGTCACGCTCCTTGGAGTAATGCTTACGAATCTATTGTATATGTGGCTTGGTCAACCATGTTTTTCGGATTGGCTTTTGACAGAAAATCAAAATTAACCGTTGCTTCATCAGCTTTTGTTACTGCTATGATTTTAATGGCAGCATACTTAAACTGGATCGATCCAGAAATTGCAAATTTACAGCCAGTTCTTAATTCATATTGGTTAATGATTCACGTTGCAGTTATTGTAGGTAGTTATGGTCCGACTGCATTAGGAATGATTTTAGGTTTTGTATCATTAGTATTGATTTTCTTTACAACTGAGAAAAACAAAGCTAAAATGGAATTGAACATTAAAGAGATAACTTATATCAACGAAATGTCTTTAACGATCGGTCTTATCATGCTGACTATCGGAAACTTCCTTGGTGGTCAATGGGCAAATGAAAGCTGGGGACGTTACTGGGGATGGGATCCAAAAGAAACTTGGGCTTTAATCTCGATTATGGTTTATGCGTTTGTAATTCACGCTCGTTTTGTTCCTGCTTTAAGAGGAAAATGGTTCTTTAACTTAATGAGTATGTATGCTTTTGTTTCTATCTTGTTTACTTATTATGGAGTAAACTTCCACTTAGTAGGTTTACACTCTTACGCAAGTGGCGAAGCACATTCATTAAACTGGATTTATTACTGCTTGATTACAATTTCTATAATTGGAGCTGTTACGTATCCAAAGTATAGAAAATACTATAAAACAAAAAAAGTGAAGAAATAGATGATTTGAAATAATTATTAATTCATAAAACGGCTCAACATCATGTTGAGCCGTTTTTTTTTATGTTAAGTTTTAAAGTTTCCAGAGAGAAGAAGTATAATAATCATGATTATAAAAAAGCAAGCCAAAAAGATCAGGTGACTTAGTATAGATAAGAAAAATGCTTTTGTTTTAGACATTTTATTAAAAAACTGAATGTTCGTCCAAAAGATTAAAACTATACCAATAATATACATCGTATAAGTGTATTGCTGCATGTGAGATGTATGATTTAGAAAAATCATAGTAGGTATTGTTAGTAGCTGTACAGAAATTCTTTGAGCAGCTTTAAAAGTATTAAGCACAAAAAGTTCGACAAAATTATACCCCTGATTTTTAAAAACGAGATAAGTACCAATAGTATAAATAGGAATAGATCCCACTGTTACCCACGAAAAATGTGTAGCAAACCATTCATTTAAAAAATTTGAGTCTATAGGAGCCTCTACATGATCAAAGGTATCAATATGAAAATAATGATATAAAAGTCCGTAAAGGGTAGCAAGAACTACAACCAAAGATAAAGGTTTAAAATGACGGGCTCTTTTTCCTTCTATAAATTCGCGGATAGAATGACCAGGTCTGGTAAACAATTGTTTTAAAGAATATAATATTCCCTTGTCAAAATGCAATAAACCATGCTGGATATCGTGCCATAAAAAATGCGCATTTATTTTATGCGTTTCTGCAGATTGTCCGCAATTGTTACAATAATGGCCTTTAAAGACCTGATGGCAATTTTTGCACATTATTTCCATTAAACTTGATATTTGATTTATGAATTACTTTTTTGTTTTTTTATGATGCCATTAGGATACATAATTACCAAGAGAACTATAATTAAAAGAAAATTATATTCGGCACCATTTCTTCCGCCGCATACAACAAACCAGCCTTCTTGAAAGTGCACTAAAACAATGCCCATTATAAGAATGAAGATGGTAACAAAGCCAGCAAGTTTAATGTATTTATTTGCTAATAAAAGTATTGCCGCGACAACATGAGATAATTTGATACTCCAGGCAAGAAATACGCCATAAGGAGCAAAACCAATTTGGTTGAGGAAAAGATTTCCAAAATCATTAATGCCATTATTAAACATTCCGAAAACGGAATGGGTGAGGAGAATAATCGCGATCGCGATTCTCAAAAGTAAGTTTGCATTCATAAAATTGGTTTTTGGTGAATTAAAAATAATAAAAAAACGCATATTACACTGAATATGCGTTTTAGCTTTTTATAAAAGATTAATTTTAAACTTTTCCTAAAGTATAAAGCTGTTCCATTGTTGGAGTTAGGCTTCCTCCAGCTGGCTCCAAAGTAATTCCGAAAGCTTCTGCAGAATCGGTTTGATCTACAGCAAAGATTTTTTGTTTATTGCCTTCAAAATTATCCAGTAAACCAATGCTTGTCGGAGTAAGAACTGGACTTAATTTCAAAGACCAAACCTGATAAACCATTCCTTTTGGCGGTGCGGGCAAACCTGCCGCATCTATATAAGTAGTTTTAGTCTGTTGATTCCAATATACTTTTGCAAATGAAGTTGGCGAAACTGTTTGACCGCCAAGAGTAACTCCAGTATTTTTGATATCTCTTACAATACCCAAGTTTTTTTCGGTTTCTTTATTCTGCTGATCTAAAAAGGCATATTCTCTTTGTATTTTATTTTTCTCATTTCCAACAGTAGAAATGGCTTCTTTGGTTTTAGTTAATTCTAAAGTCTGATACCCTAAACCTAGCAATAACAATACTGCAGCTGCCCAACCAACATATTGCGACCAGTTTGAAGCTGGTTTGATATCGACTACTTTTCCGTGTTTAAGTTCAAGACGAGCTTTGATTTTTTCGAAATTTTCCACAGAATGGAAAGGAGAAAAACTAGAAGAAAGAGCAATTACAGCTTTTTCTATAGAAATAATTTCCTGATCCATTTCGGGATTCTTTTTTGCCATTTCGGCAATTTCTAGGTTTTCTTTTTCACTTAATAGGCCATAAACGTATAGCTCTAAAATTCCTGATTCTATATATTCTTGTGCTTCCATTATATCTTCAAATAATTACGTAAATCGTTAATACAGTTTCTGTTTTGTGTTTTGATAGTCCCCAGTGGCAGTGCCAATTCTTCTGAAGCTTCTTGCTGGGTGTATCCTTTAAAGAACAATAAATTGATTATTTCGATACATTTTGGTTTTAGTTTTTTTACAAATTCCTGAATTCCAATTGCATCAAGTTTGTGACTCAATTTATTACTCTCATCTAAGAGATTTACGAAATTATCTGATGAAAGGTTTTTTTGGCTGTTGCTATAGTCTTTAGAACGAAGTTTATCGATCGAGGTGTTTCGGGCGATGTTTAGGATCCAAGTATAAAATCGTCCTTTACTCTCGTTGTAGGAATCGATGTTTTTCCAGATTTTGACAAAAACATCCTGAAGCACATCTTCTGCTTCTTCTCGATTTTTAATTAGGACGTGAATGACAGAAAATAAACTTTTAGAATACATGTCGTACAAATGTGTAAAAGCTTTTTCGTCCTTTTTGTAAATTAAAACTAGCAGTTCTTCTTGACTCATAGATTTGGATTTTTAAGTTTAAACATTAAAAGCTAAAGTATTATATGCTAACCTGTTATAAAGTTAATTTATTTTTTCTTCATTTTTATATTTTTTTTAGTAATCCAAAACCTAAGAAAATAAGGGGGTCAGAAAAAAAAATCAATTTTTTGCATTTTTTTTAAAACCAAAAACAATCCAATTACGTAGATGAAATTAATAAGGTGAGAAAGATCTTATTTGCAGTTATAAAAATTAAGAATAAAACTGTTGTTAGAACATTATTAAAGACTTATGGATAGCAAAATAATAGTTAGAATATTAATAGTTGGATTAACAACAGTTTTATCGTTAACCATTTTTACTGAAAAAGATTTTATGAAAGAAGTTTTGTCTGGTTGGACAGATGTGAATGATTCAGGAATTTGTGGTTAAATAAGATTTGATTATAAAAAGGAACAAAACATAAATATTGTATAGTTGATGTGCTCGGACTTCCAGATTGAAGATTTTTTTAATATGTCTCGTCTATTAGGATTTAATTTTACATCAATACAAGCCATTTGAAGATTTTTCAAAAAGACGTTTGGCATATGGGGGATAAACGAATTTTCGACATAACCGAGTCATCAACTATAATTTATAAAAGATTGCATAATAATTAATTCATGGTTTGATTTGTTTGTATGGGGGGAAGCCTAACGTCTGATTAACGTTAGGCTTCATTTTTTATTTAACTTTTGATTGGCAAAAATTAAAGACTGAAAATGGTTTTTGAAAATGGATTTTAGCTAATTTTATAAAAAATTATCAGATGAAAAAAATACTTTTAATGCTATTTGGAGCAGCTGTTTTGTCAATAACAGGGGTAAATGCTCAAACTAATACAAACAAATTATCTAAAAAGGATAAAGCCATGGCTAAAGAAACAATTTATCAGTTTAAAGTAGAAGACTTATCAGGAGATACCTTTGACTTTGCATCTTTAAAAGGCAAAAAAATCATGATTGTCAACACTGCATCAAAATGCGGTTTAACTCCACAGTACAAAGATTTAGAAGCAGTTTACAAAGAATATAAAGATAAAGGGTTTGTGATTGTTGGTTTCCCCGCAAATAATTTTGCTTCACAAGAGCCAGGAACTGCCAAAGAAATCGAAACTTTCTGCCAGCAGAATTACGGTGTAACTTTCCCGATGATGAACAAAGTTTCTGTTAAAGGAAGCGATATGTGTGATGTTTATAAATTCTTGACTGAAAAATCAAGAAACGGTCTACAGGATTCTGAAGTAGAATGGAACTTTCAAAAATACTTAATCAATGAAAAAGGAGAATTGGTAAAAGTAATTAAACCAAAAACTTTAGTAACAGAACCTGAAGTTATTAATTGGATTAAGAGTTAAAAAAGTTTAAGCATACTCATATAAATCAAACCCGACAGGTTTTTAAAACCTGTCGGGTTTTGTTTTAAAACAACATCGCGAACTTTGCGTAATCCTTAGTGCCTTTGCAGTTAAACCAAAATAAGTTGCATAAAAACCAAATCTAGCCAGTGGTCAAATTTGTAGCCAACTTCACGAATTGTACCCGTAGCTACAAATCCGAATTTTTCATGAAAGGCAATGCTTCCAGCATTATCGGCATCAATGGCGCCAATCATAACATGATAACCTTGTTCTTTTGCCAAACAGATTAGTTCTGTCAAAAGTTTAGAACCAATTCCTTTTCCAATGATATTATCGACCACATAAACAGAATGTTCAACAGTATATTGAAAGCCTATTTTTTCTCTAAACTGTCCGTAACTTCCAAAACCAACCACTTCACCATCTAAATCGGCAACAATTACAGGAATGTTTTTGGACACTTTGTCTTCAAACCACTTTGTCTGAATTTCCAAAGTCTGGATTTCGTAACTATAATTGGCAGTGGTATGCAAAATAGAATTATTTACAATTTCTAGAATCTTTTGCAAATCGTTTGTTACTGCAGGTCTTATAATAATGCTCATTGGTTAGTTGTTAAAAGTTATTTGGTGTTTAATTCAGCTAATAAAGTGTCTACTTCTTTAGAATTCCAGTCCATTTCCTTGGCAATGGCTTTGGCATTTTTGGCATATTCTAGAGCCTTCTTTTTGTCTTTTATTTTATTATAAAGCTTCGCCTCAAGCAGATTACCGTCATAAGAATCATTTAATTCTAAAGAACGATCTACCCAGAAAATGGCCTTTTTTAAGCTCTCTTTATCACTAATATGTTTAAAGTAAGTATTTCCTATATCTTTTAAAAAACTTGCGTCGTTCCAGACCAATTTCTGAGTGTCTTCAAGAGTGACTTTTTTGTAGAAATTCCATTTTTCAGTTCTTTCGGCTAACGTTAAATCATATTTAAAAACCAAAGAATCTGTTTTTTGTAATCGGATTGATTTTGCAACTTCTCTTTGTTTATAATAGTTTACAGTGTCTAAATTATCAACCAAAGGACGAAGCAATTCATTTACAATACTTTCTATTTTACGGTCAACACGATTCTGAGAAGCAACTGCTGCAAATTCTTTCTGATGATTTAAAACGTATTGGAACTCTCTAGATTTTATATCGGTTACACCATTAGCAATAACACGCCAGTTTAATTCACTAACTAATTGTTTGTCAGATTGTGTGTTTAGATAAATATGCGTTGGTACTGACAATTCAGTTCTGTCTTTTCCCTTTTTTAAAGTATTTAAATAGGTAAAGAATTTATCTGAATTGCTTGGTTCAGCAAGAAATTCTTTTTCTAAATAAGGCAATTGCATTTTCGGATTTAAAGCATTATTTAATTCATTCTGAAATTCTGGCTTTTTCATTTCACCTTTCAATGCATAAATCAACGTTTCATTGCTGTCAAGAAATAAGAAAGTAGGAAGCGATTTGGTATTGAATTGATTCTTTAAAGCAATCCCTTCTTCCTTTTCTATATTTTTATAAGTACAGACAAAATTTTTATTCAAAAATGCCATAATAGCAGGATCACTCAAAACTTCCGTTTTCATTAAATTGCAATGCGGACACCAATCTGCATAAAGCATAATAAAAAGTGGTTTTCCTTCTTTTTTTGCATTTTCTAAAGCCGTTTTATATGGAACATCAACAGGCACAAACTGATTTTGAGCAATGATAGTTTGAAAAGTAACAGATAAAAAAAAAAGTATAAATAAGAAACGCATATTCGGTCAGGCTTTTATTAATTATTCGATTTTACAAATATATTTCCTTTTTCTAGAAAGAGCCTTAATATATTCCTAATTATAATATAAATCAAATGCGAAGTTTGTAACTTTGTAAGCAAGATGAAGAAAAATCAACTAAAAGATTTTCTTTGAAAAAAGTAATACACGACCGGAATGATTTACCCCAAAATAGCGCTTGCACAAAGCATTATAGAAATTTTATCTGCCAAAGGCATTGTCAATATTATAATTTCTCCAGGATCCAGAAATGCACCGTTAACCATCGGATTTGCTCAAAATCCAAACTTCACCTGTTATAGCATTGCAGATGAGCGTTGTGCCGCTTTTTTTGCTTTGGGAATTGCTCAGCAAACCAAACAGCCAACAGCTATAGTCTGTACTTCAGGATCTGCCTTATTAAATTATTATCCTGCTCTGGCAGAAGCATTCTACAGTCAGATTCCATTGATTGTAATATCAGCTGACCGTCCACAGAGTAAAATTGATATTGGTGACGGACAAACCATTCGCCAGGAAAATGTTTTTGCTAACCATTCTGTTTTCAATGCTAATTTAACTGAAGAAGCATCTGAAGAGAATGACTTAAAAATCAATCTGGCCATTGAAACGGCTATTCTTAAAAAAGGCCCAGTGCATATTAACGCACCTTTTGAAGAGCCGCTTTATGAAACAACAGAAGAGCTTTCTGTAAATCCAAAAATTTCAATTTTGGAGCCAGAAACTAATTCTCAAATAATAGAAAATAGCGAAGAAATTGTTTCTGTTTGGAATACTGCTAAACGAAAACTAATCTTAGTTGGAGTTAACGAAGCAAATGCAATTGATAAAGAGATTATAGAAAATTTAGCTTCAGATCCGTCAGTTGTAGTGCTTACAGAAACAACTTCAAATCTTCATCACGATAGTTTTATCAATTCAATAGATACTTTAATTACTCCTTTTGATGATTTTGATTTTAAGAAGTTTAACCCTGAAGTTTTAATAACTTTTGGAGGAATGGTTGTTTCAAAAAGAATTAAAGGATTTTTGCGAAAATACAAACCAAATCAGCATTGGCATATTGATACTTTACGAGCTTATGACACATTTGGAGCATTGACAAAACATTTTGAAATGAAGCCGAATGATTTCTTTAAAGACTTGCTTTCAAAAACTTCTTTTGTAGAAAGTAAGTATTTTAATAATGTAGATACTGTCTACCAAACGAGATTAGAAAGAAGAAAAGAATATTTAAGCAAAATTGAATTTTCAGATTTCAAAGTTTTCGAAAAAGTTATCGAATCATTGCCTAAAAATAGCATGTTGCAAATTAGCAATAGTTCAGCAATTCGTTATGCACAACTTATTGATATTGATGATACAATTGAAGTTTTTTGCAATCGCGGCACAAGCGGTATCGACGGAAGCACTTCTACGGCAATTGGTGCAGCAGTTGGAAACGAAAAGCAGACCGTTTTTGTCACTGGCGATATAAGTTTCTTATATGACAGCAATGCTTTATGGAATTCTTATATTCCTAAAAACTTCAAAATTATTTTGATTAATAATGGAGGAGGAGGAATTTTTAGAATTCTTCCTGGCCATCAAGAAAAACCAGTTTTCAATACTTATTTCGAGACATCTCATAAATTGACGGCTGAACATTTGGCTAAAATGTATGGATTTGACTATTTAGCAGCCCATGATATTCAATCATTAGATAATGGAATCCAATCGATATATAATTCTGATGAGACTCCTTGTATTTTAGAAATTTTTACACCAACAGTTGAAAATGATCAGATTCTGAAGCAGTATTTTAAATATCTATATTAAATTTGAAAGAAAATATTTGTTAAAATAATTGTTTGATGCTTTTCTTAATTATACATTTGGTTCATTATTCACCAAATTAAATAATTATGAGCAAGAGAGAAGAATTAATTAAAAAGTACACAGCCGATTTAAAAGAGAAATGTGGTATTACAGCTGACGTAGATTTACTGACAAAAGTTACAATTGCTTGCGGTCCGTCAATTTACAATGACGACGCTTCTACGGTAGCTTCTTCACAGCAGTCAGAATTAGATACAGTAAAAAATAACTTTTTAATTAAGAAATTAGGTTTAAAAAGCGGTCCAGATTTAGACAAAGGATTAGATGCTGTTTTGGAAAAATACGGAAAATCTAATAAGCACAAATACAGAGCTGTAGTGTATTATTTACTGACTGTGCACTTTAAGAAAGAAAGCATCTTTAAATAATCTAGATTTGACAAAGATTCAAAATCCCTTTATAGCATATGTTTATAAAGGGATTTTCTATTTTTTACCTGCAAATTAAGTTTTGTTAAAATTAATTTCTTTGTACCACGCCAAACTTCGTACCTTTGCGCCTCAGAAACTTAGCAGTTCGACTGCTTAGAAACTTATAAAAATGCTAGAAATAGGAAAATACAATACGCTAACTATATTACGTGATACCAAAGTTGGTTTGTTTTTAGGAGATCCAGAAAATGATCCAGAAGGTGTTCACGACGTTTTGCTTCCAAATAAATATGTGCCAAAAGTTTTTGAAATTGGCGAAGAATTAATCGTTTTTGTTTACTTAGACCACGAACAGCGACCAGTTGCTACGACTTTGGTTCCGTACATTTTACTGAATGAATTTGCTCTTTTGAGAGTGAACTACATCAATAATGTAGGTGCTTTCATGGATTGGGGAATGGAAAAAGATATCCTTGTTCCGTTCAAAGAGCAGGCGCGTCCAATGGAAAAAGGAAAACGCTATTTGGTTTATTTGTATATGGATAAACAAACTAATCGTTTAGTGGCTTCAAGCAAAACGAATCAGTTTTTGAGCAATGATAATTTGACGGTTGAAAAAGGTGAAGAGGTAGATTTGATTGTTTCTCATATTACAGACATGGGGATCAATGTTATTATAAATGAGCAACATAAAGGCCTTTTATATAAAGATGAAGTTTACGATGATGCAATAAGAACGGGAGATAGAATGCGCGGTTATATCAAAAACATCCGTCCCGATAATAAAATTGATGTCGCGCTTCAGGTACAAGGCTTTGAAAGTATTGAGCCTAATGCTGAAAAAATATTAAGCGAGCTAAGAGCTAGCAGAGGCTTTCTTAGATTGAATGATAATTCTCATCCTGAAGACATTAAAACAGTTTTGAAAATGAGTAAGAAATCATTTAAGAAAGCAATTGGTGCTTTGTACAAAGAAAAACTGATCGAAATAAAGGAAGACGGAATTTATCTGGTAAAAGAATAAAAACCTAAAAAATCCAATATTTTAAATTCCAAATTCCAAGACTGATTCAACGAAACACATTGGAATTTGGAATTTTTATTTTTTGGAATTTATTTTTGCGAAAGCAAAATAATGGTAATACAAAAGGCCACTTATTACAAGTAGCCTTTCGCTTTTTATTCAGTTTTAAAAAAAATTGTAATTAAAAAAAAACAGAAATAAAATAATTCGAGTCCATCTCAGAACAATAGCTTTACGAATTTTAGAAATTATTCCATTGATGGGTATGTCTTTTAAATGATTTGATGTACCTATCTCAAAAGCAAAAAAAGAATTTCACGGCTCATCCATTGGTTTTATAAAATAACTTTTAGAAAGTGCGAATTAGTACTTTTTCCTCTTTTCGTTATCATTTCTATACTAATTATAGATACAATTCTAACATTTAACCTTAGGTGTTACTTTTTTCTTTTTGAAGTTTCGACAAACACATAAATCATTTGCTCTTTTAATTGAGGTTTGTTCGTGAAAACCCTAAAAAAATGAGCGACAAATTTTTTAAATTTTCTCAAAAAAATCATTTTTTAGGTTAATAAATCAGTGAAAGAAAATCAATCTGAAATCTTTGAAATATTTTGTATCTCGTTGATTTCTAGGCTGTAAAATTAATTATTAATTTTCTAAACTAATGTTAAAAAATGTTATTTTTTGTAAGTAAAAGCCAATTGTTAACATTGGTAGTTAATTTAGCAAAGACTTAAGGCGGATTGAGTAGGTAAAATAGTAAAAATGCTTTATTTTTACCGTATAATTATTTAAACAAAAAATCAAAATGGATTGGATTACAGCCAGAGAATTTGAAGATATAACTTATAAAAAATGCAACGGAGTAGCGAGAATAGCGTTTAACAGACCAAATGTGAGAAATGCATTCCGTCCTAAAACTACTTCAGAATTATACCAAGCTTTTTACGATGCACAGGAAGATACTTCAATTGGAGTTGTTTTACTTTCTGCTGAAGGACCTTCAACAAAAGATGGAATTTACTCTTTTTGCAGTGGTGGAGATCAAAATGCACGAGGACATCAAGGATATGTTGGAGATGATGGACAACACCGTTTGAATATTCTAGAAGTGCAGCGTTTAATTCGTTTTATGCCAAAAGTTGTTATTGCTGTTGTTCCAGGCTGGGCTGTAGGTGGCGGACATAGTTTACACGTGGTTTGTGACATGACACTTGCAAGTAAAGAGCATGCTATTTTTAAGCAAACTGATGCAGATGTAACAAGTTTCGACGGCGGTTACGGATCAGCATATTTGGCAAAAATGGTGGGTCAGAAAAAAGCTCGTGAAATCTTTTTTTTAGGTAGAAATTATTCTGCTCAGGAAGCTTTTGAAATGGGAATGGTAAATGCTGTAATTCCACATGACGAACTTGAAGCTACAGCTTACGAATGGGCTCAAGAAATCCTTCAAAAATCACCAACTTCTATAAAAATGCTAAAATTTGCAATGAACTTAACAGACGACGGAATGGTTGGACAGCAGGTTTTTGCAGGAGAAGCAACTCGTTTAGCTTACATGACTGAAGAAGCTAAAGAAGGAAGAAATGCTTTCTTAGAAAAAAGAAAACCAAATTTTGGTGAAAATAAGTGGTTACCATAAATAAGTTATAAAATAGTTTCAAGTTTCAGGTCTCAAGTTAGGAACCTGAAACTTGAGACCTGAAACTAAACAAACAAAACAAATAATGAAACATTGGATTGAAGCCGCTAGATTGCGCACATTACCTTTATCAGTTTCCGGAATTATAGTTGGAAGTATTTATGCTTTGTCAAATCCAACAGAAACTATTAACACTCCAACAGAAGTTTTTAGCTGGAAAGTCTTTGGTTTTGCTTTATTGACAACGTTAGGATTACAGGTTTTATCCAATTTTGCGAATGATTATGGTGACGGTGTAAAAGGTACCGATAACGCAGATCGTGTTGGTCCTCAGCGTGCTATTCAGAGTGGGGTTATTACACCTCAGGCAATGAAAAAAGCTATTATTATTACTTCATTTTTGACTTTATTGTCGGCAATCATATTAATTTATTTTGCTTTCGGAAAAGACAATTTCGGGTATTCTATTTTTTTCCTGTTGTTAGGGATTGCGGCTATTGTGGCTGCAATTAAATACACTGTAGGTAATTCTGCTTATGGATATAGAGGATTAGGAGATTTATTCGTTTTCATTTTCTTCGGATTAGTGAGCACGTTAGGAGTAAACTTTTTATACGCAAAAGAAGTAGATCCGCTTTTAATTCTTCCGGCTGTTGCCATCGGATTATTGAGCGTTGGAGTTTTAAACCTAAACAATATGCGCGATCAGGAATCAGATAAAAAAGCAGGTAAAAACACAATTGTAGTACAAATGGGAGCTGAAAAAGCTAAATTTTACCATTATGCTTTGATTGGTGGCGCAATGCTTTTAGTTATTATTTTTGCCATTTTAAGCGATTATAATTTTGATCAATATTTGTTTGTATTGGCCTATATTCCGTTGACAAAACATTTAATCACGGTTTACAAAAACCAAGATCCAAAATTATTAGACCCAGAATTGAAAAAACTAGCATTAAGCACATTTTTGCTTTCTATATTGCTTACAGTTTGTATGATCTCGTTAATTTCAGACATTATTGTAAATCTCTTTTTAGGAGGAAGATAAATAACATGTTTAATTTAAAAAGGTAACAAAATGAAAATTACATACTACGGACACGCTTCATTAGGAATTGAAGTAGGAGGAAAACACATTATTGTGGATCCATTTATTACCGGAAACCCACAAGCAGCTACAATTAACCTGAGCACAATCAGAGCCGATTATATTCTGCTAACGCATGCACACGCTGACCATGTTTTAGATGTTGAAGCGATTGCTAAAAACACCAATGCAGTTATCGTTTCTAATGCAGAAATTGCAAGTTACTATGCAAAAAAAGGATTCAATTCGCACCCAATGAATCACGGCGGAAGCTGGAAATTTGATTTCGGTAAAGTAAAATATGTAAATGCAATTCACTCAAGCAGTTTTCCTGACGGTTCTTACGGCGGAAATCCTGGAGGTTTTGTAATCGAAGGCGAGCATAAAAATATCTACATCGCTGGAGATACGGCATTGACATACGATATGAAATTGATTCCGCTTCGCACAAAACTAGATTTAGTTATTCTTCCAATCGGAAACAACTTCACAATGGATGTCGAAGACGCTATTATCGCTTCAGATTTTGTGGAATGCGACAAAGTTCTTGGATACCACTATGACACTTTTGGTTATATCGAAATCGATCATGAAGAAGCAATTCGCAAATTCTTTGACAAAGGAAAAGATTTAATGCTTTTACCAATCGGAGATTCTATCGAATTATAATTGTCATCCTGAGCGGAGTTGAAGGAAGGAGCCAATCCCGCTTTCGGCTATATCTTTTTAAGGCAAAGAAAAATTGCCTTAAAAAGGATACCGCCTCTATCGGGGCTAGGGCACTCAATTCCATAAGAAAGTTATTTGGCATAATCTATGTTAATTGAATTAAAGTTTTTTAAAGTAAAAATCATTTTAATCTGTGAAATCTGTGGCACTTAAAGCATCATCACAAAATACAACTTTCAAACAAATCCTTTTATTACTATTTATCGCAACTTCCTATAAAGCTTTTGCACAAAAAGACGGTTATTGGGACAAAGAACGTGCAACAACCAAAGAAATTATGGTTCCCGCACGCGATAGAATTTCTATACCAACAGAAGACTTACCAGTTGGAACTACAGAAATTGTATATAGAATCACACTTTTAGATAAAAATCAGGAAATGGCCAATAGTTTGGTTTCGGTATTAAAAGCAATTCCAGATCCAACAGGTGTTAGCCAAGGTTCTGCCGGTGCTGTTTTCTTAATGTCAAAAATTTCAGGTGATGATCAGTGTACATATTCAATTTTTACTTCTAATGAAAATGCAAAAAAATATGTTGCAGATGGTAAAATAGATAAAGCCTGCTATTCTCAAGCAGAACCTGTTAGCAAAGATGCCAAACGTTTATCTGTAAATAAATCATCTTGCTTAAAGGAAAATATTAGTACAATCTGGTTTGGCTTTGAAAGCAAAAATTGGATTTTAAGCCAAAAAGTAGTTCTAGAAGTAGTGCCGTGGGTAGATACAAAATTAAACCGCGGTTGGAATCAGGACAATAAAAACGAAATTATAAGTTTGTGCAAAACTTCGACAATGGCACAGAAAATGGCTAATTCAGATGATTTTTGTGTTTGTATTTTAAATAAAATCATGAAGCAATATCGTTATGATGAGTTTCAAAAATTGTTGGCTGTGGAAAAAATTAAAGTCTATAAAGATTTTGGAAACAGCTGTTACAAAGATGCCGATATTTCTAAAAATGTATTCAACGATTTAAGAACACAAGTGGCATCTTTAATTAAAGCCCAAAAGTATAACGAAGCAATTCCGAAATTAAATACAATTGTAAATGAAGGTAAAGCAACTGCTTTAGATTACGGTTCGTTAGGATATTGCTATATTTTGACCAAACAATATGCAAAAGCATTAAAAGTGCTTCAAGAAGGTGAAAAGCTGGATGATACAGAGTTATTAGTAAAATTAAACTTAGCGCATACTTACTTAGTAAGCGACGATTACAGTGCAGCAAAAGCGATTTACAAAAAATATCAGACTCAGAATGTAACGGACAGTTTAAGCTGGATTGCGAAAACAAAACTTGATTTTCAGGCTTTTGAAAAAGCAGGCTTGCCTTCAAAAGACTTCGAGAAAATCTTAAAACTATATAATTAAGTTTCTTAGATATAAAGTATTTCTTCAAGTCTTTTTTGGGCTTAGAAGCTTAATGTCTTAGCATCTTAGTACCTTAAAAAAATGAACGCATCTTATCAAAAATATTTATTAGAATTTAAACGTCCTTCTGGAACTTCTCGTGGAATTATGACCGAGAAAGAAACTTGGTTTATAATCTTAGAAGAAAACGGCAAAAAAGGAATAGGAGAGTGTGGCATACTGCGTGGTTTGAGCGCAGATGATCGTGAAGATTACGAAGAAAAATTAAAATGGGCTTGCGACAATATTCACTTAGGTGAAACAGTACTTTGGAATGCTTTATTAGAATTTCCTTCTATACAATTCGGAATAGAAATGGCTTTTTTATCTCTTAAAAGTGAAAATCCATATCTTTTATTTCCATCCGATTTTACCAATAATACAAGCTCAATTGTTATAAACGGATTAGTTTGGATGGGAGAATCTGCTTTTATGAAACAGCAGATTGAAGAAAAATTAACTGACGGTTTTAGTTGTATAAAACTCAAAATCGGGGCTATTGATTTTGCTAAAGAATTAGAATTATTGCAATTTATAAGAAGTCATTTTTCTGCAGAACAAATAGAAATTAGAGTAGATGCTAACGGAGCTTTTTCTTCAATAGAGGCTTTAGATAAGTTAAGTCAGTTAAAACAATTTCAGCTTCATAGCATTGAACAACCCATTAAAAAAGGGCAAATTGCTGAAATGGCTGAATTGTGCAAACAAACACCGTTTCCAATAGCTTTAGATGAAGAGCTTATTGGTGTGTTTTCATTAGAAGAAAAAGAAAAATTACTTCAGGAAATTAAGCCTCAATACATCATTTTAAAGCCAAGTTTTGTTGGCGGTTTCCGTGGTACGCAAGAATGGATCACTTTAGCAGAAAAGTATAATATTGGCTGGTGGATTACTTCGGCATTAGAAAGCAATATTGGATTAAACGCCATTGCACAATGGACATTTACATTAAATTCAGATATGCCACAAGGCTTAGGAACTGGAGCATTATATACTAATAATATAGATTGCCCACTTGAAGTTAAAAATGGAAAACTTTGGTACAATGCTTCAAAGAATTGGGAAAAGTTCAAAGAAACAGAGTGACAAAGGAAAAATCTTTGAACCTTTGCAACTTTGTTCCTTTGAACCTTATTTTTCTACTCTTTTCCACCCAACAAACTATCTTGCCAATCTTTCAATTCCTTCCATTTTCCCTGATAAGCCATTAATGCTTGTCTTGCCCAAGTACTCGGATTATGCATAGCGTAGTTTTCTCCGCCAGCATCCAAAATAGCTTGTAATTTTTCTGTAGAAGCTTGCGAAAGGTTTTGCCATGTCTTTATTCCTGCCTCAATAAATAAAGATTCTATTTTTGGCCCAATTCCTTCTACTATTTTCAGGTCATTTTCTTTTATTTTTTTCCCTAAAGCATTTAAGGCTAATGCAGGCTCAAAAGGAATTATTTCGGGAATTGTAGTTTTGCTTTTTGTAGCCAATTCTGCTTCTAGTTTTAAGATTCTTGTATGTAAATTTCGTGTATGCGCTTTGCAAACATCTAGATCGGCTTGAAGAGATGCTGAAAGTGAATTATCATTTTTAAAAGTTATTTTACCTAGTATGTAACCTAAAATCCCGCAGATTACACCTAGTGCTATTGGTATTACAACATAAGGTACATTCATGACCGTTCTATTTTAGAGTTTAAATTGTATTAAGTTTTTTAGTTATACTAAAAAAAGTTTTAGACTGATAACTGTTTGATGAGGAATGGATTCTATCAAAATTACTTAAAATAATAATTGCAAGATGTTAACAATCAGTTATTTTGGTAAAAATTGATTGTGATAAAAAGTAACAAATTAACAAACTTTTCATTTTTTGTAAGCTCAAAGGCTAGATTAAAATGAGTAACTTGCATAAAAAATAATCTAGAATTAAGATGGTTGAAATAGAAAGAAAGTTTCTTGTAAAATCTGACGCTTACAAGAATCAAGCTTTTACTCAGAATAAGATTGCTCAAGGCTATTTGAGTTCTGCTCCTGAACGTACGGTTAGGGTTAGGATTAAAGGGCATAAAGGCTTTATAACTATAAAAGGGATAAGCCATGGCGGCGGTATGTCTCGCTTTGAATGGGAAAATGAAATTCCGCTTGATGAAGCTCAGGAATTACTAAAATTATGCGAAAAGGGCAAAATTGAAAAAACGCGTTACGAAATACAATCTGGTGAGCATATTTATGAGGTAGATGAGTTTTATGGCGAAAATGAAGGTTTAGTAATGGCTGAAATTGAATTAAATTCGGAAGATGAAGTTTTTGAAAAACCAGAATGGCTTGGAGAAGAAGTAACAAACGATGAAAGATATTATAATGCTTATTTAAGCAAAAATCCTTATAAAGACTGGCAAAAATAAAATGACAGAATCAATATATGACCTTATAATTGTCGGTGGCGGACCAATTGGCCTTGCTTGTGCAATAGAAGCCGAAAAGAAAAAATTAAAATATGTAATTATAGAAAAAGGAGCGATTGTTAACAGTATTTTTAATTATCCGCTTTATATGACCTTTTTCTCTACTGCTGAAAGATTAGAAATTGGCGAGATTCCGTTTAACTGCTTAGCACCAAAACCAGGGCGTCAGGAAGCTTTGGAATATTATCGAAATATTCACCGCTACTTTAAATTCAACATCAATTTATTTGAAAAAGTACTTGATGTACAGAAAAACCAAGGTGTTTTTAAGATTGCAACGAATAAACAAAATTACGAATCGAAGAATGTCATATTGGCAACCGGCTTTTATGATATTCCAATTGAAATGAATGTTTTAGGCGAAAACCTTCCAAAAGTCCGTCATTATTATAAAGAAGCACACGAATATGCTTTTAGAAAAGTTTTGGTTGTAGGCGCTAATAATTCGTCTGTAGACGCTGCTTTGGAATGCTGGAGAAAGGGAGCAGAGGTTACCATGGTAATTCGTAAAAACGAAATAAATAGCCGTGTGAAATATTGGGTAAAACCAGATATTGAAAATCGAATTGCCGAAGGAAGTATAAAAGCTTATTTTGAATCTAATATTACTGAAATTCGTGAAGCTGAAGTAGAAATTCAAACACCAAACGGAAAAATTACAATTGAAAATGATTTTGTTTTGGCATTAACTGGCTATAAACCTGATTTGAATTTTCTAGAAAAAATCGGAATCCAGCTTTCTAATGATGAACTGAAAATTCCAATTTATAATCCTGAAACAATGGAAACTAATATAGAAGGTTTATTTCTTGCCGGAGTAGTTTGTGGTGGAATGCAGACACATAAGTGGTTTATAGAAAACTCGAGAGTTCATGCTAGTATGATTGTAGATTATATTAGTTCAAAGTAAAAAAAAGTTAGCCACGAATTACACGAATTTGCACAAATTTTATCCGTTTAGTTTTTATTCTTAAAGTATAGAAATTAGTGTCAATCCGTGTAATTCGTGGCAAAAAAACTTTTAAGAACTACAAGATAACATAGAACAGCCAACTTTTGTTCTTGCCCAATCTGGACGTTTTGCAAACCATTTTTCAGATTCTGTCTGTTCGTCATACGGATTTTTAAGAAGCTGAAATAGTTCATCAACCAGAGTATAATCTTCTTTATCTGCTGCATCAATAGCCAATTGTGCCATATAATTTCGCAGTACATATTTTGGATTAATCTGATTCATTTTTGAAGTTCTTTCTTCATCTGTAAGTGTTTCAGAGTTTAGTCTTTTCAAATAAACTGTAAACCATTTTTGCCAAGCACCTAGAATATTTTCTCTTATTTCTTCTGGAATATAAAATGCGTATTCTATTTTTTCGAATGCTTGTTCTACAGAATCCTCTTTTTTAATTTTGCTAAGATTTCTAAAAAAGATAGTCATGTCGGTTTCTGATAACTGCAAAATTTCTTCTAGACCTTTAATGATTTTATCATCAGCTTCACTTGAAGTAAATATTCCTAATTTACTCAATAACATTACTTTGTAGTCATTTTCAAAATCAGTTATAAATGAATCTAATATTTTTTCCAAAGGGGCTGCTTCATTAATTAACGGATAAAGTGCATTTGCCAATTGAAATAAATTCCATTGTGCCACCTGCGGCTGATTTCCGAAACGGTATCTTCTATTTTGACTGTCGGTTGTGTTTGGAGTCCAGTCTGGATCATAATTTTCCAGCCATCCATAAGGACCGTAATCGATCGTAATTCCATGAATGGACATATTATCCGTATTCATCACACCATGAACAAATCCAACACGTTGCCAATGCAGGATCATTTCGCGAGTTGTATCAGCCACTTTTTGGAAGAACTGAAGATACTGCTCTTTTGGCTCACCAGTAATTTCGGGGAAATAATGCTTAATCGTAAATTCTACAAATTGCTTTAAGTTTTTCAGTTCATTTCTCGCTGTAAGCATTTCATAGCTTCCAAAACGAATGAAAGATGGAGCTACACGGCAAACTACAGCGCCTTTCTCATAAGCAGGATTCCCGTTATATAAAACATCTCTTAAAACCTGATCTCCAGAAAGGGCAAGTGAAAGCGATCGGGTAGTGGGAACGCCCAAATTATACATTGCTTCAGCACATAGATATTCTCTTATAGAAGAGCGTAAAACAGCCAAGCCATCAGCCGTTCTAGAATATGGAGTTTTTCCTGCGCCTTTTAACTGCAGTGTGTAAAATTGATTATTATTTTCAACTTCTGTTAAATTAATAGCTCGACCATCTCCAAGTTGTCCTGCCCAATTTCCAAATTGATGTCCCGCATAGCACATGGCAAACGGTTTTGTTTCTGGAAGAATCTCTTTTCCAGAAAAAACATTTAAAAATTCTTCTGATTGAATTTCGTCTTTAGAAATTCCAACCAATTCAGCCACTTCTTCAGAAGCGTGAATTAATTTCGGGTTTGAGGGTTTTGTTGGATTTACATATGAAAACAGCGTGTTTTTAACCTGACGAACTTCATTTGTCAAGTCTGGATCTGCTGGTAATTCGGCAGTAAATCGATTATTTATTCTAAGATTTTTCATTTTTTGTCTTTCTTATTTTTGCCACAGATTTAGAGATTAAATGGATTTTCTATGCTGTTTATTTGCCACGAATTACACAAATTTCCACTAATTTTTAGATTTAGCTGAAAAAACATTCGTGAAAATTTGTGTAATTCGTGGCAAATAAAAAAGTTTAATCTTTGGCTAAAACTAAATTTAGCTGATTAACATATCAGCGTACATTTTTTTAAGTTTTTGAATTTTTGGATCAATTACCACTTGGCAATATCCAGCTTCTTGATTTTCGTTATAATAGTTCTGATGATAATCTTCGGCTTCGTAAAAAACTTCAAAAGGTTTTAATTGCGTTACAATTGGATCTGCATAAGCAGGCTGTACTTCTTCAAAAACTTTTTCGACAATTTCTTTTTGCTCGTCATCATGATATAAAATAATAGAACGATATTGAGTTCCGCTATCACCGCCTTGACGATTTAAAGTAGTCGGATCATGACTTGTCATGAAAATGAAAATTAAGTCGTGATATGAAATTATGTCAGGGTTGAAAGTCACTTGAATCACTTCGGCATGTCCTGTTCTTCCTGTGCAAACTTCACGATAAGCAGGATTCTTTATGAATCCGTCTGAATAACCCGCTTTTATTGATTCTACACCTTTTAAACGCTGAATTACAGCTTCTATACACCAAAAACATCCGCCACCAAAGGTAGCTACAGATAAATTTCCCATAAGTAGTACTTTCTTTAAAGTTTAATGCCTATTAATTCGATAGGATATTATGATAATTTATTAAAAAAAAGTTGTTTTAACTAAAAATACCAAACAGTAATATAGTGTTTGAAGTTTACTATTGATAAATTCGCAATTTTATAAAAAACTATATATATTTGCAATCAAACACAAGGCACAACTAATGAATAGCAAAAATAGTACCATGACACTGGAAACTTATTTCCAAGAATTTAGACAGAATATTGTCGGTATAAATCAAGAATTTACTTCACCTTATGGCAGAAAATCAATAATTTACACAGATTGGACTGCCAGCGGAAGATTATATCGTCCAATTGAGGAAAAACTGCTAAATCAGTTTGGACCTTTTGTAGCCAATACGCATACTGAAACTACTGTATCTGGTACTGCTATGACAAAAGCATACCATCATGCAAGACATATTATTAAGCGTCATGCCAATGCAAACAGCGATGATGTTTTAATTACTGATGGCACTGGAATGACGGGAGTTATCAATAAATTCCAGCGTATTTTGGGATTGAAAATTCCTGAAAACTTAAAAAGTTTTACAACTGTTCCGGCGGAGAAAAAACCTATTGTTTTTATTTCACACATGGAACACCATTCTAATCAAACTTCTTGGTTAGAGACTATTGCAGATGTTGAGATTATTCCTTCTTGCGAAAAAGGTCTTTTTAACTTAGAAAGCCTTGAAGCTTTATTGGAGAAATATAAAGATAGAACGATCAAAATTGCTTCTATTACGGCTTGTTCGAATGTTACGGGGTTGAGAACTCCTTTTCACGAAGCAGCAAAATTAATGCACCAATATAATGGTGTTTGTTTTGTTGATTTTGCCTGTTCTGGGCCATATGTAGAAATTGATATGCATCCTGCTGATCCAGAAGCTTATTTGGATGCAGTTTTTATGTCTCCACATAAATTCTTAGGTGGGCCTGGAACTTCTGGAGTTTTAATTTTCAATAAGAAATTATACAACAACATGATTCCTGATTGCCCAGGTGGAGGAACAGTAAGCTGGACAAATCCTTGGGGAGAACATAAATATATTGATAATATTGAGGATCGTGAGGATGGTGGAACACCTGGTTTTCTTCAAGTTATCAAAACTGCGTTGGCAATCGAGCTAAAAGAAGAAATGGGAATTGAAAACATTATGGAGCGTGAACATGAAATTGTTGACTATGTTTTCTCTCAATTAGACCCTGTTTCTAATATCAAAATTTTAGCTGGACAGCATAAAGAACGCCTTGGTGTAATTTCGTTTTTTATTGATGATCTTCACTTTAACTTAGGAGTTAAAATTTTAAATGACCGTTTTGGAATTCAGACTAGAGGAGGATGCAGCTGTGCGGGAACTTATGGTCATTATTTATTGCATGTTGATCAAGAAACTTCAAACAAATTGGTTAACGAAATTACAATTGGCGATTTAATCAAAAAACCGGGATGGATTAGAATGTCAATTCACCCAACTACGACTGACGAAGAAATTGCTTTTGTATGCAATAGCATCAAAGAACTGGCAGCAAATCATAAAGAATGGGCTTTGGATTATTCTTATGATAAAAATCGTAATGAGTTTATTCATAAAGATGCGACTTCGTTTGAAGATGAATTGGTAGAAAGTTGGTTTAAATCTTAGATTTTTATTTAACCGCAAAGTTCGCGAAAGTTTTTTCTATAAGAATATTTTTAAAGAACGTAAAGTTTAGTAAACCCGACAGGTTTTGAAAACCTGTCGGGTTTGTTTTTATAGTATTCAGTTTTATGTTCTTATGAAAAATATACTTGTGATTTAGCCCCGATAGAAGTGGAAATCCTTTTGTGGTGGTCCCGATAGCTATCGGGAACCACAAAAGATTGGAACGAATAGCGGGACAAGTCGTTATGAAAACACGAATCTTGTGCTTCTAAAAAATCACATAATCAATCGCACACCGCCTAGATCGGCTACACGATAGGAGAATTTATTTCCAGGAGAACCAATAAACATGAAGTTTTTTGGGATTTTCCATTTTTCGGAAAGTTCGTCAATAATTTCTGGACCAAATACGCCTTCAATTTCTATAAATTCAATGTCGAGACTGTCATAAGCACGATCCAAAACTTCTAAATCTTTTTTTAGAGCTTCGTTATCGACAGTGTCTTTTTTTACATGAACAATTTTAAGTTTCTTAGTAGTTTCGTTGTCTTCTACATATTGTAAGACTTTGTTCAAGATTGTAATATCATCTCCTTTTGTAAAGAAAACGAACTCTTGAGAGTTGATTTTTGAACTTAAACTTTCTAAGTAACGATTACTGAGAATAACCATTTTGCGTAATGGCTGATAAAAATATTCTAGAGCTTCAATTAATAAGCGTATCAAAGTAACACGATTCAGCATAATTCCGATAAAGATTAAAGCAGGAATCATGTATTGCAAAAATGTATAAAACGAATTGATATTTAAGGACATGTTTCCTAAAAATGCTGCAATGACAAAGAATACGGCAGTAACAACAGCAATACCTCTGGCACGTTCTGGTCTAGGAAGTTTTCTTCGTTTATATTTTAAAAGTAAATTTCCGATTCCGAAAAGCGCCATAACAGCTAAGAAAGAAAAAGTATAAACTCCAGCCAGAGATTCTAAATGCCCGTTTGTAGCAAATAGGACTGATAAACATAGAATCAAGAAACTTATGACGATTCGGTAATGAGATCCTCTTTTATTCTGTTTTAGGAAATAATTTGGCAAAATTCTATCTAATGTCATTCGGTTTAGAAGCCCAGAAACACCAACAAATGAAGTTAGGACGGCTCCACATAGCACCATAACTGCATCTATAGAAATAAGCCAAGCAAGCCAAGCTCCTCCTGTGGTATCTCCTAAATGCGCAAGAAGTGATTCTTTATTCTCTCCAACTTCTGTTAACGGAATTACGCTAATTAATAAAATGGCAATTACGGGATTGAAAAAACTCACGATTCCCCACATGTTACGAAGTGTTTTAGGAAAAACACCATGTTCCTGTTCTTCTACAAAGTTGGCTGAACTTTCGAAACCTGAAATCCCTAACATGGCAGCAGAAAACCCAAGAAAAAGAGCAGTTTTAATGCTTCCTGAAGCAATTGGTGTCTGCCAATTGATATGAAAAGTATCTAAACCATGTGACAAAACAAACCAAGCTGATGCTAAAACTAGCAAAGTTAAAGTTCCGATATGTGTCATGAAAATGATAACAGCCACAAATGCAGATTCTCCAATTCCTAAAATAGCCAATCCTGTAAACAGGACGAGAACAACTACTGTTGCTATGGTAACATTAAGTCCTTCAAAAATTCCGTGTAAATAATGCATTCCTTCTGAAGCTGAAATTACAGCGGTTGCCATATAGGACAAAACGGTTAGTGTTGCGGCAACAGAAGCCAAACGTTTTGTTGAAGTATTTAATAAAACATTGTAAGCGCCACCATTTAAAGGAATTGCTCCAACAACTTCTGCATAAATTTTTCTGAAAAGAAATAATACGACAGCAACAATTAGGAGTGAGATCCAAGCATATTGTCCTGCATACAAAATAGTCAAAGCCGAAACATAAAGGCAAGAAGAACTAATATCGTTTCCGCAAATTGCAGTTGCCTGTAATTGATTTAATTTTTTGTGTACGATTTCTTTCATCAGTATTTAGAATTAACACTTTTAGTAAAATAATAGGTAACAAAATAATTATAATCGGGAATGAGGCAGATATCGAAGATCTATTTGGTATTCTGAAATTGTTTTAATGCCAACAAAGCTTGTGATTGTACTTTTTTCTGGAAAAACCCTGTCCAACCAAGTAAATAACCGGTAAGACCAAAAGCTTGTTTTGACCATTTCCAGACATCAAAACTATCGGTATGTTTGATAATTAAGCCGTCTTGGAATATAAATTCGGCCGAAATTTTGTTGATGACTTTTCTGTTTGTTTTGCTAAAATTATAAGTGGCTGTCCAATTTGCTGAACCGATAGAATCGTCTGCTTTTACATTTGAAAATTCAATTTTCAAATTGCCTTTACTTTTTAAAAGCAGCATTTCCCACATTTTAGAAACCTGTTCTTCTTTTAACAAACCAAAAGCAGGATCAACAAAATGAACTTTTGGATGATAACATTCGCTCATTGTTTTGGCGTCTGCATTTGCGAAAGCAGTATAGAATTTTGTAATCAAGGCTTCATTTGAATTCATAAAATAATATTTATGTTAAATATAAGATTTATTATATTAAAAAATCACTATAAAACACTAATTTCTTTAGCTGTATCAAATGTCTTCTTAGATTTATCAAATGCTGTAGAGAAATACTTTACTTTGCTATACGCTGTAAAATGTCCAGTTAGATTCCCTGAAATATCGGGTCCACCTGCAATGATGAATCTTATAGCATAAATATCAGTTTTTTTAAGCTTTAGCCATTCTGCAGGAGTGAAATAATAGTAAGCAGTAGTTTTGCCGTCTGCAGATTCTTTTACATTCTTGTCTGTGCAAGCAATAACATCGGCATTTGTCAAATCGACGTAAACACCTCCAGCAATTTTTGCTTTGTCATTTGCTGTAGAAACAGTTAGTTTTAAAATACCTCCTTTTTCTGTTTTAGCTATCTGTACATTAATTTCACCAGAGTACGCGTATTTCTCGCAGATGAAAGTATATTCTTGTGTTGCAGGATAAGGTGCAGATCCTTTTACACTGATAGTTTGCTGTGCTGAAGCAAATGTTGAAACAAATAATAAAAGAAGAAGTGGTAGTTTAAAATTCATAAGTATCGTAATTTATTGATCGGCTAATTTGGCATCAAATTTTTCATCCCAATCCATAGATTTTATGGCAGAAATGAGATTGTCTTCATTTACAAAGATGCGCAGCTCTTTGTTAGCTACTTTTTTTGTGTACAAAGCATGATAGCGGTAAATGACTTCATGTTTGGTTTTGTAAACTCCATCTAATTTTAAATCTATAAAACTTCCGTAGTATTGTCTAAATCTTTGGCAGGTTTTGGTTAAACGCTCTTCAGTTGTGTTTTCCATAACCGTTTTAGTTACTTCAGTTTCATTAAAAGGTTTAAATTTTGAAGTATTACAAGTTTCTAAGACTCTTTTTCCTAAATCATACGCTTTACGCTGCTGATTTGCATTTACATCTGCTCCAGAAACCTTTTTAACTTTCAAATCTTCTGTATCTCTGCTTACGGTTTTAGATTTACATCCGATTAATAACAACAAACATATAATCAATCCTGCTTTCTTCATAACTATTTAAGTAATTTTTAATAATAAGTTAGGATCGGGACAATTTTCGATATAAAAGTTTAGGTCGCCTGTATTGCAGACACCAGGATAGTCTCCGTGATAATCACCAATATTGTGGATGATTTGAAAATGGACATGAGGGGCGTAATCTCCATTTACTGAGGCATTTCCTAAGCTGGCAATTTTATCACCTTTCTTAAAATAGTCTCCGATCTTTAGATTCTCTATACTTTCTAACGATAAATGTCCGTATAAAGTATAAAATTTTTCCTTTTCAACTTCGTGCTCTAATATAATAGTAGGACCATAATCGCCCAAACCAACATTGTTTTTAAAGCTGTGCACCTTTCCATCCAGGGCTGAAAGTACTGAGGTTCCGGCTTCTGCCCATAAATCTAATCCGATATGAATATTGCGTTCTGGTTTAGAAGCATCCAAAAAAATGGGACTTCTTTGATATAAAAATCTACCTTCTATGTAACCTCCAAAGGCAACTTTGGCATTGTTTTCTTTTAGATAGTTTGAAATATATTTTTCAAAATCTTCTGAAGTGTCCAGTTTTTTATCGACCAATTCCTGATTTGAAACAGACAAATTTAAAGGTACATATTCAGAAAGATTAATTGAGGCATCAATAACTTTAGTAGGTGGTAAGGCGTTTAAGATTGAAGAAAGGGGTTTCATAAAATTAGGCTACTTTATTTATAATTATTAATTCGTTATGTACTTCAATGCGTGGCAGCATCTTTGTTTTAAACATTTTCGGATTTACTTCTGCAACATATTTTCTATTTCGAACATTATGAGCTTCGTCTAATATCATGGTGTTGAATAAAACAAAACCATTGTCTTTTAAAATAGTGCAGACTCTATCAACAAAAAACTTTTCGAACAAAAAATTGGGCATATGTGTATCTTCAAAAATATCTATAATTATGAGATCATATTTTTCTTTTGTTTTCAGGACAAACTCAAATGCATCGTCAATAATAACTTCTAACTGTTTAATTTGATTCAGGTTAAAGTACTCATTGGCAATATGAATCATATCGGGGTCAATTTCTACTCCTGTTATTTTTTCTTTGTAGGCTATCTCATCTACTAGAGTTTTTACTACGCTTCCACCAGCAACTCCTAATAGTAAAATATGCTCCATTTCTAAAATTTTATCATATCCAATATTTCGAAGTCCGTATCTTAATATACGCTGCAGACTTCCATATGAATAATTTGTGTTTTCAGTGTCCAATACTAATTCGCCATTTGCCCATGTAACTTCGATCATTTTGCTTCTGGCTGATTTTTTCTTAAATATTTTTATTGGAATTATATAACTGAAAAATTTTCGAATCATTTTTTATGCTTTTACTCAAATTTACCATTAAATCTTTTATTTTGCATCAAATATTGAATCTTTCATGAAAAAACTGTTATACAAATTCATCTTTTACAAGCTAATGGGCTGGAAGATAGTGGGAATGGAGAATGCTGAAGTAAAAAAATGTGTATTAGTAGTGATGCCACATACAAGCAATCATGACTTTTACATAGGTCTTTTTACCCGAGGCATATCTGGTTTGCAGATGAATTTTGTAGCAAAGAAGGAATTATTTAGATTTCCCTTTGGTTTTTATTTTAAAAATGTCGGCGGTGAGCCATTAGATCGTTCAGGCGGATTGAATAAAGTGGATGCCATTGCTTCAATTTTTGATAGAAAAGAAATCTTTCGCTTAGCTGTTGCTCCAGAAGGAACCAGAAAAAAAGTAAATGAACTAAAGACTGGATTTTATTTTATTGCGCTTAAAGCGAATGTGCCAATTGTTCCCGTTGCTTTTGATTGGGGCAAAAAAGAAGTAAATCTAGGCAAAGCAATTTATCCAACGGGAAATTACGAAGCCGATTATGAAATTTTGAAAAAGCACTATGAAGGTGTTTCAGGAAAAATTCCAGGAAATGGCATCAAATTGTAATTTTTGAAGATTTTTTCAAACGCGTGAGAATCGCATATTTAAAAATTTTCTGGACAAAGAGTCAAATACGCGCTAATTTTTGCATTATGGAGAATAGGCCTTAAAAGTGCCATTTTTATAAAATAAGACGATTTTTTCAATTTCGACATCTTCCAAATTAAAATCTGTGTTTTTTGGAGCTGAAGATTTTTTGAGTTCTCTTTTTTCTTCTTCTTCAGAACTTATTTCTATAGCCGAAAATAAATCATTTCCCATATTCTGATTTGACAGAATAGAAGGAGAGGACTTTTTAGTTTCATCCACTTCTTCATTATTGTTTTTTGGAAAAGTTCCTTTTCCTGTCAAAATCCAATATAAGTCTACATCTGGAAAAACTTCTAGAATTTTCATTACAAAATCTAAACTTGGCTTATTTCTGCCTGATAAAAGATGCGACATGCTAGAACGTTGCACTCCAATTTTATCAGCAAAAGCAGAGGCATTTAAGCCATAATATTCTAATACGGATTCAAGTCTTTTTACAAAATCATCTATGTTTACCATTGTAAATTCCTGTTTTAAATTCGTCCATTTACAAATGTAAACAAAAAGAAACAGTATTCGAATATTATTGTTGTAATTTTAATTAGAGTTCATTTTTATGTTAAATTTAAAATTTAGATAGCTAATTATAATTAACTGAAATCTATGAATTTAGATAATTACCATTAGCTTAAAAAGCTTAAATGAAACAAGTTATCAATAGTTATACTAAATCTTGCCCAGAACTGTTTACAATTCTAAATTATTAATATTTTCTATAGTTTACAATTGTAAAAATAAAGATGTTTACTTTTGTAAACTAATCGAAACACAATGAATTTAGAACAGCTTTTTATACAGTACAAGGAACAGTCAATCTCAGGCAGATATCTTACTTTAGACCATATTAAACCGCTTTTAGATAAGTTAAATACAAATGGTCAAGTACAGATTATTGGCACATCTGTTCTAGGTGAACCTATATATAGTTATCAAATTGGAACTGGAAAAACACGCGCATACCTGTGGTCGCAAATGCACGGAAACGAAAGCACAACAACAAAAGCTCTATTTGATTTCATCAATTTACTGAATGACGATACCGATTTTGCAAAACAAATGCTAGATGCTTTCACATTTTATTGCATTCCAATACTTAATCCTGACGGTGCAAGACTTTATACCAGAGCAAATGCAAACGAAATTGACCTAAATCGTGATTCGCAAGATTTGACGCAACCAGAAAGTAAAGTGCTTCGCCAAGTATTTGAACAGTTTAAGCCTGATTTCTGTTTTAATTTACATGACCAGCGAACCATATTTGGAGCAGGAACAACAGGAAAACCTGCTACGGTATCTTTTTTAGCGCCATCTTATAACGAGGAAAGAGAAGTAAACGAAAATAGATTAAAAGCCATAAATGTCATTGCAGGAATCAATGAAGAGCTTCAAAAATACATTCCTGGACAAGTTGGACGTTTTGATGACTCCTTCAATATTAATTGTATAGGAGACACTTTTCAGTATTTAGGTGTTCCAACTATCTTATTTGAGGCAGGACATTTTCCGAAGGATTACGAACGAGAGATTACTAGGAAATTCATATTTTTCGCGTTAATTTTAAGCTTCAAACAGATATCCGAAAACGATTTAGTTAGCAATAGATTTTCCGAATATTTGAATATTTCACAAAATAATGTGGTTTTTTATGATTTTATGTATAAAAATGTCAAAATAAATTATGATGGTATCGAAATTATTACGAATTTTGTCGCTCAATACAAAGAAGAATTAATCGAAAATAAGATTCATTTTAACGCTTACATAGTTGAAGTAGGCGAGTTGGAAAATTATTTTGGACATTACGAATACGACGCAAAAGGCGCAGAATATTCGGACGATTTCCAAAACTTTCCTAAAACGGGTCAAAAAGCAAATTTTTATTTAAATAAAAATGTTAAATTTGTTAACGGATTAATAAAAAGTTAATTTTTATGTGAATTTGTTGTTTTTTATATATAATTTTATACTTTGTAATAGCAATTAGTAATATTAATTAAACAATTATGAGTAAATTTCGTTTAGATGAAGTAGATCACCAGATTTTAGATATGTTAATAGACAATACGAGAGTTCCGTTTACTGACATTGCAAAAAAACTATTGATATCTGCTGGTACAGTACACGTTAGAGTTAAAAAGATGGAAGATGCCGGTATCATCATGGGATCTTCATTAGCCTTAGATTACGATAAATTAGGTTATTCATTTATTGCTTATGTAGGGGTTTTTCTTAATAATACATCTCAGACTAAATTTGTATTAGAGCGAATTAATCAAATTCCATTCGTAACTGTAGCTTCTGTAACTACAGGAAAATTCAACATCTTTTGCAAAATTAGAGCAAAAGATACTAAGCACGCTAAAGAAGTTATCTTTATGATTGACGATATTGATGGTGTTTACAGAACAGAAACAATGATTTCATTAGAGGAAAGTATAAACGATAAGAAGCGTTTGATGCATACTATTTTCAAAAATATGTAAGAACTTTTCTTGAATGCTATATTAAAATATAACCTCAAGTTTATTCTTGGGGTTTTTTTATGACTAATTAACCAACCAACTATAACACGATTATGTATACGTTGCCAAAAATTGAGCGTTTTAATCAAGACGTTCTCTCAAAATACCACATTTATAATAGTGTTTTTATAACATTACCCTTTGATTCTATAGATAACACGGGAGTTTTACTTCCTTTATTTACAGAAACTTGCGAAACAGGCTTTAAAAAACAAGAAACTCCTAAAGAAATTGTTGATTTCTTCTCAAATAAATTCTTAAGTAACGCTTCTGAAGAAGAAAAAATCGATCTTATGTTTCGATTTATTCAATATATAGAGCGCCAAATTGTATTATTTGACGCTATTGAAGACGCTGCTTTTCCGGAAGTTAACAACATGGAAGGACGCGGATCTCTGCGTGACATCAAAGAGAAATCTGATGCAAAAGAGAAAGACGACGAATTAAGTGAATTTTTAGAAAGCTTCAATGTTCGTACGGTTTTAACAGCTCATCCAACACAATTTTATCCTGGCCCAGTTTTAGGAATTATAAATGATTTGACAGAAGCGATTCGTCAAAATGATTTGCTGCAAATTAAACAATTGCTGGCTCAGTTAGGAAAAACGCCTTTTATTCAGAAAGAAAAACCAAATCCTTATGATGAAGCGGTAAGTTTGATCTGGTACTTAGAAAATGTATTTTATGCTACAGCAGGAGAAATTGTTCATTACCTGCAAAAAAATATTTTAGAAGGAAATCCAATTCACAACCAATTGATCAAACTTGGTTTCTGGCCAGGGGGAGATCGTGACGGAAATCCGTTTGTTACTACAGACATTACGCTTAAAGTTGCAGATCGTTTGCGTACTTCAATTTTGAAGTGTTATTATGTTGAAATGAGAAATTTAAAACGCAAGCTAACTTTCTCAGGCGTAGATGCTTTAGTTGCTGAACTTGAACATAAACTTTATCGTTCTGTATTTTACTCTAAAGGAGATATTTTTATCACTTTAGAAGAATTATTAACGCAATTAAACAAAATTCGAGCTATAATTATTGAGAAACATCAATCTTTATATTTGGATGAATTAGATGCGCTTTTGGTAAAAGTTAATTTATTCGGATTCCATTTTGCAACTTTAGATATTCGTCAGAATAGTAAAATTCACAATGCAGTTTTCAAAGATGTTGTGAATTACTATTTGAATTCTGGTTCGGATGTTTTTCCGAAAAATTATTACGAATTGACAGAAGATCAAAAAATCAATGTTTTATCGAAAGTTAAAGGAAATCTGAATCCAGCTGATTTTGAAAATGAAATCACGAGATATACTCTAGAATCTGTTCAAGCCATTAAAACCATTCAGGAAAATAATGGAGAAGAAGGAGCAAACCGTTACATTATCAGCAACAACGAAAGCGCTCTGAATGTTATGGAAACTTTTGCCATGATTCGTTTGAATAATTGGGAAAAACCAACAGTTGACATTATTCCGCTTTTTGAATCGGTTGACGATTTGCAAAATGCTCATACGATTATGGAGCAGTTGTACACGAATCCAGAATATGCTAAACATTTGAAATCGAGAGGGAATAAACAAACTATCATGCTTGGATTCTCTGACGGAACTAAAGATGGTGGTTATTTAATGGCAAACTGGAGTATTTATCAAGCTAAAATTTCGTTGACAAAAATTTCTAGAGAATACGGAATTAAAGCAATTTTCTTTGACGGACGTGGTGGACCTCCAGCTCGTGGCGGTGGAAAAACTCACAAGTTTTATGCTTCTCTTGGTCCAAAAATTGAAAACAACGAAATTCAGATTACCGTTCAAGGACAAACGATTAGCTCTAATTTTGGAACATTAGATTCTTGCCGATATAATATTGAAAATTTATTGAGTGCTGGTGTTACAAATCAAGTATTTAGTAAAGAGAAAAACGAATTAACTGCAGAAGAAACTCAAATTTTGACTGATTTGGCTAATCTGGGCTATGACAAATATTTAAGTTTTAAAAATCATCCAAAGTTTATTCCGTACTTAGAGAAAATGAGTACGCTTAAATATTACTCAAAAACCAATATTGGAAGCCGTCCTTCTAAAAGAAGCAAATCTGAATCATTAGATTTTGCCGATTTAAGAGCGATTCCGTTTGTTGGTTCATGGAGCCAGTTGAAACAAAACGTTCCTGGATTCTTTGGAGTAGGTTCAGCATTGAGACATTTTGAAGAGACTGGACAATGGGATAAAGTAAGTGATTTATATCATAATTCATTATTTTTCAAAACATTACTTGAAAATAGTATGATGTCATTAGCAAAATCATTCTTGCCACTGACAGCTTACATGAAAAATGATCCTGAGTTTGGTGAATTCTGGCAAATTATCTATGATGAATTCTCAGAAACAAAACGTCTTTTATTGAAGATTGCTGGGCACAAAACATTGATGGAAAATTATCCTGATGGTATTGCTTCAATTCAGATAAGAGAGCGCATTGTTTTACCGTTATTGACTATTCAGCAATATGCTTTATTGAGAATAAATGAATTAAATAAAGCGGAAAAGCCAAATGAAGAATTGGTTAAAGTTTATGAGAAAATCGTAACCAGATCATTATTTGGAAATACTAACGCAAGTAGAAATTCAGCTTAAAATAATAAAAATGAAAGCAGCAGAATTATTAGACAATGAATATTCAGGCCATTTTGGCACTTATATCAAAGCGGCTGGAGATGGAATTTTGATTGAAGATTTAGAAATCTCTCTTCATGAGTTTATTCGATTTGTTCAAAATATTCCAATGGATAAATTTGATTATCGTTATGCAGAAGGCAAGTGGACGATTAAAGACATTATTCAGCATGTTATAGATACAGAGCGAATTTTTGCTTATCGTGCTTTGCGTTTTTCAAGAAATGATAAAACGCCTTTGCCAAGTTTTGAAGAAAATGATTATGCAGATAATACAGATTCAAACAAGAGAAGTATTCAAGATTTGCTAACCGAATTTTCGGCTGTAAGACATTCAACTTTATTATTTTATAAAAGCTTATCTGAAGAACAGCTAAAAAGAATTGGAACTGCATCTAACAATCCAATTTCTGTTCGCGCTTTAGGTTTTGTCATGATTGGGCATCAAAAGCATCATCAGAAAGTTTTTGAAGAGAGATATTTGTAAAAAATGAATATTTGAAAATTTAAAATCCCAAATTCCAATTTCGTTGGAGTTTGGGATTTTTTTTGATTTTATATTCAGTAAACCCGATAGGTTTTTAAAACCTGTCGGGTTTGGTGCTTTACTAATATTTGTGGAATTTCTAGCGTGATCTTTCTTTGGTCAAGATGACAAAACTCATTTAAGTTTTTTCTCTAAAAAAGCCAAACCAAACCGGATTTTATCATAAGACATTTTCTCTTCGAAAAAATCGTAGTAAGGCCTTAATGCGTTTGGATTCTCTAATTCTATCTGAGCTTTTTCTATTTGCAGAATTTCATCTTCAGAAACAAACTGGCTTAAATCTAAATCATGACCATCAACATATAATTTCGCCAAATGCGAAATAATTGTCGTTGGACTCAAATCTCGCTGTTCTGCTATTTCTTCTACTGAAATTCCATTCTGAAATAATTCCAGCGTTTTTTTATAGGTATTGTCTTTTTTCTCTTTTTTAACAACAGATTTGTTTCTTTCAAATTCAATAATGGCTTTGATAAAATCTGCTCCGTACTTTTCTAGTTTTGCTTTTCCGACACCTTCAACAGCAAGAAACTCTTCATCGCTCATTGGTCGTACGATTTCCATTTGACGCAGAGAAGCATCGCTAAAAATAACATAAGCGGGAACTTCTTCTTCTTGCGCAATTTCATAACGCAATTTGCGAAGTGTTTCAAATAAAGAGTTTTTAGCTGCTTTTGGTTTTGCCTCTTTAGCTTCACTTTTATCAATTGTTTTCTTAACCACTGTCGTCAGCTTTACTTTTTCACCTTCAAACAAAACTTTCTTTGCAAAAGGAGTAAGCAAGATTTTATTATGCTGATGAAAGGCAATTTCGCAATAACCTAAATTGATAAGTTGAATAAGGTATTGATTCCAATCGTACCAAGAAACATCAGCTCCAATTCCGTACGTTTTTAGCTCTTGATAATTTTTTTCGTAGATATACGCGTTTCTCGAGCCTCTTAAAAAATCGACAATTACGGCCAATGGTTCAGACTCTTTTAAACGCACAATCGCAGATAAAGCTTTTTGCGCGAGAATCGTTCCATCGAAAAAAGTTGGCGGATTTTTGCAAATATCGCAGTTTCCGCAATTCTCGGTAACCAATTCACCAAAATAAGATAATAGAATTTTTCTTCGACAGCTTACAGCATCAGCGTATTGTTTCATACGATCTAATTTTGCAAGCTGAATATCAGAGTTCAATCCTTCAGAAGCAAATTTTTGCAACTGAATCACATCTGCATAGCTTTCAAACAAAACTGTTTCGGCAGGAAGACCATCACGGCCGGCACGTCCAATTTCCTGATAATAGCCTTCTATGTTTTTTGGAAGATTGTAATGAATCACCCAACGAACATTCGATTTGTCAATTCCCATCCCGAAAGCAATTGTTGCGCAAACTACTTGACAGTCATCATTTATAAATTGATCCTGAGTTTTAGCTCGCGTTTCATTGTCTAAGCCAGCATGATATGCTTTGGCTTCAATTCCATTTTTTCTCAATTTTTCAGAAAGCTCTTCTGTTGCTTTACGGCTTAAACAATAAATGATTCCTGATTCATTTGGTTTGTTTTCAATAAAATCAATTATTTGTTTCACCCGATCCAAAGCTGGACGAACTTCAAGACTTAGGTTTTTACGATCAAAAGAAGCAATGAATGTTTTCGGATTCTTTAGATTCAATTGTTTAGATATGTCAGTACGTGTTGCTTTATCAGCTGTAGCAGTTAATGCTAAGATTGGAGTAGAAGGGAAGCGGCTTTTTAGATATCCTAAATTAGTATAAGCAGGTCTAAAATCATGTCCCCAAGACGAAATACAATGTGCTTCGTCAATTGCTATTAAGCTAATATTCAATTCGCTAAAAGCCATATCCAGATAAGAAAGGCTTTCTGGTGCAACGTAGACTAACTTAAAATGATTTGTTTTTAAATTATCTATATAATACTGCTGTTCTTGTGATGATTGCGTGCTATTAATATAACAAGCAGAAATTCCGTTTGTTTTCAAACTATCGACTTGATCTTTCATTAAAGCAATCAGTGGCGATATTACAATTGTAATTCCGGGCAAGATTAAAGCGGGTAGCTGAAAACAAATCGATTTTCCTCCACCTGTTGGCATAATTGCCAAAGCATCTTGTCCAGATAATACGGTGTTGATTATGGTTTCTTGATTAGGTCTGAATTTTTCAAAACCAAAATTTTCTTTTAATGTAGTGTGTAGAATTTCTGAAGTCATAGGCATGTACTTTTTTTAATGTTTTAAATGTAGAAAAAATCCTATAAAAACAAAAATATAAGTTTAGTAATTTGTTCTGTCTTGTTATAAAAAAAAGGAACTCCAAACAGAGTTCCTTTTTTTTATTAGAAAGAAAATGAATTAATCTTCATCATCTTCGTCTTCTTCATCATAGTCAGTATCAGCTTTATCATCATCATCGTCATCATCGTCACCACCGTCAGAATCTGGTTTATCATGATTGTCATCATCATCGTCATCGTCGTTGCTGATATCATCATCAAGATCCATACCTTTAACTGGTGCAATTGCATCTACATCAACATCTAAATCGTCATCCTCATCGTAGTTTTCAATTCTGTCTGCAAGTTTAGTACTAATTTTAACCAAATAAATTGTGTCTTCAGTACGAACTTCTACAGCTTCAACCAATTCGTTTTTAGCATTTCTAAAACGGATTACATCCGAATCATCATAACCATCAGGAAATTTTTCAACCAAAAGGTTTAAAATTTCGTTGGTAAGTTTGGCGTAGTCTACTATAACTCTTTTCATAAATTATCTTATAAATCTAATAAGTATGCAAAAATTAACGGAGCAACAATTGTAGCATCCGATTCAATAATAAATTTAGGGGTTTTGATGTCTAATTTACCCCAAGTGATTTTTTCATTTGGAACTGCCCCAGAGTAAGAACCGTAACTAGTTGTTGAATCTGAGATTTGGCAGAAATAACTCCAAAATGGAACATCGTGCATTTCCATATCTTGGTAAAGCATAGGCACTACACAGATAGGGAAGTCACCCGCGATACCACCACCGATTTGGAAGAATCCAATTCCGTTTGAACTGTTTTTAGAATACCAATCCGCAAGGAAAGTCATGTATTCAATTCCAGATTTCATAGTAGATGCTTTTAAATCTCCTTTAATTACGTATGAAGCAAAGATGTTACCCATTGTACTATCTTCCCATCCAGGAACGATAATTGGTAAATTTTTCTCTGCAGCTGCATACATCCAGCTATCTTTTAAATCAATTTCGTAATATTCTTCTAAAACGCCAGACAACAACATTTTATACATAAATTCGTGCGGAAAGTAACGCTCACCTTTATCGTCAGCATCTTTCCAAATTTTGTAAATATGTTTTTGTAAACGACGGAAAGCTTCATGTTCAGGAATACAGGTGTCAGTAACACGATTTAATCCTCTTTCTAATAAAGCCCATTCGTCTTCTGGTGTCAAATCACGGTAGTTAGGAACTCTCTCGTAGTGAGAATGAGCTACTAAATTCATGATGTCTTCTTCTAAGTTTGCTCCAGTACATGAAATAATATGCACTTTGTCTTGTCTGATTACTTCGGCAAAAATTTTACCAATTTCTGCTGTACTCATTGCGCCAGCCATACTTACCAGCATCTTTGCACCATCGGCTAATTGCTGTTCGTATGCTTTTGCAGCATCTACTAACGAAGCAGAGTTAAAATGCAAATAATGTTTTTCAATAAACTGACTGATTGGTCCTTTCATTTTTTTTGTTTTTTTTGAATTAAAAAGTTTTAACCTTTTTGGATGTTAATGCAAATTAAGAATTTTTTAAGAAAAATTATAACTTAATCTGCCGTTTTTTTACACCTTTTTTTTGTAGCCTAGAATCTTTAAAACATCGTCTGAAGTCTGTTGTTCTGAGAACACTTCTGTTGCCAGAATTCCATTTTCATCACGATCAATCAAGATGTGTTTCGGCTGCGGAATCAAACAGTGGTGCAGACCGCCGTATCCTCCAATTGTTTCTTGATAAGCGCCAGTATTAAAGAAACCGATATACAAAGGCTTCTCTTTGTTGTATTTAGGCAAATAAATGGCGTTCATGTTTTGTTCAGAATTGTAATAATCGTCACTATCACAAGTAAGACCTCCTAACAGAACCCGTTCGTAAGTATCATTCCAGCGGTTGATAGCCAGCATAATAAAACGTTTGTTTATAGCCCAAGTATCTGGTAAAGTGGTAATGAAAGATGAGTCAATCATATTCCATTTTTCTCTATCATTTTGTTGTTTTTGATACAAAATCTGATAGATTGCACCACCGCTTTCGCCTACAGTAAATGATCCAAATTCCGTAAAAATATTTGGAACATCAACTTCAGCTTCATCACAAGCAATTTTAATCTGATTGATAATTTCATCAATCATATATTGATAATCATATTCAAAGGCAAGTGAGTTCTTAATTGGGAAACCACCACCGATGTTCAAACCGTCAAGAGTAGGGCACTCTTTTTTAAGAGCAATGTACACTTTAATACACTTTACAAGCTCATTCCAGTAATATGATGTATCGTTAATTCCAGTATTAATGAAAAAGTGAAGCATTTTAAGCTCTAATTTATCATTCTCCTGGATTTGTTTTTTATAAAACGAAACTATGTTCTTATAACCAATACCTAATCTAGAAGTATAAAACTCAAATTTAGGCTCTTCTTCAGCAGCAATACGGATTCCGATTTTGAATTTCCCTTTAATTTCTGCTTGAAGCAAATCTAACTCTTCGTAATTATCAATAATCGGAATAGTGTTTTTATGTCCGTTGTTGATTAATCTACCAATGTTAGTAATGTATTCGTCTCTTTTAAAACCATTGCAAATTACATACGTACTTTTGTTGATTTTACCGTTTTCTAATAAATTCTCCACAATATTAACATCAAAAGCAGACGATGTCTCGATGTGAATGTTATTCTTGAAAGCTTCATTCATAATGTATTCAAAATGAGAGCTTTTTGTGCAATAGCAATAGTAATATTTTGCGTCGTATTTATTCTTTTCCATTGATTTTCTGAACCATGCTTTTGCTTTGTTGATGTTTTCAGAAATCTGAGGAAGATAAGTAAACTTTAATGGCGTACCATATTGTTCAACCAATTTCATCAAATCGATATTGTGAAACAATAGGTTGTCTTTGTTTAGTTTAAATTCCTCTTGTGGAAAGTAGTATGTTTGGTTTATTAGATCAGAATATTTTGTATTCATTTATTTATCAATGTTTAGAGATTGTAATTGTAATTTAATTTTAGGTTTTTGGGGACTTAATCTTAAATTCAAACTCTAATATTGGCAAATATAATAGGCAGTTTTTCATGCTCTGCTTTTGTACATTGGAAAACATCAAAACAGAAAGGGCTTTTACTATTGTAAAAACGGTTCAGCATTCTTAATAAAGAACTGCTGAGTCTGTTTCTGTAAGAGCTAAAGTGCCTTTGCTGCTTGTTTGTTTTCATGGCGCAAATGTAAAAAATAATATATACCAAATGCAATGCTTTTGATTAAAAAAAGTTTAAGATTTATAATCCTCAAACGCTTCTAGAATCAATTTATTTTCAACGGATTGGTTGATTTTTATTTTTCCGATTCCTTCAATTAATGCAAATTGAATTAAACCGTATTCATTTTTTTTGTCGTGAATTAACAATTCTAAGATCGGATCAATGTCTTTTTCTTCAAAAATTACATCGTCATAAATGTCTTTTATTACCGCTTTAATTTCTCTGTATTCTTCAGCAGAAATCAATCCTTTTTGAAGTGAAATGTAACTTTCCAAGATCATTCCTACTGCTATAGCTTCTCCGTGCAGCAAAGTTGTTTTTTCTTCGCTTTCCAAGAAGTATCCTTCAATGGCGTGTCCTAGTGTGTGACCAAAGTTTAAAGCCTTACGGATATTTTTCTCTGTTGGGTCTTGAATAACGATTTCATTTTTAATTTCAACAGAACGATAAATCAATTGATCAAGTTCGTCAAAAACAATCGATTTTAAGTCTGAAAACTGTCTCCAATAAGGCGCATCATATATTAAACCGTGTTTAAGCATTTCAGCCAAACCAGAACGCATTTCGCTTTGTGGTAAAGTTTCTAGATATTGTGTGTCAATTAATACCATTTGCGGTACATTAATAACACCAATCTGATTTTTAAGGTTTCCTAAATCAACACCTGTTTTTCCTCCAACAGAAGCATCTACCATAGATAATAGGGTAGTAGGGATATTGATGAAATCTACACCTCTTTTGAAAGTAGAAGCAACAAAACCTCCTAAATCGGTTACAACACCTCCTCCTAAGTTAATAATAAGTGATTTTCTATCTGCTCCAAGTTCTGTCAAAATATTCCAGATCTCAATACAAGTTTCGATATTTTTATTTGCTTCTCCAGCCTCAAATTCAATGATCTCGATAGCTAAATCTGTTTCCAAAAGCGGAATAAATTTAGACAAACAGTATTCATTAGTCTGATCATCAACTATTATAAATATGTTAGAATATTTACTTTCTCTTAAATGTTTATTTAAAGCTTCGTAAGCATTCTCATTAAAATGTACGAGATAATTATTGGCTTGAATAGATTGCATAATTCTTTAGTTAATTGAAAGCGCAAAATAAGGCATTTTAAACGTAATAATATTCAAACTTTAAGGCTAATTTGTTTAAAATGCGGGTTTGCATCTTTAAAAATAAGATAAAATTCTTCAAGAAATAAATATTTACTTCATAAATTGACATTTGTATTGTTCTTGTTAAGAATATTGAAAAATATGATATCGTTTAATGAAAAATATTCAAAACACTCTCTATATTTGCATAAAAAATAAATTTTAATGGAAAAGATATTCGATAACACACAGGTTGCATTTTCACTAAAGAGTGATACGGAACTTGATAGAGCTTATTTTCTTTTCAAAATGATTGACAGCGAGCCTTTAGTAAGAATTGGGACTGCTGTAACTAATTTTGCAATTAAAGCTCATTTACCAGTAGAAGGATTAATTAGAGCAACTGTTTTTGACCATTTTTGCGGTGGTGTAAACGAAAATGACTGCCTTACTGTGGTAGACAAAATGTTTACAAAAGGGGTTTCTTCTGTTTTAGACTATTCGGTTGAAGGAAAAGAAGAAGAAGAGCAGTTTGACGCAGCTTTAGAAATGACTTTAAGAACAGTAGATTTTGCTAAAGAGCGTTTGGCTATTCCGTTTGCTGTTTTCAAGCCGACAGGTTTAGGGCGTTTTGAACTGTATGAAAAATTGGGTGAGAAACAAACATTAAACCCAGCTGAACAAGCAGAATGGGATAGAGTGGTAGCTCGTTTTGATAAAATCTGCAGTGAAGCACACAGAAAAGATGTTGCATTATTAATTGATGGTGAAGAAAGTTGGATGCAAGACGCTGCCGATGATCTGGTAACTGAAATGATGCGTAAATACAATAAAGAAAAAGCAATTGTATTTAACACTTTGCAAATGTACCGTTGGGATCGTTTAGATTATCTTAAAAAACTTCATGAAGTGGCTAAAACTGAAGGTTTTTATATCGGAATGAAATTAGTTCGTGGCGCTTATATGGAAAAAGAAAACAAAAGAGCGGAAGAAAAAGGGTATGTTTCGCCAATTTGTGTTTCTAAAGAAGCTACCGATGTAAATTATGATAATGCTGTACAATATATGTTAGAGCATCTTGATAAAATGGCCATTTTTGCGGGAACTCATAACGAATTGAGTTCATACAAATTAATGGAAATGATGGCTCAGAAAGGAATCGCTAAAAACGATTCTAGAATCTGGTTCGGTCAATTGTACGGAATGAGTGATAATATTAGCTACAACTTAGCTGAAAACGGTTATAATGTTGCTAAATATTTGCCATTTGGACCTGTAAAAGATGTTATGCCATACTTGATTCGTCGTGCGGAGGAAAATACTTCTGTAGCAGGTCAAACAAGCCGCGAGTTATCTATGATTAAAGCTGAACGTAAACGTAGAAAAGGGAAATAAATTAATTGTAAATTCCAATTTTTTAAATTCCAAATTCCAAAATATTTATAAATCCGACTAACTTTTAAAACCTGTCGGATTTACTTTAAATAATATAAAAAACTCCGTTTGCAATACAAACGGAGTTTTTTTATTGGAATTTGGAATTTAAAAAATTGGAATTTTACTTTTAAGAGTTACTAAATTGCAAGTTGCTTAAATTCTTATAAATTCCGTTTTCTAAGTTTATTAATTCTTGGTGCGTTCCTTCTTCAGAAATTTTTCCGTTATCCAAAACTAAGATTTTATCTGCGTTTCTAATTGTTGAAAGACGGTGCGCAATGATAATACTCGTTCTGCCTTCCATTAAGACTTCTAAAGCTTCTTGAACGAGTTTTTCGCTTTCGCTATCTAAAGAAGAAGTAGCTTCGTCTAAAATCAAAATACTTGGGTTTTTAAGCAACGCTCTCGCAATCGCAATACGTTGGCGCTGACCTCCAGAAAGTTTAACACCGCGTTCTCCAACCAACGTTTCAAATTTCTCAGGAAAACCGTCTACAAAATTAAATGCGTTGGCTTGTTTTGCCGCTTGCATAATTTCTTCGTCTGTCGCGTCTGGTTTTCCATATGCAATGTTTTCTCTAATGGTTCCTCCAAACAAAATTACATCCTGAGGTACAATACTCATGTTTCCACGAAGGTTTTCTAAATCGTAATCATAAATATTTTTCCCGTCAACGGTAATTTCTCCAGATGTAATGTCGTAAAAACGAAGCAAAAGAGACGAAATAGTCGATTTTCCAGCGCCACTAGGACCAACAATTGCTATTTTCTGACCAAATTCTGCTGAGAAGTTCACATCTTTCAGAACTTGAATTTCTTGACGTGTAGGATAGCTAAATGCCACATTTTTGAAAGTAACATTTCCTTTTATTTTTTCTTGATTGTGACTTGAATCTGAGTTGATTTTCTCTGGACTTTCGTCTAATAATTCAAAAACACGTTCTGTTGCACCAATTGCTTTTTGAATTTGAGCATATAATTCGGCAATTCCACCAAAAGAAGCTCCTACAAAAGTAGAATATAATACGAATGAAATTAATTGTCCAACGCTCATTTCGCCCGCAATGCTCAAACGAACTCCGTACCAAACTACAGCTACAATTGCACCAAATAGACAGAAAATGATAAACGAAGCAAAATAACCACGGTATTTGCCACCTTTAATAGCCAGTTTTACCACTTCGTTGATTTTTCCTTTATAACGTGCAATTTCGTACCATTCGTTGGCAAAAGCTTTTACGATACTAATTCCCTGCATCGTTTCTTCAACAATTACCTGGCTTTCGGCAACCTGATCTTGTACTTTTTTTGAATATTTTCTAATAAATCTTCCAAAAACAACTGCAGCAATTGCCACCAGCGGAACCACAGACAGCATTAATAAGGTCAATTTGAAGCTTTCTGTCGCCAAAAGGATAACTCCACCAATAATTAGGATAAACTGACGTAAAAACTCCGCAATTGTAGTTGTTAATGTGTCTTGAATCTGTGTAATGTCAGCACTTATTCTACTGTTTAATTCACCAACTCTTTTTTGAGAGAAGAAAGTCATTGGCAATTTTACCAGATTGGTATATAAGGCCAAACGTAAGTTTGCCAGTGTATTTTCGGTAAAGTTTACAAATAATGATAATCTAAAAAATGAGAAGAAAGACTGTAGAAACAGAATTACGACTAACCCCAAAGCAATTGTATTTGCTTCGTCGTTGTTCTTGTTTTTTACACAATCTACCAGCATTCCCATTAATTTAGGAAAGGCTAGAGCAGTAGCACCCGTTAATAGCAGAAAAATCAAACCAATGAAGAATTTCCATTTATGATGTCCTGCGTATGTAAAAATTGTTTTTGCTTTGTTAAGTGAAGTAGCCGTTATTTTTGATTTTGGTAAATCATTTTCTTTAAATCGCGCCATTTGAGTTTATTGTTTTTAGGTATACAAATGTATGACTAAGTCGAATTACTACAAAGGAATATTAAAAATTAGAAGTCTCAATTTGGCTTTTTAACGAAATTATAAGAAAAGAGTAAAAAAACTTCATTTTTTAAAGGTTTGAAAAATAGCTTTCTAAATAAAAACATGAAAAAATATTTTATTTTTTTTCTAAAAAGACTTGCAAATACAAAATCTAACCGTACATTTGCACTCGCAATCACAAAATGATAGCAGCCTAGTAAAATAGGGCGATTAGCTCAGCTGGTTCAGAGCACCTCGTTTACACCGAGGGGGTCGGGGGTTCGAACCCCTCATCGCCCACAATTTTTTTAAAAAAAGGCTTGTAAATATAAATTCTAAATGTATATTTGCACTCGCAATCACAAAATGATAGCAACCTAGTAAAATAGGGCGATTAGCTCAGCTGGTTCAGAGCACCTCGTTTACACCGAGGG
>NZ_QJRI01000176.1 GCF_003254565.1 Flavobacterium nitrogenifigens
AAAACTCCTTAAGAAATTAAGGATTTTTTTTTTTGACTTTCCTGAATGTAATGAATCATCATTTACGCTCAGTTTCGGGGAGATACTCAAGCGGCCAACGAGGGCAGACTGTAAATCTGCTGTGTGAACTTCGCAGGTTCGAATCCTGCTCTCCCCACAAAAAAAGAACAGAAAGCCTGTAAATTAAAAGATTTACAGGCTTTTTTTCTTTTATAAAATAATTTAATTACACTTTTAGTTAAAACCATTATAGGTTCCAAAGCGCAAATCTCATTTTAAATAGATTATAATTTTAACGCACTGTTTTATTTTCATGTAACAAATTAAGTAAAATGATACATATACTAAATTAATTACTGATTTAAATTTAAAAACAATTAAATAATAAAACGTTAGAAAGCATGAATGTATCACAATGGCTCATCTTAATTTTAATTTTGCAAATTATCCATGGATTATCAACTTGGAAACTTTATACAAAAGCAGGCAGAAAACCATTAGAGTCATTTGTGCCATTTTACAATTTAGTAGTATTGATGAGAATCATAAAACGTCCTCGCTGGTGGGTTTTTCTTGTTTTTATTCCTATTATCAATCTCTTGATGATTCCTGTGATCTGGATAGAGATTATTAGAAGCTTTGGTAAAAACTCCACAAAAGATACTGTAATTGTTTTGCTAACATTCGGTTTCTATATTGCTTTTTTAAATTATAGCTCAAAACTTACCTATATTGAGAATAGAGATTTGCAACCTAAATCTAAAACAGAAGATACGATTGGCTCTCTCGTGTTTGCTATTATTGTCGCTACTTTAGTACATACTTATATTATTCAGCCATTTACAATTCCATCCTCTTCATTAGAAAAGACTTTGTACACAGGAGATTTTTTGTTTGTAAGCAAGATAAATTATGGGGCAAGAGTGCCAATAACTTCGGTTGCATTGCCTATGGTACATGATTCAATTCCTTTTTTAGGCTTAAAATCGTATCTGTTTAATGATGATTTTACAAAAAAGGAAACATCATTATTAAATAAATTTCAATTACCCTATTTCCGACTTCCAGCAATAGAAAAAATTAAACGCAATGAAATTGTTGTTTTTAATCAGCCAGCAGACACTTTACGAAATATGGATGATTTCAATCCGGATCGAAATTATTACAAACCTATTGATAAAAAAACAAACTTAGTTAAGAGATGTGTTGGAATAGCTGGAGACTCTCTAGAAATTCGCGATGGAAATATTTACATTAATGGTAAAATATCGGTACTGCCAAAAAGTGCAAAAGCTCAATACAACTTTCTGATTGACACTAAAGGGCAGGCTATAAGTCAGTATGAGCTTAAGTCTTATGGGGCAAGAGAAGGTTTGAGATACGATAATGGTTATTTTGCATTAACCAATACAGGAGAATATTTTTTGACATTAACAGATGAGGAGGCCAAATTATTAGCCAGCAATCCTGTTGTAAAAAGCGTTAAAAAACAACTGACACCAAAAGGCGAAGATGGAAATGTATTTCCCCACATTGCATCTTTAGGCTGGAATATGGATAACTTTGGACCTATCTACATTCCTAAAAAGGGGGCAACCATTAAACTAGATCTGAAATCCCTTCCTTTTTATAAACGAATCATCGAAGAATACGAGCATAATAATTTGAAAATTATCGACAATAATATTCTAATTAATGGCAAAATAAGTAATACTTATACTTTTAAGCAAGATTATTATTGGATGATGGGAGACAACCGTCATAATTCGTTAGATGCAAGATTTTGGGGATATGTTCCTTTTGATCATGTAATTGGCAAGCCCGTTTTTATATGGTTGAGCTTGGAGAAGGATGGTAAAGGTATTAACAAAGTAAGGTGGAATCGAGTTTTTTCTTTTGTAAATGGCAGTGATAAACCTAAGTCTTATTTACTACATTTCTTGATATTAGTTACTATTTGTGCAGTGATAAACAAAATTGTAAAAAACAGAAAAAAAGCATAGGCCTTCAAAAGCTAAAGATATTCTTCAGGTCTTAAAAAAAAATAAGCATAAAACAAGCTGTATAAACCAGTCATTACTACACTCCTTAACTTTTTAGGGAGTGTAGTTTATACTTCCATACCAAATTTCTTTGTCTCTTATTTTGGAAAAAAGATTCTGCTCCTTTAAACTATGTTCTGTTTTCTAAAAAAAAACATTACGTATTAAAACTTCATTTTGCCAGAACTGTCGCAACACCACTTTCCAGCCACAAAAACTTATCCTTTACCTTAGACTTTTCAATTTCGTTTTTTAATGATTTTGCAGATTGTTTAAAGTGCCACCAACCTTCATAATGTATTGGAATTACGACGTTAGGTTTTAAAAGTTGAGTTGTTGCAATTGCTTCTGTGCCATTCATTGTCACTCGTAAATTTCTTTTTAAATATGGAAATGCACCAGCTCCTAAATGCAAAATGGCTATATCTACTTTTTTCTTTTGCTCCAGTTCGTGTAATCCTTCAAAAAGCACAGTATCTCCTGAGATATATAAACAGCCGTTTTGTTGGCCTTCCCATTCTAAAGTAAAACCAATAACCTTACCCATAACTCTGTTTAATCTTTTAATATTAGTATGCTGAGCCGGTATTGCTGTAATTTTTAGATTTTTTACTTTTTCAGTTTCAACATTATATTCCTGCCAGTTGTCAAGTCCTATTGTATTGGTGTTTTTTAAACGTTTTACAGCGTCTTTTGTAGAGAGAACAGTTGGAACTGTTTGAATAAAAATACGCCCCTTTTTATCTAAATTATCGCTATGATGATCATGGCTTAATAAAACTAAATCTATTTTTCCAATTTCTTCAACGGATAGAGAAGGACTGCAATACTTTTTTGAAAATGCCATGGGACTGCTGACATATTGAGGAAAAAATCCGTCTTTTTTGTCTAAAGTAGGATCTGTCAAAATTTTAAATCCATTTATGTTTATCAACACGCAAGCGGTGTCGATATGTGTAATTGTAACTTTCATTTGTACTTGATTTTAAATTGTTAAAATGTTCATACAAATCTGAGTTTAATAAATGGTCTTCAAATTGACTTTGGTCAAGAAATGCGTTTTCTTATTCGGCTTAAGGTTTCTGGTACGACTCCAATATAAGAAGCAAGATATTTTAGCGGAATCTGCTGAATGTATTTGGGCTGTTCAAACAATAACCTTTCATATCTTTCTTGCGGCGTTTTGGTCAGGAGATCCAATTCTCTTTTTACTTTTTTATCCAAAAGATATTCTGTTGCGATTCGGCCAAGTTTTTTAGCAGTTTCGCATTTTTGATAAAGGCGCTGTAAATTTTCGTATGATATAGAGTATAATTGGCAATCTGTTAACGCCTGGATATACACATTGGTTGCCGTTCTGTTGTAGAAAGAATCGTATGCACAATAAAAGGAATTTTTGAAAGCAAAATCAAAAGTAATTTCTTTATCGTTTGCAACAACATAATATCTGACAACTCCTGTATCTATAAAAGACAAATAATTTTCTGATTGCCCCTGAACAAGAATCAGCTCATTTGCTGAGAATTGTCTTGTTTTTATACAGCTTAAAAATTCAGCTAAAGTATGTTCTGGAAAGCCTAGTTTTTCAAAATATCCTATTAATGATGTCATTTCAAATGATTCAGTATTTATTTTAGGCTAATATACAATCATTCTAACAATTGAAAAATACTGAACTAGCTGCAGAATTGTTGCAAATATTTAGAAAAAGTTCTAAATTACATTCAATCCAATAAAATCAAAATAAGAGATGCAACATCAAAAAGACTGGTCAATAGACGAAATACAAAATATTTGGCAATTGGTTTCAAAACTTCATGACGGACAAAAATATGGTGGGAGTGATGAAGGCGAAAGAGTAGAATACATCAATCATATCGGGAGTGTCGTTTTTGAAGTTTTAAACGCCGTGCGATTAACAGAAAATATGAATGCTGATTTGGCAGTAAAATGCGCTATGCTTCATGATACTATTGAAGATACAGCATTTACTTATGAAAAAGTTATCGATTTGTTTGGGCCTCAAGTTGCATCTGGAGTTTTGGCGTTAACGAAAAATGAAGAAATTGAGGATTCATTTGAAAAAATGCGCGATAGTTTAAACAGAATTAAAAAACAGCCAATAGAAGTCTGGGCTGTGAAAATGGCCGACAGAATATGCAATTTATACGAACCTCCATATTATTGGAACGACGAGAAAAAGTTAAAATATATCGAAGAAGCCGAAATTATACATAATGAACTTAAAGATGGAAATGTCTATTTAGCAGAAAGGTTAAAGAATAAAATTCGAGAATATAATCGTTTTCTTAGTACTGCTAACCAATTGTAATTACCAAATTCCTTAAGAAATTGAGGAGTTTGGTAATTACTATAACGCTTTTGCGTCGTAATTATATGCAAACGATTTAAGCATTAAAAAAAAACTTATTTTAATGTTTTAAAGTCTTCTAAAGACAAAAGGACATTCAAGCCAACACTATTTTTGCATCGTAAAAATTAAAAGTTTGATGCTATGATTGATTTGAATATTCCTGACTCCTTACTAATAAAGAAATATCAAGAAGGCAATGAAGAGGCTCTCTCTACATTAATCAAAAGACATGAGTCCAGAATATATAGTTTTATATACTCAAAGGTTAAAGATAAAGATATCTCTAATGATATTTTTCAAGACACTTTTATTAAAATAATTAAAACTTTTAAAGGTAACTCATATAAAGAAGAAGAAAAATTTCTTTCTTGGGTATTAAGGATATCTCACAATTTGGTCATAGATCATTTTCGAAAAGTTAATCGCATGCCAATGCAAAGGGAAACTGAAGATTTTTCTATTTTTTCTATTATGCAGAGTGATTCTCAGAATATTGAAGATCAGACAATCACAAGTCAAATTCAAACTGATATCAAGAAGCTTATAGAAGAGCTCGCCGATGATCAAAAAGAAATAGTGATAATGAGAATTTATCAGAACATGAGTTTTAAGGAAATATCTGAAGAGAAAGAAATTAGCATAAACACAGCATTAGGAAGAATGCGTTATGCTATGAATAATTTGAGGAAAATAATAGAAAAAAATAAAATGATTTTAGATTATTAATTTTCTTTCGTCAATCTATCCAGTTCTTTCAACAACGTTGGCATTCTAAATTCGCCATGCATGCTTTCTACTTTTCTGAAAGCTTCATCCAAATCGATTCCGATAGAAGTAATATACAGCGGTTTCTTGCTGTCGCCTCTAAAAAGTGCTTTTTTGTTCTTTTCTATAGAGGCAAAATTTGTTTTGGCAACACCAATAATCGGGATTTTTTTATTCAGCTTTTCATACAGATAACCTCCCAAACCATATTTCTGTTCGTCATTTAAATATACAAAGCCATCAACAATTATTGCTTTAACCTTAGACAAATCAACTTGATTTAATAAGCTCAAAATGCATGGTAATTCTCTTTTGTAAAACTCTCCAGGAATATATTCTGCTACATTGTCTATTATTTCAGAATAAATTTTAAAGTTTTTATCTTCATTCCATTCTGTAATTTCTAGACAGATTGTTTTTGCTTTTTGGTCAAAGTAATAAGTATCAAAAGCTAAGATCATATGTTATTTTCTAAAGTGTAAATAAGAGTTTAAAATTAGAAAAATCATTTAGAAACATCTCTTTATTGGAGATAATTAGTTTAAAAGTTTTCTTTAGCTCCAATTCGCCATCAATCAAAAATCCCAAAACTTTACAATTCAAGTTTTTGAAAAACTCATAAATAAATGTAGTTTAGCTAAAACTTTAAAAAAAAAATCCCTTCTCAATTACATTTGAATATGAAATGGATCACTAGAGAAAGACCCAAAATAGATCGAATCGCCTGTCCGTGGCTGATTCGAAAGTTTGTTGATCCTGAATCTGAATTTATTTATGCCCCTTTTGATAATGTTATAGCAAAAGCAAAAGAACTTGATGCTATTCCGTTTGATGTTCCAAATGTTGAATTTACGCACTATAATGAAGAATGCACTTTTGATTATATCGTAAAGAAATATGATATAAAAGATCCAGCGGTTAAAATTATTGCCGGAATTGTACGCGGAGCAGATACCGACCGACATGAAATTGCAAAAGAATCAGCTGGGCTTTGGGCTATTTCTGCTGGACTAGCTTATAATATTACCGATGATTATGAATTGTTAGAAAAAGGAATGCTTCTATATGACGCCTTATACAGCTGGGCTACGCACTTATATCAGCAAAATCATCTGCAAAATAGTCCGTTTGAGAAACTGCTTCATGAAGTCTATAACAAATTTCTAAAAGACAAAAAAGCATCAGGAAAAACACCTTCATGGGTAAAAGATTTAAAAAACTTAATTCAAGATCAGGTTGATGCTCAGTTTGCTTTTGATTTAAAGAAAATTTCGAGCGAATTAGATTTAAATCCGTCCTATTTATCCCGAGAATTTTCTAAGCATTTTGAAGATTTAAATTTTGGCGAATATGTTAGAAAACTTCGTATTGAAAAAGCAATCAATCTTATCGAAAATTCCACTCATAATTTAACTGAAATAGCTTATATGACTGGCTTTTCAGACCAAAGCCATTTTACCAGAATTTTTAAGCTCCATACAGGTAAAAATCCTTCTGCTTATAGGAAAAAGTCAAAAAAGTAAACCAGATACAAAAGGTAAATTGGGTTCTATTTTTTGACTGCAGATGCTTCTAGCTTTGTTTATATAACCAAAAATTTTAAACAATGTCTTTCAAGCACACTTTCTTTATTGCTTTATTATCTACAGGTTTTACGGCTTTCTCACAAACTACCTACCCAAAAATAACGGGATATTTTGGCATTATGCATCCCATTGTTACCATAAATGAAGACGAAACTACTGTAAATTTTAGAGATTATTACGCTGTTGGTTTCCCTACAGGCATTAATATCTGGAAAAATGAAAAAATTGGATTTTCTTTTGAAATGGTTCCAAACATAAAAGATGATCAGGGGACAAGTAAAGTGACCAATCTACTTTTTCATCCAGGAGTTTTGGTCGCTTTAGGAAAAGGGTACACATTTGCTGGAAGAGCTGCTTTTGAAACTAGCGGACGATATGGATTTACTCCCGTTTTTAATAAAACGATTATAAAGAATAGCAGTTGCAGTTATTATGTTGCTGTGCCTTTACCTGTTCGTTTTGGTAATGATCATCCAGCTAGTTTTACGATTGGTTTTCAATTTGGAATTGCTTTTTAATTATTTTTAAACCGAAAACTTTCTATAAATTTACTTGATTATCATTAACTTAGTATTAATCAATTAAAACTAAAGTTTATGAAAACTAAAATGATATGGGCCAACTTGGTTTCAAGCGATATACCTAAAACAATTCAATTTTACACTGCTCTTGGTTTTAAACAAAACGGACAAGAAACAAAGGAGCTGGTAAGTTTCATTTTTGGAGAGAATGATTTTGTGATTAATTTTTTTGCGCCAAAAAGATTGGAAGATGCTATAAGAGGAAAACTGTCCAATACGGCTATAGATAACGAAATTGTGTTTTCTTTGTCTGCGAGTAGTGTAGAGGAGGTTGATCTTTGGTACAATAAAATAAAAGAAATCAACGGAACTATTTTCTCTGAACCTGAGAATTTTGAAATTGGTTATACCTTTGGTTTTTCAGATCCAGACGGTCATAAATTCAATTTTTTATATTGGCCGGGAATGTGATTAATTCCGTTGATTAAAATCAGCTACTAATTTTTTATTTGCATGTATTATTTTCTGAGGATTAATCATGTTCGGACTAAATATCAAATCATAGTTTTTGTCCTTTGGCTTAAATTGATTCACGCCATAAGCCACACTATTTGCAGGTATGCTTTTGGTTATTATAGCTCCCGCGCCAATAACCGAATTTTCGCCAATAACTATTGGACCTAAAATTTTGGCGCCATCAGCAATAATGACATTTTTAGCAATGATAGGGTTTCCAACGTTTTCCCATTCGTCATTAACTTTATTGTATTTCAAATTAGCTCCAATTGATACGTTTTGAAAAATAACCACATTCGCACAGATTTTAGATGCTACAATGGTGCATCCGCGTGCATGATGCGCAAACAAAACAGATTTATCCATTTCTGCACAGTTTATTTCGCAACAATATAATTTCTCTAATAAATTGCTGGCAATAAATTTTAAAAACTTATTTTCTGAGTGACAATTGATTTTAACTAGTGTATTAAACATATTGTTTTTAAACGTTTAGCAATAACTCATAATTCATAACTTAAAACTCAATTTAAGGTTCCCAAAGTTCAATTTTATTGCCTTCAGTATCCATAATATGTACAAACTTGCCATATTCGTAGGTTTCGATATCATCAAGAACTGTAACTCCGTTTGCTTTTAGTTTTTCTACAAGACCCTCAATATTCTGAACACGATAGTTTACCATAAATTCTTTTTTAGACGGAGAAAAATATTCGTCTCCTTTTTTGAAGGGACACCATTGCGTAGATTCTATCTCTTCAGGTTTTTCTAGATTTCTAGACTCAAAACTTGCAGAACCCCATTCATTGATTTCTAGCCCTAAATTTTTAGCATACCATTCTTTGGTTTCTTTCGGATTATCCATAAAAAAGAAAATACCGCCAAGTCCAGTCACTTTTGGTGTTGTATCGTTTGAATTGTTTTCCATAGGTTAGTTTTTAAGGTTATTTTCGAGAATCTAAGATATTAAATATTGCTTGTATTTTTATTCTATTTGCTTTTGAATTACATTTACATAAACGTATTTCAATCTAAATTAAAGCAAAATGAAAACGGAAAGAATCTACAAAATACTATTTTCTAGCGTATATCCTTTATACATTCAAAAAGTGGAAAAAAAGGGAAGAACAAAAGAAGAATTAGATGTTGTAATCAAATGGCTTACAGGATATAGTGATGATCAAATTAAAGAACAAATTGAAAAGAAAGTAGATTTTCAAACATTCTTTGCTGAAGCTCCAGAACTCAATCCGAATGCTTCTAAAATTACGGGAGTAATCTGCGGCTATCGTGTAGAAGAGATTGAAGATCCTTTAGTTCAAAAAATGCGATATCTAGACAAATTAATTGATGAAATCGCCAAAGGAAGAAAAATGGAAAAGATTTTAAGAGAATAAAAAAGCTGATTAAAATATAACTATAAAAAAAATATTCCGTAGGAATATCTCATCGGTAGAAAAAGAAAATTACGTCTATATTGTGTCCTGTAGGGACACCTGATTTTAATAAAATAAAATTTCAAAAAAATCAAACGTTCCTACGGAACGTAAACTTTTCTAATTCAATCTAGTTCTACCAATGAGACATTCCTACGGAATGAATTCTTTTAAACTCTCAGCAAACCGCGAAAGCCTCTCGCAGCATAATAAGATTCTGCGCCATTATGGTAAACAAAAACCGTATTATATCTAAAATCTGAGAAAATTGCACCGCCTAATTTTCTTATTTCTGGCGGAGTCAAAATCCAGCTTGAAGTTTTGGCATCAAACTTTCCTAATTTTTGCAGTTCTTTATATTGCGCTTCGTTTAAGATTTCAATTCCCATTTCTTCTGCCATATTTATAGCACTGTCCGCAGGTTTATGTTCTTTTCTTTTTTCTAGCGCTTCATGATCGTAACAAACGCTTCTGCGCCCTTTCGGACTTTCAGCAGAACAATCTACAAAAAGATATTCGTCAGTTTTTGAATCGTATCCAATTACATCTGGTTCGCCTTCAGTTCTCTCCATTTCGTCAAGAGACCAAAGTTTTGATGGATTAGCTTTCAGTTTGGCTTCAATTTTTGCCCAATCTAATTTTTCATGTCGCGTTTTATTCTTTTCAAAACGTTTTTCGAGTATGCTTAATAATTCTTCTTGCTCGTTTATGGTAAGTTGCTTTTTCATCTTTTTACGTTTTTAATTAGAACTACATCTTCTAGTTTCAGGTCTGAAATACCAAGAAACTACAATTAAAACAATCAATAATGTTGGTCCAAAAAGCGCTGATGCTTCATCTTTAATAGCTAAATGGGAAACCACAGCTCCAGACATAGCAAAAAAGAAACCTGCATAAGCCCATTCTTTCAGTAAACCAAATTTTGGAATTAAAATTGCAATTACTCCTAAAAGTTTCCAAACACCTAAAAGCGTTAAAAAATAAAGCGGATAGCCTAACTTCTGTATCATTTCTGCTTCTTCTTTTACAGGTATCAGTTGTACAATTCCAGTTGCTGTCATTCCCAAAGCCAACCATAAAGTGGCAATCCAGTAGATAATTTTATTTCTTTTGCTCATGATTTTTATTTTAGTTTAGTTACAATTTCTTCCAATCGGTTATGTGCCATATTTAACCCTTGTGCGAATGGCAGTTTTAACTGTGTCATTCTATGCTCAATAGATTTATAAATGATCTGCATGGTCAATTTGCTAGTGTCATCTGTTAGTTTTTCAAACTGCAAAAATTCTAATTGAGGCGCAAAATTGACGTTATCCATTTCAAAAGTGCGCACTATTTTTTCATTCGGAACAAAATCATGAAAAACACCGTTTGCTTTAAAAACTACATTTCCATTAGGATCGCTAGTTTCATACTCCCATCCACCATATTTTTTGCTTTCCAGCTTCAATACTTTTGTACCCATCCATTGTGCCACGATTTCAGATTCGGTGTGAGCTTTAAATAATAATTCAACTGGCAGATCAAATTCTCTCGTAATCACAAGATCTAGTCTGTCATCTTCGGCATGAATTTTTGTTTTCTTTTCCATGGTTTATTTTTTATAGTTTTTCATAATTGATTCTAACTTATTAAAACGATCGTCCCACATTTTTCTAAATGGCTCGATGAACTTGTCAATTTCTTTCATTTTTTCTGGGTTTAAATGATAATAAATTTCTCTTCCGTTTTGAATTTGGTGTAATAGTTCACATTCGTTCAAAATCTGAATATGTTTTGAAATAGTCTGTCTTGACGAATTAAAATTCTCGGCAATTGCCCCAGGCGTCATAGCCTGAATAGCAACTAAACTTAAAATAGCTCTTCGAGTAGGATCGGCTATTGCTTGAAAAACATCTCTTCTAATTTCCATTGTGCAGTTATTTGACTGCAAATATAATGAAGTCATTTGACTGCACAATATTTTTTTTGATTTTTTTTCAAAAATAAAACCTTCAAACTTTTCAATTTGAAGGTTTTATAGTGTTTGATTAATCTAGAAAAGATATTCTTAATCAAGTCCAGCGAACTGAAAAGGCTTTGTTTCCTTGAAATTAATCAAAGATTCACCAGAATAATTCTCATTATTTGCTAAACTCAATTTTTTGATTTTTCCTTTTTCGCTAAAATCAATTTTACTGAATTCAACCCAAATCACATTCGGATTCAAAACATTATCAAAATAATAAACTAGATTTTTTTGATCGGCAACTGTTCTCCAACGGGTAGAGGAGATGTTAGGTTCAGTTTCTGATGAAATTCCTAGCGGAACAGAACAATTTCTAATTACACCAAAAACACTAGATAAAGCTGTCCTGATATTATCTGTCTTCGGAATTGCATCAATATAATAAGAAGCTCTTACAAAACGATCTGCGGCACGATTCGTCCCCGGAAGCATAATAGTACCCGGAATACCTTTCCAATACGCATTAATGGCTAATTGCTGGTCAAAAATAGGTGAATTGGTCATGGCGACATACTTTCTATCATGATGAATGACCAATTTTCCGTTTATATATTCGAAAATTGCGTTATCGCCACTTGAGTCAGAAATAGATAAATGCACCGTCGCGAAAATATTCGTTCCCGGAATATGTGAAGAAGTAATGACAAATTCGTTTTTTTCTAATGCAGAAACGGTTTCTGCAACGGTCGAAAAATTATCCAAAACATACTGAAGCCATAAAGAAACTGCTAAACCTTTTACTTTCCCATTTTTTTCAAATGCAGGATATTGTGATTCTACAAGCCATAAAAGGTTGCCTACAAGGCCTTTTTCGTTCATACCATCAGAAGAAGCAATGTCCCAAGAACTCGTAATAACGCTTCCATATTTTGATTTCCATTTTATTGAACTTGTACCAACTTCTCCAGATCGTTCAATTCCACGAGGAAAAATCCATAAATTGGCAGGAATCTCTCCGCGCCAATCCATCGAACGGGCAGTAATAATTGTTCCGTTTAGACCTTCATAAACGACTCTTGTACAAGGTAAAACAGTTTCGGTTATCAATAATGTAAAAGCAAGAAGAGCGGGAAAAATTCTGTTTTTTGGTTTCATAAAATTTTAGATTTTAATTAAACGTGCAACTTGAATTTATCAGTTTTTACTGCAATTTAAGGAATTTTTATTTTAATTATTTGAAAATGAAATTAATGCTAAAAGAAAAGCGCCAAGATAATTCTCAGCGCTAATGGTTTTTATTTTAAAGCAAAATACTTTTTTCAATATCGATTTGCTCCAAAAATGATTGATCGTGCGAAATCACAATTAAAGTTCCCTGATATTCATTGATTGCAGTGGTTAATATTTCAATATTTTGAATATCCAAATTATTGGTTGGCTCATCCAGAATGATAATTTCAGGAGATTCGTTGCTAATGGTTAGACAGCAAAGCATCAAGCGCATTCTTTCGCCTCCGCTTAATGCATTGCAAGGTTTGTCCCAATCATTTCTAGAAAACAAAAAGCGATTCAATCTCATCTTTATTTCGTGCTCTTCTAAACCGCAATCATTAAAAGTCTGAGCTTGTTCGTAAATTTTAAGATTCTGATTCAATAATGAATAATCCTGATCGATATAAATTGCTTTTTTTGCCAATGAAGTGGTTTGTCCTTGCGTTGGAATCAATTCTCCAAGAATAATTCTGATTAAAGTTGTTTTTCCAGATCCGTTTAGTCCTTTTATGGCAAGACGTTCTCCAGAAAGAATTTCAAAATTGAGATTTTCATTCCAAAGAATTTTATCTTCATAAGCATAATTAATATCTGAAGCTTTAAAAAGTGTTTTTCCTTTGAGAAAAGAAGTAGTATCAAACCCGAATTTCATTTGATCTATTGCAGGAAGTGATGAACGCAACTGTCTCAAATCCTCTGAAATTCCGCTGATTTTTTCGGCATGAACGTCTTTGAGTTTAGAACTGCTGTTTTCCGCTTTATTTCGAAGCGTATTCATCATAATTCTAGCAACACCCGATTTTTCCTGTTTCTTTTTTCCTCTAGAATCCAGTTTGTTTTGGCGTTCAGCACTTTCTCTTTCTTTTTCTTTGGCTTTTTTCAATGCCTTTTCTTTGCTCTGAACATCTTGTTCTAAAGCATTGTTTTCTATTTTCTTTTGTTCACTATAAAAATCATAATTACCACCATAGACCGAAATTTCATTTTTTGTCATTTCTAAAGTCTTATTCAAAAGATTAAGCAATGTTCTGTCGTGACTAACCACTAAAAGTGTACTAGAAGTAGATTTTATAAAATCATACAATAACGTTCTGCCCGCAAAATCTAAATGGTTACTTGGTTCGTCCAATAAAACTAAATCGGGTTCATGAATCATAATTCCGGCCAAAAAAACTTTTGTTTTCTGTCCTCCGCTTAAAGTTTCCATTTTTTGGTTCAGATCCAAATCATGGAGTTGCCAATACGATAGAGCTTCATTACAGCGTTCCTCAATTGTCCAGTCGTCATTTAGAAGCTGAAGATTTTCTTCGGTCACAACACCTTCAAGTATTTCTTTAAGTGAAGTTATTTTTTCCTTTATTTTTAAAGCTTCAGCAATTGTAAAACCATTAAACTGACCGAATAATTGCGTCACAAAATAAGGTTTTGACTTTTGAATTATTTGTCCCGAAAATGGGTGTAATTCACCTGAGATAATTTTTAATAATGTAGATTTTCCAACGCCATTATTTCCGACCAAAGCGGTTTTATCGTGATGATTTAGAGTAAAACTAATGTTTTGAAACAGCATGTCTTTATTCTCATGCTGATATGAGATATTTTGAAGAATAAGCATAATTCCTTTCTTTTATAGATAAATATTCTAGCAGCCACAATAGAGTAGTTGCTTACTTAATTTTCCTGAAAGAAATTATTTTTCACATACGTAATACTTATTTTAAGAGGAGCAAAGATATTTATTTTAGTTCTAAAAATCAAAAAACCATTCTTAACGATGGAAAAGAATGGTTTTTTAGCATTGAATTACGTTGTAATTCTATATTTAAATTTTACTAAATGTCAGTTTGGCTTCTTTAGTATCCAGAATTAATTGATCTTCTGTTATTGTGCTCACACATTCATAAGGTGTACCAACTTCATCTTTTATAACAAGTTTTTTGCCTTTTTGTGTTAACGCGTAAGTTCCGTCGGTAATTTCACGAAGCAAGTATCCAGTAACATGGCCATCTTCTGTAAAAGTAAGCATCCCGTTGGCTAAAATCGCATTTTTTGTAGAATCAGAAACAGCTTCTTTGGGTTCTACTGCAGTAACTTTCCATGAATTCACAAGCTTGTCTCTTTTAAGATGGCATGAAACTATTACGACAGCAATTGCAATTACGAGGGTAAATAATTTAGAGTTTTTCATGATTTTGTGATTAAAAGTTAAACAGGAAAAAGTTACAAAAAAAAATGACATTAAAATATTCGCACTCAAATATTTATAAAGATTTTTTTTACTTATTAAATTAAACTGCTTTTAATACAAAAAGCCCCTATTTACGAGACTTTAGCTGATAACCAAATATTTAGAAATTAACTCTTCAAATAGTCAAAATTGGTTAAACAGTCTTTTTGAGGCACATTAATTAAGGGTTAAAGCTCCTAAAATTTCTTCATACATAAACGGTCCGCCAGGATAAGTTGCTGTATAATCTAAGTTCATCCATACTTGACCACGCTCATCTATGTGATAGTGCAATTTTTTTCCGTAGCTTTCCTTTACAAAAAGCACGTTTTTAATTAAATAATTGACTTTTTCCAAATCAATCATAGAACCAATTAAGATTTCAGGATAGATATGCCCTTTGGTGTGAATTAGTCTAGGTGTGCCGCCAATAGAACGTACAGCGGCAGCCATTAAAATAGAATGATCATCGCAATCGCCAGAGAAATATTCTAAAGATTCGCTGGCGGTTGCAATATAATCACCGTCTTTCGGATCGTTTACATAATTCCATCTGCCGTTTATTTCTTTAAAAACAGCAAAACACTGAATTATAGTTCGATAATCTGAATACCCTCTAATGCCTTTAAAATGCTTTGAAGTTGCCATAATAGCAAAATTTCGCACTTTCGGATTCTGGTATTCTATAGCATTGAGAATCTTTGTTTTATTTGGAAACGGAAGTAGTTTTGCCACAATAATATCCTGCGGATATGGATTATCAGACATGGTATAAATCATAGAATTATAATCTTCTGAGATTTCGTTAAAACCATAATTTCCGATCACAGATCCATAGAATAGAATCAATAAATAAACTGCAACGCACAGGATAATAATTGTTCTCAGATACATCAGAAGAAAAAATACAGCTGCAAAAACAAAAATAAAGATGAATATACGATCTAGATTGAATGCCCATTCTAGATCGATCAAATTTTGATGCAGTATGATGAAAATCGGAATCGTAATCAAAAGACTTAAAATCGAAATAATAATCCTGTCCCACGGTGATTTCACCTGTAGTTTGGATTTTAATTGCGGTAAGTCAATTTTAGGGAATTTCATCATACGAATCAAAAAGCAGTATTTACAATGCTTTTACTGTTTCTACAAAAATACTTTTTTTATCAATAATTCCCAGATCAAATAATTGATTTTGAATTTTATTAAAAGATTTTTCTGTCAAATTTTTCTGTGACCACTGAGTCAATTTTAGCCATTCTTTAATATCTTCTGCTTTTTGATTAAATAGCTTAGATAATTTCTTGTCTATTTCTGGAATCTCTTTAAAATCAACAGTTGTCTTGTTGATTATTTTAAGAATCGTTTCTACTGTTTTAGGATTCTTTTTCAAGAATTCATCTCGTCCTACAATAATAAATGAAGGCCAAGGAGTAGGGCAGTCGTCAATGCGTCTAAAAATGCCTTTATCTACAAGCGGTTTGGTCATAAAACGTTCCCACATAAAATAATCAGCTTTTTTATTGGTCAAAGCATCTACAGCGCCATCAATTGTATTCACAATCTCAAATTCAAGATCATCCATTTCCCAGCCTTGCTCATTTGCATTTACATAAGCCATTAATTGTGATCCTGAACCGATTCTCGAAATTGCTGCTTTTTTGTTTTTAAGGTCTTTTAGTGATTTAAAATCAGATTTTGCATCAACGTGAATTCCCCAAATTAAAGGAGATTGCACATAAACCTGAACTATCTTGCTCGGATTACCAGCTGCAATATCTTTAAGAATTCCTTCGGTTAGAATAACAGCCAAATCTGTTTCTCCGTCACGAAGCATTTGACACATCTTCCCGGTTCCTTCGGGAACATTTGTCCATTTTAAGTCGATGTTCTCTTCTTCAAATTCGCCGTTTTCAATGCATAGATGCCACGGCAAATTGAAGTGTTCCGGAACACCCGCAATTTTGACAGTTTTCATTTATTTTAAGTTTAAGTTAAGTTGCTTGGTATGCGTATGCGTAATTGTATTGTTAAGTTTGGTTAGTTATATCTGTTAATCAAAATTATTTTAACACATAGAAATATAGCTTTTTTAAAATTAAAAAAAAGACGTTTCACTAATTTCAGTAAACATAGCTATGAGTTAAAGCTTGCTTTTTCTAAAATCTTAAACAGATTCAATAAAAACCTATGTTTCTATGTGTTTAAATTAAATTTTAGCATTAGTTTTTTAATAAATCTGCCCTATGTTTTTCTGAAAGACAAGGCTCAGCAAATTCTATAATTTCTTTAGATTCATATTCATTGAGAAGACTTCTTACTAACGAATAATCTATATCTTTAGCTATTTCTGCTGCAAAAAAAGTTTCGTTCAATCCTTCAGACAGGCAATTAAGCGCTTTTAATTTTTCTCTGATGATTTCCTTGTCAAATCCTTTTTCTAGAACAGCCACCTGAATAATCGAATTTCCAGAATTTTGAATCGTTTTTCTATGCATAAAACGTTCTTCTGTTTCGTCATATTCGGCATAAAAAATGTCATCTGTAGCAATCAAAGGACCAAAAAATGGAATATTATCCAGTTTGAAAAGCCCTTTTTCCAGATCAATAATTTCTGCCCACATAGTTTCTGACACAACTTCGTCTAGATAATCACTATAGTATTTAAATAATATTTTCTTATGAGTTTCCTGTTCCATTATTCAATTTCGCTAATTACAGCTTTTAAGGGAGATATTACGATTCTATAACCATCTGGATCCTGAATCATTTTTCCGTTTTCATTCCAAAAAGGATTCAGCGATGGTATAACTGTAATATTGTGCTGCGTTAATTTATGTACTAATTTATCGTAATCCACAATAGTTTTTGGGTATAAGACCATAACATCGTCTTCATCAAAAGTATGTTTTGCCACAACTTGGGATTGAGTAAACTCAAAATGCCACTCTAAACCAGGTTTTCCGATAAAAACACCATCATAATTGTTATGATGTTCAAATCCGCCCAATCGTTCAAATCCGAGCACATCAACATAAAAATTTTCAATTCTTTCTAAATCATTCGTATGTCTGGCTACTCTCAAAAACATAATTTATGCTCTTATTTGATTAATATGATGTTCTAAATGTTCAACATAATCGGTCATTAAAAACCTTAAATCAATTACAGATTCGTCGGCCAAAATGATTTTATAATCTAAAGCTTTTTCATCAACAGACTTCATCAATCTCACCATCTGCTTGTTTATTGAATACCACAACTGAGTAAGCTCCTGAATATCTATTTTCTGATATTGATTTAAATTTACTAAATCTGTTTGGTTATAAGGTCTATGGTGATATGGCTTTTCTGCATAATTAATCTCAGTAAAACGTACTAGATTGTGAATTGCAGAATCTACCAAGTGCCCTAAAATCTCTTTTTTAGACCATTTACCAGGATTTTTAACTTCTAAAACTTCGTTCTGTATTGTTGGAATGTAATTTACATTTTCATCCAATAACTTTTCAAATTTAAGAATAGCGTTTTGCATAAATAATCAGATTAATTGCCTGCTAATTTATTCAACGTATAAGCAATCAGTTCGTCAACAGATTTGTACGGATCTGCACTGAAAGTTCCAGAAGCACGGTTAGCAATAATAGCGTTCAGCGATAAAGCATTATGGCCTAAAAGAGCTGAAAGTCCGTAAATTGCCGCAGTTTCCATTTCTAAATTAGTGATTTTAGTTTCGTTAAAACTAAAATTATCCATTTTATTGTTTAATTCTTCGTCTTGAATATTTAGACGCAAAACTCTTCCCTGCGGTCCGTAAAATCCTCCAGCAGTTGCTGTAATCCCTTTAAAAATTCGGTCTGATTCAATTAATTTTTCTAGTTTTTCTGAACACTGCGTAACATAAGGTTTTCCTTTTTTAGGATCCCAATTGGTATGTTTTACAAATGCATCCTCAATTTCTGTAATCGAAACATTGTCGATCAAGTAGGAGCGAAGCATATTGTCTAATCCTAAACCAAACTTAGACATTACAAAACTATCAACTGGAATATCTTCCTGCAATGAACCCGAAGTTCCAATTCTGATAATATTCAAAGAAGTTAATTTCTCTTTTGGCTGACGTGTTCTAAGATCGATATTTACTAAAGCATCTAATTCGTTTAGTACAATATCAATATTATCAGGGCCAATTCCTGTAGAAACTACCGAAATTCTTTTACCTTTATAAATACCGGTTTGGGTTTTAAACTCTCTCTTTTGAGCAGAATGTTCGATTGAGTCGAAAAACTGAGTGATTTTTTCTACTCTGTTTTGGTCACCAACAAAGATAATGTCGTGTGCTATATGTTCAGGACGAAGGTTTAAATGGTAAACGCTTCCGTCAGGATTTAATATTAATTCTGAAGATTGTATCATTTCTGTTTAAGTTGCTAAGTTTCTAAGGTGTTAAGATTTGAGTTTTTTTGTTTCAAGTTTCAAGTTTCAAGTTTCACGTTATATGCAGAACTTGAAACTTTAAACATGAAACTTTTAAACAAATTAATTATCCACCTACACGTTTGGTTTTGAATCCTTTTTCTTTTAGGATTGCCATTATTTTATCTCGGTAATCGCCTTGAATTATAATCGAATCGTCTTTAAAAGTTCCGCCAACACTTAATTTGGTTTTGATTTCTTTGGCTAAGATTTTAAAATCTTCATCAGAACCTTCGTAACCTTCAATAATAGTGGTTGGTTTTCCTTTTCTTTTTTCAAATTTGCAAATCATAGGTTCCTTCTGAACATAAAGAACGTGTTCTTGTTCTTCAACTTGTTCAGGCTCATTTGATTCAACATGATCTGGAAACAGATTCTTTAATTGGTCTTTTAAGTCCATATTTTTCTTATTCTAAAAATAAATTTTCAAGCATAAAGATATCTAAAAATTAAATTCCAAACCCCAAGAAAAACTTGGAATTTGGAATTTTTATATCTAGAAAATATTTAAGTTTATTTTTTGATTAAACCTAATTCTACTAAACGTTCATACAAGAACTCTCCAGCTGTAATATCTTCGTATTTCTTTGGATTTTCTTCATCAATACAATTTTCAAGACAATCCAAACGCATATCGCTTACTGGGTGCATGAAAAACGGAATTGAATAGCGTGAAGTTCCCCACAACTCTCTTGGCGGATTTACCACTTGGTGAATTGTAGATTTCAATTTATTGTTGGTATGTCTAGACAACATATCACCAACATTGATTACCAATTCGTCATCTTCTGCAATGGCATCAATCCAGTCGCCATTATGATTTTGAACTTGCAATCCTCTTCCTTGAGCTCCCATCAACAATGTGATCAAGTTGATATCACCATGAGCCGCTGCACGAATTGCATTTTCTGGCTCTGAAGTAATAGGAGGGTAGTGGATAGGTCTTAAAATTGAGTTTCCTTCTTTTGCATAGTTATCAAAATAAAACTCATCTAGACCTAAATGTAAAGCCAAAGCTCTTAATACATAAACACCTGTTTTCTCCAATTTTTGGTATGCATCTTTACCAACCACATTAAAACGTGGTAATTCAGTAACTTCCACATTGTCTGGGTATTCAGAAGCCCATCTTGAAGCTGCGTCTACGTATTGGCCAAAATGCCAAAATTCTTTTAAATCTCCTTCTTTGCGTCCTTTAGCATGTTCTTTTCCAAAAGAAACATAACCTCTTTGTCCGCCGATTCCAGGAATTTCATATTTATGCTTAGTTTCTATTGGCAAGGCGAAAAAGTTTCTAATTTCACCATAAAGTTCGTCTACCAACTGATCATCAAGAAAATGACCTTTTAAGGCTACGAAGCCAATGTTTTCAAATGCACTGCCGATTTCATTTACAAATTTTTGTTTACGTTTCGGGTCGTCCGAAAGGAAATCACGTAAGTCTACACTAGGAATGTTTTGCATACTTTACATTTTTTATTTTAAAGAAGAAAGGTGTCATAAGTACCTTTCGCTAACAAAGGTAGATAATATTTTAGAAAATAATCTTAAGCTCAGGCATTAAAAGCAAATTTCTGATTAAAATTTTATTTAGTATTCTAATAAAACAGCAGCAATTTGTTATATTTGAAACACTAAAAAACAAAAAAATACATGATCTTTTACCGCCAAAACCTGACTGACGCGCAATTATTAGATTTATACAAAAAAATACTAAAACCACGATTGATCGAAGAAAAGATGCTTATCTTGATTCGACAAGGAAAAGTCTCCAAATGGTTCTCTGGAATAGGACAAGAAGCCATAGCTGTTGGTGTAACCGCTGTTTTAGACCAATCTGAATATGTGCTTCCAATGCATCGAAACCTTGGTGTATTTACGACTAGAGAAATTCCGTTACATCGTTTGTTTTCGCAATGGCAGGGAAAAGCAAATGGTTTTACAAAAGGCCGCGATAGAAGTTTTCACTTTGGAACTCAAGAATATAATATCATTGGAATGATTTCGCATTTGGGGCCGCAGTTAGGAATTGCTGACGGAATCGCCCTTGCGAATAAACTTCAAGACAATAAAAAAATTACCGCTGTTTTTACTGGTGAAGGCGCTACAAGTGAAGGCGATTTTCACGAAGCTCTAAATATTGCAGCTGTTTGGAAACTGCCTGTAATGTTTATTATAGAAAATAATGGTTACGGACTTTCTACACCAACCAATGAGCAATATGCCTGTGAAAATCTTGCAGACAAAGGAATTGGTTACGGAATTGAGAGCTGGATTATTGACGGAAATAATATTGTAGAAATTTATAATAAACTGTCTCAGCTAAAGAAAGAAATGCAGGAAGATCCACGTCCTATTTTATTGGAGTTTAAAACTTTTAGAATGCGTGGGCATGAAGAGGCAAGTGGCACAAAATATGTTCCGCAAGAATTAATGGATCAATGGGAACTTAGAGATCCCGTTACGAATTATAGAAAATATTTAACTGAAAACGGAATTCTAACCGCTGAATTAGATGAACAATTTCATACCGAAATTAAACACGAAATAGATGAAAACTGGGCAATAGCCAATGCCGAACCAGAAATAAAACCAACTTATAGCGGAGAATTAAATGATGTTTACAAAGAATATCAATATGAGGAATATAGCCATAATTCAGATTCAGAGAATATTCGTTTTATAGATGCTATTCGAAATAGTCTGGAACAATCTATGTGGCGCCATAAAAATCTTGTAATCATGGGACAGGATATCGCCGAATACGGTGGTGCTTTTAAAATTACAGAAAGTTTTGTTGATGCTTTTGGAAAAGACAGAATACGCAATACGCCAATCTGCGAAAGCGCTGTAATTTCGACAGGAATGGGACTTTCTATTAATGGGTATAAAGCAATTGTAGAAATGCAATTCGCTGATTTTGTTTCGTCTGGATTTAATCCGATTGTGAATCTTTTGGCTAAATCTCATTATCGCTGGGGCGAAAAAGCCGATATTGTCGTTCGTATGCCTTGCGGCGGAGGAACTCAGGCTGGGCCATTTCACTCTCAGACCAATGAAGCTTGGTTTACTAAAACTCCAGGTTTAAAAGTAGTTTATCCAGCATTTCCGTATGATGCAAAAGGACTTTTGAATACTGCAATTAACGACCCAAATCCTGTTTTATTCTTCGAACATAAATTATTATATCGCAGTATTTATCAAGATGTTCCAAAAGACTATTATACTATTCCTTTAGGTAAAGCGGCTTTGGTAAAAGAAGGAAAATCGGTAACGATTATTGCTTTTGGAGCTACTGTTCATTGGGCTTTAGACACTTTAGCGCAACATCCAGAAATTAATGCTGATTTGATTGATTTAAGAACTTTACAGCCTCTTGATACAGAAACGATTTTTGCTTCGGTTAAAAAAACTGGAAAAGCTATAATCTACCAAGAAGACACCCTATTTGGCGGAATTGCAAGTGATATTTCGGCTTTAATTATGGAAAATTGCTTCGAATATCTAGATGCTCCTGTAAAACGTGTAGCGAGTTTAGATTCGCCAATTCCGTTTACAAAAGCGCTTGAAGATCAGTTTTTACCAAAAAACAGATTTGAGCAAGCTTTGAAAGAGTTACTAGAATATTAAAAATATAAACACATAGAAACATAGCTTCTTGGAATCTATAAAAGGCGTTTCACTTGTTTAAATACACATAGCTATGTGTGAGAAACTAGTTTCTTTTATTTACCTTTTTAAGAAGCGATAAACTATGTTTCTATGTGTTCAAAAATTTTAGATTACCACAACTAAACGCTTTCCGTCAGGAACTTCTGCATTCCACATTTTTTCTATATCGGATAGATTTACTGTTTCAATATTTACTTTTAGTATATTTTTTGAAGCTAAAAGAAACATTTCAGGCAGTATTTCAGAAAATAATAAGATCAGTTTTTACCAAAGAATAGATTCGAGCAAGCTTTGAAAGAGTTACTAGAATATTAAAAATATAAACACATAGAAACATAGCTTCTTGGAATCTATAAAAGGCGTTTCACTTGTTTAAATACACATAGCTATGTGTGAGAAACTAGTTTCTTTTATTTACCTTTTTAAGAAGCGATAAACTATGTTTCTATGTGTTCAAAAATTTTAGATTACCACAACTAAACGCTTTCCGTCAGGAACTTCCGCATTCCACATTTTTTCTATATCGGATAGATTTACTGTTTCAATATTTACTTTTAGTATATTTTTTGAAGCCAAAAGAAACATTTCGGGCAGAATTACAGAAAATAATAATTTGACTTCTTCTTTTGTCCAGCTTCCTAATCCTGAACCCGATAATTGAAGATCTACACTTCGTAAAATCTGAGCTGATAATTGAATGGTATCTCCAGACATAGAACCTACAGAAACATATCGAGTTTTATGCGTAAAGTCTCCATTTCCTTTTAAAACTGAAAAGATAAGTTCTGCCGAATGTCCCCACAAGTAATCAATTACAATATCAATTGGAGTATTTTTATGGATTTCTCTTAGTTGGGAAACAAAAGATTCATCATCTTGTTTTAGAGAAACAATTTCATCGGCACCTAATTCTAAAAGGCTTTCTAGCGCTTTTTCGTTTCTTCCTGTAACAATTATTTTCTCTGCTCCATAATGTTTTGCAATTTGAACGGCCATTTGTCCCGTAAAACCAGTTGCACCATTTATTAAAACTGTTTCTCCCGGTTTTATTCCCGCTCTAAAACGAAGAGCCATTGCCGAACCTGCAACTGCATTTGGCATCGCTGCGGCTGTTGCATCTTCGATTCCGTCTGGCAATACAACCATTCTGTTTTCCTCTACTAAAGCCTTCTCGGCAATCGTTCCAGAAATTCCGCGGACGTAAACTCTTGTTCCATTTTCTAAAACTCCAATTCCGTCGCTTCCTACAATAAATCCGTTTTGATTTTCTTTTTCTGAAGAATAATGATCTCCGCTTGCAATTCCTTTATCCAAATTCGTAATAGCTACTGCTTTTACCGAAACCAAAATTTCGTTTTCATTGGATGCAATTGGCTCTTCAAATTCTGCATATTTTGGAGATTCTCCTTTTTTATAAACTACTGCTGCTTTCATAATTATTAAATTTTATGAAGCAAAATTAGACAGCCGTTTATGGGCAGACGATAACATTTGTTATCAAATTTTTCTTTAAATCATATAAGTTATATAAGTCAATTTAAGTTTGACTAAAAAGTCAATTATTCTTTACTTAATAGTTTACTTTTTAGTCTGCTTAGATGCACAGTTGTTATTCCTAAATAAGAAGCGATATAATGTTGCGGAACACGCAATATGATTTGAGGCCTTTCTTTAATTAAATTAGAATAACGCTCTACAGGGGAATCTTTTATAAACGAAACGAAATATTTCATATAATCAAAAGTACGCTCAAAAAGCTTATTAATGAGACTATCTCTCAATTCAGGGATCTCTTTGATTTCTTCTAGAATTTTATCCAGATCATTTTTATGAATCCACCACAAAACTGAAGGCTCAATCGTTTCAATATTGGTCGGACTCGGAAGTTTCTTCATGAAACTTTCGATAGAAGCAACGCTCTCATTTTCAAAAAAGAATTGCGTAGTGAGATCTTTTCCGTTATTGTTAAACCAAACCCGAATACAGCCTTTTTCTATGATATAAAGTTTTTTTGAAACTTCACCTTCTTCTAAAAGGGTTGTTTTAGCAGGAACTTCAATTCGGTTAAAATAACTGATATATTCCCTCCATTTTTCGTCGGTTAAAGGAAATTTATTTCGGAATTGGTTGAACATTGATTTATTCTAAAATTTTAAATTGTTTTAATCAGAACTATATCCTGCTTCTGTTGCTAAAATATGAAAGAGTACTAGATTTAAAAATTCTAGGTTTTCATCATTTATACTTAAAAATATCTTTGGATTTGAAACCCAACTTTTCTGTTTTAATTGAGAAATTCTAGTTTCTTTAAAATAGTAGGAAAAATTCCCATCTATAGCGATAAAATAATCTTGTTTTGTATACAATCTTTTGTCAGTATCAAAAACTATTCTCGTGTCTGTTATTTCTACTATTTCCTCCTTAACCAATTCATTTTGAAATAAAATCTTATAAGAAGATTTTATTAGAGTCATTTTATATTTCACCTCTAAAAGCAAAATATCATCATGATTGTAAATTTCTGTAACCCTATTTGTCCAGTTGGATTTTACCTTAGAATAAAATAACAATTCATTATTTTTATAAACGTATAAACTTCGTTTTTTATCTTGAAGAATTTCTATTTCCATTAAAATCACTTAGAATCCGATTCCACCTCAAACAACTGCACCTGATTTTTCAATCGGTCAATCAACAAATTCATCATACGTTTATTCAAATCAGAAGAATTCTTAATATAGGTATTGTATTCGTCAACTGTAAAAAGCGCCATTACAATTCCTTTTAATGAATTTCTGAATTTAATGTCTTTTTGAATGGAATTTTCGATGGTCTGAAGTTTCTTTTCAACCGAATAAGAATAAAAATCAGGTTTATTTTTGTTTACGTAATTAATAAAAACGGCAATGAACAAGTCGTTTTGCAATTTTAAAATAGGCCTGATGGTCTGGTTTTGAAAGATCTCATCTGCTGAAGATTGAGCACTTACGGTTCCTAAAGTTTCGCCTCTGAATTCTTTTAAAAAGGTGTCTCTATCTTCCATGGTATTTGTTTTAAGTTTTTCTTAAAGTTAAAGAAATAATCCCACAGTAAAAACCTATTTTTGTTTTTCTAAAAATAAATTATGCGATTATTTCTGTTTTTATGCTTATTACTAGCTTCTTGCAATTCTAAAGAAGATAAAGAAAAATACAATCGTCAATTATATCGTGCTGTAAATAATAAAGATACGGCAGTTCTTGATATTCATATAAATGACAAACGTTTTTATGGACGTTATGAAATCAATCATTACGGAACTGGAAAAGATTCTGGGGATGTTAGAGGTGATTTAAGAGGCGATACACTGAGAGGCGATTATCATTATATTTCTTTCGGCGGAGCTTGGAAAAGAGTTCCTTTAGCGCTTTTAAAGAAAGACGACAAACTTTATTTAGGAAAAGGAGTAATTGGAACTTATTTTAATCTTCCTTGCTACGTTCCAGAAGTTCCAATTGAATATCAAAATCCTGAGTTTCTTTTTGAGAAAATAGAGAAGGAGTGAGGGTTTGTTTCAAGTTTCAAGTTTCAAGTTTCAAGTTTCAAGTTGAATGGCTTGTGTGTTTTACCGCAATCCCGATAGCTATCGGGAGCAAGTTTTTTTGATATACTAAACCTATAAAAACGCAAAGTTCGCAAAGCTTTATGTAAAAACTTTGCGAACCTTGCGTAAATCTTAGCGTACTTTGCGGTTAAATATGCACACGCTATATCAACTTGAAACCTGAAACTTGAAACAAAACCTAACTTAACGTAGAAGGCAATTCAAAAATTTCAAGATCAAAATATCTTACAGATGCCATTACGTGGTCAAAAATATCGGCCATGATATATTCGTAATTGGCCCAACGTTTATCGCTAGAAAAAACATAAATTTCCAACGGAACTCCGTGTGCGGTTGATTGCAGCTGTCGGCACATGATATGCATATTTTTATTCAATCCCGGATGGTCATGTAAATATTGCATAATGTATTTTCTAAACAATCCTAAATTGGTCATATTTCGGCCATTTAGCGAAAGCGTTTTATCAATTCCTCTAAGATCATTGTATCGATCAATTTCCGCTTGACGACTGTCTATATAAGAAGTAATCAATTGAACTTTTCGCAATTGATGCAAATCTTCATCCTTTAAAAAACGAATTGTACTGCTCTTTATTAAAACATGTCTTTTGATGCGTCTTCCATCAGATTTTTGCATTCCGCGCCAGTTCTGAAACGAATCTGAACTTAAAGCGTACGTTGGAATTGTAGTAATGGTGTTGTCAAAATTTCGAACTTTTACCGTTGTCAAATTGATTTCGATAACATCTCCATCTGCTCCAAATTTGTCCATTGTAATCCAGTCGCCAATACGAACCATATCGTTTATCGCCACCTGAACACTCGAAACAAATCCAAGGATTGTGTCTCTGAAAATTAAGATGATAATTGCCGAAAGTGTTCCAAGAATGGTTAAAAGTTCGCCTTTTTTTATTCCGAATAAAGTCGAAATAATCATGGCGACTCCAAAAATCCAAAGCACAATCATAATAACCTGAACAAAACTATCAATTGGTTTGTCGCTATATTCTGGTTTTTGTTTTAAATAATCGCGTAACGAATTAAAAACAGTTCGAACAATCCATAATCCAAGCAATACAATATAGATACCTACAATTTTTCCGAAAATCGATTCCCAATATTCGTATTTGTCTAGAATAACGGGAACCGCTTTATAAATAAAGAAAAACGGAATTAAATAAGCGGTATATCTTGTTGTTTTGTTCTGGATTAGATAATCGTCAAACTTTGTTTTGGTGCGCTGTGCAAAAACAGCAGTTAAAGTGACCAAAAGAAATTTGGCTGCGTAATAAATCACGTAAGCCAGTGCTATTAAAATAGCAATATTAAAGATCAGGCTGGTATAAGACGCTACATTGCGACTCATTCCCCATTCTCTAAAAATAGGATATAAAAAGTTAAATATTTTCTCCAAAAACTTATGCATTTGCTTTAGTTTCTAAATATTTTTTCTCGATGTAAAAAGTTCCAAACGGAATAAGAGAAGCAACTAGAATGATTGCAAAAGTTTTTAAATCCCAATTCATTGATTTTTTCAATAAAAAGGCTAAAAGAATGTATCCGATAAATAAAACACCGTGTGTCATTCCTAACGGACGTAATAATGTATGGTAAAGTTCAGGATTTGTATTTTGAACGATGAACATATTAGCAAATAACACTAAATAAGAGATTCCCTCTAAAATGGCAGTAACTTTGAAAATCTTGAGCATGTATATATTTTTTAAGTTTTATGCCAGCAAAATTAAGGATTCTGGATTGATTTTAGGATTTAAAAATTCAAAATTAACAAGGCTTAGATAGGCTGAAAATTGGGATTTGGAATTTAAAATTTTGAAAATTATCTTTACTCTATGAGTAAAAGAGATTTAAAAAAATATTTAGGCGAATTAACAAAAGAGCAATTAGAGGAACAATTGGTAGAATTGTACGAGAAATTTGCTCCTGTAAAAGTATATTATGACTTTGTTTTTAACCCAAAAGAAGATAAATTGATTCAGGAGGCCAAGGTCAAAATCTCTCACGAATATTTCCCAATTAAAAAACCGGGAGCAAAATGGCGTCCGAAAGCCAAAATGAGAAGATCGGTTGCTCAAAAATTGATTAAACATTTTATGATGTTAGGCGTAGATTCCTATATTGTAGCCGATATTATGCTTTACAATATCGAAATAGCGCAAAAGTTTTCTTCGCAAAATTTAATCAAGCAGGAATTGTTTTACAAAAGCTTCTTGAATTCTTTTGAGCAAGCGGTAAATTATATTGTTTCAAACGGAATTTTTAATGATTTTAAATTGCGAATTAACGCGATTCAGAACGAAACATCGGAGCAAAAATGGAGAAATAAGTACAATTTTGAGGCAATTTTGGAGAAAATCGACTACTAAAACCCTTTCTCATAAAAAATCTTTATTCAAAAAAAACATTTATTTTAAGTTAAAAGAAGATGAATAACTGTTTTTTCGATGTATTTTTGCAAAAATCCAAAAATAAACAATGTCTCAAACTTTAGAAATACAAAGAGAAGATAAAAAAGAACTGTATGCATACCAAAAAGGCGATATTGACGCTATTTTTGACCGTTTAGATAATGCTCCTCCGAAACACCACTTACTGTATCAGCTTCCAACTGGAGGAGGAAAAACAGTAATATTTTCTGAAATCGTACGCCGCTATTTGTCTCATAATGATAAAAAAGTGGTTGTTTTAACGCACCGTATTGAACTTTGTAAACAAACTTCAAAAATGTTAACAGGTTTTGGCGTTACAAACAAAATAATCAATAGTAAAGTAAAAGAATTGCCAGACCAGAATGATTTTTCATGTTTCGTTGCAATGGTTGAAACTTTAAAAAACCGTATTAATGATGAAAAACTTCATCTGGACAATATTGGTTTGGTTATTATTGATGAGGCACACTACAACTCATTTAGAAAATTATTAAACTCATTCAAAAATGCTTTTATCCTTGGAGTAACAGCAACACCTTTGAGTTCAAATATAAAATTACCAATGCACCAAAGCTACCACGAACTTATTGTGGGTGATACAATTGGTTCATTAATCGAAAAAGGTTTCTTAGCAAAAGCAACAACTTATAGCTACGATGTTGGTTTGACTTCGTTAAAAGTGGGTATCAATGGAGATTATACTGTTAAATCTTCAGACGATTTATATACGAATACTTTGATGCAGGAAAAACTGCTTCATGCGTATACAGAACGTTCTTTAGGAAAGAAAACTTTGATTTTCAATAACGGTATTCATACTTCATTATATGTATATGAAACGTTTAGAGAAGCAGGTTACGATATTCGCCACTTAGACAACACCAGTAGTTCTGAAGAGCGTAAAGACATTTTGCAATGGTTTAAGAAGACTCCGGATGCCATTTTGACTTCGGTCGGAATTTTAACAACTGGTTTTGACGAGCCAACTGTAGAAACGATTATCTTAAACAGAGCAACAAAATCGTTGACTTTATATTTCCAAATGATTGGTCGTGGTTCTCGTAAATTGCCTGGAAAAGATGAATTTACAGTTATCGATTTAGGTAACAATGCTGCTCGTTTTGGTTTATGGAGTGATCCTGTAAACTGGCAGCATATTTTTAAATCGCCAGAGTTTTACTTAGAAAACTTGCGTGATGACCACGAAATCGAGATGTTCTTTAAATACAGCATGCCGCCAGAATTGCGAGCAAAATTCAGTAAAACGGCCGATGTTAGTTTTGATGTTGATGAAGAACATAAATTAATCATCAAACAAAATCTTCGCTCTAAAGTTGTTTTAGATAAATCTCTAGATCAGCATGCAGGAATGTGTGTAGATAATACAGAAACGCTTCAGGAGGCAAAAATGTTGGCTAAAGAATTAGAAGATGATATCGAAGATCGTATCAAACGTTATTCTAAATGTTTGAGCCAATGCAGTAAAAACTATCGCGAATGGCTGGTTGACGATTACAAACAAAGATTAACTTTATTAATTGGTAAAAAATATCGTGAGAAAATCATGAACGAACCGGATTGATAATTTAAAGTTTTATTTGTTTCAGGTTTCATGTTTCAAGTTGTTGGAATCTAAAACAGTAACATAATTTATAAAAGGAGAAATAGCATTTCATAGTAAATGTAATTTCTCCTTTCAACTTATTAAGTTTTTTGGTGTAACTTGAAACCTGAAACTTAACCCGAGGCAGAATGCCGAACGGGCGAAGCAAACAAAATTAAAGAATATGTCTAAACCATTCTCAACATTAGGAATTTCAGCTCCAATTTTAAAAGCTTTAAGCGAATTAAACATTGTTGAACCAACAGAAATTCAGCAAAAAACAATTCCGTTATTTTTGAGCGAAACCCATGATATTGTTGGTTTAGCCAAAACAGGAACTGGAAAAACAGCCGCTTTTGGATTGCCTTTATTACAATTGGTAAATGCAGAATCGACAACCGTTCAAGCTGTAATTTTGGTTCCAACGAGAGAATTAGGGCAACAGATTTTTAGAAACTTAGAAAGTTTTTCAAAATATATTCCGAGTATCTCAATTGCGTCAGTTTGTGGAGGAACTCCAATAAAACCTCAAATCGAAAGATTAAAAGAAGGTGCCCAGATTGTAGTAGCAACTCCTGGACGTTTAATCGATTTGATTCAGCGAAAAGCAATTGACATCAAGAAAGCTGAATATTTAGTTTTAGATGAAGCTGACGAAATGGTAGCTATTCTTAAAGAAAGTTTAGACGAAATTGTTGCTGAACTACCTAAAAAGCATCGCACGTTATTGTTCTCAGCAACACTTCCAGGAACAATTAAACAATTGATTCAGAATTATTTGAATAAAAATGTAGTTCAGATAAGCGCTAGCATGGAAACTGTTGGTAATGAAGGAATTGATCACGAATACATCGTAGTTGATCCAATTGAAAAACTGGAAGTTTTAATGCATTTCTTAAATTCTAGAGACGGCGAAAGAGGTATTATTTTCTGTAAAACCAAAGCTGCTGTAAATAAATTAGCCAAAAATCTGGCAATTAACAAATTCTCATCGGGAGCGCTTCACGGAAGTTTGACACAAGGTATTCGTGACCGAATTATGGAGCAGTTTCGTGAAGGTCATATTAATATCTTGGTTGCAACCGATTTGGCAGCGAGAGGAATTGATGTAAAAGAAATCTCGTATGTCATTAATTATCATTTGCCTGACACTTACGAAAATTACGTTCATAGAAGCGGAAGAACGGCAAGGGCAGGAGCAAAAGGGCTTTCATTAACTGTTTTACAGCAGGAAGAAGTTTTTGAAATTGCTGATTTTGAAAGAGAATTAGGAATTAAGTTCTCTGAATTTAAAAAGCCTTCAGCAGCAAGTGTAGAAGAAAATAATATGCTTTTGTGGGCCAGACAAATCTTCAAAACAAAACCAAATCACGAACTTTCTGCAGATTTAAAAACGAAAGTAAAAACAGTTTTTCACCATTTAACGAAAGACGAACTAATCGAGAAATTAATGGCAAGTTATGTCTTACAGAACAAAATCGATATAGTTGAAAAAACAGTTAAAAAATTCAAAAAGTAATAAATATGACAATTGTCATTGTCTATTAAAGTTGTATATTTATAAGGAATTATTTTATAATCCTACTTAATTACAACATATATGAAAATAGTCATTATTGGAGGTGGGTTTGCAGGAATTAATCTTGCAAAAGAACTTGTAAATCAGCCTCAAATACAAGTAACACTTGTCGACAAGAATAATTATAACTTTTTTCCACCACTTATATATCAGGTTGCAACAGCATTTTTAGAGCCTTCGAGCATTAGTTATCCCTTTAGAAAATTTTTTGCCGGCAAAAAGAATCTTAGTTTCCGTTTAGGCGAATTATTATCTGTTTCTCCAGCAGAAAAGAAAATTACTTTAAGCAATGGAGAGTTAGAATACGATTACCTTGTTTTTGCCACTGGTGCAGAAACAAGTTATTTTGGCATGGAAAACGTGATGAAAAACGCCATTCCGATGAAAACCTTAAATGATGCCATCGTAATGCGTAACACATTGCTTAAAAATCTTGAAAAAGCTGCTATTTGCAAAGATATTCGCAAACGTCGTAAATTATTAACGATTGTTGTCGCTGGAGGTGGACCAACTGGAGTTGAAGTTTCGGGAATGTTTGCCGAAATGAGGAAAAATATTTTATTAAAAGAATATCCAGAATTGGAAACATCTGCGAGTAATGTTTACTTAGTCGATGGAGGAGATGCTCTATTGGCACCAATGAGCAAAGAATCGCAAAAAGATACTCTCGAAGCGCTTACAAAACTTGGTGTTGTTGTAAAACTGCATACTCGTGTTGTTGATTATGTCGATGATACAGTACATTTTGAAAACGGAGAAACTATCAAAACCAAAAACTTAATTTGGGCTGCAGGAGTTTCTGCCAAGATTTTCGAAGGAATGCCAAAGGAAAGTTATGGACGTGGCCGTAGAATGGCAACCGATGAATTCAACAAAGTAAATGGTGTAGACCATATTTTTGCCATTGGTGATACCGCAATTGCTGCAGGCGATAAAAATTTCCCAGACGGACACCCGCAAGTGGCGCAAGTAGCTATTCAGCAAGGTTTAAATCTGGCTAAGAATTTTAAAGCCATGGTTGCCAATAAACCTCTTAACCCTTTTGCTTACAAAGATAAAGGATCAATGGCAATTATCGGAAAAGCAAAAGCTGTTGTAGATTTGCCAAGTCCAAAATGGCATTTTAAAGGTTTCTTTGCTTGGATCATCTGGCTGTTTATCCACCTGATCTCTTTGATCACATACAGAAACAGATTAAATACTTTCTGGAACTGGATGGTAGCATATTTCGCAAAAGATCAATCGCTTAGAATGATTATTCGTCCAGATAAAAAGACACAGAATTAAAATTATAGAAATTCCAATATTGAAATTCCAAATTCCAAAGCTGGAAAGCTTTAAATATTAAAAAAGGCAAAAAACACTTGTTTTTTGCCTTTTTTATTTTTCAACAAATTGGAATTTGGAATTTTAAAAATTTGAAAATTAACCATTTATTCCGCTGTAGTTGGGTCGATTATCCCTGTGACCTGATTTACTGAGTTGGCAGGAAAACCTCCTAATTTAGCATGTTCATAAACCATTTCTTCATTTGGTGCTATATAAATACAATACAATTTATCGTTTGTAATATAGCTGTTTACCCATTGAATTTGAGTTCCTAGTTGATTAAGTACACCGCAGGAAGCCTGTGAAATACTTTTTAATTGATCAGATGTAAGTTTACCAGCATTTGGGATTTCTCTTTCAATAACATATTTAGGCATAATCTTTAAAAATTTATTCCTACTCATGTGGCTTTTCGGTTTCGCCCCGTTTTTAAAATGGTTTCTGGATTCCATTCCATTTTATGCCCTATAAAATTACAGAAATAAAACCGCAAAATCAATTATTACGTTTTGATTTTTAATTACTTACAATCTATATCAATGAACAGAAGCAATGCTATCATCTGTAGATAATTCTACTTTTTGTTTGATAAAACGTTTTCCGATATTTAAAATTATAAATGCTGTAATAGTTGTAATCGTCATAATAACTACCATTGGAATCACAGAATTTTTTACAAAAACACCAACCGCAAACGAAGCCAAAGCCCCAATTCCAAGCTGAATTGCCCCCATTAATGCCGAAGCGCTTCCGGTATTTTTAGCAAAAGGAGCGAGCGTTAATCCAGCAGTATTTGGATTAGAAATTCCTAAGCAAGCCAAAAACAAGAATAGCATTCCGATAGTTTGATACAATCCCAAAAGATCATTTAAAGCCAAAATCAAGAATATAATACTGATTATAGATTGAGAAATCAAAGCTCCAAAAATCATCTGTTCGCTCGAAAATCTCTTCAACAGCATAGAATTCAACTGGCTGGATCCAATAAAACTAACTGACATAAGGGCAAAAATCCATCCGTAAGTTTTAGCATCAACCTTATAAATATCCATAAAAACCAGAGGAGAAGCTGCTACATAAGAAAATAATCCTGAAAAAGCGACAGCGCCTGTAAACGCATACGTGTAAAACTGAGGCTCTTTTAAAACTAAAAGAAAATTAGATAAAATCGGTTTTGGTTTCAACGAAATAGAAGTGTCTGGTTTATATGTGTTTGGAAGTCCAAATTGTGAAGCTGCCAAGATTACGATTCCCATACACATTAGTATAAAAAAGACAGCGTGCCAGCCTAAATCTTCGGTAACATAACCGCCAATAGTAGGTGCCAGCATTGGAGAAAGTCCAACAACGAGCATTAAAAGTGAAAATACTTTTGGAATATCTTTTACAGGAAATAAATCACGAACCATTGCCACAGAAGCTACAGTTGCGGCACAGCTTCCGATAGCCTGAACAAAACGAAGCATTATAAAAGAATCAATATCAGCAACATAAATACAACCTAAAGAAGCGAGAATATAGATCAAAAGCCCAATAAATAAAGGTTCTTTACGTCCGAAACGGTCTAATAAAGGTCCATAAAGCAATTGTCCGGCAGAAATTCCGATAAAATAACTGGATAAACTCATAGAAACTTTCGCTACAGAAGTATTTAGATCCTTTGCAATTCCCGAGAAACCAGGCAAATACATATCGATTGAAAAAGGACCAAGAGCAGTTAAAGAACCTAATATAAGAATTAGCTGAATATATTTTTTTGTTGTCATTATCTTAAAAAATGGCTTATAATTTTTTGCAAAGGTAAAGATTTCATACCTTGTAGTATAACTTGAGAAAGTTTATAACAATAAATTAAAGTAATTGCCAACATTATTTAGTGTTACTATTTATTAATCTTTAAATTAAGAAAGTATGAAAAAGTATCTTTTTTTATTAGCCATTTTATGCACATCAATTTCATTTGCTCAAACTATTACATCCAAACAAGAAGAAGCCAGTGTTGAGCAATATGAGCTCTTGAAAAAAGTAAACCAGTATTATCCAGACATTACATTGAGCAAATCGGTTACCAATTTTTACGCTGATGGAAAAATTATTGATTCACAGCAAGATTTTGATTTAAGAGGCACAAAATTTTCAAGTTACAAATTAGGCATCGAGCCAGGCAACAAGAAAGTGAAATTTGATTATACATCTAATGAAGCTGGTCATGTATATGGTGACGTTACCATTTTTAACGGGAATGCTTTACGAACTACGTTTAACGAAAAAAACAATCAAATTGATGTATCATTAAATGGAAAATCGGTTTATTTAAAAAAATTATAGATTTTGAAGAGTTTAGAAAAAGCATCGCAAATTTGTGATGCTTTTTTGATTTATATTTGGTTCAGATTTTAATAATACAAACTACAATGAAAAAATTTCTTTTCCTGGCATTTTTAATTTCCATGCAAGCATTCTCACAGCAAAACAAATTCTCAGGAACTTGGGGAAGCCAAAAATGCAAAGACTGTAAGAAAGAATATATTTTTACAATTACGATAGCTCAGTCAAATTATAAGATTTTTGGAACCGCAGAAGTTACAAGCGAACACAAAGATTTAAACTCAGGAATATTGGAAGTTACCGGACATGTGTATCCGCATGGCGATAAAGCACAAATAAAACTAAAAGATAAAAATGGAATTACAGCCAGCGCAGTTTTATTTGTAAAAGATGATGTAATTCAGTTTACAAAAAATGGCGGAGGCGATGTTGTACCAAAAGAGATGATTTTGAATAAATTATATGAATAAATTACATTTTTTTTATATTTTTGATAAAATAAATGTAATAAAAAAACTTCATATATGTTACAAGAAATTATCGCATACAGAAAAGTTGCTACTCAACTAGACGAATTAATAGACAAATCTCCTTATAAAAAAAAATATATAATTGAGCAATTAGGTTTGTCAAGTCCTACGTATTACAGAAAACTTCAGTCACAAACGTTTACAATTAGCGAAATGCTTGCGATAGCAAAAATTCTTGATCCTGTAGAATATAATAAATGGGAATTATTGGAAGAAATTGAACAGGCCAGAGTAGAAATTAAAAACGGGAAAACCATCCCACATACCGAAATGGTTAAAAGGATTAAAGCGAAAAAGAAAGATCTCTAGAATAAATCTTTAATCATTTTTTGTCTGTTATCGTGAAAAAGTAAAAGATATATTTTATTGTTTATAACAGTATAAAATAAGGTTATTTGCTTTACAACTAAAATAGTTCTAAAATTAAAATCACTATTATAGTGACCTAAAAAGGGATTTTTTGATATATGGTGAATTGTTCATCAAATTTTTCAGCAACTAACATAGACCAGTTTTCAACTAAATATTCATAGTTTTTAGTATAAGTTTTTTCAGCTTTTTCCGTCCAAATTACTTCCATAAAACTTTTTTAATGTAAATATAAATCAATTCTAAAAATTGTAGGTTTTTATTTATGTATTTTAGAAATATTATTTTAGATCAAATTGAAAAAAGAACTTAGTTTCGAATAAATGGCAATCTAAATTTAACCAATCATTTTTTTATTCATTTTATATTTCTTTAGGAGGTATGCTTATAATAAATTGCAATGAGAGAAATAAACAACAAATATGAAAGAGAATTTAAACGGTTTGATTTTGGAGAGCCTTATGCTCATGCGTCATTATACTAATTTGACTTATAATTTATATTATGTAAAATAGAATATTTTAAAAACTGCCCTATAAATACGCTGTACAACTTTCAGTTTAAAATGTTTTCATTTAGCGGAAATTTATCATCCTTTTTTCGACAGGTAATATTCTGCTTGAGAGTTTTACTTTTTTTCTAAAACTGAAATCTCTGAGAATGCGTTATATGATTTTATTTTCTAAAAATTCTCGAATATTGAAAATTTGATACGCCGCATTATACAGTTTGTTATTCTAAGTTTAATCGCCTATAAATGCACTGTATGGTTTTTGTTTTTAAAAATTGTCAAATATTGAAAATTTAGACTGTTACATCTATACAGTTTGTTTTTCAATATTTGAGAATTTTTCTTAAATTCAAATAGCCATAAATCGGCTGATTATTTGTTTAAAAATTTCTTAAATATCATAAAACTATCAGCCTTCCTTTACATAGTCTTATTTTATATGAATAAAATAGCTTATATTTAAAATTGGAAATAGTGAAAATTTCAAAACATAAAAACTTTTTTAAGTCTTATAGCCATTATCTTTTAACATTTCTTTAAAATAATTAGTTTCTGCTAAAGAACCTTTCATTGTAAGACTTTATTTTACTATTTTTACATTCGATACTTTAAAAATAAATTATCACATATATGAATACAGTTGCTGAGCATATTGCAGATTTTTTAAAAGAATACAAACCATTTGATAATTTAACCTTTAAGGAATTATCAGATATTGCCACGAATATTCGTGTCATCAATTTAGAAAAGCATGCGGTATTATTTCAAAATAACGATCCGCTTCATGAAAGTTTTTATGTCGTAGCTTCTGGTGTCATTAATCTTACGACTATTGCAGACGCTGAAGAAACCATCATTAATAAATGTCATGAAGGAGATATCTTTGGTTTACGTCCGTTTTTTGCAAAGAATAACTACATGATGACGGCTAAAGCACGTGAAGAAAGTATTATTTATGCTATTCCTATCGCTGTTTTCAGACCTTTTGTTGCTAATAATTCTGATGTTTTAAACTTTCTATTGGAGAGTTTTGCTGTAAATTCACGTCATACAAAAGACAGCGTGAGCTCTAATGGCAAGCTAGTTTCTGACAGTGACTACATTGATCAGCAGACAGAAATGCAATATATTCAGTCACTTAATTATAATAATTCGCCTCTAACTACTCAGGCTAACTCTATAATTAAAGATGTTGCAATTTTAATGACAGATTCTATGGTAGATAATATCATAATCTGCGGCGATAAAAATCATCCAATTGGTATTGTTACCAATGCCGATTTATCGTCAAAAATTGCGACAGGACGTTACCCTATTACTGAAACCATAGACAAAATTATGTCTTCTCCAGTTGTTACAGTTTTAGAAAACGTGTCTTTGGCAGAAGCACAATTACTAATGCTCAAACATAATGTAACTCACCTATGCGTTACAAAAGATGGCACTAGCAAATCTGTTGTAAAAGGAATTATTTCTGAACACGATCTTATTGTTGCTCAAGCTAGTAACCCTGGCGTATTAATTAAAGAGATTAAGCGTTCGCAGCTTCCAAAAGATTTAAAACAAATACGCGATCGTTTATCTGATTTGATTCAGAATTCGATTCAAAAAAATATTCCGATCTCGCATGTCAGCAATATTGCAAGTGAGATTAATCTGGCAATTATAAAAAGAGCAGTAGAACTAGCAATTTTAGATTTAGGCTCCCCTCCTGCACGTTTTGCTTGGTTAAGCATTGGAAGTCAAGGGCGTAAGGAGCAATTATTACTTACAGATCAGGATAGTATTTTAATTTTTGAAGATGTTACTCCTGAAAAATACAGAGAAGTAAAAGATTATTTCTTAAGATTGGCAAAACGCGCTACTTCTATATTAGAGAAAGTCGGCTATGATTATTGTCCAAACGGGCACATGGCCAGCAATATGCTTTGGTGTAAATCACTGAGCGACTGGACAAAACAATACAATAGCTGGATGAATACTCCAGGTGAAAATAGTAATGATTTGAGCAGTATTTTCTTTGATTATGAAATTGTTTTTGGAGAACCAAAAATTGAAGAAGCTATAGAAAGCGTGATTTTCAAAAATGCTGTTAACAATACTTTATTCTTCGACTTTTTAGGAAATGATGCTTTAAAAAGAAATTCTCCTTTAAGCTTCTTCAAGAAATTTATAACTGAAGAAGACGGTCCAAATAAAGAAAAATTCGATATCAAAACTAGAGCTTTAATGCCTTTGATTGACGGAGCACGTTTATTAATACTAAATGCCAACATAAAAGGAATTCAAAATACATATCTTAGATTCAAACAATTAGCCATTACAGATTCTAAAAATGCCGAAATTTATTTAAGCTGTGCAGAAGCTTTCCTGACACTTTCTAAATTTAGAACTGTTGAAGGATTAAAAAATGACGACTCTGGCCAATATATTAATTTAAGAGAAATGTCAAAATCTGACAAAGAGAAATTAAAAAATGCATTGTCCCCAATGAAAGACCTGGAGGAACTGATTAAGAGTAAATTTCAATTGACACAATTCTCATAAAATATGCTAGACTGGCTGAAAAATATCAATAAAGACTATCCAGATTTTTGGAAAGACTATTTAACTAAATTCGAAACTAAACCTAACAAGTTTGTTGTTTTATCAACTGAAACTTCTGGCTTAAATCCGGATAAGGATGTTGTATTATCACTTGGAGCCTTTTCAGTTATAGATGATAGCATTGTTATTAAAGAAAATTTCGAAACAGTTTTACTGCAGTACAAGTATCTTCAAGACAACGGACTTTCGAACGAATTCATCATTGAAAGCAAAATGATGAAAATGCCTGAACCTGATGCGCTTGAGGCTTTTGTGAATTTTATTGGAAATTCCATTTTGGTTGGGCATCATATCAACTTTGATATTGAAATGCTAAACGCAGCTCTAGAGCGCCTAAATTGCGGAAGACTAAAAAACGAAGCTCTAGATGTTGATGTAATGTACAGAAAATTGACTGATATAAATGACAAACAATTTTCTCTTGATGATTTATGCGGAATTTATAAAATTCCAAAAAGTGATCGCAATTCTTCTTCTGAAGATGCCTATAGAATTGGACTCCTTTTCTTGAAATTAAAATCTCGATTGGGAATTAAATAAATTAAAAAAATAATTAATTTTTAAAATACCAAATTCCAATAAATATCATATAAAAAAATGCCTTTTAATAATTTAAGAGGCATTTTTTATTAATAGAAGCTTTTAACAGAAAATTATAAGCTCATTCATTTTTCAAATTAAGTAAATCAGTAATTTTATGATAGAAATATTTATAAAGTTTGAACTATGAAAAATTTATTACTTATACTGCTATTACTATTTTCAGGATCAACAGTTTTCGCACAAGATCAAGATCCCTCTTCTAAACGCATTCTAGGAAATTGGTATTCAAATGCAAACCGAAATACAAAATGGAGTTTTACTCAAGATGGAAAAGTATATAATTACAACAACAATCAAATGAAAGTGATGTATAAATATACGATCTCACACAGTTGCCAAAACTTTTCAGATGATACTACTGAATTTATGACCTTTAGAGATAAGGACGGGAATGAGTTTTGTTTTAGAATAAATGGAATTAATGAAAATAAAAATGGAATCCTGTCACTTACAAACTTAAGCAATATGGAGCAACTTACATTTATAAACGATGCAAGTTTAAAGAAAACACAACAGCAATAATTGCGATAAAAAAAGCCTCTTATTTTAAGAGGCTTTTTTGTGTTTTATTTCAATTAAGAAATTCTATCCTTAATAATTTCGTCTACAATTTCTGGATTTAATAATGTTGAAGTATCACCAAAATTAGAATTATCTCCTTCTGCTATTTTACGTAAAATTCTACGCATAATTTTTCCAGAACGAGTTTTTGGCAAACCAGAAACGAATTGAATTTTATCCAATTTTGCAATTGGTCCGATGTGATCAGAAATATACTGATTAATCTCTTTGCTCAAATTCGTTCTATCTCTAACTTCTCCAGTTTCTTTCAGAATTACATAACCATATAAAGCGTTTCCTTTAATATCATGTGGGAATCCAACAATAGCAGATTCTGCTACAGCTGGGTGCTCGTTGATTGCATCTTCAATTGGTGCTGTTCCTAAATTATGACCTGAAACAATTACAACGTCATCTACTCTACCTGTAATTCTGTAGTAACCTACTTCATCTCTTAAAGCACCGTCTCCTGTAAAATATTTTCCTGGGAAAGCAGAAAAATAAGTGTCTTTATAGCGCTGGTGGTCTCCCCAGATAGTTCTAGCAATTCCAGGCCAAGGAAATTTGATACATAAACTACCAACTACTTGGTTTCCTTCAATTTCATTACGTTTTTCATCCATCAGAACTGGCTGAATTCCAGGCAATGGCAACGTCGCATAGGTTGGTTTTGTTGGAGTTACAAAAGCAATTGGCGAAATCATGATTCCTCCAGTTTCTGTCTGCCACCAAGTATCTACAACAGGACATCTCTTATCTCCTACGTGGTCATTAAACCAGTGCCAAGCTTCTTCGTTGATTGGTTCTCCAACAGATCCAATAACTTTCAGTGATTTAAGAGGATATTTTTGAATATAATCTAAACTTTCTTTAGCTAACGAACGGATTGCTGTTGGTGCAGTATAGAATTGTGTAATTTTATGTTTTTCGATAATATCCCAAAAACGGCTAAAATCTGGATAAGAAGGAACTCCTTCAAAAATTACAGTTGTAGCACCATTCAATAATGGTCCGTATAATATATAAGAGTGACCTGTGATCCATCCGATGTCTGCCGTGCACCAGAAAATATCATTGTCTTCATAATTGAAAACATTTTTAAAAGTATACGCAGTATAAACCATGTAACCAGCAGTAGTATGAACCATTCCTTTTGGTTTTCCTGTTGATCCTGAAGTATATAAAATAAACAAAGGATCTTCGGCATCCATAATTTCAGCAACGCTATTGTCTAGAGCTCCGTCTAATAATGGCTGTAACCAAATATCACGTCCATCTTTCATCTTAACATTAGTATTTGTTCTTTTTGCAACCAATACTTTTGCTACAGAAGGGCAAGTTTCTAGAGCTTCGTCTACAATTCCTTTAAGATCAATTGTTTTGTTTCCTCTATAACCTCCGTCTGATGTAATTACCATTTTACACTCGCAATCGTTGATTCTTGCGGAAACTGCAGAGGCAGAAAATCCAGCAAAAATAACGGAGTGAATGGCTCCAATTCTAGCACAAGCTAAAACAGAAACAGCCAATTCTGGAATCATTGGCAAGTAAATGCAAACTCTGTCTCCTTTGCGAACACCTTGCTCACGAAGAACGTTTGCCATTTTTGAAACTCTCTCGTATAATTCATTATACGATATATGTAAAGCTTCTTCAGAAGGATCATTCGGTTCAAAAATAATAGCCGTCTTCTCTCCTCTTTTGCTTAAATGTCTATCAATACAGTTTTTGGTAATGTTAACCTTAGCATCTGTAAACCATTTTACTTCCGCTTCAGCCATATTAAAATCAACAACTTTTTCCCATTGCTGGTACCATGTAAAATTCTCCTCAGCTATTTTTCCCCAAAATTTTCTTGGCTCTCTTATTGACTTATTGTAATGTTTAAAGTATTGTTCTAAATTTTCAATTTTGTAATAGCTCATCGTTTGTTGAATTTTTTTATAAATGTATTAAATCTGAACGTATCCGTGAAATAATTTAATTCATAAATTTTATTAAAAAGAAACATTTATTTAATAAAATATGATAATTATCTGAAATTATTTTAAAACTTTATTTTCTATTATTACTTAAGGGCAAAAAAGGCATAATAAATAGATATTATGCCTTTTTTAATTTAACAAATTTCAATAACAATTAATTTTGTAACCGCACTGCGTGACTTTTTTCTATTTTGAAAATAGAAGCATCTTTATTAATTAAAACAGAAATTTCAACAAGTATATTTTTTTCAAAATATACCCCATTTTAGGGATCCGCTTCACTTAACTTACTCACTCTCTGAAGTTAAGTGAATGCAATATGCATCTATATCTTTTTTCTTAATAAGTGCTTACTAATTCAAAATATTACAAATCATTGATACAGTGCAAATTCCGCAGAAAGAAATCTGTTCTGCGGAAGTTCCCAAATTTTATTATCCAATTTTTTTCATTGCTGTCATAGACTCTCTCAACCAAGCTCCTACTTCTTCGATAGGATGTTGACGAATTTCTCTGTTTACAGCGATAAGTACTGCATTATCTACTCCGTTTGAAGTTGAAAATGGTTTTCCAATAATATTAGTTTCTACTTTTTTCATGAATTCAGTCAATAATGGCTTACAAGCATGATCAAATAAGTAACATCCGTATTCTGCAGTATCAGAGATTACACGGTTCATTTCGAATAATTTCTTTCTTGCGATTGTATTTGCGATTAAAGGCAATTCGTGTAATGACTCATAGTAAGCAGATTCTTCGATGATTCCAGCTTCAGTCATAGTTTCGAAAGCTAACTCAACACCAGCTTTTACCATTGCAATCATTAATACTCCATTGTCAAAATATTCTTGCTCTGAGATTGGAGCTTCTTGTGGAGCTGTTTTTTCGAAGTTAGTTTCTCCTGTTGCAGCTCTCCATTTCAATAAGTTAACATCATCATTAGCCCAGTCGATCATCATAGTTCTAGAGAATTCTCCAGAAATGATATCGTCTTGGTGTTTCTGGAATAATGGACGCATGATATCTTTCAATTCTTCAGCTAATTCGTAAGCCTCAATTTTTGAAGGATTATTTAAACGATCCATCATATTTGTAATACCACCGTGTTTCAAAGCCTCAGTGATAGTTTCCCATCCGTATTGGATTAATTTTGAAGCGTATGCAGCATCGATTCCTTTTTCTACCATTTTGTCGAAACATAAAATAGATCCTGTTTGCAATAAACCACAAAGAATAGTTTGCTCACCCATTAAATCTGATTTTACTTCAGCTACAAAAGATGATCTTAGAACTCCTGCTCTATGTCCTCCAGTTGCTACAGCGTAAGCTTTTGCCTGATCTAAACCAAATCCGTTTGGATCGTTTTCTGGGTGAACTGCAATAAGAGTTGGAACTCCAAATCCTCTTTTATACTCTTCACGTACCTCAGAACCTGGACATTTAGGAGCACACATCACAACAGTGATGTCTTTACGAATCTGCATTCCTTCTTCTACGATGTTGAATCCGTGAGAGTAAGACAAAGTAGATCCCTGTTTCATTAATGGCATAATAGCAGTTACCACAGCAGTGTGTTGTTTGTCTGGTGTAAGGTTACAAACTAAATCTGCAGTTGGAATCAATTCTTCGTAAGTTCCTACTTTGAAACCATTTTCAGTTGCATTTTTATAAGAAGCTCTTTTTTCTGCAATTGCATCTGCACGCAATGCATAAGAAATGTCTAAACCAGAATCTCTCATGTTTAAACCTTGATTCAAACCTTGTGCTCCACAACCCACAATTACAACTTTTTTTCCAGCCAATGCTGCAATTCCGTCTGCAAATTCTGATTGCTCCATAAATTCGCAAACTCCTAATTGTTCTAATTGTAATCTAAGTGGTAATGTATTGAAATAATTTGCCATTTTTGTTTTAATATTTAATGAAATGAAATTTAATATTGATTATATATAACTAAGATTTTATTATTTAAAGGATTCTAATAATGTAGAAATCTCCATTTTTTGTTTAGAAACTGATATTCTTCCCGAACGTACAAACTGCATAATTCCATATGGTTTGAACTTTTCGTATAATTCTTCAATTTCAGAACGTCTTCCTGATTTTGAAATCACAAAGAAATCACGAGAAACTGTCACAATTGTTGACTGGCTTTCTTTGATGATATTCTGAATTTGTTTCTCGTCAAACAACAAACTTGAAGCAATTTTGAACAAAGCATTTTCTAAGAAAATCGTTTCTTCATCTGTATGATAAAATGCTTTTATTACTTCAATTTGTTTTTCAATTTGGCCTACAATATTCTGAACCCATTTTTCTGTCGTATTTACTACGATGATAAATCTCGAAACATTCTCTATTTCTGATTCTGAAACATTTAGACTTAATATATTAATGTGACGCTTTAAGAATATTCCAGATATTCTATTTAACAATCCTACATTATTTTCTGAGTATACCGATATGGTAAATGTTTTATCTTCCATGTTGTTTTTTAGTTTTATTTGTTTCAGGTTTCAAGTTTCAAGTTCTGATGAGAACATGGAACATGAAACTTGAAACCTGAAACTTTTTCCTTAACTTAATCTAATTTCTGATACACAAGCTCCTGTTGGAATCATTGGAAAAACGTTGTTTTCTTTTTCGACTACAACTTCTAAGAAATATGAATCTTTTGAAGCCAGCATCTCAGCGACCGCTGCGTCTAAATCTTCGCGTTGTGTAACTTTTTTAGATTTGATATGGTATCCTTCAGCAATGGCAATGAAATTTGGATTAATCATTTTTGTTGAAGCATATCTGTTATCAAAGAATAATTCTTGCCATTGGCGAACCATTCCTAAGAATTCGTTGTTTAAAACCACAATTTTAACTGGAACTTCTGTTTGGAAAATAGTTCCAAGTTCCTGAATTGTCATTTGGAAGCCTCCATCACCAATAATCGCTACTACTTCACGTTCTGGTTTTCCCATTTTTGCTCCAATTGCAGCAGGCAATGCGAATCCCATAGTTCCTAAACCTCCCGAAGTAATATTACTTTTTGTCGAATTGAATTTAGCATAACGGCAAGCAAACATTTGGTGCTGACCAACATCTGAAACAATAATTGCGTCTCCTTTTGAGTGTTTGTTTATCATTTCGATAGTTTCTCCCATCGAAATTCCTTTACCATTTGTTGGATTTAATTCTTCTTTTATTACTGAATCAAATTCAACTTTGCTTAATTCTTTGAATTCATTATGCCAAGCATCATGAGATTTTGCATCTAATAATGGTAGTAAAGCAGCTAAAGATTCTTTTACATCTCCTAAAACAGCAATTTCTGTTTTCACGTTTTTATCAACCTCTGCAGGATCAATTTCGAAGTGAACTACTTTTGCCTGTTTAGCATAAGTGCTTAATTTTCCTGTAACACGGTCGTCAAAACGCATTCCGAAAGCAATTAAAACATCACATTCGTTTGTTAGTAAATTTGGCGCATAATTTCCGTGCATTCCAAGCATACCAACATTCAAAGGATGGTCTGTCGGCAATGCTGATAAACCTAAAATTGTCCATGCTGCTGGAATTCCAGATTTTTCAACAACTGCTTTAAACTCAGCTTCTGCCTGACCCAAAATAACTCCTTGTCCAAAAACAATAAACGGTTTTTTTGCACTATTGATTAAAGCTGCGGCCTCGGCAACTTTGTCTAAGTTTAATTTTGGAACTGGAACATAACTTCTGATGCCTGTACATTTTTCATAACTAAAATCTAACTCATCAAACTGAGCGTTTTTAGTAATATCAACCAATACAGGCCCTGGACGTCCAGAACGAGCAATGTAGAATGCTTTTGCAATAATTTCAGGAATTTGAGAAGCTTCAGTTACCTGAAAATTCCATTTTGTTACCGGAGTTGAAATTCCGATAATATCTGTTTCCTGAAATGCATCAGATCCTAATAAGTGTCTTCCAACTTGACCTGTAATACAAACCAATGGAGTTGAATCAATTTGAGCATCTGCAATACCAGTTACTAAGTTTGTAGCTCCTGGACCAGAAGTAGCAATTGCTACCCCAACTTTTCCTGTAGCTCTTGCATAACCTTGAGCTGCATGCGTTGCACCTTGTTCGTGACGTACTAGAACGTGGTGTAACTGATCTTGAAATTTATATAATTCGTCGTAAACTGGCATTATAGCTCCACCTGGGTAACCATAAATTAAATCTACTCCTTCTGCTAATAAACATCTTATAACGGCTTCTGCCCCTGATATTTTCATAGTATATTTTTTTTATCAATTTCAATGCTACTGAAATTGATTTTTGATTTTTTTATAATTAATTATCGGTAACACATCCTGTTGATGCACTAGAAACCGACTTAGCGTATTTAAGTAAAACCCCTCTGTCAACTTTTAAAGCTGGCTTAACCCAAGCTGCTTTTCTTGCTGCAAATTCTTCGTCAGATATCTTCAGGTCGATTGTATTTTTCACAGCGTCGATGGCAATTAAATCTCCATCTTTTACTAGTGCAATACCACCACCGTCATATGCTTCTGGTGTAACGTGACCTACCACGAAACCGTGCGAACCGCCCGAGAATCTACCGTCTGTGATTAGTGCACAACTGCTTCCTAATCCAGCTCCAATAATCGCAGATGTAGGCTTCAGCATTTCAGGCATTCCCGGACCACCTTTTGGTCCACAACCTCTGATGACGACTACATTACCTGGTTTAATTTTTCCGGCTTGAAGACCTGGAATTACTTCAAATTCACCTTCAAATACAACAGCTGGTCCTTCGAAATATTCTCCTTCTTTTCCGCTGATTTTTGCTACAGCACCTTCAGAAGCAAGATTTCCATATAAAACTTGGATATTTCCTGTTGGTTTTAATGCTTTTTGAATTTCATGAATTACTTCTTGTCCGTCTTGTAAATCTGGAGTTGAAGCTAAGTTTTCTGCAACTGTTTTTCCAGTTACAGTTAAACAGTCTCCGTGAATAAGTCCTACTTTCAACAAGTATTTCATAACTGCTGGAATACCTCCCACTTCGTGAATGTCTTCCATCATATATTTACCGCTTGGCTTCATGTCTGCCAATACCGGTGTTCTATCGTTAATAGCTTGGAAATCATCTAAAGTAATTGTGATTCCAACTGAGTGAGCCATTGCAATTAAGTGCATAACAGCATTTGTAGAACCTCCTAAAACAGCTACAATTGTAATAGCATTTTCGAAAGCCTTACGAGTCATAATGTCTCTTGGCTTGATATCTTTTTCTAATAATATTTTGATTGCTTTTCCAGCTTCAAGACATTCATCTCTTTTTTCCTGACTTAAAGCAGGGTTTGAAGAACTATAAGGCAAGCTCATTCCTAATGCTTCAATTGCAGAAGACATTGTATTTGCAGTATACATACCACCGCAAGCACCAGCTCCAGGACATGCATTTTGAATAACACCTTTAAAATCTTCTGGAGTGATTTCGCCTTTTACTTTTTTACCTAAAGCTTCAAAAGCAGAAACAATATTTAAAGATTCTCCTTTCCATTTTCCAGAGTGAATAGAACCACCATAAATCATCATTGATGGACGGTTTAATCTTCCCATTGCAATTAATGCTCCAGGCATATTTTTATCGCAACCAGGAATTGCGATAATACTATCATACCATTGCGCTCCGGCAACAGTTTCGATAGAATCTGCAATTACATCACGAGAAACTAGTGAGTAACGCATACCTTCAGTTCCGTTAGAAATACCGTCACTGACACCAATGGTATTAAAAATAAGTCCGACAAGATCTGCATCCCAAACACCTTTTTTAACATCTTTTGCTAAATCGTTCAAGTGCATGTTACAAGTGTTACCATCGTAACCCATGCTCACAATACCAACCTGTGCTTTCTTTAAATCTTCTTCAGTTAAACCAATTCCGTACAACATAGCTTGTGCCGCAGGCTGTGTTTGATCTTGTGTGATGGTCTTGCTGTACTTATTTAATTCCATTATTAATTTTATTAATTTTATTAATTTTTGTTCAAAAAAAAACCTTCCAGTATTTGGAAGGTTTGTAATATAGTCTTTCAATTATATTTATAACATTCCCGATGCAGATGTGTGAATCACATTGACAACAACGACAGAAGTAATAATAATTGAGATTTGCATCATTTCTTTTTTAGTGTCACAAAAGTAACTAAACTTCTGCAAGTAAAAAAATAAAATCTCAACATTTACAATACTTCTTGTGATTATCTTCACATTTTAACAAAAAATATTAAACAATTGTAGATTGTCCAATACTTACATTATCATTATTAAAATACAGCAAATCGTCTTTGCTGAAAATAAAATTAGAAACGAACTCTCCTACTTCGTTTGTTCCGAATTTTGAATCTGGTTTCAAATCAACTGTAACTACTTTGTATTCAATTGCTTTTTCTACCGCTTTATAGATTACATGAGCTTCTTTAGTTAATCCAAAATGCTCTAATAAAAGCGCAGCTGCTAAAATCGAAGCAATCGGATTGGCAATGTTTTTTCCTTTTGCCTGTGGATATGATCCGTGAATTGGCTCAAACAAAGCGTTTTTCTTTCCTAAAGACACCGATGGCAATAAACCAATAGATCCTGTAATCACACTAGCTTCGTCAGATAAAATATCTCCAAACAAGTTCTCAGTTAAAATCACATCAAACTGCTTTGGATTTAAGATTAACTGCATTGCTGCGTTATCCACAAATAAGAAATCAAGCTTAACATCTGGATAATTTTCGCTCACTTTCTGAACTACTTTTCTCCACAATCTTGAAGTCTCCAAAACATTTGCTTTGTCTACCATCGTTAGCTTTTTACGTCGTTTTTGTGCCGATTGAAAAGCTAAATGTGCAATTCTGGTAATTTCTTCTTCTGAATATTCACATAAATCTGAAGCATGTGTTCCTTCTTCATTGAGTGTTTTCGTTCCAAAATAAGCTCCACCAGTTAATTCTCTAAAAATGGTAAAATCAGCTCCTTCAATAATTTCCCTTTTTAAAGGAGAAGATTCTATTAAGGCTTTATAAGGTTTTATAGGACGAATATTAGCAAACAAGCCTAATTCTTTTCGCAGTTTCAACAATCCTTGTTCCGGACGAACCTTTGCATTTGGGTTATTATCGTATTTAGGATCTCCAATCGCACCAAGCAAAACTGCATCTGTATTTAAGCACAGATTCAGAGTTTGTTCCGGCAACGGATTTCCTGTTTTATCGATAGCAACCGCTCCCATCAGCGCTTCTTCAAAAACAAATTCATGATTATACACTTCGCCAATGGCGTACAAAGCTTTCTTAGCTTGTAAAATTACTTCAGGTCCAATTCCATCTCCTGGTAAAACTGCAATTTTTAAATTCATAATCTCTCGCTATTTATGTCTTTAAATCCTTATTGTTCCTAGTTTATTTTTAAATATTAACTTCTATTTTAGAAGCTTCTATAATTTGGTGGATATCTGCGTCTACAACTTCTTTTTTAATATCAGCGAATTTCAAGAATTCGATGTAAACGATATCCAACTGTACTTTTGTTAATTCGTAACCTACTTTTTTAGCACGGTAAGCCAAAGCAGCTCTTCCGCTTCTTGCTGTCAAAATGATTGAAGATTCATTTACTCCAACATCTAGCGGATCCATGATCTCATAAGTAGCTCTGTTTTTGATTACACCATCTTGGTGAATTCCAGAACTGTGTGCAAAAGCATTTGCTCCTACGATTGCTTTATTTGGTTGCACAATCATACCCATACTTTCAGAAACTAAACGGCTCATTTCGTTTAATTCTCTTGTATTGATGTTTGTATCTAAATTTAAATAAGGGTGTTGTTTGAAAATCATTACCACTTCTTCAAGTGCTGTGTTCCCGGCTCTTTCACCAATACCATTAATAGTACATTCAATTTGTCTTGCTCCATTTATAGCTCCTGCGATTGAGTTTGCAGTTGCCATTCCTAAATCATTATGACAGTGACATGAAAGGATTACGTTTTCGATTCCTTTTACGTTTTCTTTTAAGTATTTAATTTTTGCTCCGTATTCTTCTGGAAGACAATATCCAGTAGTATCAGGAATGTTTAATACTGTAGCTCCAGATTTGATAACTTCTTCACAAACTTTTGCAAGGAAAGCATTGTCTGTTCTACCAGCATCTTCAGCGTAGAATTCAACATCTTCTACATAAGATTTAGCATGTGATACAGCAAATTTTGCTCTTGCAATAATATCTTCAGGCGTAGTTTGTAATTTGTGGAGTATATGAGATTCCGAAGTTCCGATTCCAGTATGGATTCTAGGTTTCTTAGCATGCTTTAAAGCAGCTGCTGCAACATCAATGTCGTTTTTTACGGCTCTTGTTAGTCCGCAGACGGTTGCATTTTCTACAATTTTACAAATCTCAGAGACCGATAAAAAATCGCCTGGACTTGACACAGGAAAGCCTGCTTCGATAATGTCAACTCCCATTTTGTCTAGTCGTTCTGCGATAACTAATTTTTGCTTAGTATCTAACTTACATCCTGGAACTTGTTCACCATCTCGCAAAGTGGTGTCAAAAATTTGAACTTTCTCTCTATTCATATTCATTAATTTAATGTAATTTCACATCTTGATAACAAATATATATTGTACTATTACAGTACGAAATTCATTTTAATGAAATTATACTGTTTATAAAACGATTTATACTTCATTAACTTACTTATAATCAATAAGTTATATTATTATTTTTTACAATGGCTAACCATCAAAAAGATTTCTTATTTGTTCTAATCAAATCACTTTCAAAATCAGAAAAAAGGCAGTTTAAAATTTTTGCAAGCCGATTAGAGACGAGTTCAAACACAAAATTTATCGAATTATTCAATATTTTAGATAAATCTGAAGTTTACGATGAAAAACTCATTCTGAAAAGTGGTGTTATCCAAAAAGTACAGTTATCTAACTTAAAATCATACTTATACAAACAGATCTTAGTAAGTATAAGACTAAATATTCCTAGCCAGAACATTCGTTATCAGCTTCGCGAGCAAATGGATTTTGCTGTTATTCTTTATAATAAAGGATTATATAAGCAGAGTTTAAAAATATTAGACAAAACAAAACAGCAGGCTCTTGAGAATGATGAAAAATATATGGCGTATGAAATTGTAGAATTTGAAAAATTAATCGAATCACAATATATTACACGAAGTATTCAAGGCCGCGCTGACGAATTGGTTATTCAAGCGAAAGAATTAAATTACAGAAATACAATTTCAAGCAAATTGTCCAACCTATCGCTTCAGCTATACGGAATCATGCTAAAAACAGGTTACGTAAAAAATGATGAAGAATACAGATATATTGATGATTACTTCAATAAGCATATTTCTAAACTTGATGAGAGCAAGTTTGGTTTCCGCGAAAAATACTGGTTTTACAATGCTAATCTTTGGCGAAGTTTTCTAGTACAAGATTTCTTGGCGAGCTACAAATTTGCCTATAAATGGGTGCAGCTTTTTTATGATAATCCAAATATGATCTATCTGAATCCTGTATTTTTCTTAAAAGGAAATCATTATTTCTTAGAATCGCTTTATATGCTAAAATATACATCGAATTTCAAGAAATATTTAAATCTTCTGGAAGAAACCATTACAGATCCTAAATTTCCGGCAAATGATAATATTGCATCTTTGTCATTTCTTTACGTTTATAACAATAAGTTAAATCTTCATATTTTAGAAGGTACTTTTGCAGAAAGCGAATATCTGATTCCTGAAATTCTAGAAAAACTGAAACTTCACAGCGAACATTTAGATGAACACCACGAAATGTTGTTCTTTTATAAGTTTGCTTCTATTTATTTCGGAAACGAAAAATATAATGAGTGCATAAATTATTTAGATAAAATCATAAATAATAAAAACTTGACGATGCGCGAGGACTTAATGTGTTTTGCAAGATTATTGTCGCTTATTGCACATTATGAGCTTGGGAAAGATTATTATCTAGAAAATCATTTAAAAAGCACGTATAAGTTCTTATTGAAGATGAACGACTTGCACGAAGTTCAAAAAGAAATCATCAAGTTTTTAAGAAATTTAAATAACTTCTACCCTGCTGATATTAAAAAGGAATTCAAGAAAATGCACACTCGTTTTGTAGAACTCGAAAAGAACACTTACGAAAAAAGAGCTTTCTTATACTTAGATATTATTTCGTGGCTTGAAAGCAAAATTGAAAACAGAAAAATTGCTGATATTATTAAGGAGAAAGCGAAATTGAATAATCGTTAGATTTAAATTCCAATTTTTAAAATTCCAAATTCCAATAAAAAAAGCGCCAAAAGACTTATTGTTTTTTAGCGCTTTTTTTGTCATCCTGAGGAACGAAGGATCGCACTCGTAAATCAACAAAGATTAGAAAATTACTATTCGATAGCATCTAGTGCGATCCTTCGTTACTCAGGATGACAAACTTTACACAAACAACAAACCCGACAGATTTTTAAAACTTGTCGGGTTTAGTATTTATAAATTCCTATTTTGGAATTTGGAATTTTTATATTGGAATTTCTTAACCTTTATTCTACAATATTAGATGTTGTTACATAGAAATCTTTATCTACTTCAAGTTTTCTGTCTTCATTGTCTGTTTTCACAGATTGCCATTCTGTTGTTGGTTTTAGCCAAGTTTCAACACCGTTTAATTTTACTCTTACTGGCATATCAAATTTAGAAACACAGTTTGTCCAATGGTATCCGAAAGTTCCATTTTTAAATATGTATTCAAAAACCGGAATTTGAGTTGTAGTTAAATATTGTGCAAAAACTCTGTTGAAATTAATTCCAGACTGCTCGTTAATATAATCTTGAATCTGTTTTCCTGTAACTGTCTGATGATAAAAAGTTTTATTCATACCTCTTAAAATCGATTTCCATTTAGCATCATCGTTGATTACCTGACGAATCATATGAAGCATTGAAGCTCCTTTTGGATACATATCACCAGAACCTTCATTGTTTACATCATAATGCCCAATAATCGGAATATCGTTTTGAATATTTTTTCTACATCCAATTACGTATTCTGCACCAGCATCTTTTCCGTAATAATACTCCACAAAAAGACTTTCAGAATAATTGGTAAAACTCTCGTGAACCCACATATCAGCAATATCTTTGTAGGTAATATTATTAGCATACCATTCGTGACCAGATTCATGAATGATGATAAAGTCAAACTTTAATCCCCAGCCTGTACCGCTTAAATCGCGTCCTAAATATCCATTTTTGTATTGATTTCCGTATGTTACAGAACTTTGGTGCTCCATTCCTAAATACGGAACTTCAACCAGTTTATAACTGTCTTCGTAAAACGGATAAGGTCCGAACCAGTTCTCAAAAGCTTTCAACATTCTCGGAGCATCTTTAAACTGCTCTTTTGCCAAAGCTAGATTATCTTTTAACACATAATAATTACAGTCTAAATTTCCTTTTTCGCCTTTAAATACTTCTGAGAAATTTACATAATCACCAATATTGATATTTACACCGTAGTTGTTGATCGGGTTTGAAACATACCAGTTGAAAGTTTTAGTTCCGTCTTTTTCTTTTTTAATGCTTTTTAATCTTCCGTTAGAAACCTCTGTTAAATCCCCAGGAACATTCACGCTGATTAACATGTTTTCTGCTTCATCATACATATGATCTTTACACGGCCACCAAACACTCGCGCCTAAACCTTGACAAGATGTAGCAATAAAATCTTTTCCGTTTTTATCTTTTTTCCAAGAAAAACCACCGTCCCATGGTGCTCTAACAGCTTCTTTAGGTTTTCCGTTAAATGAAATTTTAATCTCTTTTGTATCTCCAACTTTTTGTTTTTCATTTAAAGTAATAAAAAACGCATTTCCGTCTCTTTCAAATTTTAATTCTTTTCCATTCTGCGTTACCTTAGTAATGTTCATTGGTTGCTGCAAATCGATCTGCATACGGTTGTTTTCTGTCAAAACAGTATAACGAACTGTATTAAAACCTGAGATTGATTTTTCTTTCGGATTTACTTTTACATCAAGGTGATAATATTTTAAATCCCACCAAGCTCTTTCCTTTGTAATGCTTCCGCGTAAAGTATCCTGATGTGTAAAAACGGTTTCTGACTTACTTAAAAGTCCCTGAGCATTGGCAGTAAAACCAACCAAAAAGGCGAAAACTACGCCACCAAAGTATTTTTTCATTATTTTAGAATTTGAAATAATTAGGTAATTAAACCAGCTTAATCTTCAACAAATGTAAACATTCGAATCAAGTTTTTTAAAAAATTATGATCTCGATGCAAATAAACAATATTCAGATTCATTATTCTTCTCTATTTTAGTACTTTCAAAAATTTAGATTTCATAATATGAGATTAACTACATTTATTTTCTATTTAATTATAATCTTTTCGAAAGCTGCCAATGCACAAACCATACCTGTTCATAAAACAAATAAGCAAATAATAATTGACGGAAACTTATCTGATTGGAACGAACCATTTCTAGGTCCTTTTGTAATTCATAATTCTGGAGAAAAAGCATTGCAAAACACTTTTGTTTCACTTTCGTGGAATGATGAAAACTTATTCTTAGCCTATAAATGCAATGATTCTCAAATTATTGGAACATCACAAAAAAGAGACTCTCAGATATATAATACCGATGATTTGGTTGAAGTTTTTCTCAATCCAGATGGAGACAGCCAGAATTATATTGAAATTGGAGTAAATGCATTTTCTACAAACTACGATTTACTTTTAAAATGTATTTCACCAGAATGTGGCGGATGGAACACGTCAATGGGCTTTGACATTAAAGGCTTAGAAGCTGTGAGTAAAATAACTCCTGATGGATATATTGTAGAGATTAAAATTCCGTTTTCTAGTCTTGAGAAAATTGTAAATGGAGGTTTTCAAAGGCCTAAAATTGGAACAAAATGGAGAGGAAATGCTTTTAGAATTGATTACGGTAACAAAACTGAATATCTTGCTTTACAACCTTATAAGAGTTTGAAATTTGGATTTCATCAACCACAGGAATTTGCAGTTTTTGAATTTATGGAGTGAGTTTAGTTTGTTTCAAGTTTCAGGTTATCCCATGGAACTTGAAACTTGAAACTTGAAACCTGAAACAAAATATTTTTATTTCTGGCGTCCTTTTAAAACTTCCACAACATCATTCAATTGATATCCTTTTGCTTGAAGCAGAATTAAATAATGAAAAAGTAAATCAGCGCTTTCGCTAAGAAATAAATCATCGTTATTATCTTTTGCTTCAATTACTACTTCTACCGCTTCTTCTCCTACTTTTTGCGCAATTTTATTGATTCCTTTTTCGAATAAAGAAGCCACATAACTTTTCTCAGAATCAGCATTTTCTCTTCTAGTTTTAATCGTGTTTTCTAATTGTGAAATAAAACCATAGTTAGCAGAATTTGGCTCTTGCCAACAAGTATCAGCTCCTGTGTGACAAGTTGGCCCGACTGGTTTTGCTTGAATTAAAAGCGTATCGCCATCGCAGTCGTTTTTAATGCTTACTAGATTTAAAAAATTACCACTCTCCTCGCCTTTTGTCCAAAGTCTTTGTTTTGAACGGCTAAAGAAAGTTACTTTCTGCGTTTCTATTGTTTTCTGAAGCGATTCTTCATTCATATAACCCAGCATCAAAACATTTTTTGTTTCTGAATCCTGAATGATCGCTGGAATTAATCCGTGTGCGCTTTTGATATCGATGTCCATGTCTATTTTAGATTTTACATTTCAGATTTTAGATTCTAAAAACTGAAAATTTATTTTTTTTGATTTTTTGATATTGCTATTGATTGGAATTTGGCGCTTCAAGAATTGGAATTTTACAACCTTACTTCTATATTGTTATTTCTTAATTCTTGTTTCAAAGCTTTGATTTCAATTTCCTTAAAATGGAAAACACTTGCCGCTAAAGCCGCATCGGCTTTTCCTTTTTGAAATGAATCAACAAAGTGCTGTATGTTTCCTGCACCTCCAGAAGCGATGATCGGAATATTTACTAATTCTGAAAGTTTAGCCAAAGCTTCATTTGCGAAACCATTTTTAGTTCCATCATTATCCATTGAAGTGAAAAGAATTTCTCCTGCACCACGTTCTGCCACTTCAACAGCCCAATCAAACAGATTCAATTCAGTTGGAACTTTTCCTCCAACTAAATGCACAATCCATTGTCCGTCAATTTGTTTTGCATCAATTGCAACTACAACACATTGACTTCCAAATTTCTGAGCTAAATCGTTTATCAATTGCGGATTTTTTACTGCCGATGAATTTATTGAAACTTTATCAGCTCCATTATTCAGTAGAATATTAACATCTTCAACAGATGAAATTCCACCACCAACTGTAAACGGAATATTAATTTTTTCTGCAACGCTTCGCACCATATTTACAAGTGTTTTACGTCTTTCTTCAGTTGCCGAAATATCCAGAAAAACCAATTCGTCTGCACCTTCAGCAGAATAAATCTCAGCCAACTCCACAGGATCACCTGCATCACGCAAGTCCACGAAATTAACGCCTTTTACGGTTCTACCGTTTTTTATATCTAAGCAAGGTATGATTCTTTTTGCTAACATGTTTAATGTTTATTGTTGGTTGTTTATTGTTTTTGGTTCGTATCGTAACTCTAAACCAAAAACAACAAACTATAAACCAATTATATAGTTCTCTAATTGTTTCAAACTGATTCTGCCTTCGTAAATTGCTTTTCCGATAATTGTTCCTTCACAGCCTAATTCTGCTAGTTTTGGTAATTCGTCGAAAGTTGAAATTCCGCCAGAAGCGATTAATTTTATGCCGCCAGCTTCTGCTAAAATTTTGCTGTATAAATCAAAACTTGGGCCTTGCAGCATTCCATCTTTCGCAATATCGGTACAAATAACGTACTGAATTCCTTTATTTTGATAATCCTGAATAAACGGAACTAAATCTTCATTTGATTCTTCTAACCAACCAGAAACTGCGATTTTTTCGTCCTTCGCATCGGCTCCTAAAATAATTTTCTCCGAACCATATTCCGAAATCCATTTTTCGAAAATAGCTCTGTTTTTAACCGCGATACTTCCGCCCGTAATCTGATTTGCACCGCTTTCAAAAGCAATTCTCAAATCATCATCCGATTTTAATCCGCCTCCAAAATCAATTTTTAAGCTGGTTTGTGTTGCAATCTGTTCTAAGATCTTATAATTGACAATCTTGCTTGATTTTGCACCGTCAAGATCCACTAAATGCAGATATTCAATTCCGTGCGCTTCAAATGATTTTGCCACTTCAAGCGGATTTTCATTGTAAATTATTTTGGTATCATAATCACCTTTGGACAAACGAACACATTTTCCTTCAATGATATCTATGGCTGGTATTATTCGCATTTAATTTTAGATTTTAGATTAACGATTTTAGATTTTAGTCCCGATAGCTATCGGGATGATATTTTGATTGTTATTGATTTTTGAACTTTCAAATTGGAATTTAGGATTTAAGAAATTGGCATTTTTAAAAAATTCCCAAGGATTTTCTCTCCAACATCACCGCTTTTTTCTGGGTGAAATTGAGTTCCGTAAAAATTATCTTTTTGTAATGCCGATGCATACTCAATGTCGTAATTGGTTGTTGCGATAGATTCCGCACAATTTGGAGCATAAAAACTATGAACCAGATACATGAATTCATTTTCAGAAATATCTTTGAACAAATCGGTTTTTAAATCATAAATCTGATTCCAACCCATTTGCGGCACTTTTACGTTGTTTGAAAATTTCAAAACATCAACATCAAAAATTCCTAAACCTTGCGTATTTCCTTCTTCAGTCTTATTGCACATCAACTGCATTCCAAGACAAATTCCTAAGACGGGCTGTTTCAATTGCGGAATCAAACCATCTAAACCACTTTCGCGAAGTTTCGCCATAGCCGAACTCGCCTCGCCTACGCCAGGAAAAATCACTTTATCAGCCGATTTAATTTCTTCTGGATTGTTAGTCAGAACAGCTTTAAAACCCAATCTTTCAATAGCAAACATAATGCTCTGAATATTTCCTGCTCCGTAATTTATAATTACTATTTTCATTTGTTTTTTGTTTGTTTTGTTTCAGGTTTCACGTTTCAAGTTACTCAACAAAACGTGAAACCTGAAACCTGAAACTTGAAACAAATTTTAAAGCATTCCCTTGGTCGAAGGCAAAATCATTTTTTCTGTATCTCTTTTTACGGCTACTTTTATCGCTTTCGCGAAAGCTTTAAAAATGGCTTCAATTTTGTGATGCTCGTTGATTCCTTCTGCTTTGATATTTAAGTTCGCTTTTGCACCGTCTGTGAAGGATTTAAAGAAATGATAAAACATTTCAGTCGGCATTTTTCCCACCATTTCACGTTTAAATTCAGTTTCCCAAATCAGCCAGTTTCTTCCACCAAAGTCAATTGCAGCTTGCGCTAAACAATCATCCATTGGAAGGCAGAATCCGTAACGCTCGATTCCTAGTTTGTTTCCTAACGCTTTCGCAAAAACTTCCCCCAAAGCAATTGCTGTGTCTTCGATTGTGTGGTGTTCATCTACTTCTAAATCACCTTTTACGGTAATTTCCAAATCCATTTGACCGTGACGTGAGATTTGATCTAACATGTGGTCAAAAAAGGCAATTCCGGTGTCGATTTTACTTTTTCCGGTCCCGTCAAGATTTAGATTGATGTAAATATCTGTTTCGTTTGTTTTACGAGTAATTGAAGCAGAACGCGCTTCTAATTTTAAGAACTCATAGATTTTCTTCCAATCCATTGTTTGTAAAACAATTGTTTCGTTCAATTCTTCACGTTTTGACGAAATTTCATTGCTTCCAATTCCGTCTGTATCATTCATGAAAATCGCTTTTGCTCCTAAGTTTTTAGCCAGTTCAACATCTGTCAAACGATCTCCTAAAACAAAAGAATTCTCTAAATCATATTCTGGATTGTTCAAATATTTAGTCAACATTCCAGTTCTTGGCTTGCGTGTTGGTGCATTTTCTTCTGGAAAAGTTCTGTCGACGAAGATTTCATCAAAAACAACTCCTTCATTTTCAAAAGCTTTTAAGATGAAATTCTGCGTTGGCCAAAACGTATCTTCAGGAAAACTATCCGTTCCTAATCCGTCCTGATTGGTCACCATTGCCAATTCGTAATCTAATTCATTGGCTATTTTAGCCAAATATTGAAATGCTTTTGGATAAAACTCTAGTTTATCTAAGCTGTCTAATTGGTAATTTTCTGGTTCTAAAACAATCGTTCCGTCACGATCGATAAAAAGTACTTTTTTCATATTTTATTTTTTTTCCGCCACGAATTCACGAATTATATTAAATCTCAATGGCAAAATGACTTTGTGTTCTTTGCGTAATTCTTTGCGAACTTTGCGGTTAAATAAACTCTTAACTTAATAGTTTCAATTCTCTAATTACAACTTCATTTTCTTCTTTCGTTCCAATTGTAAAACGAAGACAATTTTCGCATAAAGGCTGTGTAGTTCTGTTTCGAATTACGATTCCTTTTTCGATTAACTGATCGTATCTTTTGTTGGCATCATCCACTTTTGCTAGAATAAAATTAGCTTCTGTTGGATACACTTTTTCAACAAAACTTACCTCAAGTAATACTTTAAGCAACTCTTCTCTTTGTTCAATTATAGAAGCTATTTCTTGTTTAATTTTATCAGAATCTTTTAAGCGCTCTTTAGCTCTTTGCTGCGTTAGTTCGTTTACGTTGTAAGGTGGTTTTATTTTATTTAAAATTGAAATCACTTCTTCAGAAGCATAGCAAACTCCCAAACGAATTCCAGCTAAACCATAAGCCTTAGAAAGTGTTTGTGTAATCACTAAATTTGGATATTCATCCATTTCTGTGAGCCAGCTTTCTTTCTCCGAAAAATCAATGTAAGCTTCATCAATGACAACTAAACCTTTAAAGTTTTGAAGCAGTTTCACCACACTTTCGTCTGAAAAAGAATTTCCAGTTGGATTATTTGGCGAACATAAAAAGATGATTTTTGTATTCTCATCAACCGCTTCTAAAATCTTCTCAACCTGTGGCTGAAAATCAGTAGTCAATAAAACTTCTCTGTTTTCAACAGCATTAATATTCGCTAAAACACCATACATTCCGTACGTTGGTGGCAACGAAATAATATTGTCTTTATTGGGTTCACAAAAAGCTCTGAAAAGTAAATCTAAAACTTCATCACTCCCATTTCCTAATAAAATTTGGCTTTGCTTAGTTAAATTATTCTTAGCTAAAATCGCTTTAACTGAATTCTGCTGTGGATCTGGATAACGGTTCACGCCATTTTGATACGGATTTTCATTAGCATCCAGAAAAATCATTTCAGCTGTATCAAAATCCTCAAATTCATCTCTTGCAGAAGAATACGGTTTTAAAGATTTTACGTTTTCACGTGTTATTGTATTTATATCGAAAGTATTCATTGTTTTTATTTTTTTTAGAGAGGAAAGAATCAAGATGAACGAACAAAGACTTAAATCTTGGCTCTTGCTTCTTTCATCTTTTTTACTCTAAACTCTTCAATCTTAAAGTCACAGCATTTTTATGTGCCTGTAATCCTTCGGCTTCGGCCATCAATTCAATCGCTTTTCCAATATTTTGAATTCCTTTTTCTGAAATCTTCTGAAATGTCATCGATTTCATAAAACTGTCTAGATTTACACCGCTGTAGTTCTTCGCGTAGCCATTTGTCGGCAAAGTATGATTGGTACCAGAAGCGTAATCTCCAGCGCTTTCAGGAGTATAATTTCCGATGAAAACAGAACCTGCATTTATAATTCCGTTGCAGTAGAAATCATCATATTCTGAACAGATAATAAAGTGTTCTGGTCCATATTCATTTATTAAATCTAAAGCAATCTTATCATTTTCAACATAAATCAATTTTGAATTTTCAATTGCTTTTTCTGCTATAGCTTTTCTAGGAAGCACTTCTAACTGTGATTGAACTTCTTTTTCTACTTCTGTAATCAATTTTCTTGAAGTTGAAACCAAAATCACTTGGCTATCTGTTCCGTGTTCGGCCTGAGATAATAAGTCTGAAGCTACAAACGCAGGAACTGCAGTATCATCGGCAACAATCAACAATTCTGAAGGCCCTGCAGGCATATCAATTGCAACGCCAAACTGAGTAGCCAATTGTTTAGCCACAGTCACAAATTGATTTCCAGGTCCGAAGATTTTATATACTTTTGGAATTGATTGTGTTCCGAAAGTCATTCCTGCAATAGCTTGGATTCCGCCAACTTTTAGAATTTTAGTTACGCCACATAAATTTGCAGCATACAAAATTGCTGGATTAATTTTTCCTTTTTTGTCTGGTGGAGAACATAACACAATCTCTTTACAGCCCGCAATTTCAGCAGGCACAGCCAACATTAAAACAGTCGAAAACAAAGGCGCTGTTCCTCCTGGGATATACAAACCAATTTTTTGAATAGGTCTTTTTTCCTGCCAACAGTTTACTCCTTCTATAGTTTCAACAGAAACACGATCTGTTTTTTGAGCGCTGTGAAATTTATAAATATTCTCTTTTGCTAATGCAATAGCTTCTTTTAATTCAGCCGGAATCAAACTAATTGCTTCTTCGATTTCCGCTTGAGAAACTTCATAATTCTCTTGAGAAATTCCGTCAAAAATCGAAGTATATTTAGCGACAGCTTCATCTCCTTTTCTTTGCACTTCTTTAAAGATTTCTTTTACTGTCACCTCAATGTCGTCAACAGTTTTAGTCGGTCTTTTTAATATTTCTGACCAGATTTCTGGTTTTGGATTGTCTATTTTATTCATTTTTTTTATGCTTTATGCTATAAGCTGTACGCTTTAAGCTTTCTTAACTTTGTCTATTTTGGCTTAAAGCTTAAAGCTTACTGCCTAAAGCGGGCGCAGCCCTAAAGAACCATTTTCTCAATTGGGCAAACTAGAATTCCTTCTGCTCCTACTTCTTTTAACTGATCTATTACATCCCAAAAAGTATCTTTATCGATTACTGAGTGAACACTACTCCAACCTTCTTGAGCTAACGGAAGAACTGTTAAACTTCTTAAAACTGGAAGAATTTTTCCAACTGCTTCAATTTTGTCATTTGGAACGTTCATTAGGATATATTTTGAATTTCTAGCTCTTAAAACAGCTTGAATTCTGAATTTTAAAGTATCAATGTGTTTTTGAATTTCTGGAGAAACTTTTGGAGAAACTGCTAAAACTGCCTCACTTTTCAAAATAACTTCAACTTCTTTTAAGTTGTTTTTAAATAATGTGCTTCCACTTGAAACAATATCAACAATTGCGTCAGCAAGACCAATATTTGGGGCAATTTCTACAGAACCAGAGATTTGGTGAATATCTACAGTTAGACCAAATTTATTAAAATATTCTGTCACTGTATTTGGGTAAGAGGTGGCAATTCGAAGATTCGCTAGATCTTGTACCGAATTGTATTCGAATGTTTTAGGAACAGCAACAGAAACTTTGCATTTTGAAAAACCTAATTTTTGAACTACTTCGATTCCTTTTCCTTTTTCTACCAAAAGATTATCGCCAACGATAGCTAAATCTACTACTCCGTCGATTAGATATTGTGGAATATCAGAATTTCTAAGATATAAAACTTCAAGAGGAAAATTTGAAGCTTCGGCTTTTAACTGATCGATTCCGTTGTTAATTGAAATACCGCAGTCTTTTAGAATTTGAATGCTGTCTTCGTTTAAACGTCCAGATTTTTGAATTGCAATTTTTAAAGTACTCATTTTTTTAGTTGTTTGTTGGATTAATAGTTTGAGTACAAAGAGAGCTTGAAATAAAAAACCCGTTTGATGTACTCAAACGGGTTTTAAAATATGATGATTTACACGCATACCATTAACACATCGCTTGAGAGCAATAATGTAAATGATGATGATGTAATTGAATTGAAATCATAATTTGTTTTGTTTTTTACTTCTTTGATTCGGTTGCAAATATACTAGATAAAATAATTAAAAAGCAATTTTTATTTTAACTTAACGATAGTTTATTGTTAAAAATCGTTGTTCACGGCATTATACTTAAGAATTTTAAAATTACTTTAACGAATTATCATATTCATCAAAAACCAATAGTACTTTGGTGCCTACTCCAATTTCACTTTCAATTTTAAACTTAATTTTAAGCAGATCAGTCATTCGTTTTACAATAAACAATCCAAGACCAGTTCCTTTAATTTCTGAATGATTGAGCGAATCTGATCTGAAAAAAGGATTCAAAATTGACTCAAGATCTTTTTTTGCAATTCCTATTCCGTGATCTAAAATATTGCAAATGATTTTCTGATTTTCTCTTGATAAAGAAATTCTAACTTCACTATCCGGTTTTGAATATTTAACCGCATTTGAAATGATATTTCGAAGAATTGTTACTGTTAAATAATTATCTGAATAAATATAAAATTCTTCTGGTGCATCTAAAATTACATTTATTCCTCCCGATTTAATTTTCTCTGTATTTAATTTCAGCACATCTAAAATTACGGCATTTAAGTAGACATTTTCTTTAAGAATATTCTGTTTTTGATTCTCAAAACGAGCCATCATAAGTAACTGATCTACTAAAGAATTTAAGTGATCAACTTCATTAATACAATAATTAATTTTCTCTTCATACTCCTTATTATCCCTAGGCTTACGTATAAGCACTTCAAGTGTTCCTTTAATAACTGTGAGAGGCGTTCTTAATTCATGCGAAGCGTCTGATGTGAACTGTTTTTCGCGTTCAATTGCGTCTTCAATTCGGTTTAATAGATTATTTATAGTTTTAGAAAGTGTAAACAGTTCGTCCCTTGTTTTTGGTAACGGAATACGCGCTTTAAGATTGTCTTTAGTAATAACTTTTGAGGTCTGAATGATATTATTTATTGGTTTAATGCTTCTTCCTGCATAAAATCTAGCTAAGAAAAACAGAATCAGCAAAATGATGGGAAAAGTTATCAATAAAGTATCCATCAGATTATCTAAAACCTTTGAAGAATCGGAAAGCGACATGGCTATAATCAGATAGCCAACTTTCTTAGACTCTACATGAAGCGGTACCTGAATCTGACGAATCTTATTTCCTAATAATTTAGTATCAAAAGGATGAAAATGCTCTTTACTTTGATGAAAGACAAGTTTTTCATTCTTCAAATTAGGAGATTTTTCAATTATTTGTTTGTTTAAATCTAAAAACTGTACAAAAATAGGATTCACGTCGACAGAGTTATGTTCTCTTTCCTCCCATTCTTCGGCATCCATAAAGATTACAACACCTTTTTCTGTTTTTAACTCTTTTAAGTGATCCTGAATTTCTATATTCAAGTTCTCATCAATATGGTTATAAACCGTGAGCTTTACAATAAAATAAATAGCAGAAAAGACCGCTAAAACCAACAGTCCTGTTCCTACAATATAATTTAATGCTATTCTGTTTTTAAAAGATAATGATGTCATTTGTTAATCATTGGCAATATATCCGATGCCTCGAATGGTTTTGATATAATCTTCCTCGATTTTAAGATTCAGTTTTTTTCGAATTGCGTTCATAAAAACATCAATAACACCTGTATCGTACTCAAAATTGATTTCCCAAACATCTCTTAAAATCTGGTTTCTAGTGCAGACTTTTCCTTTATGCTGAATCAGGTACGCTAAAAGCTCAAATTCTCGCTGGGTCAATGAAATTTCTTCATCTCCTTTCAATACGATATGCCTAGACAAGTCCATCGTAATGTTTCCAAGAGTCAAGCTTTCAGTTTGTTTTTTATTTCTAAAGTGGACTTTAATTCGCTCCACCAATTCCTCAAAACTAAAAGGCTTTTTGATATAATCGTTTGCTCCGGCTTTCAGCCCTTCAATAGTTTCCTGAACCGTATCTTTTGCCGTCAAAAAAATAATTGGAGTCTCGTGATCTTTAATTCGAATAGCTTTGCATAAATCAAGACCATTAATCTTTGGTAACATCCAATCTAAAAGAATTAAGTCAAACTTCTGCTCCTGAACCAGCTCAAACCCTTTAGAACCGTCACCAGCAGTAGTAATTTGATAGCCTTCTTCTTGCAACCCTTGTTTTAGAAATTGAACAATTCCTACCTCGTCTTCAACTATTAAAATATGCATTTATCGTATCTGATTAAATTTGAATTTCATTTTGCCATCCAAAGATAGATAATTTACATCTCACAAATAATCCGCTACATCAATAAATAAAGAAAATCAGTATCTTAATCAAATATTAAGTTAATGTTAAGTAAGGTAAAAGTCGAACTTAATCTAGCATTAATCATTCGAAAGTAATTTTGTAAAAAAATAAGTCCGATGAATTTTTACAAAAAACTTTCGCCTTTCTATAACCTTGCTTTACTGTATTTTATAGTGAGTTTTACGCTTAGAATAGTATTGCTATTCCATCCTATTACCCAAAGTACGTTCACATTTACCGAGAGCTTAAAAATATTTTCATTTGGCTTATTATCAGATTCTTTTGTATTTATTCTGGCTTCAGGCTTTTTATGGCTTTACCTTATTTTTATTTCCAATTCAAAATACAGCAAGCCTTACGGATATATTATTCTGACAGGTTGTGTAGCGCTTTTACTTTATATCGCATCAGGAAAAAGCATTTTTGACGAATACGGCGGTGCTTTACCCAGAATCGTTTTGATTTTTGTTTCCTTAAAAACACTTTTGTTTGCGCTTTTCCTTTTCCTTCCAAAACACAGAGATAAAATCAGGTTTTGGCTTTTTGCTTTTGTGATCTTTTTATACGTTCTGGTTATTCTTCAAAATGCAATAAGTGAATTTTTCTTTTGGAATGAGTTCGGTGTAAAATACAACTTTATAGCTGTCAATTATCTGATTTACACCAATGAAGTTATCGAAAACATTATGCAGTCTTATCCAGTCGTTCCTATATTTTCTGCTTTATTCATCATTACAGGAATCATCACTTATTTTATTATCAAGAAATCAAGAAATTATATAGATGATATTCCGAATTTTGGTGAGAAAATAAAAATTACAGCTCTTTATGCAGTTCTATTTTTTGCGTCTTTAGTAGCTGTGCCGGGATTAACTAAAACAGAAAACTCTAAAAACGTCTTTGTTAATGAGTTGCAATCTAATGGAATCTATAAATTCTATCTAGCTTTCCAGAATAACAAATTGGATTATTTTAAATTTTATAAAACAATTCCAAACGAAGAAGCATTTGCTTTATTAAAACAAGATTTTCCTTCTATCACAGGAAAAAACACATTACGTGAAATAAAAGAAGATTCTCTGGAACAGCGTAAAAATGTAATCTTAATTACAATTGAAAGTTTAAGTGCCGACTTTATGAAAATGTATGGCAACGAACAGAATATAACGCCATTTTTAGACAGTCTTGCACAAAAAAGTTTGCTCTTTACAAATATTTACGCCGCAGGAAACCGCACAGTTCGCGGACTTGAAGCTGTTACTTTATGCTTGCCTCCAACAGCTGGTGAAAGCGTTGTAAAAAGAGAAGACAATAAGAATAAATTCTCAACTGGATCAGTTTTCCTTAAAAAGGGCTACAATGTTAAATTTATGTACGGCGGCGATGCTTTTTTTGATAATATGCAGGATTTCTATTCAGGAAACGGTTATCAGATTATTGATAAATCGAGCTTTGCTGAAAATGAAGTTACTTTTTCTAACGTTTGGGGAGTGTGCGATGAGGACATGTATAAAAAAGCAATCAAAGTTATGAATGCTGAGGCTAAACAAAACAAGCCTTTCTTCAATCATATTATGACTGTTAGCAATCATAGACCTTTTACTTATCCTAACAATAAAATTGATATTCCTGGAAACATCAAATCTCGTGATGGAGGCGTGAAATATACAGATTATGCGCTTAGACAATTCTTTAATCAAGCATCGAAACAACCTTGGTTTAAGAATACGGTATTTGTAATTGTAGCCGATCATTGTGCCTCAAGTGCAGGAAAAACAGAACTTCCGTTAGACAAATACAGAATTCCAGCTTTGATTTATTCACCAAGTATAAAACCTGAAAAATATACCAAATTAATGTCGCAAATCGATATTATGCCAACATTATTCGGACTTCTTAATTTTGACTACGAAAGTAAATTTTTTGGACAAGATGTATTTAAACCAAGCTATCAGCCAAGAGCTTTTATAGCAACGTATCAAGATCTTGGTTTAATAAAAGACAATGTTTTAACGATTTTATCTCCAAAACAGCAAATAAAACAGTTTCAATTAAAACTCAATGAGAAAGCTGGAATTTCTCCTGAATTTCAAATTCATTACGATGAAATTCCGCTGAAAACTGAAAACAAGAATTTACTAGACGAAACTATTTCCTATTATCAATCAGCATCTTATGTATTGAAGGAGAAAGAATATCAGTTTAAAGATTTAGCTGCAAAGAATGCTAAACTTTATGCGAACCATGTTAAGAACTAATAATCAAAAAAAGCCGCAAACTCTCTCAGTTTGCGGCTTTTTTGATGTTCATCTTGAAATAAAACTTTAGTCGTTTTGATTCTTCATTCCAAATAAATCTCCTCTTTGGTACAATTTTAAATCATCCTGCAAAAATTGATAGTTTCTTTGTGTAACAGCTGATGAGTCTAAATCGCTTAAATCAGGTTTACCTGCATTTACCCAAGCAGTATACCAAAAACTTGCCGTTGCTGCAATTGCTTTTCTCATTTGGCTTTCAACCATTCCGTTCAATTGTTCGTGTAATTTTTTAGCATATTCGTCAGAGAATTTAGAAGTATTGTATTTCGTTTTTGCGATTTTACCTTCTGCATCCATTTCAAAAACTTTATTCTCTGGAGTGGCTACTCTCAGTTTTTTATCAATATCCAATAAAGGTTGTGCTAAGGTATGAGTGTCATTAATCATATCCCAGATTGCCTTGTGAACATTAGCATAATATTGTGCTTCTGGAACATTTAATTTGTAATTTTTAACGAATAATTCTGGCAATCTGCTTTCCCAAAGAGAATGAATACCTTTTTGGTCAGTCAATTGACCATCGTGGTTTTTTGAAGTATGTAAAGGCATGTGCGCATCGCCAACATAATGGCCTAAATCTGCCGCAAGAAATAAGATTTCTGCTCTATTTTTCTCTTTAAAAGCTTTAGTCAACTTTGCCATCATATCTTCAATATACCAAGGCAAGATTCCGTTATCGCTTAAAAATTTAGCGTCATATTTTTGTTTTGCTTCTTCTAATGTTTGTGGATATGTGTCAGCGGCTCCAAAGTTTTCCATATCAAAATAATGCCTTGGTCCTTCTTCTTTATAATTTAATGCATACTTGCGGATATCTGGAACCGAAGCTTCTTGTGTAATAAAATCAATGTGATTGTAAAAAAAGATCTGTAATTGTTTTGGTAAAGCCATTACAGCAGCTTTGTTAATACGCTCATGGCCTACATTTCCCCATGACAGCATAATAAACCCAATAACTAAAGCTCCGAAAGCGATTAGTTTTGGTCTCATTTGGATTTTCTTCATTTGTTTTTTTATTAGAGGGAGCAAATTTAGCTTTAATTAAAGAATACGCAAAAAATACTATAATTAAGATTTACTAAATTTAGATTTTTGTGATTTTTCGATCTAAAAGCACTATAAGTTCATATTAACAATAATTTTCTTTATACATTTGTTTTCCTATATTAAATCCAATTTTTATGCGCCAGATTACCTTGCATCTTTTTCTGCTAGTCTCTTCTCTTTGCTTTGCTCAAGAAACTGATTTACAGCTAAAAAATACTAGTGACACCATATTAAACACAAAAAGAACCCTAAGAGTTTCTGACCCATTTGATGGTGTAAAAACGATGCAAAAATTATTTCCAGGCAATTTGTATCATCTTGCAGATAAAAACACGTTTATAAGCTGGAAATGTAAACCTTGCAAACCTGCTCCTTTTTTGGATGTAAATGGCACTGAAGGCGATCAGTTATTTCCGTACACCGAAGGTGTTGCCACAAGACTTTTGGCCAATATTGATTATAAAGATTCTAAAGGAAACCAATTTAAAATAATAGCTTTTAATCACTCTGTACATGACGAAGACGGATTGCAAACAGGGCGTTTTTCTGGAGGTTTACTCGGCGTAGCTAAATTTGCAAAAAATGGTAATTTTTGGGAAATGAAATCTTTTCAGCCTGCTGTTGCCGCATTTGGCGCTTTTGCACGATGTCCAACTCCAAAATTGGTTGAAATTGGAGAAGATCAATATGCACTATCACTTGTACATGCTAATGGTGGCGCAGGCGCTCCGTACAACGGATACTTTTATTTAATTGCCGGATTTGATGGAAAATATCAGCCCTTGATGGAAGTTGATAATTACTCGCTTACCAATAGTGTCAGTTCAGACTGGTCAAGTTCTTATACTGTGACTACGGATAACAATAAAAAGTTTTTCAGAGATTTTAAAATTGTCACTAAAGGCTCTTACAAAAAAGCCAAAGGTACAGAAGATGATTTTGAAGTTGATCTGCCTGCTGAACTTACAGAAATGGCGAAAAACAAAAAATCATTTAATTTTGAGATTGAAAGACGTTATGCTTTCAAAGGAAAATTTTACAAAATGATTGATAAACCAGTTGTAAAATTCTCCAATATAAAGTAATAGTAAAAAAACTTTGAGTATAGTTTTACCGCAAAGAACGCAAAGATTTTTTTTAGGATTGAGAATACAAACGCAAAAGTTCGCAAAGCTATATAGATAAAGCTTTGCGAACTTTTGCGTTTATATTTAGTCTTTTATGTATGAACCTTGCGCTCTTTGCGGTTAAAAAATATTATCCTAAATAAAGAATTGACACTAAAGCTAAAGCAGCAATAAAGATCCAAAGGAAAACACCTTGAAACAAAGGCTTTACGCCTACCGTTTTTAAAGTAGCGAAATTTAAAGTTGCTCCAATCAAAAACAAGGTTATCGTTAAACCAATTTTTGCAATCCCAACAAGATGACCAGTAAAAATGGCTGTTGACGGTACATAAGTATTCACTAGCATTGCTATAACAAACAAACCTATAAAGTAAGGTATTTTGATTTTTGAATTCTTGCTTTTAAAAAGAAAAGCGGTTAAGATCGAAATTGGGATAATCCATAAAGCTCTAGCTAGTTTTACAGTTGTTGCAACTTGGAGTGCTTCAACACCATATTTATTTGCCGCACCAACTACAGAACTGGTATCATGAATTGCAATGGCACACCATAACCCAAAATCTTTTTGCGACAAATCTAATTGATGTCCGATGAACGGAAATACAAATAAAGCTATAGAATTGAGTATAAAAATAACTCCGAGAGCAATTGAAGTCTGATTTTCGTTTGATTTGATTACTGGCGAAATTGCCGCAATAGCACTTCCACCGCAAATTGCTGTTCCGCAAGAAATTAAGTGAGACGTTTTTCTTTCTGTTTTAAGCCATTTTCCCAAAAGTAATCCGAAAAGTAAAGTGCTGAAGATTGAAAAAACAGTTAAAACAAATCCTTCTTTTCCTGCTGAAACTGCACTGTTTGCGTTCATTCCGAATCCTAAACCAACCACCGAAAACTGCAATAAAAATGTAATAGCTTTATGATTGAACTCCACAAATGGATTTCCGAAAAGATTCACAATTATAACTCCCAATAAAAGTGCTATTGGAGGCGAAATGATCGAAAATAAACATAAAAGAATTACAGCAAGAAAAAGCACTTGCTGTACTGATTGATTAATTTCAAATAATTGTGCCGATGTTTGTTCTTTTGTTTTCAAAATAAATGGGTATTGATATTATGTCGCAAAGTTCCGCCGTTTATATTGAAAACGCCAATCGTAAATTACAATTGGCTATAACTTCAAGTTATAATGAATTGCCAAATTTTGAATAAACAGTTCTGACAACGAATCTGATTTTCCTTGCAAAGTGGCTATGTAAAAATATCTTTCTACAGACAACTTCTCCACATCTAAAACAATCAATTCTTTGTTTCTCAACTCCTTACTCACAGCGTGAATAGACATAAAAGCAAAACAATCTGAGTTTAATAAATATGATTTTATGCTTTCTGTACTTCCAAGCTGCATTTCAATTTGTAGATCTGAAAATTTTAAACCTGCTTTTTTTAAAGCAAATTCTATAACTTCAAGTGTTCCTGATCCACGTTCTCGAGTTATGAATTTCATTGATTTTAAATCATTTACTGAAATTTCATTTTGTTTTACAAATGGATTATTGCTATTGCAGACCAAAACCAATTCGTCCTTTAAAAACGGAATATATTTAATTGACTGATTTTTTGACTGCCCTTCTACAATTCCGATTTCGATTTCTTTATTGATTAAAGCATTTTCGATTTGTTCTGTATTTCCATTCAGTAAACTGACTTTTATATCTTTTTGTTTCTGATGAAAACTAGCCAAAACTGGAGAAATAATATATTGCGAAATGGTTGTGCTCGCTCCTAACCTAAGCAAACCTTGACGTTCTGCATTAAACGAACTCATTTCAAAGTCTATTTCGCGGTAAATATCAAAAATACTCTTAGTATATTTTTGCAGCATTTTCCCAGCGGGTGTTAAAGCGATTTTAGAACCGTTTCGTTCAAAAAGTTTGATTTTATAGGTTTCTTCTAATTCTTGGATATGTTTAGAAACTGCCGGCTGAGTAATATACAATTCGGTTGCCGCTTTAGTAAAATTAAGGCGGAGCGCAACGGTGTAAAAAACTTTTAGCCTGAAATCCATAATCATAAATTTTTAATTCGTAATCTACTTTCCTCTGTAATGCTTTTTTGTAATAATTTAATTTTCAAATCTATAACAAAAGTTCTGGTCGATACTCAAAATGCATTGTATCATAATGTTTCCAATTTCCTCCCCAAATAAAGCCATATTTTTCAAAAATTGAAACTAGCTTGAGAGGAATTTGATTTCTATACCAAAGGGTAACTTCTTCATTTTTACATTTACAATCCCATTGCCAATAGTTAGAATTTTTAACATTAATGTCAATTGTCATTCCATAGCTATGCATACTCAATCGGTTTGTTCCTGAAATTTTTCTCCAACTAAATGTACCTCCAATAGCATTAATATATTTTTTAAACTCTGGATTATTATCTAATTCTGCTGAGAGTTTTTTTACTATTTTGTCAATTCCATTTACGGTTGTTACTTTTATTTTCTGATTGACTAATTTCGGGCACCAAATAATTTCAGTCATTCTTGATTCAACTTCTGATTTTGAATTTCCGTAAATTTTCTTAAAAAAAGCTTCATTTCGAATTCTTCCTGCATCCTCCTTTGGAACTAAATTCTTATCTGCTTTATTATAAACAAACTTAAATTGATCCTCAATATCAGGATTATCTAATAATTCTTGATTCGTTTTATTCTTAAAATCATCATAAAGTAAACTTGATTTATCACTAAAAATAATCTTATTGTCTTTATAACCTATAATTTGATCTGGATATGCTTTAATTAATTTTTGAACATTCAATGGGATTTCCTGAGAAAAAGCATTTTGAAATATAAGGACTAAAAAAAAGAATCGTTTCATTTAAAAACGTTTTAATTGTGAGGAACTAAAAGTCCATTCGGGTGTTTTCAGAGAAGTTCCAGAATCGACAGCGTACCAAGGACTCAACGAACTATTATTTGGATTTTTCAATATTTGAATTTCCTGTGCAGGCATATAACTTTGTGCTAAAAGCATAATTTTTTGATTGTTTTTTGGATTCATCGCCATATCTACTACAATAACAGCGTGGCCTGGGAAGCCTCCTTTTATAAAAACATCCCCTATTCTTATATCTGAAACATTAATTGGTTTCAGTTCTTTTTCTAGCGAAGCTGTTCCAGCATACATAAAAACCTTCTCTAAATATTTCCAATAAGTTTCATAACTGTCAGATGGTTTTGCAGTTTTAACCCAACTAGTTTTGTTGCCTTTAATAGCAATTCTGTAACCTGCAGCCCATTTACTAAAATCAGCTCGAAAACCATTGGTAAAATTAAAATGTATTTTATCGTACTGTTTTTGGCTATAAAAATAATCAGCTCGTAAACGCATCACGGCATCAGCACATTGATGCAAATCCTGTTTTCCAATGGGCAAATCCACAACCCCTTCATAAACGTTTCGATTTGGTTTTACAGTTCCATCAAAATACAAAACATTTGAACCCAATGGTTTTAATGGAAGATTTCGAAGAAAAAAATCAAATGAAGTTTTAGATTCCTCTTCTCTCACAAATCCCTGAGGCAGTTGGAAACGCTGCTGAATCGTGTTTCCTAAAAGATTCTTTTTGTTGGTATTATTTGTCTCTGAAAATGAAAAAAAGCAAAAAATTATTATCAAAATTGCTACGATAGAAAAGAATTTAACTTTCATAATTTTAGACTTTTAATTTACAACCATAAGATTACAAAATGCTAGAAGAAATTCGACTACACTTCATCACAATAATCCGTTAAATTTTCTAACAAACCATTCCGCTGTTAATAAAGCAACAATTAAGATTAACAACCAAACCCAATCAATTATTGGCGTTTTAGTCGAAACATTTTTTTCGATTGATTTGTATTCTTTACTTTCTAAAAGCATGTTAATCAAGTGATCCTCCTGATCTTCAAAAAATGTTTTTCCACCTGTCTGTTTTGCTAGTTGCTGTAATTTCTGAATATCTGGATTTACGAATTGTTTTTCGATATCAAAATCCAAAATCTCAAAATGACTTGCGTATGAAGTGTTTGAGTTTAATTCCTTCACTGTAAAGTTATATTTTCCAGCTGGAAGCCCTTCTAAATTGGCTGAAAAAGAATTACTTCCTTTTAGTAAATCGTAATTTTTAGTTTGTTTGGTGGCTGCATTTACCACGCTAATTGTAAGTCTGGCTTTTTCGTCAAACTCATAATTTTTATTGAAATACTGTGCATTAATGATAATTTCTTCCCCAGAGTTATAAAAACTTTCATGCGTTACTACCAAAGATTTCTTTGAAGTCGATGATGCTAAATATTGAACTATTTTATCAATAAAAACATCATACTTTTCGAAAGACTGATTATCAACATGACTTTGTAGACGCCATTTCCAGCTATTTTCTCCTAAAAGAAAAGCGGTTCTTTTTCCTTGATTTTCGGCAAAAGCCAATAATGGAGCATTTGTAGAAACGTTTCTAATTTTTGAAGAAAGCAAAACAGACACATTTCCATTCGTACTAATATTTCCGAATGGATTCTGCAGAGGCGGGAAATTTTCAAAACCAATATCATCGATTGCAAAAAGATTAAAATCTGAATGGAATTCATTTAGAAAATCTTCTCGCTGATTGCTCATTTTAAAAATCAGATTATTTTGCTGCTGATTTAAAAAATTGAAGTCGGTATTGTTTCCTGTTATAATAAAGGCATTTGTTCCTTTTAATTTATTATTGTCAAATATCGGTTTGAAAGCAGTCGTTGGCTGATACAAAACCAAAATAGAAACATCTTGTAAGTCATTAATTTGATTCGGTTTAACCAATATCACTTTACGTTGTGCATTAACTTCAATTGATCGTTTTAAAGATGCAATATCTGGATGATTTATAGCTGAAACAATAGCAATTGTCGATTTCTGGTCAATAATTTCAACTGCGAAATTTTTGATATTGTTGTAGCTGTTTTTTTCTTTTGCAGAAGATTGAATACTAGCTTTATAAATCTGCAATCCTATTTTATCTGCAGGTAATAATAAATTTAGAGAAGCTGTTTTTTTTGAAGGCGAAAACGAAAGTTTTTCTTTTGCTACGACTGTATTTCCTTGCGAAATGGTAAATTCTGCATTGGCGGTTTTATTGCCGGCATATTGCAGAAAAACTTCGACAGGAAATTTATTTTTATGAAAAGCGTATTTGTTTACGTTAAGCTGATTGATTTTTAAATCGAAAAAAGTGGTTGTATCTCCCACAACCAAAGGATAAACTTTATTGACAGGATCGAATCTATACACATAGTCGTTTCCTGTAGTTTGATTTCCGTCGGTAATAATTACGGTTGGGAAAATCAGATTTTTGTTGATGCTTTTTAAATTCTTTGCTGCTTCGTCTAAATTGGTTTGATTGCCGCTAAAATCAAATTTATCTGAAGTTCTAAAATCGTTATCAAACTGATAAGACTGGATTTCGAATTTTTCTTTTAAAGCTGGATTTGAAACTAGTTTTTGATATAGTTCAACTGCTTTTTTATCAGATTTTAAAACCGCAATAGAACTTGAATTATCTACTACAATTGCCAAAGGCGTTTTGGTAATCTCTAATGAGTTTTTAGAAATGATGGGATTAATCAATAATACCAATAACCCGAAAATAGCTAAAAAACGTAAAAAAGCCAAAAGTATCATCACATTGGATTTACTTTTGGCTTTGAAAAAATATTGAAAATACGATAAACCACCAGCAATTACTAAAGAAAGCAATAATAAAAGAATCGTGTTTGTCGTCATATTTATTTAGTATTCAGTATCAGTTTACAGTCATCAGATTTTAAAAGTCAATTACTTGACTAAAAGTGTTCAGCTATCTAGAATCAGAATAGACTGAATACTAAAACCTTTGAACCTTTGTAACTTAGTACCTCAGTACCTTATGTTAGCATTCCTCCGCAAACATTAAGAACTTGTCCTGTAATGTAACCGCTCATGTCTGAAGCAAGGAATAAACAAGCATTTGCTACATCTTCTGGAGTTCCTCCGCGTTTCAACGGAATACCTTCTCTCCATCCTTTTACTACATCTTCACTTAATTTTGCAGTCATTTCAGTTTCGATAAAACCTGGAGCAATTGCATTGCAACGAATGTTACGAGAACCTAACTCAAGAGCTACAGATTTAGTAAATCCGATTGCACCAGCTTTAGAAGCTGCGTAGTTTGTTTGACCTGCGTTTCCAGAAACCCCAACAACAGAACTAATGTTGATGATAGATCCTGCTCTTTGTTTCAAGAAAGTTTTCTGAATCGCTTTTGTCATATTGAAAACCGATTTCAAGTTTACATCAATTACTTGGTCAAAATCTGCCTCAGACATGCGCATTAATAGGTTGTCTTTTGTAATTCCGGCATTATTGATTAAGATATCTACAGTTCCAAAGTCTGCTAAAACAGCATCAACAAAGGTTTGAGCTTCGTTAAAATCTGCTGCGTTAGATTGGTATCCTTTCGCTTTTACTCCTAAACTATTTAATTCTGCTTCTAAAGCTTCTGCAGATGCAGCAGATGAGCTGTATGTAAAAGCAACGTTTGCTCCATGTTTAGCAAAAACTTCAGCAATTCCTTTTCCAATTCCACGGCTTGCACCAGTAATAATTGCAACTTTTCCTTCTAGTAATTTCATATTAAGGTATTCGTTTTATTTTTTGAATTACAAATATAGATTATTTGAGCATTTAATAAAATTTGTAATCCAAAAATTGGCTTAAGAATTTTAGATGTTGTTAAAACAAAAAAAACAGCTTATTTTATTAGCTGTTTTCCGAAAGCAAAAAACCATTTCGAAATTTGAAACGTTTTTTTTAATCTAATTATATTGATTATGGCAAATCAAACTCTGGAGCAGGAATGATTTCAACAGGCTGATCAATACATGGTGCAATATACGGCGGCGTCATTACACCGCCTTCTCCTGTTTGACAATCCCAAAAAAAATCTCCAGCTTTAATGCTTCTTTGCTCATCGCGATTCAAAATCTCTACTCCTTTAAAATTTAAAATTGATTTTAACATAATAATTGGTTTTTTGATTTTTGCTAACTCAATCCTTTTTTGTCTGTTGAGTTTTCAGACATATACATATTCCGCCTCTAAATATAAGAAAACAAACACAATATAAATTAAAAAAGACAGTTTTAACTTAAAAAAAATAAAAAAACAGCTCGTAAAATGAGCTGTTTCCCCCCAAAATAAAAAAACAAAACTAAAAAAGTTTAAATGTGATTTTGTCTCGTTATAAAAAATATTACAATCATGACTATTGCCATGAATAACATTCTGTAAATCGAAGATTTAAATTCTTGTGTTTCTTCTACCGTATCTTTTTTTCTCTTTTGAACTAGATTCCATAGCGCTATTGGGATAATCAATAGTATAGAAACGTACAAATAGAACCTTAAATATTCATAATAATATTCATTTATAATAAGTAAACCTATCCCCCAAAAGTGCACCGCAATAGTTGCTGGTGTAAATATTCTCTTAATCATAATATTCAGAAATTTTAAAGTTGTACTATTTTGATTCAGAAATTATGTTGGGAAAAGCAGCTCAAAAAATGAGCTGCTTTTTTTTATATTATTGAAGCTTCCAAGTTGTCATTCTAAACGGACTTGAAGCGCTTGTAAAAGTATACACAGGATCAGAATAGAATAATCTGAAGCTTTCTGCTTTTACATAAATACCTTCAGGGTCCATAAAATATTTATCAATACTTGCCAAGAAAGCTGGTGTCGCAACAGTAGTATTTCCATTCCATGATTTATGTTTTAGGATCATTTTCTTACCTACTGCATCCTCTTCAATAGTTACATGATGTTGTAAAGCACCTCTTCCTACAAAAGTGTAATAAATAAAAGTTCCGATAGAGTGATTACCATATATTTGGATAGACGCAATACTTTGTCCTGCTGGCAATGCGGCATTAACCTTTTCTAATTCAGCATAGAACAATGATGAGTTCGCAGGAGAATCTATAGTATAATCGTCTACAAAGAATCCGAACCACGCCAATGGCTGTCCAGGAAGCAAGAATTTATAATCATCTGTAAGAACCAAAGGTTTTGCTGTATACTTTATTACAGCAGACACACCACCTGTTCCTGTTGCAGTAAAACTTCCATCTGCATCATTGTATGTGAAATCTGATAATTTTTGCCCACCTACTTCAACTGCCGGACTTACAACAATTCCTGTTGGGGTATAACCAATTCCCATGTTATAACTTACAGAATAACCGCTTTCGATTGAATTTGAATTAGCAAAACGGGTAACTGCTGTGAATGAAAAATCAAATTTATGAACAGTTGTTCCATCATTGGTTTCCAGTAATCTAAAAAGCGGTCTTTCTTCTCCACCAATAACATTTTTCTCCATTTCCAGATTTTGAGGCAAGTTTATCCAATCTTCGGCAGTTGCTTTTACAAAACGTAATTCTCTGTTATTTCTATTGGTTTTAAAAATGATTTCTCCATTTTCTTGTCCGTAATACAAAAATTGAAAATCTCCTAAATATCCTTTCGCTCTTAAAGCTGGAATTGGATAGTTATTTGAATCTGACAAAAGGTGAATCCTGTTTTTTGTCGTAAAAGTCAAACTTACTGTGCTACCAACTTGAATTGCATACTCACTTTTATAAGTTTTTGTATCAGCATCAAAATCGGAAGCCATTTGTACAGTTCCGTCATCTGCGAACCTAAACAAATGAGTATATCCTCCCAAAACCGTATTATCAGTAAAATAAACCGCTTTCCATCCGTATTGTGACGAAAGCAATGCATCATTCAACTCAGATTTTTGCTGGTTTAAACGCGCTGTCGGTGTTTCATTAAAAAGTTGTTCTGCATCTGTATTGTTATTACATGCAGTCAATTGCAGTATTAAAATAGCTGCAAATAAATACTTATATAGTTGTTTCATTTTCATAATGCTAATTTTAATTTATTACAGATGTTGTATTTTTTTCTGCTTCATCTCTTAAAGCATAAAAATCCATATTAAATGCTTCTTTGAAATATTTAACCACAATCGCTTCTTTTGCTTTTAAAGCCTGAAGAGCAAATGGACTTTGAATACCTGCTAAAAATGCCGCATATTCAGTTTTTGAATAAATCAGAATCATTGAAGCTGTCTCTGCAAAATCTTCGTTAATATTTGATCTTGCATAACTTGTAATAAATCCAAGTTCATTTGATTCTGGAATTTCATAATTATACCAATCTGCCGTATAACCTCCTGGAGTTAGTGTTTTCCAAGTTTTTTCATCGAAAGGTTTATTTTGATTTAAAATATGAATGTATTCGTGTTGAATTGTATGGATGAACTCAGAAACGTTTGCACGATCTGTTTGATCAATATAATCTGTCTCAAACAAAGTAACTCTCTGTCCGCCTTCAGCCAACCCTAAAGTTCTTGTTCCTACGCTATTTAAATTGACCCCTCCAACTAAAACAATTTCTCTTGGAGCAATTTTCTTTACAAAGTCAGGACCTCCAATTGCAGCATAACTTTTTAACCATATTGTTTCTACGATTTCAAGTGCTGGTTTTACTTTATCAACTGCAGGCGGGAATAAAAAACGACTATTATCTACAGTGTTTTGATTCCATTTATATTGTACATTAATATTATACGGATTTAGATACGTACCATCAATCCAGTTATCTAAACTTGTCTTTTCAGGTTGTGTAAAATCTAACTGGCTTTCTCCCGGAAGATCATCACTGCCACATGAAAATAAGGTTGTCGAAATTAGTGCTAAAACCGCAATTTTATTATATTTTAATAATTTCATAATTTTTCAAATTTTAAGATTATCTAGGATTTAGTTCTAAGCCTGTGCTTGAAGCGTGCAACGGAATCTGCAAAGCTCTTCTGTTGTCGTCTTTTACTAATGTATTTGTCGGCTTGTTTGATGTTTCGTGTTCTACTACAATATTAAAACGTTTAATATCAAACCATCTAAGTCCTTCGTGTATAAAATCTCTTCTTCTTGTTTCTGCAATTGCTTTTATATAAGAAGTCTGCACTGGTGTCATGTTATAGAAAGGTGTATACTCATCTGCAATTACAGGGAATTTAGCCACTACTTTTGCTTCCGTCAATTTATCTGTCGTTGGGTTATATGTCGGAGTTCTTGTTGCTAAGAAATACTCTAATTCCTCAGTAGCTGTATCTATTTCTCCTTTCATAACATGAGCTTCAATTCTATTCAAGAAAAACTCATCATTACTTAGTAAAACTTCAGCAACATAAGGATCTCCAATTCCAGCAGTTACGTTAGAATATTTAAAGTATTCATAAAACTTAGGAAGAAACAATGTAATACTACCGTTTGAAGAATAGAAGTTATAGTAATACGCTTTATTAAAAAGATTTGTGCTTCCTCCATAAATTTCTGGACGGCGCAAACCTGATAAATTAAAACGGTTTAATGAATATAATCTTCCTACAATAGTGTTAGCCGAAACGATTAATAAATTGGTTTCAACATCGCTAGCACCGTATTTTAATTGCTGGTCCTCTACACCGATAGATTCGTAAGTAGAAAAATCTCTTAATTTCCCTACTGGTCTTGATCCTAAATCATTAGATAGCTCAATTACTTTATCCCAGTTTCCTTTTACTAAATAAAATCTACTAGCAAAAGCTTTTGAAGCCGCTACATTAAAATGGAATTTTGGTTCTTTGTAGTCGTTTGTTACATATTTTAAACCTTCTTCGATATCTTTTTCAATAAAAGCAAAAACTTCAGCAACTGTATTTCTTTTGTACTTTGTCATTAATTCAGTTTCTGGTTTTGTTACGTACGGAATTCCTAAATCAGAATCAGCAGTTGCAGGATTGTAACGCTTTGACCACAATGAAACTAACATATAGTGAGAATAAGCTCTAGCAATCAGCGCTTCTCCTCTTTGCGGATTCAAACTCGCTGGGCTTCCCAACTCCTGAATTGCTTCTAATGCTTTGTTTGCGTGAGCGATTGCTTTATAACAAGCATCCCAATAATACGCTTGAGTATCAATATCAGTTGCTTCTGTATTAATTTCCCAATTGTAGTTTTGCTCGTTTCTTACTAATGTTGTGGCTAATCCACTATCAAAAACATTATCAGACATAGTTTCTGCAATCTCAAAATAACTCATTTGAGGATATGCTTCCACCAATAATTCTTTTATTTTCTCTGGAGTATCAATTTCTGTTCTATTATCTGGTTTCTCTGATAAGAAATCATCACAGCTAGTAATACAAATCAGTATTAATAGGGATAATGCTATTTTTAAGTTTTTCATGATCTTGACTATTATAATGAAAGGTTTAAAGTAAAGGTGTATTGAGTTGTTACTGGTAAAGCAACTCCTCCAGAATTACGAAACTCAGGATCTTGTCCATTTAATCGTTTATCAGAATAAATCAACCAAGGATTTACTGCCGAACCTTTTAATGTAAAAGTGCTCACCCCTATTTTTTTCTTGAAATCACTAGGGAACTCCCAGCTCAACGATATATTTTTCAATCTAACAAAATCTCCATCTGCAATTCGAACATCTGAATAGTTGTAAGTATTATAAGCTCTTGCCAAAGTACGCTCTCCGCCATAATTAGCATTCAGACGTTTGTCTGCAATAACAGGTACATTTGTATAATTTTCGTCTCCTGGATTAATCCAACGATTTGTAAAATCTTTTGTAAACACAGTTAAGTCATCATAAGTACTGTCATAAACAGGATTTAAACGAACTTTATTCCCTCCAGAACCTACAAAGAATACATATAAAGACCAGTTTTTGTACGTAAAGGTATTTGCTAAACCAATTGATTTGTTTGGTTCAATTGACCCTTCATATTTCAAATATTTGGTAACATTTAAGTTATCTTGGAAATTAGCATCTGTAATATTGTTTTCGGCTCCATCCTGCAATATGAAAGTTGGAAGACCTTGATTATTTAAACCAGTAAACTGATATGAATACAATGAATTTCTAGGATGTCCAACTGTATTACCTCCGTTAGCATCAATTAAATCAAATGCTGTAGGCGTATTTTGCAATTTTGTAATTTCTTGGTGGTAAATAGAAAAATTAAGGTTTGTAGACCATTTAAAGTCTTTACCGTTAATATTTTTACTCGTTATTCCAACCTCCCAACCTTTAGTCTCCATGTCGGCATTATTACCTTGTCTAATTCTTTGACCACCAATTCCAGATGTAATTACGTAGTCAACCAAATCAAAAGCTTTACGACGGTAAACGTCTGTTGTCAATTGAAGTCTATTATTAAACATTCCAAGATCAAGTCCAATATTGGTCTCGTATTGTTTCTCCCATGTTAAATTTCCATTTTGCAATTCTTCAATTCGAATTCCAGATTCTCTATCGTCAAGCCCGAAACGGTCTGTAATAGCACTTTTGTAAATTGCTAAAGAGTTTGTTGCTGGCCCAGCAGTTGCTGTTAAACCATACGATGCTCTTACTGCTAAAGTATTTATGGATGGAACATCTTTCATGAAGCTTTCTTCGGCTACATTCCATTTCCCACTAACAGTATAAGTTGGCAACCATCTTGAAGAATCGCTATCTCCTTGTCTGTTAGATCCGTCATAACGCCCTGTAAGAGAAGCTGTATAACGACGATCGTAAGTATAACCTACTTTACCAAAGAAACCTACAGTTCTTTCTTTTTCTTCGTTAAATCCGTAATACGAATCCCCTGCATTAATTATTTTTTCAATAATTCGTGGATCTGTAAAAGCCGTTAAACCTCTATCATATTGTAATCCTGCCGCAGTAAATTGATCGCTGGTTCTATCTACAACTCTCATCTCAGTTCCAAATAAACCTTCTACTTCATGTTTATCACTGAATATATTTCTGTAACTAACACTGTTTCTTAAATTATAAGAAGTCATGTCGTTAGTAAATTTTCTTAGGAAACCACCATTTGGCAATACAGACTCTTTTGGCGCCGTTAAATCATTAGGGTCTTGGTATAAAAAGATGTTTTGATCTCTTACCAATGTATTTACACCATCTTCACCAATTGCAGTTCCTGCTCTATAAGCTCCAACAACATTTGAACCTTCTAAGATTTTATGCTCACGGCTAGTGTTTGCATAACGCGCCGAACCTGTTAAATTATAAGTCAAATGTGGATTAATTTTATAATCTAAATCCAATTGAAAACGAATATCTTTTACCTCAATTTCCATGAAATTGTTAGCCAATTCGTTTACGATATTCATTCTCGCCCAGTTATTTCTGTAATACTCCAAATTGCCATTTTCGTCATAAGGACGCAAAGTTCTGCTTGTATTTAAAACATAGTTAAATGGATTGATATCAAAATCACGCGTTACTTTACCAAAAACAACATCTTTTTCACTCTCGTAACTTCCTGGAGCACCTTGATCTCTAATAGAAGCTAGTGTAGATAACGTAATGTTTAATTTATCATTTACATAGAAAGTTCCTTTGATATTGCTCGAGATTTGTTTTACATTATCTGCAACAGTCCATCCTGGATCGGTATAATACCCCAAAGAAGCGTAAAATGTATTGTTTTTACCACCACCAGAAAAACTCAAAGAGTGATTCTGAGTGATTGAAGGTCTAAACAAAACACCAAACCAGTCTGTATTTGCTTGTTCGTACTTTTTCAAAAAATTATTACGGCTTACTGGATCATTATTCACTAAGTAACCTCCAGTTTCTGGATTATAAGTATTTATTGCTCTTCCTAGAATATTATACGCACCACCGTATCTTCCGTTTACTGTTGAAGGTAAATCCAAATAACCTTTAGCTTCCATTTCCTTAAAAATACTCATAGATTCTTGAGAATTTAAAATATCATATTGGCTATAATTTGGAACTGTTCTTACAGTTTGCTCTAATCCGTAACTAATTTTTAGCGGAGAATCTCTACGACCTTGTTTTGTTGTTACGACCACAACTCCATTCAATGATCTTGAACCATAAATTGATGTAGCCGATGCATCTTTCAGAATTTCAATGCTTTGAATATCATTTGCACTTAAACCTGCTACAGATGAACTTAATAAAGTCTCAGAATTTCCAGAAGCTAAATCTGCAAATGACATATTGATAATATCCTCTTGCACAACACCATCAATAACCCATAATGGTTTTGTATCTCCAAAAATTGAAGAAGAACCACGAACCGTAATTTTAGGAGCTGTACCAAAAGTTCCTGTAACATTTTGCACTGTAACCCCTGCTGCTTTTCCTTCAATCATTCGGCTTACGTCAACTACACCGTCAATTTTCAATTCTGTACCAGAAATTTTACTAATTGCTCCTGTAAATGTTCTTTTTGAAGTTTTTTCGTAACCAGTTGTCACCACAACTTCTTTAAGATTTTGACCTGCTTCTGTTAAAACAATAGTTGGAGAAGTGTTCCCAATTCCAATTTCTTTTGTTTCCATACCAACATAAGAAATAATCAAACGATCTACATTGGCAGGCATTTCGATAGAAAAGTTACCGTCGAAATCTGTCAATACAGCCGTTTTTGTTCCTTTTGCCATTACAGTAGCACCTGGAAGAGGCGAACCACTTTGGTCTGTAACTTTTCCTTTAATAATTGGTCCGAAAGCTAAAACTTCAAATAAGGAATCATGATTATTTGCGTACGAAAACGAACTCGCCGAATTCTTTTGAAGCACAATCTGATTGCTTACTTCTGAAAAAGTGATATTAAAAGGAACCAATATTCGGCTAAGAACACTAGCCAAAGTCTCTTGGTTTGCTTCTATACTAACCTTCTCTCCAAGCTGAGGAAGTCTTGAATTATAGGAGAATTTTACATGAGCAGACTTTTCGATTTTCGATAAAGCATTATCTAAAGTTAAGTTATCAACTGTAATAGTAACTTTAGTATCTAATTTTTTCTGCCCATTTACATTATTTGCAAGAGTAACGCTTGAAAATACAAGCGCTAACACAAACTGAAACAGCGTTATTTTCATGATTTGGTGAAGTAATCGTTGCTTGACAACAGGTTTTTTCATAATTTTGGTTTGTTTTGATTAATACTATTCGAGTGTATTTTAAGAAACATCATAAATTACCCTTTACAGAGCGTAATTTATTCAGATTTAAGTGTCGATAATGTTACAGCATTCTCGGCACTTTTTTTATGTATTCGTTTTTTACATAGGCAGTTACAAATTATTTTTTTAGTTTTTGAATTAGTTTAATTTTGGATTTTTTTTGTTTTTATTTTAATTGAATTAAGAATCCTAGTTACAGCCAGAACTCGTAATTACAATCTGATTTCCATTCATCTCGTAGTTGGTATCGTTGCCAATACTTTTACAAATTATTTTCAGTTTTTCGGCAAGAGGTTGATCGCTCAATGAAGTCGTTAATCGGCAATCTTTCAATTTGTCATGTGGAAAATCAATATCTACTAAATAAGCCTGCTCAATAGTTTCAAGAATTTGTGCTACAGGTATATCAGTAAACTCAAAACTCAATTGCTCAATATTACGAACACTGCTTACCAAAATCGGATCTTGAGTAATATTTGTTATTTTATTAAATACCAATTCTTTACGAACAAAACGAAGCGCTTGATTAGGAAGAAGAACAATCTCTTTGCTGTCTGTATTGCGAACCAAATTATTCGATTTTACCTTCACTTTACCGGTGCGAACAAGAACTTCAACGTTCTGCTGGTCTGGATAAGCCTTTATTCTAAAGCTTGTTCCCACAACGCGAGTTACAATTTCGTTAGCATAAACAAAAAAAGGCTTTTTAGGATTTTTACTAATTTCAAAGAAACCTTCGCCAGATAAATACACCTTTCTTTCGTTCCCGGTAAAGATTTTAGGGTAACTTAATTTACTATTTGGCTGTAATAAGACCGAACTTCCATCAGATAAAGTAATAATCTGTGATTTTTCAGAATTGTTGGTTTGTTCTACCAAACCTTCATCATTATCCTGAATAAGTTCATTGTATGTTACAACATTGTCATTTGGTAATATATCATTTTTAAAAAACCATACAGAAAAAAGACAGACCAAAACCGCCGCAGCAACGCCACTGATCCAGTATCGCTGTATTTTAAGTTTTCGGATTTTTGAAGTGTTTTGAGAAAGTTCTTCTCTTTGTTCAATTTTACGCCAAGTTTTCTGCAAGGCTTCATGAACTTCGTTTGAAGACAAATGAGATTCTGGAACTCGCATTGCCAAAAGTACAAGTCTAGCATCTTCGACAAGTTTGGCTCTTTGGAGATTCTCTAAAGTCCATTCTTCCCAGCCTTGTTCATCAACATTAGATAAAATCCATAATTGAAAAGATTCATCGGCTAAGAAGTCTTCTATTTCGATATAATTGTTACGTTTTTGCATCACACTATTAGGGTTACAAAAACATAGAGGACAACTTTATTATTATATACTCACCTATTTAAGATTTTTTTTTGATTTTTTCTTAAATTTTTAAAAAACCCCTGAAGATATAAGGACTAAAAGAGGAATACTGCCTTTCCATTCTTTACGAAGACTCAATAATCCTCTATGAAGAAGATTGCTCGCAGATTGATAATTAACATCTAACAAATCGGCTATTTGATCTACACTCAGACCTTGATGGTAACGTAGATACAATGCTTCTTTCTGACGACCAGGCAAATCGTTTAATAATTTATTTAAAAGGAGAACACGTTCGGCTGTAACTTCATCTTCAACCAAATCATTTTCTATAGAGAAGTCAAAAAGAAATTCTAAAGCATCAGTAGTTGTTGTTTTTCTAAACACATGATCTCTTTCATGTAAACGAGCAATTCGCTTTCTAACGCTAGAAAGCAAATACGCCTTAACTACAACATTATCCTGAAGAGAATCTCTATAAAGCCAAATATCTGCAAAAACATCTTGAATACAATCTTGCACCTTTTCAGCATACGGACAAAGTGAATTACCATAACTGATCAGGTCTCTATAGTATTTTTCAAAAAGTAGAGAGAACGATTTCTCGTTACCATTTTTTAAGTTATTCCATAGAATAAAATCGTCTAAAACCTTGTTTTTTAAAATTTGGCTCATACAAAATACTTTGGGGCACAAAAATCCAATTAACTAAGATTATTCTTAGAAAGAGAATTAACTGCAAAAGATTAAAATTGTGAGTAAAAAATTTAATTTATAAAATTCGTCAGGATCAAAAAACAAACTTTAATTTAACAAAAATTAAATATGCATTTTGCATTTCATCCGGATTAATTATCTCTAAAAGAATTGAATTTTAACATTATTTTTTGTTTTTGTGCGATAAATATAGAAAAGCAAATGATTAAAACCCAATAAATCGCTGAAATTTACTTCTTTTTCCAAATTCATCAGTATTTACCTCGCTTTTTTGATTAAACTTAAAATTTACGATAATTTAAAATTTAATTAACAGAATTATACGACATAATTAAACAACTGATCTCGTTATTTAATCCAACGAAAAATCTCAAAAAAAAAGCCTTACAGTAAGTAAGACTTTTTTTCCCTTGAAAATAAAATGCCTTTAAATTTTAACAAACTTCATAATTGAGTCTCCAGAAGAAGTTTTAATTTTAAGAATATAGTTTCCCGATTGAAATTTTGTAACATCAATTTTAGAAGTATTATGAGCATTTGGAATCACTTGAATCAATTGCCCTAAAATATTATAAATATATATAGATTCTATATCTATTAAATCTTTAGATTCTATTTGCAAATAATTTCGAACTGGATTTGGATGAATATTAAAATGGGATGAAATTCCGAAGTCCTTTTGTCCTAACGTTTTGAAAGTTGACGTTTCTTTATTAGTTAGAATTGGAAAATTATAGTCGAAATAGATATTAGCTTCATTTTCAAAAGAATCTCCTACAACTAAAGTTGGCAGTGTTTTTATTTTAAAAGCGACATAACCATTGTTATTAGCATCATCAAAAGGAAGATTTATTTTTTCGAAGATAAATTCTACTTTATTTCCGTCTGAGATCTTGGTTACATACTTATGACTTGAGCTCGTTGGAACTAATGTTGAAATATCAAATTTTGACAGATCGATCAAATCTTTCACTACAATATTTTCAGCCAAATAAGATCCTGTGTTTTCAAAACGAATTAAATAATGAACATACTCCCCTATTAATTCTGGTTTTATTACATCACCTTCCAAACAGGTCTTATCATTAGGATCAAACGAGCCAACAACGGTCTGACGCATTGCAAAAGAATTGTCTGTCGGTTTTTCATCTCCTGAAACAGGGGTAATTAAAACATTAAAACTTAAACGGTCATCTACATTCACAGATGGAGTTTCCGTTGGTGAATTAACATTCAAAATCAATTCAATTTCTCTCGTTTCAAAAGCTTTTAAATCTGTATAATGCCAGATTAACTTGTCTGAAGTTTGGCTTGCAATTGCAGGTATAGATGAAACATAATCTAAAACTGCATTATTAAAATCTAATGTAATAGCACCAGAAACTGTTTTATTTGCCTTATTTTTATAAACTATTTTATAATTTGCATCAAAACCTGGTCTTGCAGGAAGAATACTTAACATAGAAATTTCTATATCCTGATGATCTTCTTTTGGCAAAACACAAAAATTCTGAGTAAGTGAACTTGTTTCAGCTGGGAAATTAACTGTTAAAAATTCTGGCGAAACGGTAAAATAATTCAAATTCTCGATTATTGGCTTAACAGTATGCGTTCCTTCTCCTACAGCTATAGCATAATTTCCAGAAGTGTCAGAGATTATATTTCCCTTATTAATGCCATCAGAAATACTAAAACTTAAATTTGGGTAACTAACATTAGAATTTGCACAGCCTTGATTATCTAAATCAAATTTTTGACTTCCTTGAATCGTATAAAACTTTCCACCTGGAGTAAACGAACAATAGGTATTTATCTCATATTTGGCCGAGTTTAATTCATACTTTATATTGTCTATTTCAAAATCATCAACACATGCATACTTAACCAAAGAAAGATTACTTGCTCTAAATTCACTGGCTTTTTTTCCATTTTTCAAATTCAAAAATTCAATCGGATTATTTGATATGTATATACGATCAAGATTAAGGTATTGTGAAAGATTCAATTCTCTTATTTGATTATCCTCACAATACAAACCAAACAGCTCTGGTATATTGTCTAAACTAAGCGTTTCTATTTTGCTTTTATAACAATACAAATATTTAAGTTTTGGAAGATTACTCATTTCTAGCTTCGTTAACTGAGTACTGTAAGTACAATCAAAAGTTTCAAGTTTTGGCAAATTTTTAATTTCTAATGATGCAAAATAATTTCCATCAAGATCTACAGCTTTCAAATTAAGAGATTTACTAAAATCTAAAGACGTTAAGTTGTTTCCTGAACATGCTAATGTTTCCAGTTTTGATAAATTCGAAATATCAAGATTACTAAGATTATTATTATAACAGCTAAGAGTTAAAAGATTATCTAGTCCGTTCAAATTAATTAAAGAAATATCATTATTGCCACAATCCAAGTCGGTAAGAGCAGAACAATCTGACATATTCAAATTTGTTATTCTTCCGTTACTGCACGAGAAACTCGTTAAAGATTTACATCCCGAAAGATTTAAAGTAGCTACAGGATTAACTATAAAATTTAGTTGCTTTAAGCTTATACAATTAACTGCAATTAAACTTTCCATTTCGTTATAATGGCAGTCAATGATTTGCAAAGCAGGCAAATTACTAACATTTAGATTTTTAATCTGATTATTTGCGCAATAAATTCCTTCTAATTTATTTAACCCTTCTAGATTTAAATTTGATAATTTATTACTCGAACAATTTAAAATAGTCAAAGATAAACAACCGCTTACATTTAATTTTTCTAATTGCAAACCATTACAATATAAACTAACTAGCGTCTTGCAACCCGAAACATTCATTTCGGTAAGAGGATTATAAACAAAATCTAATGTAGTAAGGCTTTCACAGTTAGCAACAGATAATTTTGTCAAAACATTACTGCTGCAAGACAAGGTAGTAAGTTTTGTAAAACCATCCAGATTTAGAATAGAAATTCGATTATTCGAACAATTAAAAGATTCAAGGTCTATAAGTTCATTTATTGCTAACGAAGTGATGCTATTTCCTGAAGCATTAATTATTTTAAGCTTTTTTAAAAGGTTCAAATCTAAACCAATTAACTGATTTCCTTGACAATAAAAGTCTACAAGATTGCTAAAATTTGAGATTCCTTGCAAAGATGTAATCTGCGAATTACTGACATCCAAATGGCTCACATTTAATGCTTCACTAACTTCAATTGCTCCGTTATTATTCTTATCAATTTTAATAGGTTGGCCAGATAAGTCTTTTGCCACAGAATTGTATTGATCCGACATTAATAATGTGGCCTTAAATTTAGCATCAGGTATGCTAATGACTTGTGCATTTGCAAAAGAAAAAAGTAAAAATAACAGTAATAGCAAGTAGTTTTTCACCATAGTTAAAATTTTGTTTTTGGGTTATAAATATATAAAGCCCAAAAATCAAAACCTAACACTTCATAAAAAAAGCCTTACTAATAATTTAGCAAGGCTTCTGATTTATTTCTAATTAAAAATCACTTTTAAAAAGCTACATTCCATCTTGGCAATTTACCATTTTCATCTAAGAAGTTTTGCAAAACCTGCCCTTCAACAGCAGTTGGAATTGCTTTTACATCTCCAGCAAAAGTTTCGTACCAAACTACTTCTAATGCATCAATGTTCTCTAATTTCATTTGAGCAGGCCAAGAATATTTTCTTCCTGTTTTAGCAAATTGGTGTCCATTTACGATTTTGTCGTAAAGTCCGCCATTTTTACTTTTTAAAGTTCCGTCATTCTGAACAGTTCCTGTAGAACCAACCATAATCAATTCTTTTGTATCGCCTTCAACAGCATACACAACAAAGATCCCTGCACTTCCTTCTGGAGCATTGCAAGCTTCTTCAAGACTATCATTTACAGTAAAAGTAAAACTGTTTGTTGCTTTAAATTTTTCTAATTCTTTATACATATTTCTTTTTTAAGCTTCTAAGATACTGAGGTTCTAAGATGCTAAGTTTTTTTTCATTTACGCCTCAGCCTTTAAAATGTAAAAAAGTCTCAACAGGATAATTGAGACTTTTTTGGAATTTATTATTTTGAAACTTGAAGATTATCCAAGTACTTCTTTTACTTTTTTACCAATTTCAGCTGGTGAATCAACAACGTGAATTCCGTTGTCTCTCATGATTTGTTTTTTAGCAGCAGCTGTATCATCAGAACCACCAACGATTGCACCTGCGTGACCCATTGTTCTACCAGCAGGAGCAGTTTCTCCAGCGATAAATCCAATAACTGGTTTACGGTTACCATCAGCTTTTACCCATCTTGCAGCATCTGCTTCAAGTTGACCACCGATTTCACCGATCATGATGATAGCTTCAGTCTCTGGATCGTTCATTAATAATTCAACAGCTTCTTTAGTTGTAGTTCCAATGATTGGATCTCCACCAATACCAATTGCAGTTGTGATACCTAAACCTTGTTTTACAACTTGGTCAGCAGCTTCGTAAGTTAAAGTTCCTGATTTAGAAACGATACCAACTGTTCCTTTTTTGAAAACGAAACCTGGCATAATACCAACTTTAGCTTCACCTGGAGTAATTACACCTGGACAGTTTGGACCAATTAATCTAGAATTTCTTTCTTTAACATAATTATTTGCTTTAATCATATCTGCTACAGGAATTCCTTCTGTAATAGCAATAATTACTTTAATTCCAGCATCAGCAGCTTCCATAATTGCATCAGCAGCAAAAGCTGGCGGAACAAAAATGATAGAAGTATCAGCACCAGCTTGGTCAACAGCATCTTTTACTGTGTTAAAAACTGGACGATCTAAATGGCTAGTACCACCTTTTCCTGGAGTAACACCTCCAACAACATTAGTACCATACTCAATCATTTGAGAAGCGTGGAAAGTACCTTCGCTTCCTGTAAATCCCTGAACAATTATTTTGGAATCTTTATTAACTAAAACACTCATGATATATATTTTATGTAGTTTTTAAATTTGTGTTGCAAAAATAAGGTTTTGTAATGTATTTTGACTCTTTTATTGTCAAAAAAATATTAAGAAAATTGACTCATTTGATAACCTCTATAAAGTTTATCATCTTTTATTTGCCAAATGGTTGCAAAATGAGCTAAAAGCATCTCTTCTCTCGGATTCTCGATTGTTTTTACAAAATGAGAGTAACGCACTGATACTAAATCATCTTCGCTAATAATATGGCTAATTCTAACCTTAGAACGCACATAAGCACGGCTAAGATCATTGGCCATTTCAATTATCGAGTCATAATCCATCTGAATAAAACCTTTACTGCTGTTCCATTCAAGTGTAACGTCAGGATGCAGATATGTTTTTAAAATTTCGCTATCGATTAAGGCATCTGACTTATAAAATTTCTGAACAAATTCTTTAATAGACATATTACTTCAATTTACTTAAAATTTCAGGAATCTTCTTAATATTGGCTAATTGTTTCAATTTCTCTCTCGATTCTTCAATTGGAGTACCAAAATACGATTTTCCACCTTCAACCGACTTAGTTACGCCAGTTTGCCCCATTACGACCGCTTTTGCGCCAATTGTAATACCACTAGTGGTTCCTACTTGCCCCCACAACGTTACTTCATCTTCAATAATCACACATCCAGCAATACCAGTTTGCGACGCAATTAAACATTTTTTACCTATAACGGTATCATGTCCAACATGCACTTGATTATCTAGTTTTGATCCTGCTCCAATTGTTGTATCTCCAGTAACGCCTTTATCGATGGTGCATAAAGCACCAATGCCAACATTATCTTCAATAACAACTCTTCCGCCAGAAACTAATTGATCGAAGCCTTCTGGACGCTTTTTATAATAAAAAGCATCGGCACCTAAAATAGTTCCAGCATGTATAATTACATTGTCTCCAATTACAGTGTGGTCGTAAATTGACACATTAGAATGTATCAAGCAGTTCTTACCAATTTTAACATTATTACCCACAAAAGTATTTGGTTGAATTATCGTTCCCTCTCCTATTTCTGCAGAAGAAGCAACAGCAACATTAGCAAACTGAAATGGTTTAAAATGTCTCGTAAGAATATTAAAATCTCTAAACGGATCGTCTGAGATCAAAAGCGCTTTACCTTCTGGGCATTCTACTTCTTTGTTTATCAAAACAATTGTCGCTGCAGATTGCAAAGCTTTGTCATAGTATTTTGGATGGTCAACAAAAACAATATCTCCAGGCTCTACAACGTGTATCTCGTTCATGCCTAAAACTTGAAAGTCTTTGTCTCCGATAAATTTGCAATTAAGCAAATTAGCAATTTCTTGTAAAGAATGACTCTTTGGAAATTTCATATAGTATAATTAGAAAACTTGTAAATTAGAAAATGAGTCAATTAGAACGTGAATATACAAAATTATGTCGATTCACTTATTATCTAATTGACTCATTGTCAAATTATCTTAATTAAAATAACTATTCTTTAACACGCTCCATGTATGAACCTGAAGCTGTATCAATTTTAATTTTATCTCCTTCATTGATAAACAAAGGAACGTTGATGTTTGCTCCAGTTTCTACAGTAGCATTTTTAGTTGCGTTTGTAGCTGTGTTTCCTTTTACGCCTGGCTCAGCGTAAGTAACTTCAAGAATTACAGATGCTGGCATATCTACAGATAATGGTAAATCTGTTTCTGTGTTGATTTGAACCATTACATTTGTACCTTCTTTTAACAAATCTGGAGCATCCAAAATGTTTTTGTTTAAAGAAATCTGCTCAAACGTTTCAGCATTCATAAAGTGAAACTCGTCACCTTCTGGATATAAATATTGAAATGTATGTGTTTCAACACGAATAACGTCAATTTTATGACCTGCTGAGAAAGTATTATCTAATACTTTACCAGAAGTTAAACTTTTCAATTTTGTTCTTACGAAAGCTGGACCTTTTCCAGGTTTTACATGAAGAAATTCAATAATTTTATAGATATCGTGATTAAATTTAATACACAATCCGTTTCTAATATCTGATGTAGATGCCATTTGTATTTTTTTATTTTAGATTTTAGAATGTAGATTTTAGATTCTAGACAAAGAATCAATCTTCATTTTTATTGTTATTTGTTATCTGTATAGTTTAGAAATCTAAAATCAGAAATCTAAACTCTAAAATTAATAGTTTCCTGAATAACCTTTCATAATTCCTCTAGATGAATTTCTAATAAAATCTAGAATTTCATCTCTTTCTGGAGTCGCTTCCATTTCAGCCTCAATAATACTTAAAGCTTGAGTTGTATTATAATTCTTTTGGTATAAAATTCTATAGATTTCCTGAATCTCTCTAATTTTTTCAGTTGTAAATCCTCTTCTTCTTAAACCTACAGAGTTAATCCCAACATAAGACAAAGGCTCTTTTGCCGCTTTTGTAAACGGAGGAACGTCTTTTCTAACCAAAGAACCTCCAGAAATCATAGCATGATCTCCAATATGGATAAATTGGTGAATCGCTGCTAAACCTCCAATAACCGCATGATTTCCAACAACTACGTGACCTGCCAATGCAACACCATTTACAATAATTGCATTGTTTCCAATCTCACAGTCGTGTGCAATGTGCGCATACGCCATTACTAAACAATTGTTTCCAATTACAGTCTGACCCGAAGCTATTGTTCCTCTATTTATAGTTACGCATTCTCTAATTGTACAATTATCACCAATAATTGCTAGAGAATCCTCACCTCCGAATTTTAAATCTTGTGGCACCGCAGAAATTACAGCTCCAGGAAAAATGTTACAATTTTTTCCAATTCGAGCACCTTCCATAATGGTCACGTTTGAACCAATCCAAGTACCATCACCAATAACAACATTATTGTGAATTGTTGTAAATGGCTCTATTACAACGTTTTTAGCGATTTTCGCGCCTGGATGAACATATGCTAATGGTTGATTCATCTGTATGTTTTATATTTTTAATTAAAATATTCTAATTTGAAGCAACAAACCTAAACAATAAATTTGATAATTTATTATTGTTTTCTTGCTATTTGTGCCATTAATTCTGCTTCAGTAACTAATTTACCATTTGCATAAGCATTTGCCTGCATATGACAAATTCCTCTTCTGATAGGAGATATTAACTCACATTTAAAGATTAAAGTATCACCTGGCAATACTTTGTGTTTAAATTTAACATTGTCAATTTTCATGAAATATGTTAAATAATTTTCAGGATCTGGAACAGTGCTTAATACTAAAATCCCTCCTGTTTGTGCCATTGCTTCTACAATTAATACACCTGGCATAACTGGAGCTTCTGGGAAGTGACCAACAAAGAAGTTCTCATTCATAGTAACATTTTTCAATCCTACTACGTGACGATCAGACATTTCAATAATTCTGTCAATCAATAAGAATGGTGGTCTGTGAGGCAACATAGACATGATCTTATGAATATCCATCAATGGTTCTTGATGCAAATCATAAGTTGGAACATGATTTCTTTGCTCTATTTTAATGATTTTTGCCAATTTCTTTGCAAATTGAGTATTTACAAAGTGTCCTGGTTTGTTAGCAATAATTTTTCCTTGAATACGAACTCCAATTAAAGATAAATCTCCAATTACATCAAGAAGTTTGTGTCTAGCCGCTTCGTTTGGATAATGCAAAGTCAAGTTATCTAAAACGCCATTTGGTTTTACGGAAATCTCGTCTTTACCAAATGCTTTCTTTAGATTTTCCATTGTAGACTCAGAAATTTCTTTATCTACGTAAACAATTGCATTATTTAAATCTCCACCTTTAATAAGTCCGTGCTCTAACAATGACTCTAATTCGTGAAGGAAACTAAATGTTCTAGAACTTGCAATTTCAGATTTAAAATCTGCTAAACTTTTAAGAGTAGCATTTTGAGTACCTAAAACTTTAGTACCAAAATCTACCATTGTTGTAACCTGATATTCATCGCTAGGCATTACAAGAATCTCGCTTCCAGTAGCTTCGTCTGTAAAAGAGATTACTTCTTTTACTACATAAACATTACGTTGCGCGTCTTGTTCTTCGATACCAGCTTTTTCAATAGCTTCAACAAAATATTTTGATGAACCATCCATAATTGGAAGTTCAGAGGCATTCAATTCAATAATAATATTATCCAAATCGCAGCCAACGACTGCAGCCAAAACGTGTTCTGGTGTTTGAATTTTTACACCAAGTTTCTCAAGATTTGTACCTCTTTGAGTATTAACAACATAATTAGCATCAGCCTCAATGACTGGTTGACCTTGCAAATCTACTCTTACAAAAGTGAAACCATTATTAACGGGTGCAGGTTTAAAAGTCATTGTAACTTCTTTTCCAGTGTGTAAACCAACTCCTGTTAGCGAAATTTCATTTTTGATGGTCTTCTGTTTAACCATTATTTCCATTTTTTGGGTTTATTATTTGTTTTTTTAATTCTTCAACTTCGGCCACAATTTTAGGCAGATTTTTAAAATGAACGTACGATTTATTAAAATCTGTATATCCAAGAGATGGAGTTCCTTGTAGAACTTCATCATCTTTAATATTTCTGGCCACACCTGACTGTGCTTGAAGCCTAACATTATTTCCTATTATTAAGTGACCTGCAATACCTACCTGTCCGCCAATCATACAGTTTTCGCCTATTTTTGTAGAACCTGCTACACCACTTTGAGCGGCTATCACGGTATTTTTACCTATCTCTACATTATGTGCAATCTGAATCTGATTGTCCAATTTAACTCCTTTTCTAATTATAGTAGAACCAAGAGTTGCTCTATCAATTGTAGTATTAGCACCAATATCTACATTATCTTCAATGATAACATTTCCAATCTGAGGCACTTTGCTATATTCTCCGTTTTCATTTGGAGCAAAACCAAAACCGTCTGCACCTATAATAACGCCAGAATGAACTGTACAATTATTACCAATTACAGTTTCAGAATAGATTTTTGCACCAGCAAAAATGAATACATTATCTCCAATAACAACGTTGTCACCAATAAAGCTATTTGGGTAAATTTTTACGTTATTACCTAAAACCACATTTTGCCCGATATAACTAAAACTACCTAAATATAGATTCTCTCCATGCTTAGTCCCTTCAGACATATACGACTGAGGTTCGATACCGTTTTTATTTAACTTTACCTGATTATAAAAATGTAAAAGCTTAGAAAATGCCGCATAAGCATCTTCTACCTTTATAAGTGTAGTATTAATTTCCTGTTCAGGAACAAAGCTATCATTAACAATTGTTACTGTCGCTTTTGTAGTATATATATAATTGATATACTTAGGGTTAGCTAAAAAAGTAAGAGAACCTTCTTCTCCTTCTTCGATTTTAGAAAGCTTAGAAACTTCTGCATTGGGATTCCCAACAACTTCTCCTTCTAGAATTCCTGCTATTTGTTCTGCTGTAAATTTCATCGCGACAAAAATATAAAAAATAGATTTTAAATGTTAATTTTATATAAGTTGTTTTGGAAAACAGATATAATATTTTGTTACCAATTTAGATAACGATTTCAAATTCAGCTGGTCAGAAGCTTCAACAACATCCTCAATTGTTTTATCTTTTTTCAAAATACGAATTGGTTCTGCCTCCTTACTGTAGGCCTGATTTTTTATTTTACCTCTAAAAATAAAATAACCTGCATCTACAGCCGAAATTTGATGCGCTTCTGCAAACTCTTCTTTTAAAGACTGCGATTCTTCCATCGGAATTTTTTCTGCACTAAGCTTAATTTTCAACAAATCTCTATTGATGATCATTTTACTTAATGTAGAAAGTATAAAATCACTATGCTTCTGCCAAGCTTTTAGCGCACTTATAATATCAAAATCATCTAATTGAGAGAACAAATCTAATTTCTCAGCATCAAAATCTTCAAGCGTAATCTTATTTTGCATGAAATACATTAAAGGTTCGCTGCATGGCAACTTAATACCTTTTAAAGTCAGTTCTTTTGCTCTTTTTAGCACCTTCATTAAAATTAATTCAGCTACTAAACTTGTTTTATGCAAATAGGCTTGCCAATACATTAGCCTTCTAGAGAGCAGAAATTTCTCTACAGAATAAATCCCTTTTTCTTCAATTACCAAAACATCATTTTCTACGTTCATCATCTGAATCAATCTTTCAGAGTTCACGTTACCTTCTGCAACACCCGTATAAAAACTATCACGTTTCAAATAATCCATTCTATCCATATCCAATTGGCTAGAAATCAATTGCAACATGAATTTTCTATGATATTCTCCTTTAAAAACCTGAATCGCCAAACTTAATCTCCCATCAAACTCTTCATTCAGCTGATTCATAAATAATAACGAAATGGCCTCATGATGCACATCTTCAACAATACTTTTTTCCATTGCATGCGAAAATGGCCCGTGACCAATATCATGAAGTAAAATAGCTATCAAAAGTGCATTTTCTTCTTCTTCAGAAATAACAACATCTTTAAAGCGAAGTGTATCAATTGCCTTCTTCATTAAATGCATGCAACCTAATGCATGATGAAAACGGGTATGATTAGCTCCTGGATACACCAAATACGACAATCCCATCTGTGAAATACGGCGTAAACGCTGAAAATAAGGATGCTGAATTAAGTCGTAAACCAGCTCATTCGGAATCGTAATGAAGCCATATATAGGATCGTTGAATATTTTTAATTTATTGATCTGAGTCACAGTGTGGTCATTTTTTAGGTCAACAAATATAAGTAAATAAGTATAAAGAGCTTGGTGTTTTTTATTTAAAAATCACTATCGAAATCACAATGATTATCAGGAAAATACATTTAAAAATGTTAAAATTCAAAATAAAATCGTACTTCATCTTTGGTAATTTTATACTATTTTTAATACTTTTTAAGTTCTATAACTTTAAATTGCAGTAAAATTAAATTGATTTATGGATAAGATAAAAATACTTTGGGTCGATGATGAAATCGATCTTTTAAAGCCTCACATATTGTTTCTAGAAAAAAAGAATTACGAAGTTACAACTTGCAATAACGGCCTTGATGCAATTGCTTTATTTGAAGAAGATAATTTTGATATTGTTTTTCTAGATGAAAACATGCCTGGAATGAGCGGACTGGAAACGCTTTCTGAAATGAAAGAGAAAAAATCTGCTATTCCTATGATTATGATCACCAAGAGTGAGGAAGAATATATTATGGAAGAAGCCATTGGCTCTAAAATTGCTGATTACTTGATTAAACCAGTAAATCCGAATCAGATTCTGTTGAGTTTGAAGAAAAATCTAGATGATTCGAGATTAATTACAGAAAAAACAACTTTAGACTATCAGAAAGAATTCAGGAAAATCTCAATGGAATTAGCGATGGTTAATTCTTACGAAGATTGGATCGAACTGTATAAAAAATTGCTTTTTTGGGAGTTAAAATTGGAAAATATCAACGACACAGCGATGATTGAAATCCTAGAATCTCAGAAAGTAGAAGCGAATTCTCAATTCGGAAAATATATCGAAAGAAATTATGAAGATTGGTTCGCACCAAAAGCAGACAAACCTATTCAATCAAATACTTTATTTAAAGAATTAGTAGTTCCTGAAATTAAAAAGAAAGACAAACCGATTCTTTTTGTTGTCATTGATAACTTGCGCTACGACCAATGGAAGGCTTTTGAAGGTGTAATTTCAAATTATTACAAACTGGAAAAAGAAGTTCCGTACTACTCTATTCTTCCAACTGCTACACAATATGCAAGAAATGCCATTTTTTCGGGTTTAATGCCATTAGAAATGGAAAAACAGTTTCCTGAATATTGGAAAAATGATGTTGAAGATGGCGGAAAAAACCTTTATGAGGCCGAATTTTTATCGGCTCAACTGAAACGTTTAGGCTTAAATATCAAGGAAGATTATTTTAAAATCACCAATTATGCTGGCGGAAAAAAGTTAGCAGAAAACTTTAAAGCATTAAAAGGAAATGACTTAGTAACTGTTGTTTACAACTTTGTTGATATGCTTTCGCATGCTAAAACCGAAATGGAAGTAGTTAAAGAATTAGCTTCAGATGATAAGGCATATCGCTCTTTGACTTTAAGCTGGTTCAAAAATTCTCCTTTATTAGAAATTATTCAACAGGCACAACTTTTAGGCTTCAAACTGATTTTAACCACAGACCACGGAACTATTAATGTAAAAAATCCGTCGAAAGTTGTGGGAGATAAAAATACAAGTCTGAATCTACGTTACAAAACTGGTCGTAGCTTGACTTACGAACAGAAAGATGTATATGTAGTTAAAGAACCAAAAACAATTGGTTTGCCGGCAATTAACATGAGTAGCTCATTTATTTTTGCTAAAAATGATTTCTTTTTGGCTTATGTAAATAACTACAACCATTATGTGAGCTATTACAAAAACACATACCAGCATGGCGGAATTTCATTAGAAGAAATGATTATTCCGTTTTTAGTCTTTAATCCAAAATAAAAGTTATCACCACGAATTTCACGAATTTTCACTAATTATTTTTAGACAAAAAATAAATTAATTCGTGAAAATTCGTGAAATTCGTGGCAAAAATAAACACAAAATGAATATCGTTTTTTCATTAGATCAAATTCAAGAAGTTGCGGAGCAGATTATAGCTTCAAATCCTAATAAAATCATCCTTTTTAATGGAGAAATGGGAGTTGGAAAAACTACTCTAATCAAACAGCTGTGCAAAAGCCTTGGAATTACTGACGCAACAAGCAGTCCTACTTTTTCTTTAGTAAACGAATATCAAATTCCAAACGGAAAAAAAGTTTATCATTTTGACTTTTATAGAATAAAACAAGAAACCGAAGCACTTGATATGGGAGTTGATGATTACCTATACTCTGGAAATTGGTGTTTTATTGAATGGTCTGAAAAAATTGCAAATTTGATCCCTGAAGAACATTCTACTATAAATATCGAATTGCTTTCTGATGGAAAAAGAGAATTAGAACTGGTTTAAAAACATTCAATCACTATTTATTTATTGAGAGTTATTATGTTTCTTAACTTTTCGCTTTGAGTATTAGCACAATTTTTACACTATTTCTAAAACTTTTTACGTAATTTGTACTCTTAATTTTTTGCACTATCCATGTCAATCACGTTAACTCCATTTACAAAACAACAATTAATACCGCAGGAAGAAAAACTTGAGGTTGGTCGTTTTAAAAGAGAACTTTTTATAGGAATCCCTAAAGAAACAAGTTATCAAGAACGTCGTATCTGTCTTACGCCTGATGCAGTCGCTTCTTTAACTTATGAAGGGCATCGCGTTATGATAGAATCTGGCGCTGGAGAAAGTTCAAGTTATAGTGATAAAGAATATGCTGATGCCGGTGCAGAAATCACAAAAGATGCCAAAAGAGTTTTTGGCTGCCCGTTTCTATTAAAAGTAGAACCGCCAACTTTAACTGAAATCGAAATGATTAATCCTGAAACGGTTATTATTTCTGCCATTCAGCTTAAAACCAAGAAGAAAGAATACTTTGAGGCTTTAGCAAAAAAGAAAATCACTGCCTTAGCTTTTGAATATATAAAAGACGAAGACGGATCTTATCCAGCAGTAAAATCTTTAAGCGAGATTGCTGGAACTGCTTCTATTCTAATTGCAGCCGAATTAATGATTACAAATGAATTCGGAAAAGGACTTTTGTTTGGAAACATTACAGGCGTTCCTCCTACTGAAGTTGTTATTCTTGGCGCTGGAACTGTTGGCGAATTTGCTGCTAAAACCGCAATCGGATTAGGTGCAAACGTAAAGGTTTTTGATAATTCGATTACAAAATTGCGTCGTTTACAAAACAATTTAAATCAAAGAATTTTCACTTCTACCATACAGCAAAAAGGTTTATTAAAAGCTTTAAGACGCTGTGATGTCGCAATTGGAGCCATGCGCGGAAAAGAACGTTGTCCGATTGTGGTGAATGAAACAATGGTTGAACACATGAAAAAAGGTGCCGTAATTGTTGATGTCAGCATTGATACGGGCGGTTGCTTTGAAACTTCAGAAGTTACCACTCATGAAAAACCTACGTTCATAAAAAACAATGTTCTGCATTACTGCGTGCCTAATATACCTTCGCGTTATTCCAAAACAGCCTCATTATCAATTAGTAACATATTAACACCTTATCTGCATCAGATAGCCGAAGATGGTGGTATTGAAAGTGCCATTCGATGCAACAAAAGCCTCAAAAACGGAATTTATCTTTATCACGGAATCTTAACAAATAAAGCAATTGGCGACTGGTTCGATTTACCAGATAACGATATTAATTTACTTGTATTCTAAAGGAACTTTAATGTACCTTTGCAAAAATTTTATTTCATGAAGTTCGTACACCGTTTTGCATATTACCTGATTGGTCTCGTTATGGGATGTTTTATTGTATCAGGATTTTTTATCGGAAAAGACACCCGATGCAATTATTTTCCAAATGCCAGAGTTTTAAACAATCTTAGAACAAAACCTTTTCAATATTCGCCAAAAGCTGTTCAGACTTTAAACGAAAAATGGGTTGATACAGCAGATATCAAAAACACCTTAACTTACGGAGATGTCGATTTTGACCAAAGCAACGTTCCATTCAACAAAGGAAAATTGTATATCATTGAAGGAAAAACAGTAAAAAATCAGGAGATTATTCTAAAAGTGGTGAATTACGAAAACAAAGCCGTTTTAGAAGAAATTATAAAAAAATAAAAGAAAACCCAATAACATCAAAACAAGTTACTGGGTTTTCTTTTGTAAAAAATATTTATCTAAAATCAAAAAGATCTAAAGTTTTTGACCTTTGTAACTTTGTAACTCTAAACCTTTGTAACTTAAAAAAAATCACCATTCAATTTCTTTTAATCCTTTGGATTTTAAAAAATGGTTAGTTTGGCTAAAATGCTTATTCCCAAACCATTTCCCCTGATTAGCACTCATGGGTGAAGGGTGGCCCGATTCTAAAACATTATGTTTTGACCTGTCAATTTTTGATCCTTTTTTCTGAGCAAAACTTCCCCATAAAAGAAAAACAACATTTTCTTTCTGATCAGAAATAGCTTTAATAACAGCATCAGTAAATAAATTCCATTTTAAGTGTTTATGACTATTTGGACTATCTTTACGAACTGTCAAAGAAGCATTAAGAAGCAAAACTCCTTGTTGAGCCCATTTTTGAAGATTACCAGAAGTTGGCATAAAAATCGAATCAAAATCAGTGTTTATTTCTCTAAAAATATTTCGCAACGAAGGCGGTATTTTAATATCATCATTTACAGAAAAGCTTAATCCATTGGCTTCTCCTTCTCCATGATAAGGATCTTGACCAATAATAACAACCTTTACAGCATCAAAACTGCAATTGTTAAATGCTGAAAAAATCAACTCTGCAGGAGGATAACAAGTATGCGTTTTATATTCAACATTAAGCGCTGTCATTAATTCCTGAAAATACGGTTTCTCTATTTCATCTTTTAAAACACCTTGCCAGTCTTGAGCTAAATTAATTTTCATTTTACAAATTTTATTACAAATAAAGCAAAGTTTTATTCAAACTACCAATTATTAGTGCCATTTAATTTTTAAAACTTTGTAACTTTGAAATCTTTACAACTTACGATATATAATGATATCTATTACAGAAAAAACATTACAAGATTTACAATTCCCAACGGTGCTTGAAACCATTTCTGATGGTTGCAATACCGATATTGGAAAGGAAAAGGCTTTACAAATAAAACCATTTAGAGATAAAGAAGAATTAATGCAAGCTTTGATGCAAACATCAGAGTATGTGTCTTCTTTTCAAAATAATAACGCCATTCCGAATCACGGATTTGACGCCATAACGCACGAAATTAAATTTCTTGCCATCGAAGACAGTTTTCTTGAAGTAGGAAGTTTTAGAAAAATCGCTAATCTTTCTGCAACGACAAACGTCTTATTAAATTTCTTAAAAAAGTTTGACGATTATTATCCAAACTTAAATGCAAGAGCTTCAAGAGTAGAATTGACCAAAGACATCATAACTGCAATTGACGCTATTGTAGATAAATACGGAGAAATTAAAGACAACGCATCTCCTGCTCTAGCCGGAATTAGACAAAATATGAATCTGGTTCGCGGAAAAGTGAATCAAAGTTTTGGCGTGGCCCTAACTCAATACAATAGCCTTGGTTATTTGGACGATATCAAAGAAAGCTTCGTGCAAAACCGTAGGGTTTTAGCCGTTTTAGCCATGTATCGTCGTAAAGTAAAAGGTTCTATTTTAGGAAGTTCCAAAACTGGAAGCATTGCTTATATCGAACCTGAAGCTACTTTAAAATATTCTAGAGAATTAGCCAATTTAGAATACGAAGAGAAAGAAGAAATTACGAGAATTTTAAAAAATTTATCAAATGTAATTCGTCCTTATCTTCCTTTGCTAGTCGAATATCAAGATTTTCTAAGTGATATTGATGTGGTTGCTGGAAAAGCAAAATATGCAAATCGCATAAATGGAATCCTGCCAACAATTACAGAAGAAAGAAGATTATTCTTCCGAGAAGCATATCATCCAATTTTATATTTAAACAACAAACAGAAAAAAGAAGTTACGCATCCACAAACTATTGAACTAAAACAAGAAAATAGAATTATTGTAATTTCTGGACCAAACGCTGGAGGAAAAACCATTTCCTTAAAAACAGTTGGATTATTACAATTAATGTTGCAATCTGGAATTTTGATTCCAGTTCACGAAAGAAGTGAAACTTTCTTGTTTGACAGAATTTTAACTGACATTGGAGATAATCAATCTATTGAAAATCACCTAAGTACATACAGCTATCGATTGAAAAACATGAATTATTTCTTGAAGAAATGCAACAAGAAAACCATGTTTTTAATTGACGAATTTGGTACAGGCTCTGATCCTGAATTAGGTGGAGCTTTGGCTGAAATTTTCCTGGAAGAATTTTACCATCGAGAAGCTTTCGGAATTATCACAACGCATTATTCTAATTTGAAGATTTTGGCAAACGAATTGCCTTATGCTACAAATGCCAATATGATGTTCGATGAAAAATCTCTTGAACCAATGTACAAGTTGGCGCTAGGTCAAGCTGGAAGTTCGTTTACTTTTGAAGTCGCTCAAAAAAATGGAATTCCGTTTGGATTAATTAATCGTGCGAAAAAGAAAATTGAAGTCGGAAAAGTTCGTTTTGATAAAACCATCGCAACACTTCAGAAAGAAAGATCGAAGCTGGAAAAAACTTCTTTGAATTTAAAAGAAGAAGAAACGCGTGCTCGTGAAGAAAGTAAAAAGATGGAAAACATCAATACTAGAATCCAACAGAAATTAGAAAGCTATCAGGAATTATATGACAGTAATCAAAAAATAATTTACATCGGGCAAAAAATTGATGATATAGCTGAGAAGTATTTCAACAACAAAAATAAAAAAGAACTAATTGGTGAGTTTTTGAAAATTGTTGAAATTGAAAATTCAAAACGAAAAAAAGCAACTCCAAAAGAAGTCAAAGCAAAAGTTGAAAAACAAAAAGAAGTTTTGGCTGAAGTACAAGTGAAAGTTGAGGAAATTCGAAAAGAGAAAAAAGAGAAAAAACTAAAACCAGTCGTCGAAAAACCAAAACCAATCTTAAAAGTTGGTGACCGAGTAAGAATGCTAGATGGAAGATCTGTTGGAAGTATCGATTCAATCGAAAAAAACAAAGCAATTGTAAATTATGGTATTTTTACTTCGAAAGTAAATCTCGATGAACTGGAATTGGTAGAAGCAGTTAAGAAATAAAGTTTTCGGTCGCAGTGGCAGTTTTCAGTATAAAAAATTAATCAAAAAATGCCAAAATAAAAATAAAGCGATTTAAGCGATTATTTTAAAAATTACACAAAAGTAGGTCGGCATTTTTTAAAAATTCATTTAAACCAATTTATGAAAGCCATTTTTAATTTATCGAATTTATCGAATAAACAAAATCAATAATTATTATCTATAAATAATAAAAAACTTACAAATTTTATTTTTACTAGTTTTGTCATTGCGAGGAACGAAGCAATCACACTAAGTATGGTTGCTCTTCAAATTAACAAAACTTAAAAAAGAAAATATGAAACCAGGATTTGTATTATTATAACAAACAAATATCAAACAGTCGTGTATGTTGGAGTAACATCAAATCTCCCCAAAAGAATCTTAGAACATAAAAACAAAAAATACCCTAAATCATTTTCAGCAAAATACAATCTCAACATTCTAGTTTACTACGAGCAATTTCAATGGATTGAGGATGCAATTGCAAGGGAAAAACAAATAAAGGCGGGATCTAGAGAAGCGAAAAATAATTTAATACGTTCTATAAATCCAAAATGGGAAGATCTATTTGATGAAATTGAAAATATAATGACTATATAACATAAAATTGTAATGGAAAAACATCGTGAGATTGCTTCGTACCTCGCAATGACTGCAAAAAACAAAAAAATAGTTCTTTTTGACGGAGTTTGTAACCTGTGCAGTTCTGCTGTACAATTTATTATAAACCATGACAAAAAAGACATTTTCAGATTTGTTGCATTGCAATCAGATTTGGGTGTTTTAATCTGTAAACATCTAGGAATCAGTTTTTCTAAAATGGATAGCATTATTTTATATGATCCAAAAACAGCTTACTTTTATAAATCTTCAGCAATTATCGAAATCGCTAAAAATTTTGGCGGACTTTGGAAACTGACTCCGATTTTTAGAATTGTACCCATTTTTATCAGTGACAGAATTTATGATTATGTTGCAAAGAACAGGTACAATTGGTACGGCAAGAAAGAAAGTTGCATGATTCCAACTCCAGAGTTGAAAGCTAAATTTCTTTAAAAAATTCCGATTTCTTAAATTCTAAATTCCAATTATATACTTTATGGAGTTTCTTGTGAAGATTTGCTTCGCCTGTTCGCTATCGCTCGAGCCTTGTTTCTCGAAATGAAATACTTTACTTAAAACATATTGAATTCAAACCCGACAGGTTTTTAAAACCTGTCGGGTTTTCTTTACATATACAATTCAAAACAAAAATCCCAAACTCCATAAATTTGGAATTTGGGATTTTAAAAGTTTGAAAATTATTTTTATATTATCTAATCAATTTTCTATATTTCAAACGTTTTGGAGTTAAGTCATTACCAAGACGTTTCTTTTTGTTTTCTTCGTATTCAGTAAAACTTCCTTCAAAGAAATAAACTTCAGAATCTCCTTCAAAAGCTAAAATATGCGTACAAATTCTATCCAAGAACCATCTGTCGTGAGAAATAATTACAGCACAACCAGCAAAATTCTCCAATCCTTCTTCAAGTGCACGAAGTGTATTTACATCAAGGTCATTCGTAGGCTCATCCAGTAAAAGTACGTTTCCTTCTTCTTTCAATGTCATTGCTAAGTGTAAACGGTTACGTTCACCACCAGAAAGCATTGAAACTTTTTTGTTTTGCTCTCCACCACCAAAGTTGAAACGTGATAAGTAAGCTCTCGAGTTAACTTGTTTTCCACCCATCATAATCAATTCCTGACCATCAGCAAAGTTTTCCCAGATTGATTTGTTCGGATCAATGTTCGAGTGTGACTGATCTACGTAAGCAATTTTCACTGTATCTCCTACAGAAAATTCTCCGCTGTCAGTAGCTTGTTCACCCATGATCATTTTGAAAATAGTAGATTTACCAGCACCGTTTGGTCCGATAATTCCAACAATACCCGCTTGAGGCAAAGTAAAATTCAAATTGTCGTATAATAATTTATCGCCAAAAGCTTTTGCAACATTTTTAGCTTCAATAACATTTGTACCTAAACGAGGACCATTTGGAATGTAGATTTCTAATTTCTCATCCAATTGTTTTTGGTCTTCATTCAATAATTTGTCGTAGTTCTGTAAACGAGCTTTTTGTTTTGTCTGACGACCTTTTGCACCTTGACGAACCCACTCCAACTCACGCTCTAAAGTTTTTCTACGTTTAGAAGCCACTTTTTCTTCTTGTGCCAAACGATTAGATTTTTGATCCAACCAAGAAGAATAGTTTCCTTTCCATGGAATACCCTCTCCTCTATCTAACTCCAAAATCCATCCCGCAACATTATCCAAGAAATAACGGTCGTGCGTTACAGCAATTACAGTTCCTGAATATTGTGCTAAGTGCTGCTCCAACCATAAAACTGACTCAGCATCAAGGTGATTGGTAGGCTCATCTAACAACAATACATCTGGCTGTTGCAATAATAAACGGCATAATGCCACACGACGACGCTCTCCTCCTGAAAGGTTTTTAATTGGCGTATCACCTTCTGGCGTACGCAATGCATCCATTGCGATTTCTAATTTGGTGTCGATTTCCCAAGCACCAAGAGCATCAATTTTGTCTTGTAAAGCCGCTTGACGGTCCATCAATTTATCCATTTTATCTGGATCTGAGTAATTTTCTTCAAGACCAAATAAATCATTAATTTGATTGTACTCTTCTAAAACTGCCATCGTTTCTGCAGCTCCTTCGCGAACAATTTCGATTACAGTTTTAGAATCATCAAGAATTGGCTCTTGCTCCAAGTATCCTACTGTATAGCCTGGCTGAAAAACAACATCTCCTTGATAGTTTTTATCAACTCCAGCAATAATTTTTAAAAGTGAAGATTTTCCAGAACCATTAAGACCTAAAATACCAATTTTTGCTCCGTAAAAGAAACTCAAATAGATATTTTTAAGAACTGGTTTGTCTGCTCCTTGATAGGTTTTACTCAATTTTTGCATTGAGAAAATTACTTTCTTATCGTCTGACATTTTTTATTTTTTTTATTACAATTATTTACTTTTTCTAAATTTTAATCTTTTAAACTCTGCCTTTCAAAGCATTGAATACCCACGCATTTGCAAAAAAACCAACTCCAACAGCACCAAATCCCCAGCCTGAAACATCACTGTACCTAAAGATTCCAAGACCTATAAGCAACAATCCCATTAGCACCATTATTAAAGTAGCCCATCCTAAAATGGTATTTTTATTCATTCCCATAGTTTTATAAATATTTTAATGCAAAATTTTTAGAAAGGCAAATATCGTGAATTTTAACGGCTTAATTAAAAATTTTATACAGCATTTCTTTTAACAAATCAGATTGAGGTAAAGCATTAGCTCCCACACCTTTACTCTTAACATCAATATCACGCAAAGCACCAACAATCTGACTTACTTTTCGCATTGGATAATTTTTTACTGCCAAATCATACTCTTTTAAGAAATACGGATTAACTCCAAGTGCTGATGCCACATTTTTAGGACTTTTATCTTTTAATCCATGATATTTTAGGAGTTGCACAAAAAAACCGAATACCAAACCAGTAGTCATAACCAAAGGATATTCTTTCGGATTATGAGCAAAATTTTCTGCTATCTTATATGCCTTCAACTGATTGCGTTCTCCAATTGCTTTTCGAAGTTCAAATACATTATAATCTTTACTAAAACCAATATTTTCTTCAATATGTTCTGCCGTAATCATAGTTCCTTGCGGTAAAATAATCTGCAGTTTTTCTAGCTCATTATTAATTTTACTCAAATCTGTTCCTAAAAACTCCACTAACATTGCATTAGCTTTTGGATCGATAGTATATTTCTTTCCAGCCAAAACACGCTTAATCCAGTCTCCTACTTGGTTTTCGTATAGTTTTTTACTCTCATAAACAACGCCTTTCTGAGCTAATAATTTGGTAACTTTCTTGCGTTTATCCAGCGTTTTATATTTATAACAAAAAACCAAAACAGTTGTTTGCATCGGATTATCAACATAAGATTCAATTTTATCAATTGTTCTTGACAAATCTTGTGCTTCTTTCACTATAACAACTTGACGTTCAGCCATCATAGGATAGCGCTTGGCCGTTGAAATAATATCATCTACAGAAACATCTCTTCCGTATAAAACTGTCTGATTAAAACCTTTTTCTTCTTCAGCCAAAACATTCTCTTCAATATATTCCGATAATTTATCTATATAATAAGGTTCTTCACCCATTAAAAAATAAATCGGTTTAATATCTCCGGCTTTTATATCATTAACAATTTTTACTACTTCGTCCATTCAATCTTTTATTTCAAGTTTAAAGTTTCAAGCCCTGTTTCAAAACTTGAAACTTTAAACTTGAAACCTGAAACTATTTTATATTTTTGCTTTATGCTTAAACTTAATTTCCCAGCTTACACTTTCCGATTCAAAAATAGCGAAAATAAAGTGTCTATTTTTGATGAAATCAGGAAAAAATTTATAATTCTAACACCAGAAGAATGGGTTCGTCAGCACGTTGTTCATTTTCTGATGCATGAAAAAAAATATCCCAAATCGCTTATTAACGTAGAGAAAGTTTTAACTGTCAACGGATTACGAAAACGCTATGATGTGGTTGTATTTAACTCAGACGGTTCTATACATATATTAGTAGAATGCAAAGCCCCCGAAGTTAAAATCTCACAGGCAACTTTTGATCAAATTGCCCGTTACAATATGACAATGCAGGCACGGTTTTTGAATGTCACAAACGGACTAAACCATTTTTACTGTCAGATGGATTTTGAAAACGAAAAATATGAGTTTTTAAGAAACCTACCCGACTATAAAGAAAACCATTAAAAATAAATAATTAGAATACTTTTGGATAAAATAGCAGTTGTCATTTTAAATTGGAACGGAGTTAAATTGCTAGAGCAGTTTTTACCATCTGTTATTCAGTTTTCAGAAGGAGCAGCAATTTATGTTGCCGACAATGATTCTACAGATAATTCTGTTGCATTTGTAACAGAGAAATTCCCTACCGTAAAAATTGTAAAAAACTCAGGCAATCATGGTTTTGCAAAAGGCTATAATGATGCCCTACAACATATTAATGCAGAAATATATGCATTAGTAAATTCAGATATAGAAGTTACAGAAAATTGGCTTAAACCAATTCTTGAAACTTTCGAACAAGAAAAGCAAACTGCTATTATTCAACCAAAAATTCTAGATTTTAAGAATAAGGAATATTTTGAATATGCAGGCGCAGCAGGTGGCTTTATTGATAAATATGGTTTTCCTTTCTGCAGAGGAAGAGTGTTTGAAACCGTTGAAAAAGATAACGGACAATATGATGACAACATTGAATTGTTCTGGGCTTCGGGCGCTTGTTTCTTTATAAGAAAAAATGTTTATCATGAACTAGGAGGTTTTGACGAAAGCTTCTTTGCACATCAGGAAGAAATAGATTTATGCTGGAGGGCCGCAAATGAAGGACATATTATAAAATACAATTCGCAATCTGTTGTTTTCCATGTTGGCGGTGCAACATTACAGCAAGGAAACCCAAAGAAAACCTATTTGAATTTTAGAAATTCATTATTAATGATGGTCAAAAATCTGCCAAAAAGAGGATTATTCTGGGTGATATTCTTCCGTATGGTTTTAGATGGTATTGCTGGCATCCGTTTTCTTACACAAGGCAAGTTCGCCCATACTTTTGCTATTTTAAAAGCGCATTTTTCATTTTATTGCTTATCTTTAAAATATTTCAAAAAGCGAAAAGATTTTCAAATACAGCAATACTATATGGTAAAAAGTATCGTTTTCCTTTACTATATAAGAAAATTGGCCTTATTTAAAGAAATCTTTAACAGTATTCAAAATATTAAAAGCTAAATTTGTAATTCAAGTCTAATTAAAATTAAATTTATGAGAAAAATAGTTATCGCACTATCAGTATTAATGGCTCTAACATCATGTGTTTCTAAAAAGAAATATGCTGAGTTGGAAGCTAAAAACAAAGAGACTCAAGATTTGTTAAACTCATGTACTGTAAAATTAAATACGTGCTTAGAAGAAAAAGCTGGATTAGCTGCTACAGCCGAAAGCTACAAACAACATAATCAAGATTTAATCAATAGTTCTAAAGATTTAACTATCTTAACTACTAAAGGTGCTGAAAACCTTGAAAAATCTCTTGAAAGTTTAAAAGAAAAAGATTTGAAAATTTCTAGACTTCAAGATGCTTTAACTAAAAAAGACAGTGTTACTTTAGCACTAGTTACAAGCTTGAAAGGCGCTGTAGGTATTAACGATCCAGACATCGAAATCAATGTTGAAAAAGGAGTTGTATTTATCTCTATCGCTGATAAATTATTATTCAAAAGCGGAAGCTATGAAGTAAGCGACAAAGCAAAAACTGTATTAGGAAAAGTTGCTAAAGTTGTGAACGACAAACCTGATTTCGAATGTATGGTTGAAGGTCATACTGATAACGTTCCATATAAGAGTAATGGAATTATCTTAGACAACTGGGATTTAAGTGTTAAACGTTCTACTTCTATCGTTCGTGTATTAACAAATGATCTTGGTGTAAACCCAGCTAAATTAATCGCTGCTGGTAGAAGCTCTTACGTTCCATTAGTTTCTAACGATACTGCAGAAGACAGAGCTCGTAATAGAAGAACTCGTATTGTTGTTATGCCAAAAATCGATCAATTCTATGATATGATTGAAAAAGAAATGAAAAAACAAGCTAAATAAATCCTTGTTTTACATACTATAAAAACAGAAAAAGCAGGTCAATTGACCTGCTTTTATGTATTCTTAATCTTTCAAATTAAGAATAACATTATCTTTAAGTAACTAACTAAATTTTAACATAATAAAGTTACTCATTATTTTTTGTTTTTTATGCTTTTAGTGTATTTTTTTACAAAATATCAATATCCCCTTTACCTTCTCTTACTATAACTGGCTCATGTTCAGAAAGATCAATAATTGTTGACCCTACATTATCTCCATAGCCACCATCTATTACCATATCTACGAGGTGCTGCCATTTTTCAAAAATCAATTCTGGATCTGTAGTATATTCTATTACATCATCTTCATCGCGAATAGAAGTAGAAACAACAGGATTTCCTAACTGGCGAACAATTTCTAAAATGATATTATTATCAGGAACACGAATACCAACTGTCGTTTTCTTTTTAAACTCTTTTGGTAAATTATTGTTTCCTGGTAAAATAAAAGTATAAGGCCCTGGAAGAGCTCTCTTCAATATCTTAAAAGTTGATGTATCAATCTGACGCACATAATCTGATAAATTGCTCAAATCATGACAGATAAAAGAAAATTTGGCTTTATCTAATTTCACTCCTTTTATTTTAGCAATCTTTTCTAAAGCTCTAGAATTGGTAATATCACAACCTAAACCATAAACAGTATCTGTCGGATAAATTACCAAACCACCATTCTGAAGGACTTTTACCACTTTTGCAATTGCCGCTTCACTAGGTTTATCTGGATATATTTTTATAAATTCAGCCATAATTTTTAGTTTATTTTGTTTCATGTTCCAAGTTTCAAGTTAACTTACATAACCTAAAACTTGAAACCTGAAACATATTTTTTTATCCTACAACATCTAATTTAGCAAATCTTAACAACAATTTCTTGATTCCGCCCACTTCAAATTTAATTTCTGCTTTTCGGTCTGCTCCAACACCTTCGAGATTAATTACTTCTCCTTTTCCAAAACGTTCATGCATAACGACATTTCCAACAGTAAGCTTGCTGTCAAATAAATTTGAATTTCCGTTACTTGGCGCATTTCCAGAAACAGGTTTCAATTTACGAATATTCAAATCTGGTTTAGGCTCCCCTTTAGTAATATGAGCTGGAGGAGTTCCGCCAACCGGTTTGTTTAATCTTAGCTTTGATTTATCTACATCGCCAAAAATATCACCATCAATAGGAGATTTATAACGATAATTGGTTTCTGCAGGTGTTAAATATTCTAAATACTGATCTTCAATTTCTTCAATAAAACGAGATGGCTCACTATCTGTCAGTTTTCCCCAACGGTAACGAGACTGGGCATAAGTCAAATAAGCCTGATGTTCTGCACGGGTCAATGCTACATAGAATAATCGACGCTCTTCTTCTAGCTCACTTCTTGTACTCATACTCATGGCACTCGGAAACAAATCCTCTTCCATTCCGACCACAAATACGTGCGGAAACTCCAATCCTTTTGCTAAGTGAATCGTCATCAAAGCAACACGATCTTCATCATTCGTATCTTTATCCAAATCTGTTGCCAGAGCTACATCTTCCATAAATTCAGAAAGCGCACCTCTTGCTCCGTCAATTTCTCTCTGTCCTTCGGTAAAATCTTTAATACCATTTAAAAGCTCTTCGATATTCTGAATTTTGGCCATTCCTTCAGGAGTAGCATCTTTTTTCAATTCTTGAACTAATCCCGTCTTTTTTGCAACGTGATCTGTCAAATAAAAAGCATCCTGATTCTGATCAATAACCTGAAAACTCTGAATCATCGTTACAAAATCTTTCAGCTTATTTTTAGTACCAGCATTCAGCTTCAAATCGATTTTATCAATATTCACCATTACTTCCCAAATCGAACGTTTATAGTGATTTGCCGCAATAGTAAGTTTTTCAACCGTTGTATCTCCAATTCCTCTAGCTGGATAATTGATCACACGAATCAAAGCTTCTTCATCTTTCGGATTTAAAACCAAACGCAAATAGCATAAAACGTCTTTAATCTCTTTACGCTGATAGAATGACAATCCGCCATAAATTCTATACGGAATATCACGTTTTCTCAACGCATCCTCCATAGCACGCGACTGCGCATTGGTTCTATATAAAATTGCAAAAGATCCATTATGAAGCTGATGCTGCATTTTCTGTTCAAAAATAGTACTCGCTACAAAACGGCCTTCTTCGGCATCTGTCAAACTTCGGTGCACTTTTATTCTCGGACCAAACTCATTGGCCGTCCAAACCACTTTATCCAGTTTGGTTTTATTATGCTCCATAACCGTATTTGCCGCTTCCACAATGTTACGTGTCGAGCGGTAATTTTGCTCTAAACGATACATCACCACCCCTTCATAATCTTTCTGGAAATTCAAAATGTTATTGATATTCGCTCCACGGAAAGCATAAATACTCTGCGCATCATCTCCAACTACACAAATATTCTGGAACTTATCAGACAAAGCCCTAACAATCAAATACTGAGAATGATTCGTATCTTGGTACTCATCAACCAGAATGTAGCGGAAACGATTTTGGTATTTTGCCAAAACCTCTGGAAAACGAGTCAATAATTCGTTGGTTTTCAATAATAAATCATCAAAATCCATTGCGCCGGCTTTAAAACAACGCTCCACATATTGTTGGTAGATTTCTCCCAACCTAGGCTTTTTAGCCATTGCATCGGCCTCCTGCAATTCAGGATTATTAAAATAGGCTTTCACCGTAATCAAGCTGTTCTTATAACTTGATATACGTCCTAAAACCTGTTTTGGTTTATAAATATCACGATCCAGCTGCATTTCTTTAATAATCGAAGAAATTAAACGCGCCGAATCCTGAGAATCATAAATAGTAAAATTGGAAGGATATCCTAAAAGTTCTGATTCTGCACGAAGAATACGTGCAAATATCGAGTGAAAAGTTCCCATCCAAAGATTTTTAGCTTCAGATGCTCCCACAATATCAGAAATTCTGTGCTTCATTTCTCTTGCCGCTTTATTGGTAAAAGTCAGCGACAGAATATTAAACGCATCAATTCCCTGATGCATCAAATAAGCAATTCTAATTGTTAAAACACGGGTTTTTCCCGAACCTGCACCAGCAATAATAATCATTGGCCCGTCTTTTTGTAAAACAGGCGCTCTCTGCGCTTCGTTGAGCTGGTCAATATATTTCTGCATGTAATTATCTCCTTTTAGGCAAAAATAAGAATTAAAAAAGAAAGTTCCTAAGATGCTGAGACGCTAAGGTTCTAAGTTTTTTCTGAAGCCAAACAATTGGCATTTTATTAAACATGGTTTCCCGCTTTCGGCTATATCTCTCCGCTCCGCTACGAGGATACCGCCTCAATCGGGGCTAGAAAAAGCAAGATGATTTTTTTATTGAACAAAGATTTTTACATCACAGAAATACAATCTGGAAATGAGAAAAAAAAATAATAAGATTTATCGGAATAAAAACTATATTTGATTCACCAAAACAAAATCTATCCTATGAGAAAAAACTACTTATTGGCACTTCTATTATTAACTGTAAAATTAATTGCCCAAAATCCAGAAATTGACCACACTTTTAATACAAAAGATGATGGCATATATCATCAAATTATTGGATCACGTGCAGTTGTACTTTCTAACAATAAAATTTTAAGTGTTTTTGAAAGATATTATGATTACAATGTAATGCTTCTAAATCCAGATGGAAGTCCCGACAAAACTTTTAATACAGCTAATTCTTTTTCAGAAAACGAGATCCGAATATTTGCTAATTCATCTGGAGCGTTTTTAACACTTGATTACGACAATAAATTAAAAGCGTTTAATGCAGACGGAACACTTAACCCTCGTTTTCCTGTCACTATCTTTGGAATGGTTAGTTCCACTCCAGTACAAATAAAAAATATAATTTATCAGGATGACGGTAAAGTTATTATTCATGGTGTATTTGAAACCGTAAATGATGTGTATACCGGAGGATGTGTACGTTTAAATCTAGATGGAACTATCGATGATACTTTTAAATTGCAAAGTGGAGGCTATAAACTAATTATACAAAGTGATGGAAAATATGTAATCTTAGGTAGTGCTACCACTATATCAAGGTATCTTGAAAATGGTAAAATTGATCCTACCTTTAAAGTAATTGCTACTGTTGATCCCAAGCTAAATTTTGTTACCAATGGTTTCGAAACAGAAAATAATAGTTCGATAGATGATATTATAGTTCAGCCCGACGGCAAAATAATTGCAGTTGGATGTAACTATAAAGAAAACGGCAGGACCGTCGCTTACCAAATCGTGAGGCTCAATGCTGACGGAACAAGAGATACCTCTTTTAAATCTTTAGACAGCAGAACTGATAGAGTAGTGAAAGTTTATTTACAAAAAGACAATAAAATAATAATAAACGTAGGCAATAGCACCTTCACTCGCTTAAATACAGATGGGTCAATTGATGCTACTTTTAAATATTCTAATACGGTAAGTCTGCTTAATAAAGGAACATTATTCTTTCAGGAAGATAAAATGATTATCAATGCTGATTATAAGGACAGCATGGGAATGACAAGAACTGAAATTCATAGAATAAACTCAGACGGAAGCCTTGATTTAAGTTTTAATCCAAGTTCAGGTCCAAATCTATTATTTGACCAATGGGATGAAAGATATGCATACCCTTTTGCAGCAAAAGTTTTATTAGACCAAAAGATACTTCTAGCTGGAGATTTTACAACATACAACGATAACATCGTTCAAAATGTATGCAGAATTAATCAAAATGGCGAATATGATTCTTCTTTCAAATTAGATCCAAATGTAAAAATAAATGCATTAAGCTCGCAGAATGATTATTTAATAATATCTCAACCCGATGGTAAGATTTTATTAATGCATAATAATGCCATAACTGCAAATGGAATTTCAAAAAGTCTCATTCGATTAAATAGTGATGGCAGCTTAGATAAGAGCTTCAATTTTGAAGATTATTCCAGTAGAATTACAGATGTCAAGCTTTTAGAAAATGGCAAGTTTTTAGTTATGGGGAGAAGTGGAATTTTCGTTAAAAATGGAACCAACTATGGCACAACTATCAATACTGTGCTACAACTTAATCCAAATGGCTCTATTGACAATAATTTTAATGGCGTTTTTAATCAAATACCTGTAGGCATATTTCCTCTTTCGGACAAAAAATTCTTAATTTCTTTCTACCGAGAAAATACTGTCTATGATTATGATGCTGTAATAAAATTCAACGAGGATGGCTCTAAGGACTCTTCTTTTAAAGTAGGATTTCAACCTTTTTATAATGTAAAAGAATTAAGCGATGGCAAATTATTAGCTCTTGTTGATCAAAAAATTACAAGAATAAATACTAATGGATCTGTTGATACATCTTTTACTCCATATTCAATTGCTAAAACCTATTCTAATACTTATGACCGTTTCGATTTTTATCAAAATGGGGAAATCAATGTATTTTATTCTACTTACGAAACAGATTCAACTACAAAATTAACACTTAGTGAAGAAGGAAAATTACTAAATACAACCATTTATAAATCTGGAAGTCAATTTGAAATTCAAAATTGTGAAGACATAATCTTTTATGGCAGTTTTGATACAGTTGATAAAAATACGAAACATAATATTTTTCGTTATAAATCTTCAAACAGCACTTCTACTCCAAATCCTGCAGGCGAAATTTTTCAGCCCTTTACATACGGACAAACTTTGGCAGATCTTACAATTGCGGGAGCAGATCTAAAATGGTATACTCAACAAAGTAGTTGCGGTATTAATAGCAAATTAACTAATAAAGGAAAGAGTGAAGACGTTCTACCGTCTTCTACATTACTTGTTAATGGCACAACATATTACGCATCTCAAACCATTAATAACACAGAAAGCAGTTATAGACTTCCTGTTACTGTTTATTCTGCTACATTAGGAGTAAAAGAAAACCAGCTTCCAAGTTTAATTACTTATCCCAATCCTGTAAAAGGTATTTATAGTATTTCAAATAATGAAAACATAACTAAAATAGAAATTTACAATTTACTTGGACAGCTTATTTCAAGCAATATCTACGATAAAAAAAATTTAGAAATCGATTTTACAACTCTAACATCAGGTCTGTACTTTGCCAAAATTTACGTCGAAGATAAAAGTGCAATTATTAAAATAATCAAAAATTAAGCACTCTTTCAAAAAAAATGAGATACTGCTAAAAATCAATTTATGAATTTTAGCAGTTTTTTTTATTTAAAAAATATATCATAAGCAAATCTTATTAAAGTTCCCACAACCACAATTAAAAAGAAAATCCTAATAAATCCGTTGCCTTTGTTTATAGCTAATTTAGCTCCAAGCCAACCTCCAAGTCCGTTGCTGATTGCCATCGGAATTGCGATTGCCCAAATGATTTTCCCTTTTATCATAAACAGACAAATCGAACCAAAATTAGTTGCTAGATTTACCATTTTAGCATTCGCAGAAGCGTGAAAAAAATCAAAGCCTAAAAGCGCTATAAAAGCAACTACAAAGAAACTTCCTGTTCCTGGACCGATAAAACCATCATAGAATCCAACAATTATACTAATGACAACGGCATACATAATTTGAGTTGCTGCAGAATGATCTTTTGCAACATGCTGTCCGAAATTTTTCTTGGCATAAGTATATACAAACAGCAAAGATAAAACCACCAATAAAAGCGGTTTCATAAAATCATTGCTAACCAAAGTCAAAATCGTAGATCCTAAAAATGCTGACGGAACCGCCAGACACATCATAATAATTAAGAGTTTCCACTGAATAACTACTTTTTTTAAGTATTGAAAAGCTGCAAAAGCGGTTCCGCTAAAAGCAGGAATTTTTAATGTTCCAACAACTGTCGAAACTGGAAGATTTGGCAATAAAATTAATCCCATTGGTGTTTGTATTAATCCGCCGCCACCAACAATTGCATCAATAAAACCAGCTGCAAAAGCCGCTAAACAAAGAAAAAGTATTATGTATGAATCCATTAAAAAGATATTTCGGTCTTAGTAAAAAACAAGTTGCAAAAGTACAGCTTCCTTTTGTTTATTCCCATAAATTTAAAGTTGATTTTTGATCAAAAAGTATATTTTTGCTTAAAAATTATTTCAATGGATTTCAACAAAATAATAGAACTTGCGAGTTATACTTTACCAGCCTTAGTTACAGGAGTTGTAGCATATCGTTTCTTTGAGTTACATATTAAAAACAACGATAGAAAACGTGCTTTTTTGTTAAATAAGCAAGCTCACAAGGAATCTCTTCCTGTCCGTTTGCAAGCATACGAGCGTATGACTTTGTTCTTAGAACGTATTAATTTGACCAAATTGTTAATTAGAATTGCTCCTATTTCGCAAAACAAAAATGATTACGAAAATTACTTAATTGACCTAATTGAGCAGGAATTCGAACATAATTTAACTCAACAGATTTACATGTCTGAAGAATGTTGGACAATCATTACCACTGCAAAAAATGCAACAATCCAAATGATTCGTAAAGCAGCGATGAGCGATAAAGTAGAGAATGCAGATAAACTTCGTGAAGTAATCTTAAATGATTTATTAGAAAAACAATCACCAAGCAATGCTGCTTTGAGTTTTATTAAATCTGAAGTTGCTGAGCTGTGGTATTAAATAATATTGCAGATTTTAGATTGCAGAGTTCAGATTCAAGCATTCAATCTAAAATCTAAAATCTAAAATCTGCAATCTAAAATCTTAAATCAATATTTTATTATCACTCATTACCTCAGACTTATTCTGAGCATATTCATAACCTTGCTTCCACCATTCTTTCATTACCTCTTTATTAAAAATCAAAGCATTATCGGTTAATTTTATAGGAGTGTAATATAAATTTAATTTTACATTCTTGTTATTTGCCATAAGTTTTCCTATAGCAATATCATGTTTTTCTACTTGATCTAAAGCAATTCGAAACAAATCGATCATTAATGAGAATGGATTTTTTCCAATTACTGTTTTTGTTGTATTCACCTCCGTTTCAAGTACGATTACGTCTATTTCAGTAGCTCCTCTGTTGATTGCTTCGCGAATTGGAACCAAGCTTGAAAATCCACCATCACCATATTCGCAGTTGTTCTTTTCAACTAAACTCATAAAAGGAACATAATTGCTCGATATCCATGACCACTCGCAAAATTCCTCGTATGTACAATCTTTTACCGATTTATATTCAGATTCGTTTTTAGTAAAATTGGTAACCGTAACGATAACGTCGGTTTTTAGTTTTTTGAGTTTATTAAAATCTGAAAGAGAAAAATTATTCTGAATGTATTTCTTCAAGCCTTTACTTTCTCCAAAAGTTCTTTTCCCTTTAAAAAACTGACGCAATACATTAAAGTGATTAATGGTTACAATATCAACTCCATCTTTCGTCTTTACCACAAATGGGCAAATATTAAAAATACTCGACATGGTAACATTAGTGTAAACAGAATGAATTTTTTTGATATGACCGAGAGCCAAATGCGGAATCAATAAACTTCCTGTAGAAGTCCCTAAAAACAAGTCATATTCGTGTTTTTTTTCTTCTATCAAATATTGGGCAACACCGCCAGCAAATGCGCCTTTACTGCCACCACCTGAAATAACCAATGCTCTCATAAATTGTAATGTAGGTTTTGTTTTATTGGGATTTTTTTTTAAAGACTTAATAAGAGGAAAGAAGCAAGAAGAAAGATATTCCGAGATTTTGACTCTTGGCTCTTGCTTCTTTTATCTATCTACTCTAATATTTACTCTTTCAACAAACGATTCAACTGGAACTGTTCATCGGGTGTCAAATTAGGTAAAATTCTATTAAAAGAAGCACGCATTTCAGGATTTTTTAACAGAAGTCTTATTGTGTCTCTACCAAATTTTGAAAACTGCCACATATGATGCGTAGTAGCGCCAACTAAATTACTCAAAACCTGATCGTTAATAATTTTAAAAGCAATCAATTTCTCTAAGGCATTTTGTCGAGTTGTAGCTTCGTATTTTGTTGAGGAAAATGCAATCAGTTCGTTTACTAAAGCGTCTTGCTCGTTAGTATAGTTTGGCGTTGACAAAGCGAGAGAAAGCCATAAAGTCCTTAGATTATAATCGTTGAAGCCAATCCAGTTTTTAGATTTATCCAGATATTCTGTTCTATGGTTAGGGAAATTTCTCCAAAGCCAATAAAGCGCTATTTCTTGTGTCTGATATGATTTATCATCCAAAAGTGTTTCGTAATTTGCTCTAAAATCTTCTGGAATCTGTGTTAAAGAACCAGCCAGATTCTGGCGTACTTTTATATTATTGGTTTGCAATGCTAAAAGCAATAAAGACTTTTTATCTTCATATTTTTCATTTTCCAATTGATCGACAACGGCTTCTTTTACAGATTGATACACATCTGATTCTAAAGTTGTTTTCAAAATATCTCTTTTCTCTGCAAAAGGTGTTTTTTTCAATTTATCAATTTCCAATCGTTTTTGAATCGCCTTATTTTTACTCAATAATGCATTTGCAGTCGGTGTATCAAAAGCTGTAGATTCCAACCAAGTTTTCTGAAATTTCTCCAAATCAAAATCAGAAACTTTTTTAATCTCATCGAAGAATTTCTGTGTGTTTACGGTTTGATAAGCATATTTATTCAAATAACTTTTTATTGCTTTTTTGAATGCTTTATCGCCAATTGATTCATGCAAAACAAACAATGCCCAAGCTCCTTTTTCGTAAAATGTAAGCGAACTCGCTTTTGGATTTAAAACTGGAATCGTGTCAGTACGAGATGCAAACTTAATTTGTTGCGCTGTATCGTATAATTTAGAGTAAAAATAATCATCTCCATAAATGTCTTTTTCAGCAAGTAACGCAAAGTAAGTGGCAAAACCTTCTTGTAGCCAATGATGCGTACTGCTTTCGGCGGTAATAAGATCTCCAAACCAATGATGCGCCAACTCATGCGCATCTACATTGGTATAATTTCGATCGCAAAAACCAGTTGAATCTACCACATAGCGGGTTGCAAAAAGGGTCGAAGTCGTATTTTCCATTCCAGCATACAAAAAGTCTCTTACCGGAATCTGTCTGTTGATTTTCCATGGGTATTTTATACCAATTTCTTTCTCAAGGAAGTCAAAAATGCGTTTCGAATATCGATAAGTTGGCTCAAAACGATCTGCGTCTTTGGGTTCGTAATAATATTCTAATGGAATTCTGCTTTTAGATTTAAATTCTTTTTTATCAAATTTCCCAATAGCCAGCATTAATAAGTACGAACTCATCGGTTTTTCCATTTCAAACTGCCAGTGATTTAAGCTTCCGTTTGCTATTTTTTCTTTTAAAACTCCGTTAGAAACTACCTGATAATCCTTATCGAAAGAAATCCCTAAATTGAAAATCAGTTTTTCATTTACATCATCAAAACTCGGAAACCAATTGCTTGTATATCTTCCTTGCCCCTGTGTCCAGATTTGGACTTCGTCATTGCCCATATCAACAAAATACAAGGCTTGCTTTGGTTTTGCTGTATAATTGAATATCAAATGATTCTGTCCTTTTTTAAACGGAAAAACCAATTTTAATTCTTTATTGGTATTGATAAACATGATTTCATTTTCATTGATTTTTACATTCGAAAATTCCATGTTTTTAGCGTCAAGCGAGATAGTATCACAATCTTTCAATACCTCAAATTGAAAATCAACAGTTCCAGAAATTAGTTTGTCTTTTGGGTTTACAGACAATTGTCCTGAAACCGATTTAAAGTCAACATGTTGTGTTTGCTGCGCAAATAGAAAACTGGTGAATAATAGAAAAATGTATTTCATTGAAAATTTTATTTTAAAGAATCTGTTTCCCAAGATATCGGATTATGTTTTATATAATCATAAATCTTTTCGAACGTTTTGTAATTTCTGACAATATGATCGTGGTAATTCGCCTGCCAAATCGATTCGACTCCGTTTATTTGTTTAGTCGTAATTGATTTAAAAATAGCAATAAAAGACGAAATAGAATTGGATTTTCGAGATAGTTTAAATGATGATTGATTTTGAATTAAATTTTCATCAGAATCATTTTTTGAATCAGATTGGTTCTGTAGAGACGCACTGCAGTGCGTCTCACGTCCGTATATCGACAAAGATTTTTCCGTAATATTATTTTCCGTTGCGGATATACTGGGCGTAGACGCACTGCAGTGCGTCTCTACGACTTCCTGGGGTGATAAATGCGAATCTACGATATCATTTTCCGCTGTGGACATGCTGGATGTAGACGCACTGCAGTGCGTCTCTACGATATGCTGGGTGTCTTGAATTTCGATTAACAAATGAACATGATTTGGCATGATAACCCAATTATGAAAGAACCAATTTTTACGAATCTTAATCGATTTTAAAAGTTCTCTTTCAATAATTTTTCCCTTTTCATTTAAAATCATTCTTTCGTCTTCAATAACACCAAAAATGGACTGTCTGTTTTTAGTAACAATAGTAATAAAATAAACAGCTTCACTAGAATAATCCCAGTTTTGCAATCTATTTGAATCTATTTTAAATTTCTCTCTAAATAACATCTTAATTTGGCATGTAAATTCCCAAAGTTACAAAGGTTTCCTTTACAAATAGAACGAATTTTGTAAGTTTACCATATAAAACAAATCCATCGTGTCTACACCTCAAAAAGCCTTATTTAACTGGAGCAGCGGAAAAGATTCTGCTCTTGCCCTATATAAAACATTGCAAAACAGTGATTTTAAAATTGAATATCTGTTGACTAGTGTCAACAAGCAATACCAGCGTATTTCTATGCATGGAATTCGTGTTGAATTATTGCAAGAACAAGCACAAAGCATCGGAATTCCGTTAAAAATTCTAGAAGTTCCCGAAATGCCAACCATGGAAGTTTACGAAAAAGTGATGACTGAAACTTTAACAGAACTAAAACAAGATGGAATAACGCATTCTATTTTTGGAGATATTTTTCTAGAAGATTTACGTCAGTATCGTGAAAATCAATTGGCAAAAATTGGGTTGAAAGGCGTTTTCCCGATTTGGAAAATTCCAACCCGGGATTTAATTGAAGAATTTATTTCGCTGGGATTTAAAACAATCGTGGTTTGTGTAAACGAAAAATATTTGGATAAAAGCTTTGTTGGCCGAATTATCGATCAGGATTTTATAAATGATTTACCCGAAAATGTTGATGTCTGTGGAGAAAATGGCGAATTTCATACTTTTACTTTCGACGGACCTATTTTTTCTAAACCTATCGATTTTGAAATTGGTGAAATTGTTTACCGAAAGTATGAAAAGCCTGAGAAACAGGATTCATCAAATACAGCCTGTGATTCTAATGACGAAACTGCTTTTGATTTTGGTTTTTGGTATTGCGATTTAATCCATAAATAAATGAAATTTTTCTTTAAATTAGTTTTACTAATCCTAGTTTCGTTTTCTCTTCAAAGCTGTTTAGTCAGTAGATGCGAGAGACCTCAAATAACAGGATACATTTATGATGCAGAAACGAAACGGTCTATAGAAAACTGTAAAGTTGGCGAGACTTTCACTCAGTCTAACGGTTATTTTTCGTTAAAAGAAAAACGGTATCGTCAATTTACTTTTTTTGGTTTTGAAGCTCCAACTTTAGCAGTAAATGAAGCTATAGAAAAAGAAAATTACCAATCTAAAAGCATTAAATTTATGCAACCTTTTGGAGGTGGAATGAAGAAAGGAGCTTTTCATAATGCAGACACAATTTACATCAAGAAAACCATTTTAAAAACAAATTGATATGGATTTAAAAGAAAGTGAGGAAGTAAAAAAAGTAGTATTCTTTTTGAAAGAAATCGGTATTGATATTATCGAAAAAGAGCTTGGAGAAACCTTTCTGCCAGGATTGGATTTAGGTTCTAACTGCATTTATATTGATTACAATAAATTATTATATCCTGGCGATATTTTGCATGAAGCAGGGCATCTTGCCGTAACTATTCCTGCTGAAAGAAAATTGGTCGGTACAACAGAAATTTCTAAAGATTGGCCGACACAGGGCGACGAGATAACTGCCATTTTATGGTCTTATGCCGCATTGCATCATTTAGATCTTTCGCCTGAATTTGTATTCCATCCAAATGGATACAAAGGCAATTCTGAATGGTTCATTTCTAATTTTACGACGGGAAATTACATGGGATTACCTCTCTTAGAATGGATGGGATTATGTCTAGGAAACGAAAAAGCCGAAAAAGAACAAAAAATGCCTTTTCCAGCTATGCAAAAATGGATTCGAGATTAATATTAAGTCGATTGATCAACCAACGTTTTCAAGAACCATTTGTTCTCTTTTAATTCAAAGACATAATCAATATAAATTCCGTTATCAAGGCCGCGTTGTTCAAGAGTGGCTTTGTTTTTCTTTACTAATAATGTGCGTTTTAAATACTTCTCATCAGATTTATTGTTGAGATGAAGAACTTTATATCCTTCTTTTGCCATTGTATAATCTGATAATTCAAAATCGTCATTGTTCGCTTTGTATTTTAAAGGAAAAATAACTCTACTGATTTGAAATTTAGTATCTGAATTGAACTTCTTAAAAAATTCATTAAAATCTTCTGAAGTCGCTTTTGAGGTTTGAGCCAAGGCCACTGAGCTTAACCCTAAAAGGAACATTATAAAAAAGCATTTTTTCATTATTCATTATACATTTTAAGCAAGTTGGTAACCGTATTCCAGTTTCGAATTGTTGCTGTTACATTTAATTTTTTCTCAATATATTTTTGGTCAAAACGCGTTTTTCCGGCACCAATATCATATTTTATAAAAATTCTATTTTCATCAATGCTAGCTTCATCTGGTTTGAACTGGCTAATTTTCAAATCGTTTATACTTTCTTTTTTTAATGTCGTTGAAACGAAAGCCACATAGAGCTTTTTCGTATCGATATCCTTCTCTTTCAAGAATGGATTATTGGCAAAACACGATTCCAAGTTTTCTTTGGTAATCATCACGACAGGAACTTCGTGACCGAAAACTTTAAAGATTTCCTGTTTGATCATAAAACCAACTTTCGAAGCATCTTCTTCACTATCCACAAAAACATTCCCAGATTGCAGATAGGTTCTTATATTTTGAAAACCAAGATTTTCCAGCATTGCTTTCAAAGCTTCCATTTTCATCATATTATGCCCAGAAACATTGATTCCGCGTAAAAGCGCTAAATGTGTTTTCATTTTTTCTAATTTTTTTCAAAGATAAAAACACTATTCATCTTCTTCACTGATTTCAATGCCAAACTTTACTAAAAAGTCGTTAAACTTTTCTTTATATTTTCTTTGCGCCTCTTCTACAATTTCATCTGCTTCTTCGTTGGTTTCTACTGCATTGAGATTAAATTCTTCTTTTACCCATTCACGAAATTCTTCCCTATTTTCGCTTTCTTCATAATATTCTTCGTCTTGATAAAAATAAGCTTTATCAAAATCAACTGAAATTTCGGTGTCCAAAGTCAGAAGCTGAATTAATTTTTGAGTGTTTTCTGCTACGACGTGAACTCCGCCTTCATCTCCAAAAACAACTATAGGGCAATTGTTCAAATCATTATCGATAATCCAATACGCATAAGAGCTTCCTGAACCGTTTGCACCTGCAAATTCGATAAAACTATTATAAAATTCTTTTTCTTCAGACCATGTTTTTATACCTGTTTTATCATCAGTTATGGTAAGTCCAAAACATTCCGAATACGTTTCTACTCCATACTCCTGCTCAAATTCATACAATTTCACCAAATCTTCTGGTAGTTTGTAATTACCAAATTGAGAAGCATATTCTTCCAATGAAAACCTATTACTATAATCGGCATATTCTGTCTCATCTTCTTCGTCATCCTCCTCAACAACTTCAGCCGTCAATATTTCAAAAGTTTTCATGACAGCATTTTTTACGCAGAAAAATTCAATACCTGGAGCGTTTTCGTCATTCATCCATTGGTATTTCGGATCTCCATTTTCATCTAGATATTCCAAAATAATCATGATTTCTTGATCTTCATGACACCATAAAGCACGCATTCTGATATTAAAACCATTTGAAATTTCTTCTGAAATCTGACTGTATTTCTTCCCTTCATAATCAAAAGGAATAAACAAATAAGTTGTTCCTGAGATATGTCTAACGATTTTTCCGTTTTCTTTTAGCTCTTCGGTTTCAGACAAAACTTCGACCATATTAATAAACTGATTTCGAAAATCAGCATACATATATTTCTCCTTTTTGTCGTAATCTAAGATTGAAAGTCCTTCTTTAAAAACATCTAAATAATTATTCCCTAATATTTCTTCGTTATAATCTGAATTTTCGATAAAAGAATCTTCAACAATATCAGACAGTTTATGGGTTGAAGGCAGATAGTTCTCAACAGTTATGATAGATCCGTCAGTATCTTGTACATTACTGCAAATCAAAACATCAGGTCTATTGGCGCTAATAATTGCTTGAACATCTGTAAAACGTTCAAAATGAAACAGCATATCGTCGCTATAAATAAGCCATGCCGTAAGATCTCCTTTTACAAAAAGTTCTCCGTGATTGTATTCGCCTGCAAGTGTGTCGCATTGTAGACCACCGCCTAAATAATGAACACTTCCGAACAAATTAATATTAACCGTTGTTGTTTTTCCTAAAACGATTAAAGCAGGAGAATTATCAGTATCATAAGAACTGATGAGCTTTGAAACTGTTAGATTTCCTTTAAAAATAAAACCTAAAATGAAAATATCAGGATGTTCTTCGGTGCTGAAATCCATCTCAAACAAATCCATTTCGACATCATTTTCTGCCAAAAGAAATATTGGGTTTTCTTCATAATCAGGAAAACGCCAAGTATCTTCAAAAACATTATAAATTTTCTGATTGTTAAAATCGGTAAGATCTCCAATGATATTATGAGCTTCGTGTCGGTTAATTACCTTAAAAGTAATTCCAGAAAATACCATTGTTTCAAAAGGAACTTTTTCTTCTTTAATCATAACGGTGGCTTATATTAAACAGTAAAACAAATCTAGCAATTATCTTTATTTAATAAATAATACTAGTAGTAAAATAAAATCGCTTCAATGCAAGATCTAATCAAATCATTTTAAGCACTATAATTTAAATCAAAACCGCACTTTATGTCCTGATTTTAACGCATAATTCATTTTCAAAATTCCCAATTAAGATATATCTTCGCTTTTCAATAAAATTCCAATAGAATAAATTCTAAATTCCAATTCTTCAAATCTAAAATCAGCAATCTAAAATCTAGAATAATTTAATGTCTAATAATCTTTTTGAAACTCCAATTGAATACTTAAAAGGTGTTGGCCCAAGCCGTGGACAGCTGCTTCGCAAGGAATTGGGCATTCATAAATATGGAGATTTAGTCAACCTTTTTCCGAATCGATACATTGACAGAACGCGTTATTATAAGATTAATGAATTGCAGAATACGGGTTCTGAAGTTCAGATTATCGGCAAAATAATCAACATTAAAACGGTTGAATTTGCTAAAAACAAAAAGCGCCTTGTGGCTAGTTTTGTTGATGATACAGGACAAATTGATTTGAACTGGTTTCAAGGACATAAATGGATTCGCGAAAGTTTAAAACTCAATGAGCCTTTAGTAATTTTTGGAAAATGTTCGTTGTACGGAAGCCAGTTCAGTATGGCACATCCCGAAATTGAATTATTAAGCGAACATGAAAGAAGCTTACGTTCTGCCATGCAGCCTGTTTACCCATCTACAGAAGCTTTGGCGAATAAAGGCATTTCTAACCGAACGATTAATAAATTAATGGAACAGCTTTTTTTGGAAACACAAGCGTTGTTTACTGAAACTTTTCCTCCTTTTTTAATCGAAGAACTAAAGCTGATTCCGAAACGTGCCGCTTTATTCAACATTCATTTTCCGAAAAGTGCTGCCATTTTAGCGAAAGCGCAATTTAGACTAAAGTTTGAAGAATTGTTCTTTATTCAGCTGCAATTAATCACTAAAAATCTAATTCGAAAACATAAAATTAAAGGACATCCATTTGACAAAGTGGGCGAACTTTTTAATGAATTCTACAAAAACCATCTTCCTTTTGATTTAACAAATGCTCAAAAAAGAGTAATCAAAGAAATCAGAACCGATATGGGAAGCAACGCCCAAATGAATCGTCTGCTTCAAGGTGATGTGGGTTCTGGAAAAACAATTGTGGCTTTTATGAGCATGCTTTTGGCTATTGATAATGGCTTTCAGGCTTGTTTGATGGCGCCAACGGAAATCTTGGCCAATCAGCATTTTCTGGGTTTATCTGAATTTGCTAAAACCTTAAATATCAACATTCGAATATTAACGGGTTCTACTAAAACTTCTGAAAGAAAAATTATTCATGAAGAATTAGAAAGCGGAGAACTTAAAATTCTTATTGGAACGCACGCTTTACTGGAAGATAAAGTGCAGTTTCAGAATTTAGGTTTGGCTGTAATTGATGAACAGCATCGTTTTGGTGTAGAGCAAAGATCTAAATTGTGGAAGAAAAATGATATTCCGCCACACGTTTTAGTGATGACCGCCACTCCTATTCCGAGAACATTGGCAATGAGTTTGTATGGCGATTTGGATATTTCAGTTATTGATGAATTGCCTCCTGGAAGAAAACCTATTCAAACTGTGCATCGTTATGACTCTAATCGTTTGAAAGTATGGAAATTCCTTCGTGATGAAATTGCAAAAGGTAGACAGATTTATATAGTCTATCCGTTGATTCAAGAATCAGAAAAAATGGATTATAAAGATTTAATGGACGGTTACGAAAGTATTTCTCGTGATTTTCCGCTTCCTCAATATTCTATTTCTATTCTTCACGGAAAAATGAAACCTGCAGATAAAGATTCCGAAATGAAGCGTTTCTCTGAAGGGAAAACCGATATTATGGTTGCCACAACTGTAATTGAAGTTGGTGTAAACGTGCCAAACGCCAGTGTAATGATTATAGAAAGTGCCGAAAGATTTGGACTTTCGCAATTGCATCAGCTACGCGGACGTGTGGGGCGTGGTGCCGAACAAAGTTATTGCATTTTAATGACGGGACATAAATTAAGTTCTGACAGCAAAACCAGAATGGAAACCATGGTACAAACCAATGATGGTTTTGAAATTGCCGAAGTTGACCTTAAACTACGTGGTCCAGGCGACTTAATGGGAACACAGCAAAGTGGTGTTTTAAACCTGCAAATTGCAGATATTGTAAAAGACAGGGAAATTTTATCTTTAGCAAGAAATTACGCCATGAAAATCTTAAAAGAAGACTCAGCTCTCCAAAAACCTGAGCATGCCATCTTAAGAAATATCTTCATAGAGTTGACTAAGAAAAAGAATATTTGGAATTATATTAGCTAACTAAGACGCTAAGCTTCTAAGCTACTAAGTTTTATATGCTAGCCTCTTATATTCAATACTAAAAAAACTCAAAGATTTTAAGTTTAAAATCTTTGAGTTTTAAAACCTTAGCAACTTAGTGGCTTAGAAACTTAGTATCTTAGAAGCTTAGAAGCTTAGAAGCTTAAAAAAAAACTCCATTGCGCCATATTCATTCAGGTGATTTAGTTTTGCTGGGGGACAAATTTAAAGAGGTGAATATTGTATTAGACACAATGAAGTATATAGTTGATTATTTCTTTTTCACATCATTCTTTTTTTCGAAAAGACCACTAAACAAACCTTTGCTTATTTTGTTTTTATCGTCTTTTCCGGTTGCAATCAAATGATCGATATATTCCATGTAGGTTTTCTTTCTTTCTTCTAAAAAACCTACCAGATACTCTTCAGATGCATGCATACCGCTGGTTTCTTCTATCTGCAAAAGTTTCTTGTACAAAGGTTCGATAAATTTTACAATAATCTCATTCGGGACCGATTTTCTGGTGCCAAAATAACCAACAATCTCACCATCTGTATCAGCGATTATTTTAAAATCGGTTACAACCCAGTAATAACGCCCAGTTTTAGCCATGTTCTTTATGATAACATGAATATTTTCGCTGGATTTAATACTGTCCCATAAAAATTTAAAAATAACCTTAGGCATATCCGGATGGCGAACTATATTGTGAGGCTGGCCGACAAGCTCAAATTCATCATAACCAGAAACATCTATAAAGTCTTCATTAGCATATAAAATGGTTCCTTTTTTATCAGTTTTACTTAGCAGTACTTTATTCTTATTCCAATCCACTTCTCTATCAGAAGGTGTCGGACGGTGCAATCTGGTATCCATAACTTTTACATTTAAATTAATTTACAATTCAATAAGTATAAAATGAATCCTTTAAACCATTTTTAATTTGACTCGATCTCCAAGACAAGGAGAATATTTCTGATTTTACGAAAAACTGTTTCCAGTTCATTTTCTAGCCATTCGGGAATCTCATTATTAACCGCAAGATTAAGCTGGCGAATATCGTTCATAATCTGAATTAGCTTTTTATACTGAAAGTCAAGATCGTAAACATGTGAGCTAGTTTGGTAATTTTTAAAAATCTCCTTTACCTCTATTTCAAAATCAGATTGGGCTTTAATTTTTTCAATCGAATCTAATGTTATGCTTTCATTCAAAAAATCTTCAATTATTTTTTTAAGATTATGCAGCGTAGGCACTGCAGTTGGTAAATCATACTTAAACATACAATTGGTTTAAAAAATATTAGTATTGTTTTTGGGGCTTGGTTTGAATTCTAATGCTTGCTGTTTGTTGATTTTACATGGATATCATTGACTAAATCATCAATTTTTTTAGCACTTTCTCTCATCATTTCAAGATAAGTAAGCAATTTGTCATTATCTGTATGACCTTTTGAGACATCAATAAGCTTTAAAACTGAATTTACAGGTAATTTCAAATCTAAAGTTGTTCTATGAATAAAATCATTATAGTCTTTTGTAGCCGACATTGAACTGTATTTTGCAGAAGCCAATTTCATATTTTCCAATTCATATTCGTCTGAAATTTTTGAGATGTGATTTTCACTGTGCTCTTTAAAATAATACGCCCAATAGCCGTTCATAAAAAATACTACAGCCGCCAAAACGGTATGGATAATTAAGGTTTCAAGATCAAAATTTACTTGAGAGAAATAAACCTGAAGGCCGTTTGCGTCATTGTAAATGTAATTTTGAAGATAAGCTAGTCCCGCGTGATGCAATACAACCAGTAAAGTAAGCGGAATTTGAAGTTTCCAGTTCTGATAAATAATCAAAATCGTACTGGCAATAAATACAGTAAAATGCATTTCGAACATTCCGTGCATTTGATAAATGTACTGTGCCATAAAAATAGCCAGAACAATAGACAGGACATACTGGTAAAATTTAGAATTTTTCATAAAAAATTTTGCCGAGTAGTACAAAAGAAGATTCAGCGTTCCAACGCCAACACCAATTTCGAAAGTATCGTATTTAAAAGACAGTCCGATACCCAAAAGAAAATATACTGCAAGTACATAATTGATAATTGTATCTGATTTTTGTGTCATTGTAGACATAAAACTGTGCAGATAATCTTGTTCGTTTAAGCTAGCTTTTGCTTTCATAGGTTAATAGATTTTGGTTTTTGGAAAATAGTTATTTAGTACATTTTGGTAATGAACATCCGTAAGCTCTTAGAGCTAAAGCATTAAAAGAAGGATTATCTTTTCTGCTAAGGAGAGAATCGATCGCCATTTGAGCATAATTACTTTGAGCATCTGTACAATATCTTGTTTTATTGTAATTGCCTCGATAGTACAAATTATGCGACTGATCTAGTAAAACTGCCTGAGGTGTTGAAATAACACCACAATTTTTAGCTATTGATTCATCAAAATAAACAGGAATTTTAGCGTCAAACTTTTGCTGAATTTCATCAATAGTAAAATTTTTCTGTTTGTTTAACACTACAATTTTAAAATTTATCTGATCTCCATACTTTTTTATCAAACTGCTAACATGTGGCACATTGAACCGCGAACAAGGACATTCGGGATTAAAAAAATGTATAAAAATAGGTTTATTATCAAATGCGCAACATGGGCCAAGTTCTACTTTAGATCCCATCGCAATGGCGTGATAATTTTTTGGAATAGGTGTTGGAAGACTGTATTTAAACTCGTTCTGCCAAAACAGATAACCAATTGAAAGAAGTAAAAATGTAAACCATAAACCTAGAAGTAATTTTTTCTTCATAAATTATTTTTTTTATATTATTCAACAACAAAAGAATAAACACTTGTTAATATAATTATTCATTATATACAACCAAACCCAAAAAAAACAACTTCTACATAGATATTTTAACATAAATAACAAACGAAATCGTTAGCTATTTTATAAAATATTTTCATTTTGTTTAACATATCAATGATACGAATAAAATAGATAAAGTGCAAAAAAATCAGACAAATTGCTTAAAATTTTCTCTCTTCATAGAGAGAGTCTGCATTTGCGCAATATTGAAATCGAACTTCCTATTCAAGTTTATTTATTTTCTATAGAAAAAAATTAATATTCAATTAAACCTTTTCTTCAACTTGCAGTCTAAATGCTAACCTTTGTACATACAAATGTTAAATAAAAGCTAACGGCTTTCGATTTCATAGCAAAAAGTTAAATTTGTAAGCTTGCTGAAAACACAAAACCAAAAATCTATATTCACCTCAAATTTATGAAAGTAAAACATCTCATTTACACCCTTTTAATTATTACAATTGGAGGCTTCATTACCTATAGAATTATTTCTAACAAGGGTAAAAACGACGACTCTAAAAAATTTAATGATAAAAAATCTCCAACAACTGTTAACGGACTTGTAATAAAAACAGCAACTTTTGACAATAATTTAGCACTATCTGGATCTATTGAAGCAAATGAACAAGTCGAAATTCACAGTGAGGTTTCTGGAATTGTGGAAGGCATATTCTTTAACGAAGGCACAAACGTAACAAAAGGACAAGTACTTTTAAAAGTAAATGATATTGAACTAAAAGCACAGTTAAGACAAGCTGTAACCAGAGAAGATTTGGCCGCCGAGAATGCAAGAAGAGCAAAATTATTGCTACAAAAAGAAGCCATTAGCCAGGAAGAAGCAGATGTAGCAAAAGCCGACCTTGCTTCTGCTCAAGCGCAAAGCCAATTAATTAGAGCTCAAATTTCTAAAACATCAGTAAGAGCGCCGTTTTCTGGAAAAATTGGTTTACGCAACATCTCTCCAGGAACTTACATCACTCCTACCGTTTTGGTAGCAAAACTGGTAAACACCAGCAAATTAAAAATTACTTTTTCGATTCCGGAAAAATACGCATCAGAGGTAAAATCGGGATCAGTAATCGATTTTAAGGTTTCTGGATCAGACAAAACTTATAATGCAAAAATCTATGCTATAGAACCAGAAGTTGCCGTTGCAACACGTACACTTCAGATTCGTGCACTTGCTGATAATAATGATGGAAAACTTTTCCCTGGAACTTTTGCAGACGTCAAATTACCTTTAAATATTATTAAAGATGCAATTGTTGTTCCTTCTCAGGCAATTATTCCAATTCAGGACGGTAAAAAAGTTTTTATCGCTAATAACGGACAGGCAAAAGAAGTAATGGTTGATGCGACAACAAGAACAGATTCTTCTATTCTAATTTTATCAGGATTAAAACCGGGAGACACTTTAATTACAAGCGGCGTAATGTCTTTAAAAGACGAAGCTCCAATTAAAGTTAAAGTAAAATAGTCCTAAAGCCAAAAGTCAAAAGTCGAAAGACTTGAATATAGATTTAAAGATAGTAGTCAAGATTTAGTAATAAATCTGAAATCTAAAATCAACAATCTAAAATCTAAAATCAAACATGAGTTTATCAACTACAAGTATTAGAAGACCTGTTTTAACAATAGTACTGAATCTATTAATTATATTATTCGGTTTTATTGGTTATACTTTTCTAGGTGTTAGAGAATTTCCCTCTATTGACCCTGCTCAGGTATCCATTCGTACTAATTATACAGGTGCCAATGCCGATATTATCGAATCGCAAATTACAGAACCTCTTGAAAAAGCAGTAAATGCAATTGACGGAATTAGAAATATTACTTCATCTAGTAACCAAGGAAGCAGTAATATCACTATAGAATTTAATCTTGACAAAGACTTAGAAGAAGCGGCCAATGATGTTCGTGACAAAGTTTCGCAAGCAATTAGAAACCTTCCTCAAGATATAGATGCGCCGCCAGTTGTATCAAAAGCAGATGCTGATAGTGATGCCATTATTTCGATGACTGTTCAAAGTGACACTAGAAATTCTTTAGAATTAAGCGATTACGCAGAAAATGTTATTTCTCAGCGTTTAGAGACTATTCCTGGAGTGAGTGGCGTACAAATTTGGGGACAGAAACGTTACGCAATGCGTTTGTGGATAGATCCTGTAAAACTAACAGCGTACGGCTGCACCGTTTCAGATGTCCGTACGGCATTAAATTCACAGAATGTTGAACTTCCATCAGGAAAATTAACAGGTAACAATACCGAACTTACAGTAAAAACTATCGGAAATCTTTCTAAAGCAGAAGAGTTCAACAATATTATTATTCGAACAGACGGAGATAAGATTGTTCGTTTAAGTGATGTCGGAGGTGCTGAATTAGGCCCTGAAAATATCGAAACCAAATTAAGCCAGTCTGGTCTGCCAATGATTGGTTTAGCAATTGTGCCAATGCCAGGAGCAAACTATCTAGATATTTCGAAAGAGTTTTATAAAAAATATGAAGCCTTAAAAAAAGATCTTCCAAAAGACATCAAATTAAATATTGCGCTTGATAATACGATTTTCGTAAAAAAATCAGTATTAGAAGTTGCTGAGACATTAGGAATATCAGTAATCCTAGTAATCATTATTATCTATTTATTCTTTAGAGACTGGGCAATTGCTTTTAGGCCTTTAATTGATATTCCTGTTTCCTTAATTGCTACATTCTTTATTATGTGGTTATTCGGATTCTCAATCAACGTATTAACATTATTGGCAATTGTACTGGCTACAGGGCTTGTGGTAGATGATGGTATTGTTGTAACCGAAAATATCTTCAAAAAAGTTGAAGAAGGAATGTCGCCAATTGAAGCCGCTATTAAAGGTTCTAATGAGATTTTTTACGCCGTAATTTCGATCTCGGTAACATTGGCAGCGGTATTTTTACCTGTAATCTTCCTTGAAGGTTTCGTCGGACGATTATTTAGGGAATTTGGAGTTGTAATTGGTGCAGCCGTATTAATCTCAGCATTCGTTTCGCTGACTTTAACTCCAATGCTGAACGCTTATTTAATGAAAGGCGGAGAACAGAAAAAATCAAAATTCTATATTAAAACAGAACCGTTTTTTGAAAAAATGAACAGCAGTTATGCTGAAGCACTTTCAAAATTTATGGAAAGAAAATGGATCAGCTTCCCTATTCTTATTGCTTGTTTCGGATTGATTTATCTTTTCTTTACTATTCTTCCAAAAGAAACAGCTCCTTATGATGACAGAAGTTCTATTACCATGCGTATGACAACTCCTGAAGGATCTTCATACGAGTATACAGACCGTTTTATGCAGGAAATTTCAAAATTAGTAGACGATTCTATTCCTGAGAAAAAAGTAAGTTTGGTTATTACTGCACCAGGTTTTGGAGCTTCGGCAACCAATACAGGTTTTATAAGGCTTTCATTAAAAGAACCTGACGAAAGAACTGTATCTCAAAAAGAAATTGCAGATAAATTAACAAAATGGACGAAAAATTATCCAGATGCTAAAACTGCTGTAATTCAACAGCCTACAATTGCAGTAAACAGACGTGGAGGTTTACCGATTCAATATATCATTCAAGCTCCTAATTTTGATAGATTAAGAGAAAAAATTCCTCTTTTTATGAATGAGGTAAATAAAAGTGATGTGTTTTCTACGACAGATGTAAACTTGAAATTCAATAAACCTGAAATCAATGTTACAATTGACCGTGAAAAAGCAGAAAGTTTAGGAATCTCGATTCTAGATATTGCACAAACTTTACAGCTTTCTTTAAGCGGACAACGTTTTGGATATTTCATTAAAAATGGAAAACAATATCAAGTAATTGGGCAATTTGACCAAAAAGACAGATCTAAACCTCTGGACTTGACTTCTATGTTTGTAAAGAACAGAAAAGGAGAATTGATTCAGATGGATAACGTAGTGAAAGTTTATGAGCAAAGTAATCCTCCGCAATTATTCCACAACAACCGATATATGTCTGCAACAGTTTCTGCCGGTTTAGCTCCAGGAAAAAGTATCAGCGATGGTATTCAGGAAATGGATAGAATTAAAGCAAAAGTCTTAGATGAAAGTTTTACAACCGATTTAAGTGGAGAATCACGAGATTTCGTAGAAAGTAGCTCTAACACTTCTTTCGCGTTCGGATTGGCTTTATTATTAATCTTCTTGATTCTTGCTGCACAATTTGAAAGTTTTATTGATCCGTTTATTATCATTTTAACGGTTCCAATGGCGGTTGCCGGAGCTTTATTCTCATTATGGCTATTCAACCAAACATGGAATATTTTCAGCCAGATTGGTACTGTAATGCTGATTGGTCTGGTAACCAAAAACGGTATTTTGATTGTAGAATTTGCCAATCAGTTGCGAGAACAGGGCAAACCTAAACTAGAAGCTATTTTAGAAGCTTCAGAAGCGCGTTTACGCCCAATTTTAATGACGAGTTTAGCCATTGCTTTAGGAGCGCTTCCAATTGCAATGTCACTTGGTGCTGCATCAACAAGTAGAATTGGTATGGGAGTTGTAATTGTGGGAGGAACTATATTTTCATTGGCCTTAACGCTTTTTGTAATTCCTGCAATATATTTTATGTGGTCAAGAGCAAGAAAGCATTATCCAGAATTTGATCATATCGAAGAATACGAAAGAGAAAGCATTAAATAGAAACCAAAACATAATGTTTGGTTAAAGAAAACGAATATGAATATCAAAAAAATATACTGTACAGTACTTATCCTGCTTTTTTGTGCAATTCAGACAAAAGCACAGGAAGTCCTTACTATTGAACAAGCTATGAGCATAGCTTTGGAGAATAATTTTGAGATTAAAATTGCTAAAAACAATTCCAAAATAAACGAAACAAACGTTACTATTGGAAATGCAGGAATGCTGCCTACAGCAACGGCAAATATTACCGACAACAACAGCATTACAAATTCTACGCAAGTAAGACAAGATGGAACATCTACTTCGCTAGATAATGCTAAAAACAACAGTTTAACTTATGGCGTAAGTTTAGGCTGGACTGTTTTTGACGGAATGAAAATGTTTGCTAAACTGGATCAGTTAAAGGAGCTTCAAAAATTGGGCGATGCAGAACTTAAAAGAACAATTTTGCTTAAAATTGCTCAAGTAAATTCTGCGTATTACGATTTAGTTTTACAACAGCAGCAATTGGCCGCATTAGATACAACAATCGTAATTTCGAATCAGCGTTTAACTTTGGCTAAAAACCGTTTCAGTATTGGAAAAGCTTCAAAATTGGAGGTTTTAAACGCACAGGTCGATTTAAACTCAGATCAGGTGGCTTTGTTAAGACAAAAGGAATCTTATGCTAATGGCAAAATTTTATTGAACCAATACTTAGCACGCGATCCAAAAATTGATTTCAAGGTTACAGACGAAGTAAAAGTGGACAATAAATTGGTTTTGGCAGATTTAATGGATTTAGCTCAAAAACAAAATCCAGGTCTAGAAACGCAAATTATCAATAAGCGCATAGCCGAATTACAATTGAAACAGGTAAAAGCAGACCGCTACCCAACTTTAAGACTGACTTCAGGATATAATTTCTCTGAAAGCCAATCTAGTTTAGGTTTTACCAGTGAGACTTCTTCAAGAGGTTTAAATTATGGCTTTAATGCTTCTATGAACATATTTGATGGTTTCAATCAGCATCGCAATGAAAAAGTAGCCAAACTACAGATTGAAAATTCGCAGATTGCTATAGAACAGCAAAACACGATTCTAAATACACAATTAAGCACCGCTTTTCAAACGTATTTAACCAATCTAGAGCTAATTGATTTAGAAGAAAATAACGAAGCTATTGCAAGACAGAACTTAGAAATCACGTTGGATAAATTCAAAATTGGAACCATTACAACACTTGATTTTAGAACGGCTCAGTTAAATTATGTTAATGCAAAAGTACGCTACAGCAACGCACAGTACGAAGCAAAACTATCTGAAATCGCTCTAAAAGAATTAGCAGGTAATATTAATTTTTAATTCACTTACCTGTAAATAATTTCAACACATAGAAACATAATCTTAGAACTTTAAAAAAAGGCGTTTCACTTACTTTAAAAAACATAGCTATATGTATTTATGTAAGTGAAACGCCTTTAATCGTTAGTCGAATTATGTTTCCATTTGTTGAAATATTTTTTTCCATTTTACGTTCAAAAGGTGATTTTTACTTTAAATTTGTTTCAAAACACGCTTCAATGATCACATACAATACCAAAGACTGGTTTACGTTTATTTTTCATTTTCATAAATCGGATACTGTTCGAAAACTGTTTACGATTATGATTGCGATTGGAATCTATGCAACCATAGTATGTTATCTCGAACTTCAATATTTTAAAGTAACCAAAAACGATTACATCCATAACATTCCAATGATGCACGGAATGCTTGGATTCGTTATTTCGCTTTTGCTTGTTTTTAGAACCAATACGGCTTATGATAGATGGTGGGAAGGCCGAAAACTTTGGGGCGGACTTGTAAATAACAGCCGTAATCTTGCTATAAAACTTTCTGCTATTTTAAAAGATGAAAATGATAGAAAATTTTTTAGAAAATACATTCCCATGTATGCTGATATTCTGAATATCCATTTAAAAGACGAAGAAACCAGCAAACAGCTTTTTGAAGATGTTGATTTGGAAATTGATCATCATAAACACAAACCAAATCAGTTGAAAAGAATAATGTATCATAAAATCAATGATTTGTATGATGCAGGAAAAATTACTGGTGACCAGCTTATTACCCTAAATGACGAACTAGTTGCCTTTACAGATATATGTGGGGCATGCGAGCGTATCAAAAATACGCCTATTCCCTACTCTTACAGCGCTTTTATAAAGAAATTTATCTTCTTTTACACGATGACGCTTCCTTTTGGATATTCTGTAAGTTTAGGTTATCTGGTAGCTCCTGTAGTGGTCTTCATATTTTATGTGTTGGCTAGCTTAGAGCTAATTGCTGAAGAAATCGAAGATCCGTTTGGAAATGACGAAAATGATCTTCCAACAAGAAAAATAGCTGAAAATATTAAAAAACATGTGGAAGAACTGATTTAACAAAACGTTAAATCTGCCGTTTATATTTTTATTTTCATTAAATTTAGAGTCTTCACCAAAAAATAAATTTAATGAACAATCAACGATTTTTAGTTAATCCGCTTCAATTATCGCAAGAGAAATCATTAAAAACTCTTGTAGAAAACAGAACCATATACAATCTTAATAATTGCGAATTAAATCTATTTGAAACCTACGAATCGACTCATAAAGTTCCTTTGAAATTTAATGATTTGGTGGTCACCAGTATGCTGAGGGGCAAGAAAATCATGCATCTTTTTGATGATCCTGAATTTGTTTATCTTCCAGGTGAAACAGTTATTGTTCCGTCAAATGTAGAAATGAAAATTGATTTTCCTGAAGCTTCAAAAAGCAATCCTACACAGTGCTTAGCATTGGCAATTGATCAAGATAAGATTGCTGAAATATTAAACTTCTTAAATGAGCAGTACCCTAAAGAAGGAAGCAATATGTATTGGCAGTTAAACTATCAGAATTATTTCTTTTACAACAACATTGAAATGGCTGCCACTATCAACAAACTCATAAAGGAATGCATGAGCACGTCGATTACTAAAGATATTTTTGCCGATTTGACATTGAAAGAATTGCTAATTAGAATTATTCAGACACAAACCGTAAAATCTATTGACGAAGGAAGATATCTAGATGCCAATAATCCCATAAAAGAAGTTACAGAATACATCAAACAAAATCTGAAAGAAGATATAAGCTTAAAATCATTGAGCGAAAAAGCTTGCATGAGCACTACTTCTTTCTATCGCTTCTTTAAGCGTGAACTTGGAATGAGTCCGATTGAATATATTTTGAATGAGAAAATAAAATGCGCCAAAAATCTTCTGAAAAATCCAACATTGCAAATCAACGAAGTTTGTTATTTGGCTGGCTTTGAAGATGCCAATTACTTTATCCGATTATTTAAAAAACATGAAGGGATCACGCCAAAACAGTATCAGTTACTTTATGTAAATTAGGTTTAAAGAGGCAAAGGTACATAGGTTCAAAGTTTTGAAAGCCTTTGTCACTTTGTAACTCTGAACCTTTGTTCCTTAATAAAAAGTTACTGATTCTAAATTTAGCTCTTCTTCTGGTGTGAAAATGCGGTATTCGATTTGAAAAGTCTTTTTTAGCGGAGTTTCTAATGAAAAACCTCCTACACCAAATGCGTCAATTACTGTCAAAGTAAAATGAGCATGTTTCCAGTATTCAAATAAATCTTTATCGACCCAAAATTCGGTATCTTCAACAGTTCCAATGCAAACATCCCCAGTTCGCTGATAATAACCGCCTTTTTCAAAACATTGCGGTTGAGTGCCCTCACAGCATCCGCCTGCTTGATAAAACATTAGGTCGCCGTGTTTTTCTTTTAAAACTTTAATCAGTTCAATGGCTTTTTCTGTGGCATCAATTCGTTTAATCATCCCTTTCAAAATTAAAAAAAGCAGCAAATTCAATTAAGAATTTACTGCTTCAACATAAACCAACTATTTATGATTGCGCTATATCAAGCACAACTCTACCTTCAATTTCACCTTTTTTCATCTTGTCAAAAACATTGTTGATGTCTTCTAGCTTTGTAGGTGTTACTGTAGCTTTGACTTTTCCGTCAACGGCAAATTCAATTGCTTCTTTCATATCTTTTCGAGTTCCAACAATAGAACCTCTAATGGTGATTCTATTTAAAACAGTATCGAAAATAGACAAATCAAAATTGCCTGGAGGAAGTCCGTTTAATGCCATTGTACCTTTTCTTCTCAACGTTTCAAGCCCTTGCTTGAAAGCAATTGGAGAAACTGCGGTAACCAACGCCCCATGCATTCCACCGACTTCTTTCTTTAAGAATTCTCCAGGATTTTGATTTTTTGCATTCACCACCAAATCGGCGCCTATTTTTTTTGCCAGTTCCAATTTATCATCTCCAATATCAATTGCGGCCACATTCATTCCCATAGCTTTTGCATATTGCACAGCAACGTGCCCTAAACCTCCAATTCCAGAAATTGCTACCCATTCGCCAGGTTTTACCTCAGTTTCTTTTAACCCTTTATAAACTGTAACGCCAGCACATAAAATCGGAGCCATTTCGATAAAATTCACATTAGAAGGCAAAATACCAACATATCTGGCATCTGCTATTACATATTCTGCAAATCCGCCATCTACGCTGTAACCACCATTCTGCTGGCTTTCGCATAAGGTTTCCCATCCTGTAATGCAGTGATCACAGCCACCGCAAGCGCTATACAGCCATGGTACGCCAACAGCATCTCCCTCTTTTACGTTTTTTACATCTTGCCCAACTGCCACAACATAGCCAACAGCTTCATGTCCAGGGATTAAAGGCATTTTAGGTTTAACCGGCCAATCGCCTTCTACAGCATGTAAATCGGTGTGGCACACTCCGCTTGCAATTACTTTTACAAGAATTTCATTTCTACCTGGGCGTTTTACTTCGACTTCTTCAATTTGCAGAAGAGAACCAAATTCTCTAACGACCGCAGCTTTCATTGTTTTTGGAAGCATAATTCTATTATTTTTAAGAGAATAGAAAGCCCAATAGGTTTTCTATTCTCAAGTTTATATTCTCTTTAAAAGAATCCTAATTTCTTTTTATCGTAAGAAATCAGCATGTTTTTGGTTTGGCGATACTGGCTCAGCATCATTTTATGGTTTTCACGACCAATTCCAGATTGTTTGTAGCCTCCAAACGGAGCACCAGCAGGATAAGAATGATATTGATTAATCCAAACACGACCTGACTGAATAGCTCTAGGAACCTGATAAATTTCGTGTGCATCACGCGTCCAAACACCTGCACCTAATCCGTACATGGTATCATTGGCAATTTCGATAGCTTCTTCAGTAGTTTTGAAAGTGGTAACCGCTAAAACAGGCCCGAAAATCTCTTCTTGGAAAATTCTCATTTTGTTGTGACCTTTAAACAGCGTTGGTTTAATATAATAACCGCCTTCTAAATCTCCGCCCAATTTATTTTCATCACCTCCTGTCAGCAATTCTGCACCTTCTTCTTTTCCTAGTTTGATATAGGACATGATTTTTTCTTTCTGAACAATCGAAGTCTGAGCGCCAATCATAGTTGATTTATCTAACGGATTTCCAGCAATAATTGCTTCAGTTCTTTCGATTACTTTTTTGATAAACTTGTCGTAAATATCTTCGTGAATTAATAATCTAGAAGGACAAGTACAGATTTCGCCTTGATTTAAAGCAAATAATACCGCACCTTCTACAGCTTTGTCAAAAAAATCATCGTCATGATCTGCTACAGAAGGGAAGAAAATATTTGGAGATTTACCCCCCAATTCTAATGTTACCGGAATAATATTTTCTGTTGCATACTGCATTACTAAACGTCCTGTAGTGGTAGATCCCGTAAATGCAGCTTTTGCTACTTTTTTATTAGTTACTAACGGACGTCCTAATTCAGCACCAAATCCGTTTACAATATTCAGAACTCCAGGAGGAAGAATATCACCAATTAATTCCATTAAAACCATTATAGAAACTGGCGTGCTTTCTGCTGGTTTCAAGACAATTGCATTTCCTGCCGCAAGAGCTGGAGCAATTTTCCAGACTGCCATTAAAATTGGGAAATTCCACGGAATAATCTGAGCCACAACACCAAGAGGTTCGCTCAAAGCGATTGAAACCGTTTGCGAATCCAGTTCAGAAATTGCACTTTCTTCTGCACGAATTACACCAGCAAAATATCTAAAGTGATCAATAGCTAACGGAATATCTGCCGCAAGTGTTTCGCGGATTGGTTTTCCGTTGTCTACCGTTTCAACTGCTGCAATATATTCTAAATTGTCTTCAATTTTTTGTGCAATCTTATTTAATAAAATACTCCTTTCAGTTACAGAAGTTTTTCCCCAAGTTTTAAATGCTTCATAAGCAGTATCAACAGCCAATTCTAAGTCTTCTTTACCAGAATGCGCTGCTTTTGTAAATACTTTTCCATCAATAGGAGAAACTACATCAAAGTATTCTCCTGTAATTGGCGCTACAAATTTTCCACCAATATAGTTATCGTATTTTGCCTTAAATTCAGGTCTTTTTACTGCGGTACTCATAATATTCTTTTTTTGAATTACTCCAAATTTAGTTTCATAAAAAGAAAAAGAATAGCATTATTCATTCATCTTGTAGCACAAAAATTACACATTCAGATTTTTTAATCTTTTATACTAATCATTTAGCAAAATATTAATCCATAAATTGCTAAATAATTAGTTAGCAGCATTTTTCGGTCAATTAAAAACAACTAGAAAAAACTACTCAATTTTTTCCTACTCCAACGCGCAATCCTTATATTTGTAACCTCATACAAAGAATTAAAGAACTACAATGAAAATATCTTACAACTGGTTAAAACAATTTATTAAAACAGATTGGACATCTGAGCAGACTTCTGAATTACTAACAGATTTAGGTTTAGAAGTTGAAGTTGTCGAAAAATACGAGTCTATTAAAGGAGGTTTGGCAGGCGTTGTTGTTGGACACGTTCTAACTTGCGAAAAACACCCTGATGCTGATAGATTGAAAGTTACTACAGTTAATATTGGTTTAGAAGCTCCCGTACAAATTGTGTGTGGCGCTGCAAACGTGGCTGCAGGACAAAAAGTGCCAGTTGCTACTATTGGAACCGTTTTATACGATAAAGATGGTGCAGAATTTACCATTAAAAAAGGAAAAATCCGTGGACAGGAAAGCCACGGAATGATCTGTGCTGAAGATGAATTAGGTTTAGGAACTAGCCATGACGGAATTATGGTTTTGGCTGAAGATTTGGTTCCTGGAACTCCTGCTTCTGAAGTTTTCCAAATTGCAAATGATGAAGTTTTCGAAATAGGATTGACGCCTAACCGTGCCGATGCGATGAGCCATTTTGGAACTGCGCGTGATTTGAGAGCGGGAATGCTGCAACGTGGTGTAAACGTAGAATTGATTACACCTTCTGTAAGCAATTTTAGAGTTGACATGCGTACGCTGAAAATTGACGTAAATGTTGAGGATAATCATTTAGCTCCGAGATATTGCGGTGTAACTATTTCTGGAATTTCTGTACATGAATCTCCAAGCTGGCTACAAGACCGTTTAAAAGCTATTGGATTAACTCCAAAAAATAATATTGTTGACGTTACGAATTATGTTCTTCATGAATTAGGACAGCCTTTACACGCTTTTGACGCTGCCAAAATCAATGGAAAAATAATTGTAAAAACAGTTGCTGAAGGAACTAAGTTTGTTACTCTTGACGATGTTGAAAGAACGCTTCATAAAGAAGATTTAATGATTTGTGACGAAAAAGGTCCATTATGTATTGCTGGAGTTTTCGGAGGTAAAAAATCTGGAGTTACTGAAGGCACAACATCTATTTTCTTAGAAAGTGCTTATTTTGACCCTGTAAGCATTCGTAAAACGGCAAAAAGACATCAATTAAGTACTGACGCTTCTTTTAGATTTGAAAGAGGAATTGACCCAACTATTACAGAATATGCTTTAAAACGTGCAGCGCTTCTAATTCAAGAAGTTGCTGGCGGAAAAATCACTTCTGATGTTGTCGAAGTATATCCTAAAAAAGTGGAAGATTTCTCTGTTTTATTGAATTTCAGCCATGTTTCTAAAATCATCGGGCAGGAAATTCCAAAAGATACCATCAAAAAAATCTTGGTTTCTTTAGATATTAAAGTAAACAGTGTTTCTGATACTGGTTTAGGTTTAACAATTCCTGCATATCGTGTAGATGTTCAACGTGAAATTGATGTAATCGAGGAAATCTTGAGAGTTTACGGATACAACAATATTAACTTCTCTAAAAAATTTAATGCTACTGTAGCCAATTCGCCAAGAACAGAAGATTATAAGGTACAGAATGTAATTGCTTCTCAATTGAATTCTCAAGGCTTTCACGAAATGATGGCTAATTCATTGACAACTGCAGCTTACGCGAAATTATCTGCTTCATTAAAAGAAGAACACAATGTTTCCATGCTGAATCCGTTGAGTAGCGACTTAGCGACACTTCGCCAGTCTTTATTGTTTTCTGGTTTAGAAGCAGTTTCATACAACATTAATAGAAAAAATTCGGATTTGAAATTATTTGAATTCGGAAAAACCTATCATAAGTATTTAAACGGATACGAAGAGCACAAACACCTTTCTTTACTGGTTTCTGGAAACAGAAACAAAGAAAGCTGGACAAGTCCACAGAAAACAACAGATTTCTTCTTGTTGAAAGGATATGTAAAGGCGATTTTATCTCGTTTAGGAATTGAAAAAATTTCAAACGCACCTGTTCAATCAGATATTTATTCTGAGGGAACTGCAATTACTTACAATAATGATATTTTGGTTGAAATGGGTGTTATTAAAAAACCTATTTTAAAACATTTCGGTATTAAACAAGATGTTTATTATGCAGATTTTAATTGGGATTTGGTTCTAAAAATCATTACAGGAAAAATTAAGTATACTGAAATTCCTAAATATCCAGAAGTACGTAGAGATTTAGCCTTATTGATTGACGAAAGCACAACTTATGAAAGCATTTTCAATCTAGCTAAACAGACAGAGAAAACGCTTTTAAAAGACGTTAATTTATTCGATGTTTATCAAGGCGACAAATTACCGAAAGGAAAAAAATCGTATGCTTTGAGTTTTACAATTCAAGACAATACGAAAACTTTAACTGACGCTCAAATCGACAAAATCATGTCTAAATTGCAACAGACATTTGAAACTGAGCTTGGAGCAAGTTTAAGATAGATTCTTTCAAATTCTAAAATATAAAACCCGACAGGTCTAAGATTTGTCGGGTTTATTTTTTGTTTCAGGTTTCAGGTTTCAAGTTTCAGGTTTCAAGTTGATATACTTTGAGCGTAGTTTTACCGCAAAGAGCGCTAAGATTTACGCAAAGATTCGCAAAGGTTTAATCTTAATAATTATCAATTTTTAATTATCAATTTTTAATTATTAATTCTTAAGCATATTTCTGATACGCTCTCATCAGCTTTTCATCGTATTTATTGGTTTTATAAGCTGGTCCGTTGTACTTTAAAGCAAACGAAACCCAATTCTTGCTTCGCAGCAATCCGATCAAATTATTCTTCTCAAGAAATCGTCCAAAAGCCTTGAGATGTTCTCCTTCATTCCTATTCATTTTATCTACAAACTCATCAATACTGCTATACCCTATAGAAACTGCATTAAAGCCCATAATTTGAAAAAGTCCCCAAGAAGCTGAACAATTTGCCGCATCGGCTATTTTTTTGTCTGAGCCAAGCTTTTTTGCCTTTTCTAAGCGTACATATTCGGCTGTTCCGCCAACGTAGTATTTCTTAGTATAATTTTCAAACAAAATATCCTGTGTATTTGCATTCACATAACTCTTCGGATCGATGTTTCTTTTCTTCAGTTCATTCCAAAAAACATGTCCTTCAAATAAAATTTTTGGGCGTCCGTCAATTAAAAAACCTTTTCCGTTACTTTCAACTTCGTTAACCGCTTTTACAACTGCAAGTTCTAATTTAAACTGATTCGAAAAATTAATTAAATCCTGTTCAGATAGTAACTTGCTACTTGTCGACAAACCATTTTTGCTTTTTTCTAAAAGTGTCGACCAAGTTTTTAGCCCAACTACTCCATCAACCACAAGACTGTTTTTTAACTGAAAATCCTTGATTGCTTTATCTGTTTCTTTTCCGAAATAATCGGAAACAATTACACTATATTTTAATTTTGCCAAAAGCTCATTTAAGTAATAAACTTCAGGAGATTTTGTACCTGCTTTTATGGTTCTCATTGTTTTTATTTTTGGTTTTACTTGATGCTTGAAGAAATCAAGGACATCGCTTTGTCAAAACAATTGACTTTGTAGAAATCAGAGTATTATTGTTCGTAGTACTTTTTACAATAAAACTGAACAATATAAGGGTCGGGAATTTAGATATTGACTGCAAAACAATCTAACTAAACTTAGAACTGATATTGGTTGGATTATAATCTCAAGAAAATACTCATTTAATAAACAACCTTTTAAAGGTCTGTTTTTTTATCTCAAAACCGGCGATGTAAAATTATATTTTTATAAAATATTCTACAACAGTACTTTAACCCGATTTTTTAGATAATTTTACTAAACAAAAAAGGGTATATTTCCCCTTGTCGAAATTTTCTGTTTCAAATAATTTTGTCCTGTAAACAAACTCAAAAAACTGTTAACTAAACATTTAAACCAATTAACAATAAAAAACTATGAAAAATCCACCCGCAAAACCTAGTCAATTGATCACAAAAGAATTTGCCAAACAATTAAATGCAAATTACAATAATAAAAGAGCTTCTCTTAGAGCTGGACAAGAAGAAAAAGAAGATGCCAATGCCATTTGGTATTCTCTAGAAGAATTAGAAAACTATATTCATTATATCAAAACAAATGGCGCAAAAGACGGTTACAATGTTGACGGAATCCGTTTTTATTTTGGAGTTTATCCCGAGGATGAAAAACATGGAGAAAAAGCAGGAATGACTACTTTATTTTTGGTTCCAACGGGCAAAAAGGCAGAAAACAATACACAGGTCCAAAGTCTTGCTTTAATGAGAGAAGCCTCTTCAGATCTACAAGACATTGAACCAATGAATTATGGAAACATTGGAAGACCACCAAGCCTAATTTACTAAAAAAGTATGTTCGAATTTTTAAGATCTTATATCATTTATTTGGCTTTATTGTCAGGAACTATTGGTTTGTTTGCACTGCCAAAACTTCCTAGCAATAAAGCTAAATTTTTAGTACTTTTAATCTGGTTTTCTGTTGTAATAGAAATTGTAGGCTATTATTTTACCCAATGGACGGGTTTGCTGAATTTTCACGTTTATAATTTCTACATGTTTGCCAGCCTCTCTGCCTATATTTTACTTCTAAGAGCCCTACTTACTAAAAAAGATCACAGAATTTCGGCTGTTCTTTTTTTAATTCTGTTTATTGTTTCCTTTTTCTTAAATATTTTATATTTCAAAGAAGACATTAACCGTTCTTTTACCTATAGTTTTGCAATTGGTGTATTATTAGTTTTAATATTATCCTGCCTATACCTGATCGAGATATTCAACTCAGAAAAAATATTGAATTTTAAAAAATCAGTTTTTTTCTGGTACATTCTAGGCATACTCGTTTTTCACGTTCCTTTTACACCTTTTATGCTGGCTATTAATTGGTTTTTAATAAAACAAGACGATTCTATTTTTAGTTTAGTCGTCTTTATTTTAAATTTTCTGGCGCATAGCTGTTTTATAATCGGATTTATATGGAGCGAAAAGAAATACAACTATTAGTTATTTCCCTGGGTATTGTTTTCTTTACCCTGATCGTTATTTTGCTCGTTATTTTCTTCTATTTTTTAAAGAAAAAAAATAAGTTTTTAGTAGAAAAAATGGAAGCTGATTTGTATTTCCAATCCGAATTGGTCAAAACAAGGATTGAGATTAAGGATCAAACTTTATGCGAAATCAGTAAGGAACTACACGACAATATTGGACAGATTATTTCGGTTGCTATTATGCAGCTTAATATCTGTATTAGCAGCAAGGATGTCCAAATGAACGAACTTAAAGATTTAAAAACGCTCCTCGCAAAATCTTTAGACGAATTACGAATTCTTTCTAGAATTATAAACAAAGACAATCTACTTCAAAACAACTTTCTCGAAGCTATTCAGCAGGATTTGGAACGGATTAAAAAGCTCAAAAAAATTAAATTCAATTTTAACCAAATTGGAGCAGTTCCCACAATAAACAAAGAGCATGAACTCATTATTTATAGAATTTTCCAAGAAGCTCTCCATAACAGCTTAAAACACTCTAGAAGTGATTTATTTGATGTTCATATCGAAACAACTGATTCTCTTTTTACGTTGAAACTAAAAGACTTCGGAATTGGATATGACCTCGAAAAGTCAAATTCAGGAATCGGATTAAACAACATGAAATTAAGAGCCAAACTTATTGGCGCCGAATTAATTCTAAACTCAGACAACACCGGAACCAGTGTAACTATCGAATATCCTTTACCCCTAAACCATGAAAACTAACTCTAAAAGAAAAATAATAATTGTAGACGATCACTTACTTTTTTCCCAGTCTCTTGAATTGCTGATTAAAAGTTTTGGCGATTATGAAGTTATAGAACGTTTTGAAAACGGAAAAGTTTTTATAGACTTTCTTGAAGAAAATAATTCCAATGAAACCGATCTTGTTCTGTTGGATGTCAATATGCCAGTCCTTGATGGCCTAAGCACTATGCAATGGCTTAAAGACAACAAGCCTAATCTAAAAGTAATTGCTTTATCTGTCAATGACGACGAAGAAATTATAATTAAAATGATTACAAATGGAGCAAAAGGCTACCTGCTGAAAGATACTTCGCCTGAGATATTCAAAGAAGCAATTGAATGCGTCATCGAAAAGGGTTTTTATTTTACCGAACTCGTTTCTGGAATGCTGATTAATAAAGTTAACAGCGATAACAAAAAGATCTGTCTAAAAGAAAAAGAGATTGTTTTTATTAAACATGCCTGCACTGAAATGACGTATAAAGAAATTGCATCAGAAATGTGTTTGAGTCCTAAAACCATTGACGGCTATAGAGAATCGCTTTTTGATAAATTGGAAATAAAAACCCGAATCGGACTGGTGCTTTATGCCATTAAGCATAAAATTGTTTTTGTTTAATACGTTAGGGCCGCAAAAACAGGATATGGCGCAATTTTTTCTCTTCCGTTAAGAAAAGTCAATTCCATCAGGAAATTGCACTGCACGATTTCGCCGCCTAGTTTCTCAACCAGTTCACAAACTGCTTTAGCTGTTCCTCCCGTAGCCAATACATCGTCATGAATTAAAACACGATCTCCTTTTTTGATGGCATCTGTATGCATTTCCAAGCTATCAGTTCCATATTCTAACTCGTAGGAAGCCGAAATTGTATCAAACGGAAGCTTTTTGGGTTTCCTTACTGGAACAAATCCAGCATTTAATTCTTGAGCAAGCAGCATTCCGAAGAAAAAACCACGTGATTCTGCACCGACAACCTTATCTATTTTTTGGTTTTCTAAAGAGTTTACCAAAATTCTTAAGCAATTTGTTCGTGCTTCAGGGTTAATTAGCAAAGGTGTGATATCTTTAAACAAAATTCCTTCTTTTGGAAACCCCTGAATATCACGTATATAATTTTCTATCTTCATTTTTTTTAAATTTTCTGTTATTTTTTGCTTGTATATGTCACTTTTATGTCTATCTTTGCACCCGCAATAAGCAATCAACAAAGCTACAAAAAATTAGCTAATTGATAACAAAAAGGCCTCGTGGCGCAACTGAATAGCGCATCTGATTACGGCTCAGAAGGTTACTGGTTTGAATCCAGTCGAGGTCACTACTAAAAAAACGTTAAAACCTATGTTTTAACGTTTTTTTTATGCTTTTTACCATGTTTTAACACGTTTTAACTTACTTTAGTAGACGGTTTAGACATCCTGTTGAGGTGACTACTCAGGATTTAAACCAAACTTAACACACTGATTTACAGTTACAAAAACATTCAACTTATCTTTACATTAAGAATAATTTAACATAAGAAAACTAAATTATGAATTATAGAGATGAGCAATACAAGGGGAAAATTTCTCCGGAAAAGGCACAAAGAATGCTTAAAAAAGAAGGAATGAATGTAACAGTTGAGCTTGCCGAAGAAATATTATATTTTCTTCGGAAGGTGGCTAATATACAAATACAACATTTTTTAGAAAAAAATGATAAAAAGAAAAAGGGATGATTACAAAACTATAAATCATATCTTTTTGTATCTTAAAAAGTTAAAACAGATTTATAAAATCAGAAAAAAGCCTGAAAGCGGAAAAACCGAAGTTCCTTCGGTTTTTCCGCTTATAATCCTTCTGACCTTAAAATTATCCATCACCTTATTCTATCTTCATTCCATGATTGTTGTTGTCTTTCAGGAACTGCTTTAGCTCAGGGTGCATTCCCGAAACTTTATTATCGATGTATTCCTGTATAAAAGGAGCGATTTCGTACTGGCAGTCCTCCGGAGGGTCCATTCCCATATCAAGATAGTCTTCAATATCCCCAGAACACAATAGGGCGGATTCCACCATCGAAATCGTAATTAGAAAAAAGGTTAATATATACGAAATCCTTGTATTGACATTTCCAAGATAAATATCCAACTGTGCATTGCTTGATCGTATCAGATTATGCTGGGAGAACTGCCTTCCATTATTGTGGACATAATTATTAAGCTTCCCTGTCAAAACCTTCCAGTAGCCCTGAAGGTTATAACCTGTCAGCACCTCCTTGATATTCTCATTCTGTTCAAGGACATTCATGTAATTCTTAAAACTTAATTTTCCCCTCACTCCCGCAGGGGCTTCCACAACTTTGTTGGTCAGCCATGCCTCGACAGCCTTTTCGTCATCGGTCATTACCTGATTAAATTCCAAAGATGAAAAACCTTCCACAAACGCCTCCAGATCATCCATTTTGAAATTATCAAGGGAATCTTGGGTAAAAGGTTTTCTTTGGTTCACAACCGCCAGCGTATAAACATAAAGCAGCAGGTCATCCCTTAATCTTCTTACTAAAGTATTGGCATCGGCAAAACTCCCAATGGAACAGCACAATTTGATGCTTCTTAGCGTCTGTACCGAATTCTCAATTACATGGCCACTGACATTTAGAAGCTCTTTATCGGTTATCAATGAAATTATTCTTCCGCTGAAGCTCAATAGATTTGAGAAATTTTCAAGAAAATCAGCATTGCTGTCATACTCTTTTTCAAATTTTTTAAAAGCCTCCGTTTCAATCATGGGAAGCTCGCCTTGATAATGAATTTTCATTTTTAAAGTTGTTTTTGATTAGTATAAATCCCACCAAAGAATAACACCTGCTTTCCGATTACCCTAAATAGAGTTCGGTACGCTAAAAAGCGTCTTACCCTGTATGCCAAGTAATTATCAAATTTAGGTATTATTTTGATTCAAAGATATTCAGCAGCTGCGCAGTTATTTTGCGCAGTAAGTCAAAATAAAAAATAAACACATTTAAGAAAATTTTCATATTCAAATTTGCTTTAATTAAATTTTATATCGTAATATTGCAATATAAATATAAAACGATGGGAGCAACAAAAACAGATCACTTTACAGAAAGCCAGAATGAGCTGGCTGTTCTAGCCAAAGCGTTAGGCCATCCTGCGCGTATCGCTATTATGGAATATTTATTAAAAGTGGATGCCTGCATCTGCGGAGATATTGTAAACGAACTTCCCCTTTCACAGCCGACAGTTTCACAACACTTGAAGGAATTGAAAAATGCAGGGCTGATAAAAGGAAACATTGAAGGAAATTCCATCTGCTATTGCATCAATGAACCTGGACTTGAAAAGATAAAAGGTTTCTTTCAGCACATATCAGATCATTTGGCAAAGAAGAGAAGCGAATGCTGTTAATCTATAAAAATATGGAAATCAGAAAACTTTCAGACAAACACTGGGATCAGGTAAAAATAATCTACCAAAAAGGAATAGATACCGGCAATGCCACTTTCCAGACCAGCGCCCCTTCATGGGAAGACTGGGATCAGTCACATCTTAAGTCTTGCCGAGTTGTGATGCAGGAAGATGGTAATGTAATTGGTTGGGCTGCCCTTACCCCTGTTTCTTCACGCTGCGTTTATGCAGGCGTTGCAGAAGTGAGCGTATATGTGGATCCAGCACATTCAGGAAAAGGAGTCGGGCTTACCCTTTTAAATGAACTTGTCCGACAGAGCGAAACAGAAGGAATCTGGACGCTTCAGGCAGGAATCTTTCCTGAGAACACGGCAAGTCTCCGTATCCATGAAAAAGCAGGTTTCAGGATACTTGGAACAAGGGAGAAAATCGGAAAACAAAATGGTATCTGGAGAGATACTGCGCTTCTTGAAAGAAGAAGCTCCGTTATTAATTAATAAAAATATAGTTTAACTAAATATAAAAAATTATGAAACTTTCAGAAATTAAAGAAGTGCTTAAAACAGTAGAAGCTGTAAATTTTGAACTGCCGGACGGCACATTTGTACCGGAATATTTTCACGTAACTGAAGTAGGCTTGGTTACCAAAAACTTCATCGACTGCGGAGGAACAGTAAGAAAAGAAACAGTTGTAAACTTCCAGCTTTGGGATGCCAATGACTACGAGCACAGGCTTAAACCTCAGAAACTGATCCACATCATTGAGCTTTCAGAAAAAGTATTGGGAATTGAAGACCATGAAATTGAAGTGGAGTACCAGAACACTACTATCGGCAAATACGATTTGGATTTTAACGGTAAAAACTTCACTCTACTTAACAAACAGACAGCCTGCCTTGCTCAGGAGCAGTGCGGTATTCCATCAGACAAGCCTAAAGTAAAATTATCTCAGTTAAATACTGACAATGCTAATTCATGCACTCCGGGCGGAGGATGCTGCTAATCAATAAACAGATAATCAATAACCCTTTACAGCCAAAAAAGTATGTTATATCCACAAATTGAGAATACCGTCAAATCATTTGATTTTAAGCAGATCTCCGAAGATCGCAAAGCAGTACTGCAGCCATTAATCGACTTCATTCAGACTAAAGTGGACAGTAATCTGGAAACCAGACTAAACCTAATCTGCACGCATAATTCCAGAAGAAGCCACTTATCGCAGGTTTGGGCGCAGACTGCGGCTGCCTATTACGGCATCAAAAACGTATCATGCTATTCAGGAGGAACAGAGGCTACCGCCCTTTTCCCAATGGCAGCGGAGACTTTGAAGGATTCAGGATTCAACATCAAAACGCTTTCAGAGGGATCAAACCCGGTTTATTCCATAAAATATTCAGCGGATGAGCTTCCAGTCGTAGGCTTTTCCAAAACCTATGATGATGATTTCAATCCTGAAAGCGGATTTGCCGCAATAATGACCTGCTCGCAGGCTGACGGCGGATGCCCGTTTATAGCAGGCGCAGAGAAAAGAATTCCGATTACCTTTGAAGATCCAAAAATTTCTGACGAAACGCCTCAGCAGAAAGAAACTTACCTGGAGCGCAGCCTGCAGATTGGAACTGAAATGTTTTACGTATTCTCACAAATAAAAAAATAAAATGTCAGCAAATAACTGTGCACCAGTCGTCGGACGCAAAAAGTTAAGCTTCCTTGACCGCTTCTTGACCCTTTGGATTTTCCTTGCCATGGCTATAGGAGTGGCAGTAGGATACTTTATTCCTTCAAGCGGAGATTTCATCAATTCTTTCTCCAGCGGAACAACAAACATTCCATTGGCAATAGGGCTTATCCTGATGATGTATCCGCCTCTGGCAAAAGTAAAATACGAACAGATGGGACAGGTTTTCAAAAACACTAAAGTCTTGGGCGCATCTTTATTCCTGAATTGGATTGTAGGACCTGTCTTAATGTTTTTATTGGCGCTACTGTTTTTGAACGGATATCCTGAATACATGATTGGGGTGATCCTGATCGGTCTGGCACGTTGTATCGCAATGGTAGTGGTATGGAACGATCTTGCCGATGGAAACCGTGAATATGCAGCAGGACTTATCGCCCTTAACAGTATTTTTCAGGTACTCCTTTACAGTGTATACGCTTACATTTTCATAACCATCCTTCCTCCCTATTTTGGATATGATGGTTTTGAAGTCAATATCAGCATTGCGCAGATTGCCGAGAGCGTCGGTATCTATCTAGGTATTCCTTTTGCACTGGGAATCATAAGCCGTTATGCTTTGATAGCCCTAAAAGGTTCTGAATGGTTCGAAACTAAGTATGTGCCTTTTATCTCGCCGATTACTCTTATTTCATTGCTCTTTACAATTATTGTAATGTTCAGCCTGAAAGGGGAACTTATTGTTCAGATCCCTATGGACGTAGTGCGTATTGCAATACCGCTTGTCATATACTTTACTTTGATGTTTGTCATCAGTTTCTTTATCGGCAAATATTTTGGAGCTGACTATTCAAAGGCAACATCTATAGCATTTACAGCCACCGGCAATAATTTTGAACTTGCTATTGCCGTAGCAATCGGCGTGTTTGGAATAAACAGCGGTCAGGCTTTCGCAGGAGTTATTGGTCCTCTGGTAGAAGTGCCTGCTCTTATCGCATTAGTTAACCTTGCATTCTGGTTCAGAAAAAGATTTTATTTAAATCAGGCTTCGAGTCAATAAATGAATCTAAAAACAGGATATGAATGGAAAGCTTTAATTTGTTTTTAAAGAGCATTGCTCCTATCAGCGATCAGGAATTTGAAAATTACAGTCCGTATTTCAAAATAAGGACATTAGCCCGAAACAGTTATTTTGCTCAAATTGGTAAAATCTCACATGAAGCGGCTTTTATTAAAAAGGGGCTGCTGAGAACTTACTATATAAATGAAAAATCCGAAGAAGTGACTTCGTGCTTCTGTTCAGAAAATAATTTGACAACTTCCTACAAGAGCTTTATTTCACAGCAGCCTTCGGAACTTTCCATTCAGGCCGTAGAAGATACTGAACTTATAACAATCAGTTACAATGACCTGCAGATTCTCTATCAAAAAAGTCCTCTTTGGCAGAATATCGGAAGGACAATTGCCGAGCGGCAGTACATGGTAATGGAACAGTATGCAAGTGTTTTGTGCAATGAAAGCGCAAAGGAAAAATACATGCGTATGCTTAAGGAACAGCCCGCAGTTGTAAACAAGGCTTCAGTAAATGATATTGCAAGCTATCTAGGGATAACCCGCAGGACTTTGAGCAGAATAAGAAATGAGATAGCACAAAAATAGAGGACATTTGTCCTTAGTTTTAATTATGCTTCCCCATAGTTTTGCTTTTATAATCAATTAAAAATAAAATGGAAACAGCAATTATCATTTCATCCTTCTTTCTTGTTCTTTTTGCGGTCTTGGCCTTATATGATGGCTTCTATCTGCATATTTTCAAATACCAGCTTCACAATCGGGAAGAAAGTAAAACCGAGCACATTACCCATACATTCAGAGCTGTTTTCTTTCCGGCAATCCTTTATTTTTTATTCTTGAAACAAAATAATCATACGGCTTTTGTAATAGGCTTAACCATTGTCCTTTTAGACATACTGGTGCTTGGGTATGACGCTTTTATAGAAAAGGACAGCAGGCAGTTTATGGGAGGGCTTCCTCGCTGGGAATATATTGTTCATTTATTCGTAAATGGGTTTCATTTTGCGTCAATTGCGGTTTACCTCTCCATCAGACTTACTTTTCAAAATGGGGAAATAATGATTTCTAATACCAATCAATCTCCAGGCTACTTTAATTTGTTAATTGTAAATCTTTTACCGGGAGCTATCGTAATGGCGATTCTTCATGTTTTCTTATGCATGCCAAAAACAGCCCCTATCTGGAATAATTTCAGAGGCAAAATCAATTGTTGTTAATCCCGCTTTCTTCAAAAGCAGAACAAAAAAACTATGAGTTTGGAAATAAATACTATTCACAATCAGTTTTATATCATTTTGGGCAAATATATTAAGGCACGTATAAATGATACGGGCGATGCATCTGATGTTTTGCAGGAAGTTTTTATTAAGATAAACGAGAATTTAGGATCACTGACTGAAGAAAGCAAATTAAAAAGCTGGATTTTCACGATCACAAGAAATTCCATTATTGACTATTACCGAAAAAATTCCAATCATAAGAAATCAGAACTGACCGAATGTATGATGCAAAAAATAATGCATGAAACAGATTTTGATACTTCAGAAAGTCTGGACTGTTGTCTAATGAAATTCATTGAGCGGCTGCCGGAAGACTATCGGGATATTATCATGGATAGCGAAATCCATGGAATTAAACAGAAAAACTTAACAGAAAAATACAGCCTTGCCTACCCTTCCATACGATCTAGAGTGCAGAGAGGCAGATCCAAATTAAAGGAAATGCTTCTGGATTGCTGCAGTATTGAATTAGACCGCCGTGGAAATGTTATGAATGTTACGTCTAAAAAATCATGCAGCGGAGGAAAATGCTGATATCACCAAATCATTTTTGGAAACTTCATATATAAAAATTCAGGCTGTTAGAAAAAAAATCATCAAAGTCTGCATCATTTTTAGATTAGTACGTCTTAAGTAGTATTAATCATTAAAAATTAAAATTATGAAAAACAAAATGTACCTTACTCTTGCAGCATTGGTATTGTCTGCTGGAAGTATCTTCGCTTATGCGAACTTATCAAAAACTGATGCAAAGAAAAACTGCACTGAAAAATGTTCTACGCATTGCTGTAATGACGATTCGGGAACTTGTTCTCCGAAAGATTGCAAAAAGTAATATTTCACGTTACTACTTAAAAGACAACTCAAAAAGTTGTCTTTTTTTATGCGCAGGAATCATTCATAAATTTAATTCAAATGTTTTGTATTTTAGCATTTGCTTAAATAAGCAAATGATATATATTTGCATTATGGAAGATATAACTTGTATACGACAACAGGCAGATATAAAACAAATAGTCCGCTGTAAAGACAGAGTGCTAGAACTCAATGACTCTTTTGATTATTTATCCAATGGGCTTGAATTGGCTGGTAATAATGTGAGATTAAGAATTCTCTTTTTACTTTATGAAGAAAAACAGCTCTGTGTATGTGACATAAGTGATATTCTTGACATGAGTATTTCTTCAATTTCGCAGCATTTACGAAAACTAAAAGACAGAAAACTTATTGAAACTAAACGGGAAGCGCAAACCATTTTTTATTCATTGGCAAACGAATATGAAAAAATGCTAAAACCTTTCTTCGAAATTTTAGAAAAAATATGAAAACAGAGAATAAAATAATTGGAGCTGGATTTTTTACAGCAATAGCTGCTTCATTGTGCTGTATTACTCCCATATTAGCACTCGTTGCCGGAACAAGCGGGATTGCATCTGCTTTTTCATGGCTTGAGCCAATGAGACCTTATTTCATCGGCCTGACTGTTTTAATTATTGTTTTCTCTTGGTATCAAAAGCTGAAAACTAAAAAGCAGTTAGACTGTAACTGCGATACACAAGAAAAATCAAAATTCGTTAATTCTAAAATGTTTTTAGTAATTATCACCCTATTTGCAGCCCTTTTGCTTTCGTTTCCTTACTATTCAAATATTTTTTATTCAAATACAGAAAAGAAAATCTTAGTCTCCAATAAAACCAGCAGCCAAAAAGCTGAGTTTACAATTAGCGGAATGACTTGTGCCAGCTGTGAAAAACATGTGAATCACGAAGTGAATAAATTGATTGGAATAATAAATTCAAATGTAAATTATACTAATGGTAACGCAATTGTAGAATTTGATAATTCCAAAACTAGTATTAATGAAATTGAAAAAGCAATAAATTCAACAGGCTATACAGTAACTAACAAAAAATTAAAATGAAAATCGTTCTACAATCAATAATAACCTGCCCCCTTTGCTCCCACAGTAAAGAAGAAACTATGCCAACTGATGCATGCCAATTTTTTTACGAATGTGAGAACTGCAAACAAACTCTTAAACCAAATCAAGGTGATTGCTGTGTATATTGCAGTTATGGAACTGTGCCATGTCCACCAATTCAGCAAGATAAAAAATGTTGCTAAATTGAATAATTTCTAATGGACAATAGATTATCATGCACAAATTTTGATTAGAAAATTTTAAGAATAATAATTTAAATTTACTGATGACATTTTTTTTTCATTCTCTTCAACTTAAATCTATAAGTTATTATGAAAGAAATCACATCTATTACTGAATTAACGATTTTTAACATTTAACCCTTACGATACATACAAACCGTTTCTCAACAAACTTTTAAAATAATTATCTTACAAATTCACTTGAAAATAAGCTAATTTCTTTAAATCGTTCATAGAATGATTTGTAAATTGTGAACTAAACGTCACCACATAGCCAAATAGCACCAATTGAAGACAATTGGTGCTATTTTTTTATTGTTTTTAATCAAATTATCAACCTATCTACGATGCATTTTATATTAAGGCATCAGAACTAAAAATAAAACCAAGCGGCCAATGCGATACCATTTAATTGTGCAAGTATCGCTTGCACAATTGAAAAATCAGTGCAAGGCTCAGAAAGGTTCTGCCGTATCTTCTATTTCAAAAAGAAAACCTCTACTTTCAGGAGAATAACTTGTCGAATCAGCATTGAATTGCCAATGATTTTTTAATGCAACAATTGGGTTGGACTATCAGTTCTCAAAAGAAGAAACAGGACTTCATAGCGGCCCTAGCCCCGATAGCAGTGAAAATCCTTTTGTGTCGGGGTTTGGCACAAAAGATTGAAAGGTATAGCGGGAAGAGCTCCTAAAAAACATTTAAGCATACCTACACTAATTTAAATAGCATTTCAATAGCTCCATCTTCGATTACTGCTTGCTGCTTAATCAGGCAAAAAAACAATTAATTCCAGTTTTTAATTTCCTATATCTATTTGGAAAGATTCAATTCGTTTTTAAAGAAACTATCAATTTCAAAAAATAGATGGCAGCTATTCGGTATTAATGATTTTCCTTCGGTGTCAAGTAATAGAAATTCTGGAGCGTAATCAGTATAATAATTTTCTGCGACGGTCTTTTTACTGTTTGGAAGTCCTGACAAATTATACCAAGTCATTTTTTCTTCTTCAACTGCTTGTTTCCATTTTTGAAAATCAGTGTCAATACTTAAATAAACGATGCTGACTTTATCTCCATATCGCTGTTCTATATTTTTTGCAAATTTGATCTCATACCTGCACGACTCGCAATCACTTGACCAGAAAACAACTAGCACGTATTTTTTGCCATTTAAAACCGATTTAAAATCATATGCAACCCCATTCACATCAAACCAATTAAAGCTTGTTGCAAATTCACCTTTTTGCAGCATTTTTATTTTACTTAGGTATTTTTTTATGGCAGCATAACTTCCAGAATTTTTCAATTCATCAGAAAACAATTCGATCATGCTAGCGATATCATCCGTTTGCAAACTTCCTCTTTGAAAATAAACGGCCTGCAATACACTGTAACTATCAGGATGTTTTTTAATAAAATCTTTATTTACATAGTGATAATTTAAATCATGTGTATTCAACCAACTGTACAACTTGTGCTCTTTTAAACCTATAGAGGAAACTTGAACATAAGGCATTCCAAGCCACTCGGGATAGGTACAACTGAGTTTTATATCCTCGTTTCCAACTAAAAACTCTCCATCATAGCCATACTCCTCAGAAAGCGCTGCGTCTTTGACTGCAAGATCAGTTATTTCTTCATTATTTTTTAACAGCACAATAGTTGTCATTCTTGTTTCCGGTACAGAAAAATGATACTCAAATTTCCCTCCTATAGCCTTTATGGTATCAATTGTCTCGACAGAATCTCCAAATTCTGCATAGCCTGTCATTTTTATTACGACATGATCAAAATAATTTTTAATTGGAGAAAGGTCAGCCGTTATTTTTCCTTCTCTCTTATTTGCAAATGACTTAAAAGAAAAAAAAGGCAATATTAAAATTAGTATTACTATATTTTTAATTTTCATAATATATTTATTGTGACAAAGTGTTAATTCAAAAACTAAAAAATTCGTAAATTTCTTACTTAATAAGTTATTTATTTACAATTTGAGCTATAATTAGCGATTCCATCTTTCCGCCAGTTAAAATGAGGAACTATATTTTTGTCCGTTTGAATACATTTAAGGTTGGGATTAAAATAGGCATGAAAATTCAGGTTTTGATTGTTTCCATTACTAATATTCAAACTCGTAAGTGAATTTGAGTTGCAATAGAGCGCATATATTTTCGGGTTTTGCGAAATATCCAAACTAACCAACTGATTGTTTGAACAAGTCAAACTGAGCAATAATGGATTTTGGCTTACATCAAGGGCAACCAACTTGTTGCTATAACAAACCAATTCGTTTAATGGAGCGTTGGATACATTTAATTTAACCAGCTGATTTTTATAGCAGCTCAAGTACGTTAAATTTATATTTTTTGAGACATCAAGAGAGTTCAGTTTATTTTCGTCTAAATACGCTTTATTCAAAGCAATATTTTTGCTTAAATCCAAGTTGGTCAATGGCGTATTCATACAAACTAAATAACTCAAATAAATATTATGTGTTAGATCTAACTTGTTCAATGGATTATTACTACAAGAAAAATTCGACAAATAAAGATTTGCCGAAAGATCTATATCTGTTATTTGATTTTCAGAACATCCGAATGACATCAAATTAATATTATGTGATAAATCTAATGTCTTTAACTGATTGGTATTGCAGTAAAAATTAGCTAAAACTATATTTCTGCTTATATCTAAGGAAATTAATTTATTTTTTCCGCATCGCAATTCACGCAAACTTATATTTTTAGAAACATCTAGTTCATCTAATTGATTTCTCTCACAACTTAAAGATGTCAATTTCACACTTTGCTTTAAATCTAATGCCGTTATCCTGTTATTTGAACAATTCAAAGATATCAGAGCTTCATTTCTGCTAATATTCAATATGGTTAATTTGTTTTCTTCACAATTCAAAGTGGTTAATGCCAAATTATCAGATAAATCCAACTTGGTTAGCTTATTTTCTAAACAAATCAGTTTCTTTAATGAAACAAAATCATTTATACCGGTTAAATCTTTTATATCACGATTTCTAAGATGAAGTTCCGTTACTTTTGCAATATCAGCAGTAAGAACTTTTCCGTCTGGTACACCATCATCATAACCAGAATCGCTTAAAGCTTTTTCAAAATTAATATCAGGAATTAATGTGTATTTATTTGCATCTTGAGCCAAGATTGTATTGAAAAAAGGCAAAATAAATGAGAATACAGTAAAATAAATTCTCTGTTTTTTACTCTTTTTTGATGAATAGCTATTTGTAATTAACAACCTTTTTATTTTTTAAAATTAGTAAATTTTGTCTGACAACCTTTATTTCTTTTTTACTAAACTTAATAAATAAGAAATCCTATCTGTATAATATTTGGCATTTTTTTGATAAAAGATTCTGGCATCGAGTTTTAAAGCAGAATCATTATCCCACACAAATTTACCAGGATGCTTCACTTGAAACTCCTTCATGGTCTTTGCAAAATAATAATATGTTGTCTCTTTCCATTCCGCTTGTTTTTTTTCAAATGCTGCTCTTTCTTCTTCAGTTCTATTTCCATAAACAATTTCTAAAACAGCATTAAAAACTTCTGTTTCCCAGAACTGAAGTTCATGATAGTATTCTTTTCTGCAATTTAACTCTTCCTTGCTATTGGCTTTAATGCATTCATTAAGTTCTTTTTCAGCGGTTGGCAAAGGATCCGTAATATTTTGGCTAAAACAAGTTGTTAATGTTAAAATAAAAAATAAAATAAATTTCGAAGTCATTATTACATTCAGTTTTTTTTACAAATTTTAGTTTTACAATTATAATAAAAACGAAGTTAGGAATTTTATCAACTGACAAAGAATCACTAATTGCCTTTTCTCTTAAATTAAGTCAACTGAGACAATTGTAACCATTTGTTTTTTTTGCCAATTGTACTTGATTTCTTTTTTTTATAAATTTTCTAGGTGTCTATTTTTAAATAAACAATTATCTTAGAATATTTATCTACGAATTATTTTGGAATTAAACAGATTTTTACATCAATCCCCAACAGGACATCTAAACCAAATTTACATAGCCAATGGAAGACAGACACTACATATAGTAAGCCAATCTCTTCAAATCATCCAAAAATGATGTTGTAATTTGTCCTGTCCCCGTCACTAAAAGAGACAACTAGTAAATAGTTGTCTCTTTTTTTATACACAAATATGTAGATTTTCAAGCTTTTACGACTTAATATTTTATGGTTTTAATTTTTCACAAAGAATCTTTAGTCCGTTTGAAATAAACGGTCTAACAGTGGCTTAATTTAAGATTTAATCGAGCTGGACGATGATTCGAAGTCCTGTTAAGGATATAGTTTTTTTCTTTAGGCTAATCGTACCTTTTTAATGCTAAATTATAGTAATTACAAAATAATTTTAGCTTCCTTCTCATCTACTTAATGTCATTTATGGAAAAAATAATAACAAAGGATTCTATTTCCTCGGAACTTCATAAACTAATACTGGTTTCATAGTATCGATTTCTTCAATAGCCTGCGGAGGACGCCAAGTATACATTGAAAATGTAATCTTGTCACGAGTCACATCAATAATGGAAAATCCATTTTTTTCAACAGGTTTAAGGGTTTGTTCCATTTCCACCATCTGCGAAGGCTTGGATTCTACATTTCTGAAAGCGGAAGGAAATGGAATATCACCTGTACCAAGTGTACCGCAAAGAACTGCATGAATAGGATTTGCAAACTCTAATTCACCGCTTCGAAGCATTTTGCCAGCTGCAGTTGCATGAAAATCCCCCTGAATAATTAGTGGGGTGCGCTTAGTTTGCGATGCAAGCGCATCAACAAGACGCTGGTGCTGTGCAAACCATCCTCGCTGCCAGCCTATTTTTTCCTCGTAAATTACAAGTTTTTTCGTTTTCATGTCCAACAAATCAGGATACCAGTCGCCTAACTTTCCTGAAGAATAAGCAAAGGGTAATGACGGTACATGCATAAAATGTGCAGTGTCTTCGTTCTTTGTACGGGAGATTATCCAATCCTCTACCCATTTTGGCAATATGCGCGCCTGATCACCTTGGTAGTTCACAAATCTCCGGCAATCATAAAACACAGCTTCCAACAGCTTGCCGTAACGAAACGTCCCGAAACAAATATTTGTCCCTTTCGGCGAAGCTGCTTTATCTCCTCCAGGAAGCCATTCAGGCCTATTCGAATCTGGGAGAAATTCAGGATAGTATAAATGCTGTGTCTGTTCAGCACCAAGAGTCCCATAGGTTTCAACCGGAAGCGATACCAATTCAGAACTATATTCGTCATTCTCAAAATAATCATGGTCATCAGTTAGAAAAAAAACTGGAGTAGATCTGAGTGAAGTGCCATATAATCCCGCAATCTGATAATCACAAACTCCTAAAAAAATAGACGCATTTTTAGGATGCATCATTGGAACGGAAATATCAAGCGGTCCACCAAATTTTTTCCAGGTCTCTTCTTCTATATATTTAGCAAACGGTTTGTCCATATAGGTCTGTATATCCCAATAAATATGATCACCATTTGCAATTACTGCATCAGGTTGAAACGAAAGTCCCTTTTCCAGCAGTTTTCTTCTAGCCTTCATATCAAGAAAAAAGGTCTTCCCCTCCATAGGCACGCTGTCATATCCGCCAGCACAGGTATAAGCCAAAATGCGCAGCTTTTCAGGTTCTTCATTTGGTGCTGGAAATGTTTTAAGCGGCCATTCGCCGCTCAGAGGTTTTTTATTCGAATCAAAAATTCGCAATTTATACACAGTAGATGGATTCAGAGACTGGACATCAAAACGCCAGAAACGTCCTTCAGTATCCGTCTTTTCTCCTATGACTTTTCTCCCATTTACCAAAAGATACGGTTTGTCCTGAAGAGCCATCTTGAATGAAGTTTTGATCAGGAATCTTTCGTGATTAGCACCAGGAATAATGTGGGCTAACTGTCCTGCATCCCAATCTGATGTTTCATTTTCAGGTTCAGCAGCAAATGACAGAAATGGCATTGCTACCGCATTAAGAAGCGCTGCCCTGGCAACGGTCTGTACAAATTTGCGTCTTGTAAAATTAGTCATATCAAGATTTATTTTATGGAAAATAATGCAATAATTTCAAAAAGGTATTCAAAATATAAACTATCAAAATTTATCAATTTTTCTTTAAATAAACAATTTTAGTTTTTCCTATTTTGCCATTAAATGAAAATGGAGCCTGATCAAAATAATCTAAAGAAACAGGAGAATCTAAATCGGTTCCAATATCAAAGGTGGCGTTTGAAGTAAAATGAAGAGACATGGCTGTTGGAACAGTTCCCTGCCCTACTGATGCTCCATTTACTTTTAAAGTTACATTCATTGAACCGCCAATTTTATCTACAAGCTTGGATTCCACTTCAATTTTTACTTTGCCTATTGGCAGTTTATTTTCCGATTTAATTTTAGTGCGCTGTACTTCAAACAAATTAAACTCATAGTTTAAATACCCCTCTTTTACATAACAGGTAACTCCACCTGAAAATCCTGCCAAAGCATACAAAACTCCGTTTGCATTTTCTGGAACTTCAACATCCATGGTTACAACACTACTTACTTTTCCTAATTTTGGGGCAGCCGATTCTGGCATTCCTTTTATTGGCGAATCAAAAGTCCATTCGGTTAAAGGAGAAGAAGGTGCGTCTTCTGGATGATAGAGCGCAGTTGACCATAATCCTCCGCCAATTGGAAGATTTTTATTTTTTGCCGATTCGGTTAAAAATAAAGCTTTCATCTCTTCCAGTTTTTTTGGTTCTTTCTGTGCCAAATCAACGGCCTGCGACCAATCCTGATCTAGATTATATAACTGCCAGGTATCGGTAAGCGGTGACCATTGTTTAATGCCTTTCGGAATTCCTCCTACCCATGGTTCTCTTGGTCCGCGTGCGCTTGCAAACCACCCGTCATTATAAATGCCTCGGCTTGCCATAATATCAAAAAATTGCGTTCGGCGTGTTCCTTTTGCTTTTGGATCAGTAAAGGTGTAGACCATACTTACACCATCTAATTCGTCTTGAGCAAAGCCATTTACAACTTTTGGCATCGGAATTTTGTCGATTTCATATATCGTCGCTGCAATATCAATTACGTGATGAAACTGCGGCCTTGGGGTTTTATCATGTTTAATTCCTTTTGGCCATGAAACGGCCATTGGCTGACGGGTTCCTCCAAAATAAGCGCCCTGCAATTTTGTCCCCTGATACGGAGTGCTTGTTGCCCACGCCCATCCTGCATTAAACATATTGTCAGTTTTTGGACCTCCTAAGACATCTAAACCTCCTAATTCATTTAGAGCTGTAATATGCTGCTCAATTTTGGTTGGAATGGCATTTTGAGCCAATTGCTCACTAATCGTACCATTTAAACCTTCTGCCGAAGAGCCATTATCTCCCCAGATATAAATAATTATCGTATTGTCTAGCTCTCCCAGTTTTTCGATCTCATCAATAACCCTTCCTGCATTAAAATCAGCATGTTCAGCAAAACCTGCCCATATTTCCATAAGTCGGCGCTGAAAAGGTTTTTCAAATTCTGGAATATCTGCCCATGCCGTCATAGAAGCCGCTCTTGGCGTAAGGATTGTATTCTGCGGAATCCATCCTAAGTCTTTTTCCCGTTTAAATACTCTTTCGCGATAAGCATCCCATCCGTCATCAAATTTGCCTTTGTATTTATCTGCCCATTCTTTCATCACATGATGCGGACCATGGGCGGCACCAGGTGCCCAATACACAAAAAAGGGCTTTTCGGGTGCGTATGCTTTTTGTTCTCTCAGCCAAAGCACGGCATCATCTGCCAAATCTTCTGATAAATGGTAATAATCATGTCCGCCAGAAGTTTTGGGGTGTTCTACATAAGATGTATTTCTTACCAAAGTAGGTTCATACTGAGAAGCTTCTCCTGCCAAAAAACCATAAAAATATTCGAATCCATAACCTGTAGGCCAATAATCAAACGGGCCTTTTGAAGTAATCTGTTCTTCGGGTGTATTATGCCATTTTCCAAATGCGGCGGTATTATAACCGTAATCTTTTAAAATCTCCGCTATTGTTGCAGAACTCTTCGGAATGGTTCCGCTAAAACCATCAAAATCATTCGCAATTGCTGCAATCTGACCGTTGCCTACACGTGTATGATTACGCCCTGTAAGCAAGGAAGCACGAGTTGGCGAGCACATAGCTGTAGAATGAAAACGATTGTATGAAATTCCAGTATTGGCTACTCTTGATAATGTTGGTGTATTTATTTCTCCGCCATAAGTAGAAGGAGCACCCGGCCCAGCATCATCCATTAATATAATTAGAATATTGGGCGCATCTGCTGGCAAATGTTTCGGCTCTGTTCTTTTTTTGTAACTCGAAGTTTCAATCGTAACTCCCGCCTTAGAAGCCGAAGGAGCTGGAGGAAATGGCAATACTTCCTGCGCATTTACAAAAAGTATTGATAAAACATTTACACTAAAAAAGAAAATCAGTTTTTTATATTTTCTAGTTTCCATAACAGATTACTTATTATTTGAATCTATGTTTTTCACAACTTTATGATTCGCTAGAATACCATCTCGTAGAAAATTACTATTCTGCACCCGGTTTCTTCAAACCGATATCTTTCATTGGATATTTTTGATAGGTTGCCAAATGAGCGGCAATAACGCTCATAACGCCTGGAATTCCCCATTCAAAATAACGATGTCCTGTACTTAATTGTTCTTTTGGATCTGAATACAGATTATATACCCACGGACTCATTCCAATGCTTTGAATGGTAGACTGATCCAAGTTTTTTCGCTCTGCCGATGTATTAAAAACATTCATATGCACTTTATATTCCTGCCAGCGCACAGCCATAAACTTGGTTTCTGAATACATAAAAACAGCATTTCGATTTGATAATCCTTTATCTGACAATAAAAACGATGCCTGATCGACTCCATCAATATAATTTGTCGACGGAATTTTATCTACAACTCCAGCAAGTGAAAGTGAAGTATTAAACAAATCACAAATGTCAAATAAACCGTCGCTAATGCGTCCTGGAGCAATCATACCTTTCCAATAAGCAATTCCCGGCACTCTTACTCCACCTTCCCAAGTAGTTCCTTTTCCGCCTCTAAATGGAGTATAACCGCCATCTGGCCAAACATCTTCGTTTGGTCCATTGTCTGAAGTTATAAATACAAATGTATTTTCGTCTATTTTCAGATCTTGCAAAAGTTTCATCAATCTGCCCACAATATCATCAACTTCAACAATGGCATCTTTATATGGAATTGCAGCTGGGCTTTTTCCTTTGTAACCTTCAGATACATAGTTATCATTGTGCACTTTAGAGAAAGAATGAATTAAATAAAAAGGTTTATTTTCTTTTACAGAACGCTTGATAAAATCCTCGCTATAATCAGCAAAAACTTGATCTACTTTAGATAATTCTTCGATAGTCGAAATGGGCAGTACAACTTTGTTTTCTTCTCCTTTTTTACCAGTAAGAATATTTTGGTTCACCATTTTTTTAACCGCATTTAATCGGTCTGGTTTATTGATTAAATCCGGATAAATCCACTCATTAACAAGCTGTGCATATTCGGATTGAACAGAACCAAACCCGAGCCATTCATCATAACCCACTTCATTTGGCAAGCTTCCTTTGCTTTCGCCCAAATGCCATTTTCCTGAAATAGCGGTTTTGTAACCGCTTTGAGAAAGTATTTTGGCTGTAGTGTTTTCAGAAGCCCACGGATTTACTTTTGGATTTTCTCCTGTCAAAGTTGGCCTAGTTAGTCCTGATCTTGCTGGGATTCTTCCTGTCATGATTGCAGCGCGGCTTGGCGTGCAGGTTGGCTGCGCGTAGGTCGACGTTAGCTGTAAACCTTCATGAGCTACTTTATCCATGTTTGGAGTTGGCGCTCCTATTGCTACTCCTCCACCATAAACGCCAATGTCGCCATATCCCATATCATCAATTAAGATGATCAAAACATTCGGCTTCTTTTTTAACTTGCTCATTTTATCCTTCATTTCTTTATCCTGATCTGGATGCGGAATTGCTGGCTCGAGATAGTCTTTTACTTTTACTGTGGGATTAAAATAATTTTGTTGTGCGCTGATTTCGGTAGCAAAAGCAAGTGCTGTTACTAAAACAATGAACTTTCTCATAATGTAATGCTTAAAACGTTTGTATTAAAAAACTAATTTACAAACAAGTAAAAAACAAAATTTTGAGTTGTTGTTGCAGATTATAATTTGCAACCAATTTTTGGATATAAAACATTTTAGATATTCTACGCTTCTGAAATTGGCAAAAAAAAATATTTCTTTATACCATTTAACTTATAGTGCAGACAGTAGAATTTAATTTAAAAGCTTGAAATATCTTTCATTATTAGAATTTGAAAAAAAAATAAATTAAAAAGGCCTCATAATAAATCATCGCCTTGTACAAATTTATTACACGATCAATAAATTTTGACCTTGATGTTCTAAACATTTAATCCCTACGATACAGGAAAACCTCTTTAGAATTAAAAAAGAAAGCTTAATAATTAAAAATTTAAATAAAAAAACATTGTCTGTTAAATTATATATCGTAATATTGCAATATAAATATAAAACAATGGGAGCAACAAAAACAGATCATTTTACAGAAAGCCAGAATGAGCTGGCTATTTTAGCTAAAGCGTTAGGGCATCCTGCGCGTATTGCTATTATGGAATATCTATTAAAAGTCGATGCCTGCATCTGCGGAGATATTGTAAACGAACTTCCCCTTTCACAACCGACAGTTTCACAGCATTTGAAAGAATTAAAGAATGCAGGCTTGATTAAAGGAAGTATCGAAGGAAACTCGATCTGCTACTGCATCAATGAACCTGGACTAGAAAAGATAAAAGGCTTCTTTGAGCATATATCAAGTCATTTAGCAAAAAAGAGAAATGAATGCTGTTAATCTATAAAAATATGGAAATCAGAAAATTTTTGGATAAAAACCGGGATCAGGTAAAATTAATTTACCAAAAAGGAATCGATACTGGAAACGCCACTTTCCAGACCAGTGCTCCTTCTTGGGAAGACTGGGACCAGTCACATTTATTTAATAAAAAATGATAGTTTAACTAAATATAAAAAATCATGAAACTTTCAGAAATTATAGAAGTGCTTAAAACAGTGGAAGCTGTAAATTTTGAACTACCAGACGGTACATTTGTACCAGAATATTTTCACGTAACTGAAGTAGGTTTAGTTACCAAAAATTTCATTGACTGCGGAGGAACAGTTAGAAAAGAAACTGTTGTAAACTTCCAGCTTTGGGATGCCAACGACTACGAACACAGGCTTAAACCGCAGAAACTGATTCACATAATCGAACTTTCAGAAAAAGTATTGGGAATTGAAGACCATGAAATTGAAGTAGAATACCAAAACACAACTATTGGTAAATACGATTTAGATTTTAATGGAAAAAACTTCACTTTACTCAATAAGCAGACAGCCTGTCTTGCTCAGGAACAGTGTGGCATTCCGTCAGAAAAACCTAAAGTGAAATTATCTCAGCTAAATTCTGATAACAGTTCTTCATGCACTCCTGGTGGAGGATGCTGCTAATACATACATTTTATGAGTAAAAAAGAACATTGGGAAAACGTTTTTTCAACTAAAAAAGAAAATGAAGTAAGCTGGTATCAAACAAATCCTGAAACGTCTATAAAAGCTATTCTAAAAAGTAATTTGCCAAAAAATGCAAAAATTATTGATATTGGAGGCGGTGACAGCTACCTAATTGATAAATTACTTGATTTAGGATATACTAATCTTTATCTTTTGGATATTTCTGAAAATGCCATCAATCGAATCAAAAATCGTCTGAAAGAGAAATCTCAATATGTATCATTTATTGTTTCGGACATCTTAGAATTTGATACTGATGAAACATTTGATTTTTGGCACGACCGGGCTTCATTTCATTTCTTAACTTCCAAAGAAGAAATAGAAAAATACAAGGCAATTGCTGAAAAATATACAAATGCAAGTGCCAATCTTTTTATAGGAACTTTTTCAGAATCTGGCCCCTTAAAATGCAGTGGTCTGGAAATAACACAATATTCTGAATCAAAACTAGATAAGATTTTTTCTGATACTTTTCTTAAAATGGAATGCTTTACCGAAAATCATCAAACTCCTTTTGAAACAGTACAGAACTTTATTTTTTGTCATTTTAAAAAGAAACCATAATGTATGCAGATTTAACAAAAACTATAGAATCTTTGCCGTTTGAATTCTTGTCTGAAGACAGAAAACAAATATTGCAGCCGCTAATGGAATTTATTCAAGCCAAAACAACCAATCAACAGGAAATAAGACTTAATTTGATTTGTACTCATAATTCGAGAAGAAGCCATTTGTCGCAAGTTTGGGCACAGACTGCAGCCGCATATTACCATATAAAAAATGTTTCATGCTATTCTGGAGGAACTGAAGCTACTGCTCTATTCCCAATGGTAGCTGAAACTTTAAAAGATTCAGGATTTAAGATCAAAACTCTTTCAGAGGGTGCAAATCCTGTTTATTCCATAAAATATTCAGCTGATGAACTGCCTGTCATTGGTTTTTCCAAAACCTATGATGATGATTTCAATCCTGAAAGCGCATTTGCTGCAATAATGACCTGCTCGCAGGCTGACGGCGGATGCCCATTTATAGCAGGTGCCGAGATAAGAATCCCGATTACTTTTGAAGATCCTAAGATTTCCGACAGAACCTCTCTGCAAAAAGAGACTTACCTAGAACGTAGCTTCCAGATAGCAGCCGAAATGTTTTACGTGTTTTCACAAATATCACAAAGCCAAATGGCGTCAATTGTCTTCAATTGACGCCATTTTTTTATTTATATTAGTATTGAATCCTTCAACCAACAGATTTCTATTTATTTTTCGCAATTCTAAATCCGAATCCATCATTTCGTGTCCCTTTTGGTGATTGGTATCTCACTTCTGGCATGTGAATTCCATATTCTAATGGTCTTCCATCCTTATCTTGTGTTTCGTAAAACCAACTAACACCTTTTGAAATTTTATATTGTCCTTCAATAGGGCCTTGAGGGTTTCTTTTACTAACCAAACTATCCTTTTCAGGATTATACCAATCAAAAACCCATTCGCCAACATTCCCGGTCATATCATATATGCCAAGTTCATTTGGTTTAAGAAGTCCTACTTTATGAAATGTGTCGTTTGAGTTTTCTTTAACCCAGCCAACTTCAATTGGATTATTACTGCCACTATATTTATATCCTTTTGTTTTCATCCCACCTTTGGCCGCATATTCCCATTCCGCTTCCGTTGGAAGTCTTCCTCCTGCCCATTTTGCAAATTCATTTGCTTCGTCCCAAGTTGCAAGCATTGGATTTTCGTCTATCCACTTGTAATAAACTTTAACACCATGTGCATTTTCAATAGGTGGATCAGGCATTTTTCTGCCTGTTTCTTCACAAAATTCTTTAAATTGTTTAACCGTTACTTCATATTTACTTATGTAAAAATCATCAAGTTCAACTACTCTATGCGGACTGGTAAATCCGTTTATAGAGTCGCCTTTCGGACTTACAATAATCTGGTTTTTGCCTTGTTCAAAAGTTCCGCCTTCTACAAAAATCCATTCAATTTTCTCATCACTTTTCTTGCAAGAATTGAGAAATAAAAATCCAATTAAGAATATAAATGTTCGTAAAGTCATTTAAATTTTAGTTAATGTTATTAATATTAGCGACAGATTATATATAACCTAACAAAAGTTTGCCATTATTTGCTCAGCAGCCGTCTTTGCTAAATACCCGTTTATAAATTATCTTACGATCTCGTTCTACATAGTCGCCAGATATAATTGGATATAAATATTTGGGCGCGTGAGATACACTATGGCTTTTTATAATTATTGTGTCGTTAACTTTCAAGCTCTTTAACTGATGAAATTCATTGCTACCAGACTTTTCCAATCCAAAACTAAGTATATAATCATCACGATTAATCTTTACCATAATTCCAAAGCCTAATCTTGACCCTGGCGCAAGCGATAGAGAGGTTACAACTCCCTCCATATTCATATAATCTTTAATGGGTTTTCTTATTTTAGCTTCACTGGCATACACTTTTTTACCTGCAGGAGATGTTTCCCATTTTTTAAACATTATTCCATCAGGGGTAGCCTCCCATTTTTTCAGTGCATCTTTTTTTTCAGTATTAGAAAGGTTTTTGACTACTTTCTTTTTTGAAGTTTCATTTTTAATTTCCCGATTAGCAAATACCAATCCGCTTACTACAACCAAGAATAAGAACAAGACATAAATGATTTTTTTCATACTTTTTACAGTTTTAATTAATAATGTAGTTTACCCTCTTTTTTTAAGTTTATACAGCAAAATTACTTTGATATATTTCGGCTTGAGCGATAAAAATTGTAAATAAAATTGTAAACTTTGTAAATAAATTATTGACAATATGCACCTTAGTCGAAATCTGATCTCTAGAAAACGTAAATATCTATTTGTATTGACATTTATCTTGTTTTCTGCTGTAATCTACGCCGCTTTCCGTACGGAAGGTAGTGATGGCTTTGACTTTGCCAGAAGAGAAATTTTACTTCGAAAAATCGGACATGAATTGCTTTTACAATCAGGCGATAGTACATCAAGAGTACTACCTGTGAAAAAAATTTCTGAAAATGAATATCAGATTAGGTTTGAGAATGATTTTAGTTTTCAACCGGATTCATTGGTCAATATTACAAGTCGTTTATTAGTCAAAGACCCGTTCGCAAGTTGTTTTATCGTTAACGTTCTAAATTGTGGCAACTCTAGTGTTGCTTATGGATATTCCATATCCAAAAATGAAAAAGATGATATTGTAACCTGCCTAGGAAGAAGACAGCCCAAAGCCTGTTACATGATTAACATTAAATTCAAACCAACAGAAATAATTACAGCAAACAGTAAATATCTTTTAGGAAGTCTGTCAATTTTAGCATTTGTTGGTTTTGTTTTTCTAAAATCAGTTAAGTCTCGAAAAGAAAAACCTGATAATCAAAACACTGGCATTTATTCTTTAGGATCAGTATTGTTCGATGCAAATAATCGAAAGCTCATTATAAATGGAAATACAATAGACCTGACCGCAACAGAAACACGAGTATTGGTTATTTTTGCTTCTTCTCCAAACAAAACAGTAGAAAGAAACCGCTTACAGAAAGAGATCTGGGAAGATGATGGTGTAATTGTAGGCCGAAGTTTAGACATGTTTATATCTAAGCTTAGGAAAAAACTTGAATCTGATCCTAACATCAACATTGTTGTGGTACGTAGCAAAGGTTATAAACTTGAAATTAACTAACAGGAATACTCTTATTATAAGGTGCATAATTCATATTAAGAATTTTCATTATATTTATAATACATTTTCATCTTAAATAGGCATTCAGCTCTTGAATCTCAACATTATAAAGACTCCTCTAACGATCAATATAAAATACCTATGCCTTATAATATACCAGAACATCTCAAAGGACTTAACAATAACGAAGTAACCCTTTCAAGAAAAAAATACGGTTATAACCAAATAGACAATACCGATAAAAATACGTGGCTGGAGCTTCTTATAAACATACTTAAAGAGCCAATGCTTGTGTTGCTTTTTGCTATTTCAATTATTTATCTCATTGTAGGAGATTATGGTGAGGCTCTTTTTATGTTTCTGGCCATTGCCGCGGTTGCCGCCATTTCATTATATCAGGATAATCGGAGCCGAAAAGCTTTAGAAGCATTAGAAAAACTCAATGAACCATTAAGCAAGGTTATTCGCAACGCAAAAATTATTGAGATTCCTACCCATGAAATTACCGTTGGCGATCTTTGCATTGTTGAAGAAGGAAAGATGATTAATGCTGATGGCGAAATTATGCACAGCAATGATTTTTCTGTTAATGAATCCTCTCTTACTGGTGAAAGCCTGTCTGTTTTTAAAAGCAGCGAAAGTGATGACAATAAAGTTTACAGCGGAACTCTAGCCGTTTCAGGACTAGCCGTAATTAAAGTCGAAAAAATAGGAAAAGAAACCCGTTTGGGTAAAATAGGTGTTTCTATTTCAGAAATAAAAGAAGAAACATCGCCCTTACAGCTTCAGATAGGAAGGTTTGTCAAAGGAATGGCTATTGTTGGTATTATTGTCTTTGCAATGGTCTGCATCATTAGCTACTATCATACGCGTAGCCTTTTGGACAGCTTGCTTAATGGACTTACACTGGCCATGTCTGTTCTGCCAGAAGAAATTCCCGTAGCATTTTCGACCTTCATGGCGCTGGGCGCTTGGAAGCTAATGCGTGAGGGCATTATTGTCAAACGCAGCAGCATAGTCGAAACATTGGGCAGCACAACCGTTATATGCACCGATAAAACTGGGACAATAACAGAAAACACAATGCAACTCAAACATATCTACAATTTCGCTACGGATAAAGTTTTCGATGAAAACGATTTTAGCAATTCCGATCTTTCGACAATTATTGACTATGCCATGTGGAGCAGTGAGCCTGTACCATTTGATCCCATGGAAAAAACCTTGCACCGTTTGTATGAGAAGTCTAGAAAAGACGACCAACGCAAAGATTTTCAAATGATACACGAATATCCTCTTGAAGGCAAACCTCCAATGATGACGCATCTATTTGAAAATACAGAAAAGGAACGCATTATAGCGGCAAAAGGTGCGCCTGAGGCTATTCTGAATGTTTCGACACTTAGTGAAAATGAAAAAAATAAAGTACGCGATATTATTAAGAATCTTGGCAGTCAAGGATTTCGAATTTTAGGTGTGGCCAGATCTAATTTTCAGGGCAATAATTTTCCAGAAAAGCAGCAGAATTTCAAGTTTGATTTTCTTGGACTGGTTGTTTTCTATGATCCTCCGAAAAAAGGCATTCAAGAAGTTTTTAGCCATATTTATAATGCAGGCATTAAAGTGAAAGTAATTACAGGAGACAATGTCGATACAACCCGAAGTATAGCGCTACAAGCAGGAATAAAACAAACCTCTCAAGCTATTGAAGGCAAAGATATTATGGAGTTTTCAGACGAACAGCTTCTGCAAGCTGCCGAAGAAAAAGTACTTTTTACCAGGATGTTTCCCGATGCTAAACTGGCTGTCGTAAATGCGCTGAAAAAGCAAGGTGAAGTTGTTGCCATGCTTGGAGATGGCGTGAATGATTCTCCAGCTCTAAAAGCAGCTCATATAGGTGTCGCAATGGGGAGCAAAGGAACTGAGATTGCCAAAGCTGCCGCTGCGTTGGTAATTACCAATGATGATTTGGACAAACTAATTGTCGGCATTGCTTCGGGCAGAAGAATTTATGCTAATATCAAAAAAGCCGTGCAATACATCATTTCTATTCATATCCCAATTATTCTAACGGTTTCTCTTCCGCTATTTCTAGGATGGGTTTTTCCGCAAATATTTACTCCTGTACACGTTATCTTTTTAGAATTGGTCATGGGTCCCACCTGCTCCATTGTATATGAAAACGAGCCTATGGAACGTAATACCATGCTAAATAAGCCGAGAAAAATGACCGATACTTTTCTCAATTGGAAAGAACTCTCTATCAGCATTATTCAGGGATTATTGATAACAGCAGGCATTCTTTTTATCTATCAGTTTACGGTACAAAATGGCGGTAACGAAGAAAAGACCAGAGCAATGGTTTTCAGTACATTAATTTTTGCTAATATTTTATTGAGTCTTACAAACCGTTCCTTTCATTACAGCCTTTTTGAAAGCTTCAAAAATAGAAACATCCTTTTTCCTATCGTTAGTTTCGTTACGCTCATCATGTTGGCTGCGATTTTATATATAAATCCCATATCTGATTTCTTTCATCTAACTGGACTAACTATAAGAGAATTAAGTTTATCCGGTGGTATTGCTTCACTATCCGTACTATGGTTTGAAGGATATAAACTTATTAAGAGGTTAAATAAGAAAACGAAATAGATTAGAAAAAAAAGACAGATATCAAAATATCTGTCTTTATCTTTTAACCATCGATTGTTAGCGTAAAAACAAAGGCCTTAAGAAATTTCTAAGGCTTTTGTTATGGGTTTAATACCGACAACGATTATTTGCTGAAATCGTAGCTTAGAGAAGCGCCAAGTCCGAACTGAAATGTTGAAGCATAATCAGTAACTGCCACTGGTCCCCAATAGTAGTCCCAGTAATAGTCATACCCCACAGCTGCAGACATAGACTGTAGATAAGCATGAAGATTAATGGATAATGGCGAATCGGTTTTTACTTTTACACCAGCTTTAATCTCCCAAGCAAAATACGTTCCGTTGCCGCTTCTTGGCGTTTCAAGAATTGAAACCCCTAAACCAGCACCAAGAAACGGAAGCGCTTTTTGAGAGCTTGAGCCAAAATAATAGGTGTAATCTGCTAATATGTAATTGATAGCCCCTTTATCGTCTCCAGAATTAAGTTGAGTCCCAGCAGGAATAGGGTTACCATTATTAGGCAAAAGAACACTTGTGTACAAAGGCATGTGTGTATCTAACCTGTTATACTTCAATTCTATCGAAGCATTATCCATTATAAAATATTCCAAACCTATTCCGTACTCAAAACCATCTTCTACCTTTGCGTAAGAAGAATCGAAATCTACTCTATCAGAGAATGTATATCCTCCGTAAAGATTAAGCAGAAATGACTGGCTGCCTTGCGCTGACAGCACCAATGAAAAGAAAAAAAAGGCAACTAATAAATGATACTTCTTCATGATTTTTGATTTAAATTTATAATAAATGAATTTATTGTTCCCAAGCCAGCCAGCTTACTTGTAAAATTAATTAGAGTCTGCAGTAATGGCTTATTTACTCCAAAGTTATCTTACAAATATGATTTTCTGTTAAAATGCAAAGCCAATTATGTTTCAAATTATAAAATGAAACCATATTGTAGGCATTTCTAATGAAAATCATGACCATTATTCACAATCAAAATACCATTGAAGATTTTTTTCCTTATTGCATCAATAAAAATTGACATTTAAATATTTTAAAAAACAAGTTACTTAAATGACGATTTATTACATTCATTATGAATGAACAGCTTATTATAATTCAAAAAAAAGGTACCCTATAAAGGTACCCTATAACTTAGCATTATCAATTCTATATATTCATCAGAACGAAATTATGATCTTTCGATTTTAAAATAAGCTAATTCCTCCTTATCTCTTATCAAATTATCTAATTGTTTAAACCCTACTTTTTGCAATACGTTTCGTGATCCCGTGTTATTAAGGTCTGTTATGGCCACCACTTCATTTGTATCTGTATTTGCAAAACAATACTCGGTTAGAGCTTTACAAACTTCTGTAGCAATGCCTTTTCCCCAATATGCCCTGCTAAGCACATAGCCTATCTCTATTTGATTTGTGTTGTGTGCAAAAATACGAGCCACACACATTCCTATAAAATTTTGATCTGTGGAGTCAAATATTGCCCATCGGCTAAGGTTCTTCTTTTTATAATTTTCAAGCATTTCATTAAACATTTCAACATATCTTTCAGGTGAAGTCTCAGGAAGATACTGTGTTACCTTATCATCTTTAAAGAGATCTAAGAATGTTTGTTTTTCTTGAGTCAAGAATTCGCGAATAACTATTTTTGGGCTTTGATAAAGAGTTTGCATTAATTATATTAAGTTTAATAATTTGAAATGTTTTCTAAAACTAACTGTTCTTGTTTTTTTTCAATATCTCCAAATTTAAAGAAAATAAACGGAGATAAACTTCCTACTCATTAAAGTATTCAATGCAACCAAACCGCAAGCCCACAATTGATTACAAATAATCTGGCATTTTTGTTCTTATAAAGCGTTTAAATAACAGCCAGTATTAAAGATAAAAACGCTAATTTGTCAATACAAAACAACATTATAATTATAATTTTAATCAATTTTAAAATACTTGGTTTCTCTTCTCCTACTATTGCCAATTTCTCTATAAAATACCCCTTTTTATTCATTTGTTTTTCTCTGCAAAACCTTATTATTTCTCTTATTTCAACTACTCCAAATACAGACATTTCTCTTTCAAAACATTCTATCTATTTTTCCTTTCTACGATAAAAACTGACTCAGCATACGCATTTTTTGTGCCGTCTGTGAGATTCTTTGCTACACCGTTTATCCAAACTTTTGCTACATATCGATCTAAGTCATTTTCTTCATATCCAGCAATGTATATTGTATCATTATGAATCAAAACCGCGTTGGCATCTGCATTATTTTTACCATCCGTAATGTTTGTTGCCTTGCCATTTATCCATAATTTCAGCACACTTTTTTCGTTAATGCTTTCGTTTCCTACCACATAAACATTGCCTTTCTGGACAAAAACACCAGATGCAACACAATAATTTGTCCCATCAGAAAGATTTTGAGCTTTCCCGTTTTTCCATAATTTAGCGATATACTTATTATTTTCAATCTCATAGCCAGCAACATAGACGTTACCATTTTCCACATATACTGAAAGTGCATAAGCATTATTGAGACCGTTTGTAAGACTTTGTGGTTTTCCGTTTTTCCAAACTTTTGCTACGCTTTTACTGCCGTTATTTTCATCTCCGCAGATGTAGACATTTCCTTTATCGACATAAAACGAGTTGCCGTCTGTATCATTTTTCCCATCTGTAATATTAGAAAACATCCCATTTTTCCAGACTTTTATAATATAATTAGAATCGGCAAACTGTTCTCCTAAAACGTAAATCGTATTGTCTTCTACTAGAACCGATTGAACATGAGCCGTTTTTTTGGTATCAGTCAGTTTCTGAATTTTTCCATTCTTCCAAAATGCAGCTACATATTCTTCGCCAGATTTAACGGAACCTCCAACATAAACATCATTTTTATGCACAAAAACTGAATTTGCATCCGAATAGTTTTCAGTCTCTTCTAAGTCAATGCTTTTACCATTTTTCCACAATTTAGCAACGTGCCTCATGCCTACTTCATCTGCAATTTCTTCTATCGAACTTTCAAATTTCCTGTCATTATATTCGTAGCCTGCAACATAAATATCGACCTCATTGGAAGTTTTGTCTTTTGCAATTGAAATTTTACTCGTCTTACAGCTTAAAAAAAGAGTCGTAAAGAAAGTAATTGTTATGATTTTACTTAATCGTTTTATATAGTTTAAATTCATTTCCTACTTTGATTTAAATATTAGCCAATAGTTACGAGATATCTATTTTACAAACATTCCCGAAAAAAGCAAGTTTTCATCAAAAACCAATGATACTTCATATAATCCATTTTTGATAATGATGTAATTTGCGAAGCTCAATTCGCCTTCATTTTTTATTGTTTTTGCAATTGTTTTTTTATCTAGCAATTTTAAGGCATCTTCAAATTTCATTCCTGCTGTCAGTCCATTTTCAAATGAAATTTCAACTTTTTTCAAGTCATTTAACGAATAACATTTGATACTATTTGTCTTTTTACTTTCAGGACTTTTTGGATTAGCTGCAAAATAGAAAGAGAAATCATGGTATTCGTCCTGATATACAATTTGATTTATTTCTCCCGAACTTCCGTTAATTTCTTCTATTCGTTCAAAATTTTTGCTCGTTGGAGATTTCAAAAAATCATCTTCGGTTGATTTCCCTGTAACTAGATTATTTAAGTTCCAATTTTTATCGATTTTTACAACAGGTTTGTTTTTAACATCTTCTGGTTTGGTACTATTTTTAACTAATTCTTTCATATATTTTTCGTTATCGCATCCTCCAAAATCAAGTAATCCATTAAAGATATCCCAATAACAAGTTTTAGATAAATCTGTGCTGTTTAAAATAATAAGTCTGTCATAATCTGGCGCGAAGAAAATGTATTTGTTTTCTTTTTTTACATTCCAATATAAGCCATTATCAGTATTTGGATTTTTGGTCCCTTTACCGTATTTCGTCTCTATTTTTTTTAATATTTCCGATTTCAAGCTTGGATCTTCTATTGCTATTCTTACGCCATAAATTTTATCTTCAGCATCAAAATTTCTTAAAGTGCTTACTAATTCATTCTCATTTTTAACAAGTTTTAAATCAATATGCGCACCACCAAATCTAGAAATGCTATCGGTTTTAAGTTTTTCGGAGTTTATTTGAAACATAATTTTTTGTTTACTCAAATCAATTCCTTCAAAAGTATATTTTTGAGATTTTTCTACTTCAGCAAATAAACAAAACGGATACTCAACAGTTTCAACACCAACAAATAAGCTGTCATTAAAATGCATCACTCTTACCAATGGCTCGTCTAACTTTAATTCTAACAAATCTATTTTTTCTGGTTTAGTGCAGCAAATCATAAATGGCAAAATGGCAAGTAGAAATAAATGTATTTTCATAAATAAGATATTAAAAGTCTAAAAATCTATGGCAATGGCAATTCAATAGCAATATCAATGGCAATCAAAATATTCAAGAAGCAGAATTGCAATCGCATTCAAAAACAACAAACTATTGAAATTATACTTCCTATCCCCGTTGTTAACATTATTCGATTTTATTTTGAGTTTCTAAGTTCTAATTCTTTCTGTATTTCTCTGCACAATATTTCATTATTCTTCGAATTTCTAATTATTATGTATGCGAGTATTAAGGGAAAGAAAGTAAAAAAACCGAAACCTTTTTGTACAACGCTGTAAATGGCAATTCCAATTGTAACTCCGATAATTATAGCATCAACTATTTTATTGTTTTTTATTCTTTTTACTTTTTGCAAAAGTTCTTGGTCATTTAATTCTGTAAAGTGCTCTGGTTTCATAGCTGTTTTTTTTCTTATTACGGTTTGATTTATCACATAAACTCAATCTCAATACAAATTTTCAAAAAAAGATAAAGGAAATTTAAGCAGATATAAATTAGCTACTATTAATTCGATATTCGTAAAGATCTCTTATAAATTCGTAATAATAGCTCGCTGCTAGCATTACATCTTTAACCACTTATAGATTTTTACCACTTACCTCCGTTTAAAACCTCCTTGTAATCAAGAATTAATCCAGAATCTCAAAACACTTAAAACCAGTATATTAACTATATAAAAAAGGGTAATTTTCCCCTTTTTTGGTAGCTTCTCATTTGTCTAATTTAGTCAAATCTTAAAAGCATAGTTAGAAGCCTGATTTCTAATTGCATTCTTCGCCCCGAATCTTATCTCTTCCAATAAATTTCATTTAGTATTTATAATAATTTTTATCAAAAGATGATTTTTGAAGTAATACAAATAATTACAGAACAAGTAAACAACTATCTCGAGGAAATTGGGTTGGACAAATCTGTTGTACCTGAAAATATTGCTTTTTTAGAATCTCAAAATGATGACATCACAGATGCATTAAAAAATGCTGTAGCACTTACAATAATCAATTTAGATGAAGAAGCTACTCTAAAGAACTTCCCAAATCATATTATAGAAAACACCAAAACCATATATAAAAACAGTATTATCAATTTAAATCTCTTTATACTCTTTAGCGCCAACAGAGATAAATATATTAACTCGCTCAAGGACATTTCGAAAATTATTGAATTTTTTCAGGGGAAAAAACTTTTTACCCAAGCCAATACCATCTTTAACAGAAACAGTAGCGCCATGAGCAATGTAGATAACTTTAGATTTACAGTTGAGCTCTACACGCCCACTTTTGAAGAATTAAATTATATCTGGGGAACACTTGGCGGGAAACAGCTTCCGTCGGCCTTATATAAAGTCAGCATGATTCAAATTGAACGCAACATTGCACAAGCTGAAGGAGAACTTATTGGTGAATTTACGGGAATAACTAAAAAGAAAGAACAGTCATGAGTTATTCTTCTACATATGGATTGTTATTTCAAGTGACGCTTCTTCATAATTATTTTTTGAATAACGGAGAAGAAACTTTCACTAATATGACTGATGATAAAAAAGAGAAAATGCTGCAGCAATTTAATGCAGATGCCTTTATTGCTGTAACACCAACTATAGAAACCATCACTGTACTCAAAAACTATAAAATGGTATTCAAAAAAAACAAAACAGGTTTTGGAGTATACGTTAAATTGAAAGGTGAATCAGATCCTTTTATTAAAGTCCCTGCAGATTTGAACCTAAAGTTTTTAATTAAAATTAATGATTATCAGTTTGAAAATTATACTAATCTTGATTTTGCTCTTACTCAAGCATATCTCTTCAGTAATGTAAAACCATTGACTGAACCCGTTTCGTTTAAATATCTTCCAAAAATAAGTGACAACAAACTTATTTCAAATGCCTATTTAGTATCTGAAAAAACCACTGCCGACTTACTTTCGACACTGCAGCCGTCAGAACAGCAAAATGTCTTTGGAGTTATTTCGCTTTCCGCTAAAGGCGACAGTAGCTCAGAAAACATTATAGACGATTCGGATAAAATGTTAAGTCCAAATTTTAAAATTCATTTTGATAACCGAAAGACCTTTTGGAGATACATCAACCGTAAAGCAAAAACCGAGATTAAAACCAAGACCGCAAAACCATTAACACGATCTGGTTTTGTAGAAATTGACCCTATTAACGATTTGGATCCTTCGCAACCGGCAGAAAGTCAATATCCAAATCCGTCTGTAAAATCAATAACAAAAATCGATAGTGATTACTATTCAGAAATATTTATTTAATAATTAAAAAACAAATCAATTATGGCAACAACTTACAAAACGCCTGGAGTATATGTTGAGGAAATCGTAAAGTTTCCCCCTTCTGTTGCCCAGGTAGAAACTGCGATTCCATGCTTTATTGGCTATACTGAAAAAGCCATGAACAAGATTAATGGAGATTTGAAATTGAAACCGACAAGAATAACATCTCTTTTAGAATATGAACGCTTTTTTGGCTTTGCAAAACCAGAGACAACAATTAGTGTAACCATAAATGATGTTGCAACAGAGAATGGAGATACAAGATCTATTGTTGTAGATCAGCCAACTTCAAAACAGCCTTTTTTAATGTATTATTCTTTGCAGCTGTTCTTTGCAAATGGCGGTGGTCCTTGCTACATTATTTCGGTTGGGCGTTATGGAAATGATTTAGATGAAGAAGACGCTCCAGTCACAACAATCAACAGTATTGCTAAATTGGCTGAGGGATTGGCAGAATTAGAAAAGGTAGATGAACCAACTCTAATTCTATTTCCTGACGCAACAAAAGTAAGCGGAATAGATAAAGCTAATTTCTACGGATTGTACAATAGTGCATTATTGCAATGCCAAAATCTTCAGGACAGATTTACCTTAATAGACACTTTAAGTTATGATGAATCAAGTCCAACAGATCCAAATATAGATGATTTAAGAGGTGTAATTAGTGCTGAAAAAGACACTATTAAATACGGAGCAGCATATTATCCGCACTTAGAAACCATCTTGGACTATGCGTTTGACAGCAGTAAAATTGTACTAAAACATTACTCTTATACAGCAAAAGCGTATGATCAAATCGCTGCAGGACTAGAACCAATTGAAAATGCAACTACAGGAATTGATGCAACTGTTGCGAAATTGGTTGACGTTACCACTACTCCTGGAGATATTTCTGGACAAATAAGCGATTTATTTTTGCAAATGTACAGTGGTGGCGCAACAGGTTTTAATTTAGCCGTAACCTTTGAAAGCGACCCTGCGAAAAAAACAGCTTTCCTAGAAAAACTGAATATTCTCCTTACTTCTTTAGAAAGTTTGTCTCTTTTGAGAAATTCGTTAAACGATGAAGCAAATGCAGCAATCAGCACAATATCTGATGAAGATATGGTTATTGCAAATAACATCACAAGTGCTTTGACTACATTTAATTCGAATTTTACGGCTGCAGATAAAATTGATTCTGTATATAAAAATCTAAAAGCATTAAAGAAAAAAATACAGGACGAGAACGCAACGGCAAAACTGCTTAAAATTGTATCAACTGATCCTGTAAGTTTTGATAAAGAATTAAAAAAACTTGTAGAATACGATCCCTTTACTAGTCAAACTGGAATTACGGTATCTAAAAATACTTTTTCTCCTATTAAGGCAAACCTTCTTACACTATTAGATGCTATAAAATCTGTTAGCGGAAAAGATGTCAACAATGGAGCATTAAACGGAAGAAAATTAAGCACTTTAGAAACTATCGACAATGTGACTTTCAACAAAATCCTTACTGAAATCTATAATCTTCCAATAACACTTCCACCAAGCTCTGCTATTGCAGGAATATATGCCAGAGTCGATAGAGACCGAGGCGTGTGGAAAGCTCCTGCAAATGTAAGTTTGAACTACGTAATAAAGCCAACAGTTAAAATAACTAATACCATTCAAGACAACTTAAATGTTGATACTGTCGCAGGTAAATCTATCAACGCTATCAGAACATTTACCGGTAAAGGAACCTTGGTTTGGGGGTCAAGAACCTTAGCCGGTAACGATAGTGAATGGCGTTATGTGCCCGTTCGCCGCTTCTTCAACATGGCTGAAGAATCTATTAAAAAAGCAACCGAACAGTTTGTTTTTGAACCTAACGATGCCAATACTTGGATAAGAGTGAGAGCTATGATTGAGAATTTCTTAATTCTTCAATGGAGAGCTGGAGCTTTGGCTGGGGCAAAACCAGAACAAGCATTTTACGTAAGAATCGGACTGGGACAAACCATGTCTGCTATGGATATTTTAGACGGCAAAATGATCATCGAAATTGGTATGGCAGTAGTTCGTCCAGCTGAGTTCATCATTCTTCGTTTCTCTCACAAAATGCAGGAATCTTAATTAAAACATCATTAAAAAATATAAATCATGAGTTATCCGTTATCAAAGTTTCATTTCTCAGTTGACTGGGGTGGAACAAAAATAGGCTTTACCGAAGTTTCCGGATTAGATGTAGAAACTGAAGTTATTGAGTACCGTCAGGGCGCTAGTCCAGAGTACAGCAAAATTAAGATGCCAGGTATGCAAAAGTTCTCTAACATTACAATGAAAAGAGGAACTTTCAAAAGCGATAATGAATACTACGCTTGGTGGAATACGGTAAAACTAAATACCATCGAAAGAAGAGATATTACCATCAAATTGCTTAACGAAGAGCACGAACCAGTGATTACTTGGAAAGTAAAAAATGCGTGGCCAACAAAAGTGCAATCAACCGATTTAAAAGCCGATGGAAACGAAGTAGCCATTGAATCTATTGAATTGGTTCACGAAGGTTTATCTATTCAAAATGACTAATCATGGCTAATTATTATCCACCCGTAGGCTTTCATTTTCTGGTTGAATTTGATCAACTGGGCACAAAAGAAAAAGACCATCAATTTCAGTCGGTATCAGGACTTTCTGTAGATCTTGAAACAGAAGAATTTGTTGAGGGTGGAGAAAACAGATTCAAACACAAGCTTCCTGTAAAAACCAAATATCCCAATTTGGTTTTAAAAAGAGGAATTCTTATTGACTCTGAAGTAATTGAATGGTGCAGAAAAGCAATTGAAAATTTCGAATTTAAGCCCGTTGATTTAACGGTAAAGCTCTTAAATCAAGATCACGAACCGTTAATGCACTGGAAAGTGGTACATGCTTATCCAGTAAAATGGGCTGTTGAAGATTTCAGTGCTTTAGAAAGCAAAATTGTTGTTGAAAGCTTTGAGCTTGCTTATAATCATTTCACCCTTCATAAAAAATAATGTAGCCATGCCAATTGAAATCAAAGAGCTTCACATTAAAATAAATGTGAACGAAAGTCCAAGTTCGGGTGCAAAACCAGCTTCATCATCATCTTCTTCTTCTACAGAAAAAGATAGTGTAGCTGAATGTGTCGAGCAAGTAATGAAGATTATTGAACGAAAAAAAGAACGCTGATATGACGACAACTGGTGAATTAAAAAAACTAAAGATTATTGCCTATAGCGATCCACAATTCAATAGTCCGATTTCGGATATTGAAGAGTTCATTACTTTGATGAATCCCGAAAAATATACTTTTCATTACAGAATAGAACAAGATACAACCCAAGCCGCTGGAACGAGCAGTCCTGCACCAAGATTTACAGCGATTGCTCCAGAGGAATTAGAATTGGATTTTGTTTTTGACCGAACTGGTGTTATTGCCGGTAAAGAAAGTACTGAAAATGGTGTTATTGAAGACATTGAGCATTTTAGAAAAGTAATTTTAGAATATAATGGTACAGAACACAAACCAAACTATTTAAAAATTGCTTGGGGAAGTCTACTTTTTAAAGGGTCTCTCACCGAAATGACCATTGAGTATAAACTTTTCAGGCCAGATGGAACGCCCATTAGAGCCATTGCAAAAGGAAAATTCAAAGGAGTTGTTGAAGATGAGTTAAGAGCAAAACAGCAGAACAATCAATCTCCTGATTTAACACACACTAGAACTGTAAAAGCAGGCGATACGCTTCCGCTAATGTCATTTAAAATCTACGGCGATTCAAAATATTATCTCGAAGTAGCAAGAGCCAACAAGCTTATCAATTTCAGAAAATTAAAAATTGGTCAAAAAATATTTTTCCCTCCTCTACAAAAACAACAATAGATGAACAATTCTGATGTCATACAAACCAGTAAAAGTGCCGACTTAGTAACGCACAAACTGCTCATTGAGGGAACTGAGCTGTCTGGTGTTTACCAAGTAATGAGCATTGTAGTTCATAATGAGGTAAACAGAATACCTATGGCGCAGATTATTTTGACTGATGGAGATGCAGCAGCACGAGATTTTAAACTAAGCAACGAAGATTTGCTCATTCCGGGTAAAAAGATTGAAATCAAAGCGGGCTATCACAGTGACGAAGAAACTATTTACAAAGGAATTGTTGTAAAACATTCCATAAAAATAAAAGACAAATCGTCTCTGCTGATTGTAGAATGTAAAGACGAAGCCGTAAAAATGACCATTGGAAGAAAAAGCAAATACTTTTATGATGTTAAAGACAGTGATGCTTTTGAAGACATTATCGGCACTTACGGATTGCAAAAAGATGTGGAAAGCACAAATTATAGCCACAAAGAGTTAGTGCAATATAATACATCCGATTGGGATTTTATTGTTTCTCGAGCACAGGCTAATGGAAAATTATGTTTTGTTGAAAATGGAAAAGTCTCGGTTAAAAAGCCAGATTTAGCTTCAGAATCAGTTGAAACGGTTGCTTTTGGTGCCACTATGCTGGACTTTGATGCTGAGATTGATGCTAGAAATCAGTTTGCCAAAGTTTCATCTTACAGCTGGAATGCATCCAATCAGGAATTATTAGAAATTGAAGCCAAAGATCCTAGCGTGAGCTTAAATGGAAATTTATCTGCTTCTGATTTATCTGATATCGTAAAGCTCGAAAATTTAGAATTGCGTCACGGCGGTCATGTTACCGATACCGAACTGCAAGATTGGGCCGATGCAAAATTACTATTTCAACAGCTATCAAAAGTCCGCGGAAGAGTAAAATTTCAAGGTATTCCAGCAGTAAAACCCAATACTATTATCACGCTTGAGGGTGTTGGAGATCGTTTTAATGGTAAAGCTTACATTACTGGAGTTTTCCATGAAATAGCAAACGGTAATTGGACTGTAAATGTGCAGTTTGGATTAAATCCTGAATGGTTTTCTGAAACGTATGATGTCAATACGCCATCGGCTTCAGGAATAATTCCGTCCATAAAAGGATTGCATATTGGCATTGTAACACAGCTTCAGGACGATCCCGATGGCGAAGACCGAATTTTGGTCAAAATCCCAATCATCAATAACGAAGAACAGGGAATTTGGTGCAGAGTCGCAGCTTTAGATGCAGGTGACAACAGAGGCACATTTTTTAGGCCCGAAATTGAAGACGAAGTAATTATTGGCTTCATCAACGAAGATCCGAATGATGCGATTGTTTTAGGAATGCTCCACAGTAGCGCAAAACCAGCTCCTCTAAAAGCTTCTGACGATAACCATCAAAAAGGAATTTTTACAAGAAGCGAAATGAAAGTGCTCTTTGATGATGATAAAAAATCAATCGCCATTGAAACTCCAGCAGGAAAAAAAATAACGTTAGACGAAGACAAAGGATCTATAGTTGTTGAAGATGAAAATTCTAATGTGATTACCATTGACAGTGCAGGAATAAAAATGGAAAGTGCAGGCGATATTTCAATAAAAGCTACAGGCGATGTTAAAATTGAAGGCACCAATGTCAACCTAAAAGCGACCGCCCAATTTAAAGCCGAAGGAAGTGCTGGTGCAGAAATATCATCGGCTGCCGTAGCGATTGTAAAAGGTAGCATTGTACAGATTAACTAGCTCATCTTCTGTCTTCTATCGTAAAACACTTAAATAAAAACTTAACTATAAAAAAATAAGTAGTTATGGGAGCACCAGCAGCAAGAATTAATGATATGCATGTTTGTCCAATGGTAACCGGAACCGTACCTCATGTTGGCGGACCAATATTACCGCCAGGCTCACCAACAGTACTCATAGGCGGTCAGCCAGCAGCCTGTCTTGGAGATATGATAGTTTGTACAGGTCCTCCGGATAGTATTATTGCGGGCTCAGCCACAGTGCTGATTGGAGGGAAACCAGCCGCAAGAATGGGAGATTCAACTGCGCATGGAGGCACAATTGTATTAGGATGTCCAACCGTTTTAATAGGCTGATTATGGAAAATAAAGAAGCTTTTTTAGGTACTGGATGGAGTTTTCCGCCAGAGTTCAAAAAGAACAGTAAAGCAGTCGTAATGACATCTGACGAGGCAGACATTAAAAGCAGTCTGGAGATATTGCTTTCTACCAAAATCGGCGAACGCATTATGCTACCCAGATATGGTTGTAATATGGATGAACTGCTTTTTGAAACATTAGACAGAACACTCAAAACCTATGTTTCAGAACTCATAAAAACAGCGATTTTATATTACGAACCGCGAATTGATGTTGAAAAAATCGATATCACGCAAAGTGATGATTTAGAAGGAGAATTATTAGTCATAATCGATTATAGAATAAGAAGCACGAATTCAAGAAGCAATCTTGTTTTTCCTTTTTACAAAGAAGAAGGCACTAATGTTTAAAAGTTTATAAGCTATGAGCACCAACGGCAGCCAAATAGACAATGTTATTTTTAAAAGAAATGGAGTTAATCAGGAAGAACGCTTTAGTGATGCATTAGAGCCTAGCAACCTGAAACTTCATGATTTTACTATTGAAGACTGGCTGTTATTTGCTTATAATTTTGCAAAAGAAGTCAACTTTTTCGATACGAATAACGATAAAAAACCAGAAGGCAACTGGCAGGAGCTTTTCAATTATTTCGGCTTTTCAAAAGATAATCTTCCGAATGGCAACATCCCGCAAAGAACAGATGAAAGATATGGTTATTTAAAAGAAAACATCACCAAGACATTATCGACTGCCCAGATAAATCAAGACCTTACTCCTCACCTAACCTTGTTTGTGTGTTTTTTAAAATTATTAGAATTATCACAAAACAAACTTAATGGCATTACCAAAAAACATTTAGATTTTTTCTATAAAGACATACTTCAAATTCAAAAACTGCCTGCAAAAGCAGATAAAGTCAATATCATTTTTGAGTTGGCAAAAAAAGTGGCTGAAGAAAAAATTGCTGTAAACACAGAGCTTGACGCTGGAAAAGATCCTGACGGCAAAAAACTAATTTACAAAACCACAGAAGAATTTATTGCCAATAAAGCCCATATAGCGTATTTAAAAAGTGTGTATAATGACATTAAGTTGGGGGAAATTAAATACAGCGAAATCGCCAATTCTTTAGACGGAAAAGGCGAACCTTTAAAAGAAGATTCTCCTTATTGGTTTCCTTTTGGATACACTTCCAAAGAAGAGAAATATCCAAAACTAGACGATGCTAAACTGGGTTTTGCAATAGCTTCGGAATTATTTAATCTTAAAGAAGGCGACAGAAATATTGACATCACAATTGATTTCGATGAGGTTTTAACTTTTCATGATCTATTGGATACAAATGATCTTTTGAAAAATATCAGCATTCTATATAGTGGAAAAAAGGGATGGGTTGGAGATATTAAGCTTAGCTCAGACATCTCTTTTAAAAATGTGAGTCAATATACGAGCATTAGCAGCAACCAATTAAAATTGGTTTTTAAGATACCAAAAGATAGTCCCGCAATTGTTAACTACGATCAGAAAGTTTTAGGTGAATTTTTCTCGACAGAACTACCAGTAATTCGATTTTTAATTAATACGCAAGATAAAAAAGGCCATACTCTTTTTAGAAGTCTAGTTACAAAACCAATAGCGGGCATTACGGCAAAAGTTGAGGTTAAAGATGTAAAATCTCTTATCTTAGAAAGTGACACTGGCTTGCTTAATGCGGCAAAACCCTTTTACCCTTTTACAACCCAACCCGAAAAAAACAGTTCGTTTATCATAAACTATCCTGAAATCTTTTCTAAAAATTGGACAGACGCCTATATTAACATAAAGTGGAAAAACACTCCTTTATCATTTGTAACTCATTATGCCGCTTACAAAAATAGTTTCCTTGAAACCATAAGCAAACAAAGTTTTCTTGATGCTTTTTTCCCCAAGGAGATCGTTAAAAAAATGACGGATGCCAAACAGCCAGAAGATGGAATTGCAGAAAAAAACAATTCCGACATAAAAGCTCCTGTAGAAATTAATGAAGAAATAGAAGCCGTTGAAGAAACACCCGAACTGCCCGAAGTAGACCCAGACGCTCCAAACACTGGAATTGTTACTGAAGACTACTTTAAAGCAACCTTATCTGTTTTAGATAAAGAAGTTTGGGATGAACAAGATGAAACAGTCAATTTATTTGACGCTGATGATGAGGAAGATAATGCATTCGAATCGAATATCTATGTAAAAGGCGATTATGACCCTGGGAAAAGCGGACCTATACGATTGACCTTAAATCAGTCATTTTTGCATTCGTTATTTCCAAAAATATATACTTTGGCCATAATGAATGTGGCGGACGAGCCAACAACACCTATTCCAAATGAGCCTTACACACCTGTTGTAGAAAGTATCAGTCTGGATTATTCTGCCGAGGAAAGCATTTATTTTCCGGAGGAAAGCACTGATTTTACTCTTTCTGCCTACGAGTCTAACCGAATAAAACTATTTCACGAAGCGCCTTTTGGCCAACAGGAAGAGCATTCTTATTTGAAACAGCAAGCCATCTATAAAGAAATCTTAGATCCTTCTACTCCAATAACTAATTGTCTGGTTCCTGATTATTGCAATGGAGGCGAATTTTATGTAGGCTTTCAAGATGCCGAAATATCGCAGCAAATTTCATTACTATTTCAAATATTAGAAGGAAGCGAAAACACCAGCGTTGACACGTTTACAGGAATACAAAAGGTAGAATGGTACATATTATGCGATAATTACTGGAAAAATCTTGATAAGGATATTTTAGCAAATGGTATCGATAACTTTTTAAAATCGGGCATTGTAAAATTTAGCATTCCAAAACAGGCAACTAATGACAATACATTGTTTCCTGCCAATACCATTTGGATCAAAGCAAAAATGCACAAAGATTATGATGCCGTTTGCAAAGTGATCGATGTGAAAACTCAAGTTGTTACCGCGCAATTTTTTGACAACAACAATAATTTAGCGCATTTAGAAAGTACATTGCCTGCGAAAACAATATCTAAATTAATTACCAGAGTTCCGCAAATTAAAAGCATTGAACAGCCTTTTAATTCATTTGATGGAAAACCATTAGAGTCAGATCCCTCCTATTATCTGCGTGTAAGCGAGCGCTTGCGTCACAAAAACAGAGCAATAACACTTTGGGATTATGAGCATCTTATTTTACAGGAATTTCCAAGTGTTTTTAAGGTAAAATGCTTAAACCATACTTTTATTTCGGGTACAAAAACCTCTTTTTTAGCTCCTGGAAAAGTAACATTGGTCGTAATTCCAGACATCGTAGACAAAAATGTATTTGATATTTATGAGCCAAGAGTAAGCACGGCGACTTTAAACAGCATTGAGAGTTTTATTAATTCTAAAAATTCAATGTTAGTATCTGCAAAAGTCATTAATCCTGATTATGAAAAAGTTATAGTAAAACTGAAGGTAAAGTTTTATCCAGAATACGATGAGAATTTTTATAAAAAACAGCTTAATGAAGATCTTATAAAATTTCTATCTCCTTGGGCCTTTGATACCTCAAAACAAATCATATTCGGAGTTGAACTACAGCGCAGTGTTGTTATAGAATATATCGAAAATTTATATTACGTAGACTTTTTATCTATGCTAGAAATGGCAATATACATTGATAAAACAAATAAAGAAGAACCTAAAACACTAGAAGATACAGATAAGAATGATGCCAAAGCTTATCTATTAGATTTTCAAACCACATTATCACCTTCAAGTCCAAAAAACATTTTAGTCTCTGTTAAAAACCACATTATCAGCACCGATATAGATACTTGCAAAAAAATAACCCCACAAGAACCTGAAAAATGTCAATACTAAACCCACATATCACTATTCCTAAAAAATCAGCATCAGAAGACGATTTGGATTTCTTTTATTTAAGAAAAAAAGGAATCGAATATATCGAGTCTTTTGGCAGTAAATTTTGGACTGATTTTAATGAGCATGATCCAGGTATCACGATGCTAGAGATGCTTTCTTATGCTATTTCAGATCTTGGCATGAGACTTAATCTGCCTATAGAAAATATATTAGCATCTGACGATAGTAATAAAGGCATTCCAAAACAGTTTTTTAAAGCTTCAGAAGTATTATCATCAAGTCCGGTAACACAAAATGATTACCGAAAACTGTTTATAGATATAGAAGGCGTGCGAAACTGCTGGCTCGCCAAACATGAGAAAAAAGTGTATGTGGACTGCAAAAAAAATCAGCTTTCTTATGATTTTAAAGATTATGAAAATCTACCAGATAACTTAAAGAAAACTTTTGAACTAAATGGTTTGTATGATTTGTATGTAGATTTTGAAAGTTCAAAACTCGCAGATATAGAAGCTGTTAAAGAAAAAATTAAAAAACAGTATCATGCTAACAGAAACCTTTGCGAAGATCTGGTGGACATCAAAAAAGTAGTTGACTATCCTATAAAAATATGTGCTGATATTGAAGTAAATACAGAAGCCGATGAGGAACTGGTTCATGCGAATGTTCTTCATACCCTTGAAAGTTATTTATCTACAACTGTCAATTTTTATTCGCTAAAGCAAATGATTGATAAAGGATATTCGACTCTGGAGATTTTTGATGGTCCATCTTTAGAAAACGGTTTTATTGACACAAAAGAATTGCTTAAAGCCGATTTGAGAAACGAAGTGCGTCTTTCAGATATTATGAGAATAATCATGTCGGTGCCAGATGTGGTTCTGATTAAAGATATCTCTTTAGGGAATTGCGGTGGTGATGACTTGGAAAACAAATGGCTTATCTGCCTTAAACCTTATCAAAAACCTGTTATCTGTGTCAAAAGTGTTTTCAACTACAACAAAGGATTATTGCCTCTTAACATCAATCAGGCGAAGGTAAAAAAATATTTAGACGCCATAAAAGCAGAAAAAGACAAAGCCACAACCAACGCCAGCCAGAATAAAGAATTAGAAATACCAAATGGCGAATATCTTAATACTGATTTTTATACCACGATACAAAATGATTTTCCTGAAACTTATGGCATTGGCGAGGTAGGTCTTCCAACCCGAGCATCTGTCGAACGTAAATCTAAAGCAAAACAATTAAAAGGATATCTTTTGTTTTTTGACCAGATATTAGGAAGTTATTTTAAACAATTAGGTCAGGTAAGCGAATTGCTTTCTGTCAGCGGGAATTTGACTCGAACTCTCTTTACTCAAGTAGTTAAAGATATTGAAGGAGCAAATGACATTGTAGACGGATATGATAGTTACACTGACGACAGCATTACAGAACTGCTTTTTGACCAGCAGGACAATAATATCGAACGAAGAAATAAAATATTAGATCATCTATTGTCTCGTTTTGCCGAGAATTTCTCAGAATACGTTTTTGTCAACAAAACCATTTATGGCAACACGGCAGATCAAGTGGTATTGCGCGACAAAGAAAACTTTTTGAAAGATTATAAAGTCGTAAGCAAAGACCGAGGCAATGCTTTTGATTATTATAAACAGCCTATTGCCGATTTATGGAATACAAATAATGTTTCGGGAGCAGAAAAAAGGATTTCGAGACTTATTGGTATTAAAGATTATAGCCGCAGGAATCTTTCCAATTCGTTTGTCCAGATGTACAATTTTATTGATTCAGACAATCAATCGGTTTATAGATGGCGAATTGTCGATACAAATAATGAAATTGTACTTTCTTCAACCGCAGAATACTTTGACACCTCTGCTGCAAATAAAGAGCTTTATTTTGCTGTATTACAGATCATTCAGACTCGTGAATATAAAATAAAAGAGGCTTTTAAAAACGGTACTGTAAAAGATTTAGCTATTATCGATAATATTTTAATTCAGCAGTCAGATGCAGGGAAATATTCTTATGATATTATCAATCCAGCCATCCCAGATAAAAAAAATCCAGACCGCATTATTGCCCGCAGATTTGAATACTATACTACTCTGGCAGATTTAGAAAAATCGATTCTGGATTTGATTCAATTCATGAAAGAAGATTTTACTGAAGAAGGAATGTTTTTGGTCGAACACATGATGTTGCGTCCAGATGTAAATCAGATCACAGTAAATCCAGATACTTTCATGCCAATCTGTGCCGAAGAGTGTGGCGATTGCGAACCCATAGATCCTTACTCTTACCGCGTGAGCGTAGTACTGCCAGGATATACATTGCGATTTGCCAATACCGATTTTAGAAATTATATAGAAAAAATAATAAAAGAAGAATTGCCTGCTCATGTTCTGGCAAAGGTATGCTGGATTGGATATCGAGAAAAAGATGTAAAAGACCCCGCAGAAAACCAGTTGGTTCAATTTGAAAAAACATACAAAGAATATTTAATCGCAAAAACCGATTTGAATCAAGAACAGCCAGAACCTCAATTAATCAGTTTTATTAAATCACTAACCAGTCTGGACAATGTTTACCCAACAGGACGACTGTTTGACTGCAGTGATGAAAACGAGCGATTATCTGATAAAATTATACTAGGAAAAACGAATTTAGGATCACTATAAAAACTATTGCCATGTCAGCAAAACTTTCAACAATAACAACACAATACCGACGATTCACAAAGAATCAGGTACTTACAGAAGGAAACCTTAATGAGGTTGTAGATTTTTTTGACGACCAGGATCGCCTCTCCCGCGTTTACCTGAGTGGCGTTGGTATAGTTTGCGGACTTTATCCTGCTTATGATGAAGGTCAAATAACCATTTCAATAACACAAGGAACAGGCATAACTACAGATGGTGATCTTTTTAAGCTATATCAGGCAGATGTATTGGGAAACAAAAAAATCGATTTTGATTCAAAAACCTATACGCACTGCAAAGTTTATGATAATACAAAAGCGGCGTATAAACCTTTTTTCTACGGAGGCGCAAACCAACAATTGCCTCTTTTTGAACTCTTGACAGAAGAACAGCAAAAAAAAGAAAAAGACCCCAATTTTGCTTTAGCAGAATTTACCGCAAATACCAAATTTGAACTTAAAGAAGCTGTAATTCTTTTGTATCTGGAGTCTTATGAAAAAGAATCTGACCTTTGCGTAAGCCTTTCTTGCGACAATCAGGGATTGGAAATTGTGGGCAATTATAAAGTTTTAATTGTCAGTAAAGACGTTGCCATAAAAATAATGAATTATGACAGCATGATTGGCAAAATCAATTATGTCAATTTATACCATACATTACCAGATCTAAAATCAAACAGAATTGTACTAAAAAAAGAAGATTTTGTTCATCTTGAAGCATTAAAACAAACTTTTATAAAAGGGATTTTCAAAAACAATGTTGTTAAAAATCTGCAGGAAGGCTACAACAAGCTGCTAACAGGCTTAAACATGCCAATCGTTTTAGAGTCTATTCAAAAAAAGATAACCGAACTATTCAATTTTGATGGAGATACAGTACTTCCATCAGATTTTCAATATCGATATGATCTGCTTAACGATCTTGTTGACACCTACAATGAAACCAAAGCACTTTTACCCGACATAGAGGATAGCTATTGTTATCCTGATATTAATGCGTTTCCAAAACACTTAATGCTAGGCGAACTCATAAAAACAGAACCTTGTTTTGAATTTCGTCATGCTTTTTACAAATCGCCTTTGCTTACAGGAGAAAGTCTTACCACTTGCAATGATTGCCTTGCAGATGAGGGCACTCCTATTATAGATTCAAAAGAAAAGAAAAAGGTAAAAGCGGACGAAATAAAAACAGATGAGATAAAAGTATGTTATGGCGAAAACACAGCCAGACAAAGAATGTACAGTCTTATTTTGAGAAGTACGGAATTATTAGAAAATTACAATGCATCGTATGATTATATAAAAATTACACCTTCTCTGCAATTGGGCAAATTAGGCAAAAAAGCCATTCCTTTTTACAATGATGTGAACGATTCGCTTATTAAAGCTTGGGATTTTGACAAAACCATTTTAGGGTTAGAAAAAAATAATGTTAGTTACCACGATGATCTATTGAATACCCAAAAACCGCTCGAAATACAGCTCGATAGTGACTTTTATAGAATTGAAGGTCATCAAGGACGCAATTACAAAGAAGCATTAAAAGCAATACAGCAAATTAGGCTAGATAATGGTCTAGGGTTCAATATAATGATATTAGCAGTAAATACTAATGAATGGGATAAAACCATTCAAAATTTCACCGAGTATTATCTTAACAAAAATCATGGTTACGAGCATAAAGCGGGTGTAATTCCAGGAGGCACATTTATAATGATTTATCTGGAAGAAAAAGTGTCCAATTACGATTATTACAAGATCCGCAGATCCTCTTTAACTAGAGATTTTGAAAAATTTAAAGAAGACATTCCAATTCTAAATCCAATTGTTGCCGATTTTTCTCTGCCTTATTTGTGCTGCGACGAAAACAACATAAGCCTGAGTTTGCCTGTAGATAAAATTTGTTTTGACAGCAAAACACCTCCTCTGCCTTTTAAAGTGTCTCCTTCTGGAGGTTTTGTAAAAGCCAATGTTGGACCTGATCAAAACGGAGGAATAGCCGTAAACGAATATGGCGCACTTGTTTTTGATCCAAATTTAGTCAGCAAAGAGTTAATTGGCCAGTCGATAACCTTTACAGTCAACAATTTTGATACAGATTGTAAGATCACCATTTTCGAAAAACCAGAATTCGATTTTACAGCTGTTCCTTCAAAATCTCCGGGAGCTGACGAAACCGAAGTCACTTTTACCATAACTGGCGAAAATATCGAAGGGAACAAATACACTTGGGACTTTGGAGACAAAACTGATTGGGTTACAGATGATAAAACCGAAATAAAACACACCTACAAGTACAATAGCGAATCGCAAAAAGAATTCACATTTGATGTCACACTCTATGCAGACAATGGCAATTGCGATTTTAAAGTCACTCATCCTGTAAGCTTTGAAATTCCAGATCCAAAAGTACTGGTTGATGGCAAATTAGTAGACAAAATATCCTTTTGCCGAAACGATAAACCTGTGGAGCTTACTCTAGAACCTAATATAAAAGGAGTACAAATTTTAGGAGAAGGAGTTCAAGTTACATTTGGAGAAAAATATATGTTTGCACCAAGCGAGGTATCTAAGGATGTCCAAATCATAACCATTTTTATAGACGACAAACCGTCCAATCTTACTATTACACTTTTAGAACTGCCTATTGCTAATTTTAGTTACAATGTAGATCCTACAACTGGAATTCTAACCCTAAACAACAATTCTCAAAATGCTGCGGCCTATACTTGGCACATTGACAAAGAAGTAATTGTAACAGATAAAAAAGATCCGATAACACGACAAACTTCGATGTATAATGAATCTTCCATTTCTGTTGTATTAATAGCTGAAGGTAACTGCGGCTCAGCAACCGATGGACCAAAATCAATAGAAATTAGAAAACCAGTTGAAGGAAACAAATGTCTTGATACTGCTGGTTTATTTTTAAACAACTCACTTGTAACAATTTACGACTTAAAAGAAATTGCTATAGCAAATAAATTCAATAGAGAAACCAATCGCTTAATTTCTGAAACGGAAAACAGATTTGTCGAAGTTCAAAAAAATATTGAGAGCTACATTGCTGGTAAATTAAATGATAATTTGTCTGAATTATTCACACAAGAAAACTTCAATTTAATATCGACAGTTGTTGGCTCAGCCATTAAACTACAAAATCCAGAACTAATTGCTGCGGTACAAACGCTTATATCGCTAAATACCTCATTGTTTTACACCATTTTGAGATGTCAAGATCCAGAAACGCTTAAAGCATCAGAAAAACAGATTATCCCAATAGAAATACTTTTCAATAATTTATTTAAAAGTTTCGTCGAAATAAAATTCAACAGCGATAAAGACGGAACATTGAAAGAGTTTTTGACAAGCATGCTGAAAGTATTTCCAAAAATTGATTTTATTATATCTTCTTTAAACCTACAAATAGAAGCTCTTACAGCTAATGCAAAACTTAAATAAACATATCATCAATAAAGTATTCCTTGAGATAAATACCAATTCTAAAGAAAAAGGATATTATCTCAAGGACAATATTGATGCGTTTTTGCAAAAAGAAGTATTTGCGCTTTTAGAAAATTATTTTAATGAAGTGGACTCTAAAAATCCTTCATACAGTATACAATTAGACAAACTCAATCTTGACATTGCTATAAATCAAAACTTAGATTTTGAAGATTTCAAAAAGCAGATTCTAAAAAAAATCAGTACACAAGTTGAAGAAATTTTTGAAACAGAAGAAAAAAACATCGAAGGGTACAAACTCATTAAACCACAAGAAAAAGAAATAGAAAGCTTCTTTCATTTTCTAGAAACCGGCACGAATACTTGGTGGACAACTTTAGATAATGATTTCAAAATAGTTGAAGATAAAACAATTAACAAAATTATAAATGAAGAAAATTTCTTTTTCAAGTGGATAAATGCAATTCAAAAACCAATTGTGAGAACACGATTTATCAAACAATTTAGCGACAGCCAAATTGCAAACATTATTAAAAAAGGAGTATTACTCAAAAAAAACAGCACCGATAGCAGAACCAAAATAATCTCGATTAACGCCATACAAAAACACATTGAAACCTGTATTGCCAAAAATCAATTGATTCCAAATCAAAGATTCTTGATGTGGGAAATAGTTCTTCTGAATCTTTTGGAAACAAGCAACACCAATAATTCAATTGTCAAGCAAAAACTTTCTGAATTGATTTTAAGTGTATTTGAATTTCCTAAAAAGAATCACTTTTTGCAACACAAAGAACTTCTTGCAAGGGAAATTGAAAATCAGATAGAAAACCAAAACGAATTGGAATTACTGGCTAATCTTGATGTTATTATTTCTATTATCGAAAAAAAACTAGACCTCATTATTTCAAAAGAAAAAGAAACAGAGTTAAATACTGTCTCAAATAATCAAGTAACCATAAAAACTGAGACAGAAATAGAAAATGCATCAGAAGCAGAAAATGAAGCAAAAATCGAAAATGCGACGAAAGTTGAAAGTGAAACAGAAATAGAAAATGCAAAAAAAATTGAAAATCTGACAGAAGCACAAAGCGACACAAAAATAGAATCAGAAAGAAATCAGGAAAACAATGAAACTCTAGCGCAAGACCAGAGTTCTATTTTGTTTAAAAGCAAAGATGCGACTATTAGGGACGGTGATAAAAGTATAGAAAACTTGTCAAATAAATCAAAAGAAGAAACCGCTGATAATCATGAAAAAGCAATTGACAAAAAGGATTCCACTTTAGAGAAAGAAAAAGGTAAAAACGAGAACCGATTTGATGATAATGATAGTATTAGCGAATCTTATGTTGACAATGCAGGTTTAGTATTGATTCATCCCTTTCTGAAGTCTCTTTTTGAGAATTGCAAACTGCTCAATAAAGATAATACGATAAATAATCCCGAAGTGGCCGCACACCTCTTGCATTATGTAGCCACGGGAAAAGAACAGGATTATGAAAATACTATGATCTTCGAAAAGTTTTTATGCAATATTCCGATAGCTGAACCTATTGAAAGAAATATTGTGCTCTCTGAAGAAATGAAAAAAGAAGCGGTTACAATGCTACAAGCTGTATTGAGCAATTGGGATATTATGAAAAAATCTTCGGCAGAATTGCTTCAAAACGAATTCTTACAGCGTCCCGGAAAACTGAATATTAACGGAGACGAAAGCCCTGTAATTAATATGGAACGAAAAACACAAGATGTTTTACTGGACAAATTAGGCTGGAATTTGAGCATTATAAAATTGGCTTGGAAAAAACGAATCATATATGTGAACTGGTAAATATGAGAAAATGAATAGGGATGCCGATACGATCGGATATTCTCATTTGTTTGGAATGAAAAAATATGACAAATATGTTGTTGATGAAATTGAACTTCGACTCTCTAAAATATTTCCGTATTGGTACAAGCAAATAAAAAATGCATAAGAGAAAGAAGGTGTTATCGCAAATAAACCCCAGTTTGCTTATTGAAACAAATTAGTATTTCAAAATGATAAAATAACCATCATGAGAGAATTTGAACAAAAGAAAATAGCTAATCACTCCTCTTCTACTTTTTTTGGACCAAAAGTTCAAAAGAAACTAACTACGGGCGCTGTAGGAGATAAATATGAAGTTGAAGCCGACAATGTAGCAGATAAAGTAGTGAACAAATGCAAAACTGGAGGTTTATTGCAATCCAGAAGTGAAGAAGCCGTACAGCAAAAACCTATTGCCGAAAGCATTTCAACAGTTCAAAAAAAGGACTTGGCACAGGAACAGCCTCTGCAAAAAAAGGGAGAAAAAGAAGAGGATAAAAAAGTCCAAAAGAAATCGGATAAGGAAGAAGACAAAAAAGTACAAAAGAAATCCGATAAGGAAGAAGACAAAAAAGTACAGAAAAAAGGCGAAAAAGAGGAAGACAAAAAGGTCCAAAAGAAATCGGATAAGGAAGAAGATAAAAAAGTACAGAAAAAGGGAGAAAAAGAAGAAGACAAGAAAGTTCAAAAGAAATCTGACAAGGAAGAAGATAAAAAAGTGCAGAAAAAATGCGCTGAATGTGAGAATGAAGATAAAAAGGCTCAGAAAAAAGAAGAAAAAACCGTTCAAGCAAAACTAAAGGAATCGAACTCTGTTGATGAAAACGTCGAAAGTAATCTGAACAGCTCAAAAGGCGGAGGCAATGCCATGGACAAAAACACAAAGCGCGAAATGGAATCGGGTTTTGGAGCCGATTTTAGCGGTGTAAACATCCATACCGACAGCAGAGCCGTTCAAATGAGCGAAGAACTGGGCGCACAAGCTTTCACACATGGCAACGATGTCTATTTTAATAAAGGAAAATACAATCCAGATTCCAAAGAAGGCAAACATCTGCTAGCACATGAACTCACACATACAATTCAGCAGACTGGATCTAAACAAAAATCAAGAACAATACAAAAATCATCTATAGAAAATCATTCAGAAGATTTACAAGCAACGAGACCAGAAAACCCACAGTTTATGGGTAATCCTCCGTTAGAAAAAGCCAATGACAATCAGATGCTTATTTCTGCTGGACAAAAAGGGCAATATGTTTCAGAAATGCAGCAAGGTCTAATGAAAGCAGGTCACAGCTTACCCAAATTTGGGGCAGATGGCGATTTTGGAAAAGAAACAAGAAATGCAGTAATCGGTTTCCAAACAGAAAACGGCTTGAATAAAATTGATGGTATTGTGGGGCCTGAAACTATAGGTGCGTTAGACAACGTGCTGGTGGCAGAAAAAGGAGGCAAAAAAAAACCACTTGTATGCAGCAGAAAAGATTACGTTCCTATCCTTGGCGATACATTCGCTCATCAAATATCAGGTAGTTTTTTTGCGGAAGCTGGATGCGCCAATAAATTAAAAATAAAAGCTCAGGACTTACATGACAATTCAGAAACAGGTGGCTGTAATTCGTTTGAAGTTAATGTAGACGGAATCCTTAGAGAGATTATTAATCCAACAACAACAGAGAAAACCTATTTCGTTGAATTGAAAGGTTTAAAAAAAGGTAAGCACTCCATCAATCTAACAATTCCTGAGTACTGCAACGCTTTAATAAAAGCTTCTGTATCAATTAAATAATACTTGACAATGCCTGCATTAAAGCAAATATCAAAATCAAATTCTCCGCACTCCGCGTCACATCACGACAAGGGGAAGGAATCTTTTTTTGGTGTTCAGGCAAAATTAAATATAGGAAAATCCAACGATAAATTTGAAGTAGAAGCCGATAGAGTCGCAGACCACGTAGTGGCCAATAAACAAACGCCAAAGGCAGAATCTTTCTTTTCGCCATCGCCAGTAGTGCAAAAGAAATTGGCACGCAATGTTCAAAAACAAGAAGAAAAAAATAAAGAAATACAGCGAAAAACAGCAGCTCAAACCATTACGCCTGTTATACAGCTCAAAACTGATTTAATTCAAAACAAACTCGATTCTAGAATAACGGAAAAACGAGAAGCCAATCCTGCTTTTTCTGGATCAAAATCATTAATTCAGCGCAAGCTAGAAGATAAAGTCCAGAAAAAAGAAGAAACTGTTCAGAATAAAAAAGAAGTCAAAAAACCTGAAACGGTATCAAAAAGTACTCCAGCAATCAAGCCTTTAATTCAAAATAAAGGTGAAGAAGAAAATGTACAGCAGAAAAAAGAAGAAGAAAAACAAAACTCAGACGAAGAAAAACAACTGCAAAAAAGTGCGGCTAGCGATGCCAATCCTAGCGATGATTCTAATATCGAGTCCAAACTAAACAGCAGTAAAGGTGGAGGTTCTCCTCTATCTGGAAAAGTAAAAACTGAAATGGAATCTGGTATTGGAGCCGATTTCAGCAATGTCCGCATACACAATGACTCTAATGCTGTTCAAATGAATAAGCAATTGGGCGCTCAGGCTTTTGCAACTGGAAACAATATTTATTTTAACGAAGGAAAATACAATCCGAATTCTAAAGAAGGCAAACATTTACTCGCCCACGAATTAACGCATACCGTACAGCAGGGAGCGGCAATTAGAAAAAAACCTGAACCCATCTCCCCTGCTCCCGAAATGGTTCAAGAGTCATTACTATCCTTCGCGATTCCAGGTTTTGTAAAAAACAACGTTAGACATATTCCAGGTTATACGCTGCTTACAGTTGTAGCAGGTTACGATCCTTTGAATGATGTAAATGTCGAAAGAAATGCCATCAATCTTATTGAAGGATTTATGGGATTGATTCCATTTGGGACAGCCATATTCGATAAATTGCAAGAATATGGTATTATTGATCGTGTTTTTGCTTGGGTCAACAGTCGTTTGAGTGAATTGGGTCTCAGCATGGATGCGTTACTTAAACTCGTTCAAGACGCGTGGGACGAATCTTCGGTTACAACTTTCATAGATGTTGTTAGAACTAAATTTAATGACTTAGTAAATCGAGTAACTACTTTTGCAACTTCGCTTGTTGATCAGGTTATAACTTGGATAAAAGAAGCGCTGATTGATGTTGCAGAACCATTGTTAGCCGAAAACAAAGCGTATGCATTAATCAAAAAAATAATCAAATTTGATCCCTTACGCAATGTAGCAGTTACTGCCACAACAGTCGAAATATTAGAAGATTTCTTAATACTGATTGACAAGCAGACTGAGCTTGAGCAAATGCGTGAAAAAGGCACGCTGCAAAAAACCGCCGATTGGCTTGATACGCAAGTTGGGACTTTCGATTCTTTGTTAAGCGAACTTGGCGGACTCATAACTGCCGCTTGGAATGCTATTCAGCCTTCAAATCTGGCCAATATTGGAGATAATCTCTCTGCACTTGCCGATCAGGCTGGAGATTTTTTACAAAGAGTTTGGGATTTTGCTTCAGGGGTTGCCCAAAAAGTATTAGAGCTTGTTAAAGATTCCTTATTAGCATGGCTATCTGCTCAAGCCGCTACCGTAAGAGGTTATTCGCTTGTTAAAGTGATTATTGGTAAAGATCCTTTTACGCAAGAAGTTGTGCCTCGCACAGTTCCAAATATGATAAGAGGTTTTATGAGCCTTATGGATGGCGGTGAAGAACAATATGCGCAAATGGTCGAGTCTGGTGCAATAGCCAGAATTGCAGGCCAAATTGAAGCAGCTGTAGAGACGCTTAACATGACACCACAGTCTATTATACAGCTCTTTACTGATATTTGGGATTCTATGACTATAGATGATCTCATTCATCCGATAGATGCTTTCACGAGAATCATTGAGAAGTTTGGAGAACCTATAGGCCGACTAATTGCTTTTGTGGCAGAAATTGTCCGAATCGTTATTATGGCTATTCTTGAAATCATGAATTTCCCATTCGATCTTATTGGAAATATCATTACAAGAGCTTTAGAAGCGATTGAAGATATTAAGAAAGATCCAATTGGTTTCTTAAAAAATATACTGCGAGCGCTTAAACAAGGATTCGTACAGTTCTTTGACAATATCGTCACCCACTTAATCAATGGTGTAACGGGCTGGTTAATGAGCGAGCTGAAAGATGCTAATATTCCTGTACTTACTGATTTCTCTTTACGCGGTGTTATCAGTTGGATATTAGAAGTGCTAAATATCTCAATGGAAAGAATCTGGGAAAAACTAGCAGCTCACCCTCGCATTGGTCCTGCAAGAGTAGCTAGAATCCGCAGTATGATTAATACGCTTGAAGGTATTTGGACATTCATCAAAGATGTTCAGGAACGCGGTATGGCTGCTATTTGGGATAAAATACAAGAACAGCTGAGCAATTTATGGAATACCGTTCTCGATGCCGTGAAAAACTTTGTCATGGAACGTATTGTCAATAGAATTACAGCCAGACTTTTAAGTATGTTAGACCCAACAGGCATTATGGCTGTGATAAACGGTGCTATGGCGTTCTTTAATGCAATTCAGAGTTTTATCAAATACTTGCGCGAAATGCTCGAAGTGGTCAATTCGTTTGTCAATGGTGTAGCCGATTTAGCTCGAGGCAATGTCGCCACGGCAGCCGATTATCTAGAAAGAACCATGGGACAAGCTATGCCAGTCGTGATAGGTTTCTTGGCCAATCAAGTTGGTTTAACAGGTATTGGAGCAAGAATTGGCGAAATGCTAATTGCTGTTCGTCAAATGGTTGATGAAGCGTTGACTTGGTTGGTAAACAGAGCTGTAGATACAGGAATGGCTTTGTTGGACAGAGCTATGGCAATGGGTGCAAGTGTAAGAGATGCTATTTTGGGATGGCTCGGAATAAGAAAAGAATTTGTTGCTGATAATGGCGAAAATCATACTTTATATTTTACTGGAGATGAAAATGCTCCTGTTTTAACTATAGCTAGTAATCCAACAGCATTTACAACATTTATAACTTCCGTTGATGTTGGTAATGATCCTGTGAAAACAAATTCTAAAGCTCAAGCCTTAATTATTGCTGGTCAAATTGATGCTAAAAAGAGAGAATCTGTTGCTGCACCAACTCCTGCGCAAGAAAATGCAAATAGCGAAAGAAAAAAACGAGAACTTGAAGCCTTATTAAACCAACTAAGTAACCATGCAAAATCTCTTTTCGGTGTATCAGATGCTGAATTACCCGAATCTGTAATTGATCAACAACAAGAAAGCAAAGGCGGTGATATTGTTGCTAAAAAAATGATCGCATCCATACTTACAAAAAAAGGTCCTGAAGGCTCAGAACCTACACAAAGAAGTCATGCTTTTTATGACAAACTTGCCAAACGCAAAAATGGAGGAAGTAGTTATTACATTAGGGGTCATTTATTAAATCATAATACACATGGCCCTGGAACATGGGAAAACATGACTCCATTGTCAAGAGAAGGAAACAGTGCACATGAAGGATCTGTTGAGTCACTTGTTAAAGCAGCTGTTCAATCAGGAGCAATAGTTTTTTACTCTGTCGAACCAAAAAATTATATTGGAAATTTAAGCACACCAAATGATGCAGATCCTACAATTAAAGAAATTAGAGAAGCAGAACAGTTTGTACCGAGAACTTTAGATTGTAAAGCTGTATTACTTGAAAAAAATGGAAATAATTATACTGAAAAAGCTGGAGGTAATATTGCTACACTTTCTGTAAATAATCCAGTTGATACAAATATTAATTCATACGAAATAAGCACTACAAGCAGAGCAAGAGTTAGCATAATAAATAGTTCAATAAATGATTTAGTAAACAATACCGTTGGAATTAGAAGCGAAACGATGACTGCTATCCAAAACAAAGCAAAAACCATTGCAAATCTTAGATTGTATAATCAAATAAAAGACGAATTTCCTGACACACCTGAAAATGCAGTTATTAGAGCTGCTATTAACTCACTTCAAGCATTATCAAATGTCGTTATTAATTAAAAGAATAGACCCATGGAAAATATTTTTAACAAAATAGATTTAACCTTTCTAGAAATTAGCCAAAACGAAAAAATAAATAAACAAAAACAGGATTTTAATTCTTCTGCAAATAATGACCTCCTATTAGAAGGACAAAAAGCAGGCTTAGATCATAACACATTATCTTTTTTTAAAGAATCAAATGGGTATGAGATGAGTTGGGAAAAAGATTCTCAAAGCAATATTTTGGGAAAAATTAATATTTTAAAATTAGAATACATTTTAAAAGGTATAAAAAGTAATTACCCTAGCTTATCAGATGAGGATCCTCTTTATAATTTCCATCCTATTGATCAATTTACAGATGAAGCTCATTGCGGTCTTTTTATAAACAGCATCGCTAATAATCGAATGTTCTTTCACAGAGATGGAGAATCTGAAACTATTGATTTAATGATTGATTTTAATGCTTACATGGAGTTAGCATTAGAAGCAAGAGGATTTTTTTACTGGCAAAAGTATATCATTGAAAAATTATATGATATTTCAAGTCCAGAAAGTGAAAGTTTTAAAAAACAGATGCCTGAAATATTTAGTGATTTTAAACTTGAAAGTTTTGATAATAAATATGAAAGCTTGAAACTTAAATAAAAAACACTCTTCTAAAAAAAGTCTTTAGGTTATAAAAAAAGAATATGCTAAAGAAGAAAAAATGATATACCCTCTATTAGTGAAACATAATAAAAACTGGAGAGGTTGTTTAGACAATAATTTTAAAACATTTAAAAAACTTTAATCATGCAAAAAACATTCTACCAAAAAGAGCTGCTTCTTAAAGCAACACAACAAAGAAACGGAGCAAATAACAACAAGAAAGATGTCGAAAAAATTCAGTCTTGGCTTAATTTATTTGCTGCGCAGAATCCTGGTTCAGGAACGGCAACGGATATCGATGGCGATTTTGGTCCTGCGACTGAAAAAGCAGTACTGAATTTTCAGAAATTCAATGGTTTGCCTCAAAACGGAAATGTAGACCAAAGCTTGTTCGACAAATTGGCATCTCCGCTTAAAAAAGCGTTTGAAAGTCCAATATCTGGAAATAATCTGAGAGAATTGATTCTGAACACAGCCAAAAATCATCTTAAAAACCAACCTCTGGAGCTGGTTATAAACAACCAAAGCAATACAGGACCGTGGGTTCGAAGCTATATGGATGGACACGAAGGAACCGAATGGTTTTGGTGTATGGGTTTCGTTCAGTCCATTATTGATCAGGCGGCTTCTATTCAGGGAAAAAACTTTAAAAACCTAATGCCACTGACTTATAGCTGCGATACTGTTGGAACAACGGGGCTTCAGAAAAAAATACTGACACGTTATCAAACTGCCAGAACCAATTCGTCTTTGATAAAACCCGGAGATATATTTCTTCTTCAAAAAACGCCAAACGACTGGATTCATACCGGAATTGTAACTGCCGTTCATGCCGACACTATTGAAACTATTGAAGGCAATACTAATTCTGGCGGCTCTAATAACGGAAATGCTGTAATGGATAAAATCAGAAATTACAAACAATCTAAACTTGATTTTTTCTCAATTGACTCATTAGCATAGCAAATGGAAAATGTATTTACATATCTTAAAAACCAATTCGTATTTCAGCTAGATACTCTTTTTCAAGTCGAAAATCCGACTGAAAAACCTGTTTTAAATCAGCTGGATGCGAATGGTTTTATTGACGAATTTATCATCGAAAATAATCTCTCAGAAATTGATATTCTTATATTGGGATTATCTCTGGTTCCGCATTTGAAGCCCGATTTTTTGAGTTCGATTATTGCAGAATATTTGCCAAATGGCGGTGAACTGCCTGAGTTTGGCGGAATAAAAACTAAAAACCATCGCGGCATTCTGCCAACGGGCGAAACGGCTCAGTTTTTAATTGCGGGAAATGATCTCGAAAACCGAATTTCATTCTATAATTACCTACATAATCAATCTTTTTTATACAAAAAAGGAATTGTTAAAGTGGAATCTGTTCCAAATGGCGAACCTAAACTAAGCGGTCTGTTGGTTTTAGAAGATGAATACATTGAAAAATTCATAACCGGAAAAATCCTGAAACCGCAATTGAGCAGTATTTTCCCTGCGCAATTAATCGAGACACAATTAGATTGGGAGGATTTGGTTTTGAATTCCAATACTTTAAACCAAATAAAAGAGATAGAAACTTGGCTTAAATTCAACGATATTCTGCTTCATGAATGGAATATGAAAGCCAAAATAAAACCCGGTTTTAGAGTTATGTTTTATGGCGCGCCTGGAACAGGAAAAACACTTACGGCTTCACTTTTAGGAAAATACACTCACAGAGATGTGTATAGAATTGATTTGTCAATGGTGATTTCAAAATATATTGGCGAAACCGAAAAAAATCTTTCTTCACTTTTTGATAAAGCCACTGATAAAGATTGGATTCTGTTTTTTGATGAAGCCGATGCCGTTTTCGGAAAAAGAACCAATGTGAGAGACGCACATGATAAATATGCCAATCAGGAAGTTTCGTATTTGCTACAGCGAATCGAAAATCATCCTGGATTAGTGATTTTGGCTTCTAATTTTAAAACCAATATCGATAGTGCTTTTACCCGTAGATTTCAATCTATAATTGAGTTTGAAGTGCCTTCTTATGGCGAACGTTTAAAATTGTGGCAAAATAATCTGCCAAAAGGAATTAAAATTGCTGAAGATGTAAACCTTCAAGAACTTTCAAAAAAATACGATATTACGGGAGCAAATATTGTCAACATTATTCAATATGCTTGTCTGAGAACATTAGAAGATCAAAACAAAAGCATCAACCTGAATCATCTGCTGCAAGGAATTAAAAAAGAGTATGCAAAAGAGGGAAAAATGATGTAACTGAATAGGTTTTAAAACAATATCGAAAAACCTTTGGTATATTTTAGAAACAAATCGACTGCAACCAGAATAATGATCACTAATATAAATGCAATAAAAATTGCAATTCTTTCGGCCTTTTTGTCAAACTCAAAAGTTTTGGGATTAATAAAATTAGAAGTATAAACTACTGGAGAAATTTTCAAATGTGGGCAAAATAAAGTAGCGCCCTGCAGAAAATGAGCAATTAGCTGATATTTATTTTTTGGTACATAAGACAATCCATTTTCGGCTGTAGAAAAATGAATGGGAACTTTTACACCATCTTTAAAACCGAAAATGTACGCTGGTGAATATTTTGTGCCTACTTTTCGATCGATATCATTTACATAACTTTCTCCACTCCTACCCAGTTCCTTGTACAAAACACTTTTAACTGTTCCATCATATTGATAATGGTGTACACCGTGCTGATCTACAGAAATCAAAATGACTTTTTTTTGCTTCTGTTGCAAATAATTTTTGTAAAGAGCCCAAATACCCCAAAACAGCAAAGGGAAATATATAAAATTGAAGATCATTTCTTCGTTTGACAAACGGCTATTATACTCCAACTGGAGGCTTAAAGGAATTCCAACAAATAAAACAAGCATTGCGATGCATAAAAGTCCAAACAGCATATAAATTGCTACTGTAGCTGCTGTATTGCGTTCTGAAGATATTTTTGGAAAGTTTTCTTTGTTGTAAATCATTAAGTTCTTAATACTAAAAAATGAATTATGTAAGATTTTACCTTTTTGTCAAATTAAAACAGAATAAATCAAAAAATAAAATTAAAGTATATTTTTTTTAGCATCGCAAGAATTTAAAAGTAAAGAAGCATAACAGGTCTTCTATATATCATTTGCCCAATTAGTTCTATTTACTTTTTGTATAGAAAAAATGTTATTTTTATATTAAATCTAAGTAGAAATGCTATGAAAAAAATATTACTATTGCCTTGTGTTTACTTGTTTCTATCTGCTGAATCCTATATTCCTTTTTTCAGTAGCCAGTCTACCAAAGAATCTAGTGCCTATAAAGTACAGGAAATTCCAGGAAAAATTGAATGCGAGTTTTATGACCTTGGCGGACAAGGAATAGCTTACTTTGATCAGGACAGTATCAATAACGGAAGCGGGAAACTTAATCCTGTAAATGGAAATCCTCTGAATGAATTCAGAATTAATGAAGGCGTTGATATTTCATATACTAAACCAGATAATATTGATGCTACTCCTTATAGCAAGGTTCCTGTAAAACTTGAACAGTTCTATGTAGGCTGGACACAGCCTGCTGAATGGATCAACTACACGGTTCAGGTAAAAAAAACTGGCAAATACAAAATAGGACTTCTCTACACTGCCAATGGAGATGGTGCAATCTCTTTTGATGTCAACGGAAAAGATGCCACCGGAAAAATGAAAATAACCTCTACACATGACGATAAAGATCCTGTAGCGTGGAGACAGTGGCATCATTGGAACAGTCAAGATAATATTGGAAGCATAACCCTTGAAAAAGGAAAACAGCTTCTCACATTGCATATTGTAGAAAACGGAAACATGAATTTAGATTATATCACTTTTACGCCTTATTAGTATTTTTTCAAAACCTTTTGGTCTTTTGTAAATATCGTATATAAACATTGCTATGTCAAAAATTGAAAACTTTCAATTCTTGACTGGCATTAAGTAAATAATGCACTACTTTTCACTATTTACTTTTCACTCTTCTCTTTTTTCTAAGCAAGCATTTCAAATCAAGTATTTCTACCTAAACCCAGTTTATTCTATCTTCCTATATTAGTTTCATAAAATAATCGTCATTCTTAATTCTCTTATAAAAACATTATGAGTAATTTCTATCTTACTGCCCTATTACCAATACAAAAAGAATATCCTCTGCATGTTTTGCCTAATAGAAATTTTCTTCCATTTAATGGAATACCTATGTACCAGTATATGATTGAAAAATTACTGAAATTTACTCAATTTGAAAGTATCGTAATTAACACCGATTCAGATGAATTTAAAGAATACTGCAAATGGAACGGCAGATTAAGAATAATTGACCGACCAAAATCATTAATTGGCGAAGACATAAAATCAGATCTGATAACGGCTCATACTCTTGAGAAAATTTCGGGCGAACATTTTATCGAGTTTCAAAGTTTTAATCCTTTAGTAACAAATTATACCTTAGATAGTTTCATTAAACAATATATGGATCAAATCGTGGTTGGAGAATACTTTGATTCCGTTTTTAGCGTACAGCGTTACGAATTGAGAAATTATGATCTCGAAAAAAGAGAAATGAATGATGAATTTCAATTTTCAATAATCGAAAATGGAATTTTTCATGGTTTTACCCGTACTTCTTTTCGCAAACATGGAAAAAAGATTGGAAAAATGGCTACAGCATTTGAAGTAAAAGAAATTGAAAATACGCTTCTGGATTCGGATGCTAATTATGAATTAGCCAAACTGGTTTTTGCTAATCAGGATAAATTTCCTGCTGTTTTTCATAGCGGTGTTTAGTGAAAGCACCCATATAAATGCTAGCTATCAAAACCAATAGATCTTCTTTTTGATGCGCATAATAATTTTAAAACTAAATACTATTTTTCCAATTATTTCTTAGATTGCCAAAATCTATCTTTTCCTTCTGCAATCCATTCTAGAGATTGCACAATTCTTTTGTTTCTAGTTTCATCTGTCTTTGCATCTGCAATCCAAATAATATAGTTTTTACGGAATGATGGTGATTTGCTTTCAAAAATTTCAGTCGCTTTAGCATCCTTTTTTAAGGCATCTACAAATTCTTTAGGAGCCACCACTTCTGCCGTAGATTTTTCTTTTACCGGTTTGGGTTTAGCAGTTTCATTTTCATTAAAAACCATTGCCTCTTTGATGTATGCGGTTAATTTTTCTTTGCTTGGCAATTCAGACAAATCTTTGATCTTGTCCATATAGCCAAACTTTTTACCTGCTTTTACACTTGCCTGAATTTCTGCATCTTTCATTAATTCAGCTTTATACAAACTAAAAGAGCAATGCTGTTTAAAACCGCCCATCATAACTAAATGATCACCTTTATAAGAATAATGTGGTGTTCCCCATTTTATATTTTCTTCTGCTTCGGGACAGGCACTAAAAATCACCTCTCGCAAATGATTTAAAATAGGTTTGGCAAAGTCAGCCATTTTTGCAATGTAAGCCGTAACATCTTTGTTATAATTTTCCATTGATTGAACTATTTAATTCGTTATAAAATTTTAAACTATTTCAATACTAATATACTCTAATACAAATTGATACTGCATTATTTTTTCGAAGATATGACAAATCTAATTAAATGATGGCACTTCTTAAAACGTTATAAAAAAATCCCATTTCATTAGAAATGGGATTTTTATAAACTACTTATTTTTTGGTTTTATAAACTTTATAAAATATAAAAAGAATACCCAGCCAAATAGGAATTAATTCTACTGATAGCTTCATATCCGTCATCCACATGATAGATAAAATACCCAATAAAAATATGAAACAGATGTAATTGCTTATCGGATAAAATATTGAAGCAAACTGAGTTTTTACGTTTTCCCTGTCTTTTGCACGTCTAAATTGAAGGTGCGTATACGAAATCATAACCCAGTTAATAACCAAGCAAGACACTACTAAAGACATTAAAATACTAAAAGCTTCTTCTGGCATTACTTTATTGATTAAAATACAGATAGCAGCAAAACATGAAGAAATTAAAATCGCATTAACTGGTACTGAGTGTTTGTTCAGTTTCTTTAAAAACTTAGGAGCACTACCTTGATCTGCTAAACCAAATAACATACGTGAATTGCTGTAAACGCTACTATTATAAACCGATAAAGCAGCAGTTAATACAATAAGATTAAGCACATTAGCTATAAGACGTGTAAAGTATATTTTGTTGCCAAACAGCTCAAATTCCATTCCGTTTAGATTCTGAAAAACCATTACAAACGGACTGCTGTCTGTAGTAATTTGTCTCCAAGGCGATAAAGCAAATAAAATTACCAATGCACCAACATAAAATATAAGGATTCTATAAATAACCTGATTGGTTGCTTTTGGAATGTTTTTTTCTGGATTTTCTGCCTCAGCAGCTGTAATTCCAATTAGTTCTAAACCTCCAAAAGAGAACATAATTAGCGCCATTGCCGATAATAAACCTTGAAAACTGCCATTTGCTGTTTTTTCAAAGAAACCTTTTGGAAAGAAACCGCCGTCATTATATAAATTATGAATCGTAGCATGCTCTCCTCCTGTTCCACTTACTAGCAAATAAGTACCGAAAAGAATCATAGCAATAATTGCCACTACTTTTATAATTGAAAACCAAAATTCAGTCTCTCCGTACACTTTTACAGAGGCAAAATTTAAAGCATTGATAACCAAAAAGAAAAATAAACTGGATGCCCAAAGCGGAATCTCAGGCCACCAAAACTGAACATAAACCCCAATGGCCGTAAGTTCAGCCATACTAACTAAAATGTATAAAATCCAATAATTCCAACCTGATGCAAAACCTGCAAAAGAACCGCAATATTTATAGGCAAAATAGCTAAAGCTTCCAGAAACAGGCTCTTCAACAACCATTTCACCAAGCTGTCTCATAATAAAAAAGGCGATAATTCCAGCAATTGCATATCCTAAGATAACAGATGGTCCTGCTAATACAGCCGCTGGACCAATACCTAAGAAAAGACCTGTTCCTATTGATCCGCCTAGGGCAATTAATTGAATATGGCGGTTAGTTAGTCCGCGTTTAAGCTGATTGTCTTCTGCGGCTTCATGATTTTTTTCCACAAATTCGGTTTTAAAGGATTTAAATGTTTTTCAGAAATCTATAATCAGCGAAGATAGGTTAAAAAAGGAATCGCGCAAAGATATTTATTCTGTTACAGCATCTATCAGATCTCTTCTCTTGATTTTCTCGACTCCTCTTTCTCTTAAATGAGCTCTACTGTATCTAGCATTTTGGTTACATCGATATGATCAATATTCATTATGGAATAGAGGAAGAAACATAAAGCCTCTACAAACGCTGAGCAATCCCGAAAGCTTTCAGGATTGCGCAGTGCTAGTGAAGAATACTTTGCAAAGTAGGGATAATTAAAATAAGCATTTATTCGCAGGTAATTTTCCTCACAAGATGATCAACAGAGTAATATTTCTTTTTGTCTTTTAAATAGACAAAAAAGTGATATGTTTTATTTGCATTGTCATTCTTAACAATTTCATTTAACTGTTTTCTACTTGTATTTACCTTTAATTTATTACTACTAGAAGGATTAGAACTAAAAAATATTTTTTCATCATTTATCATAAATGTAAACCCTAATATTTCTTGAGTTTTGACACTTTCTCTATAAACAATTTCATCTGTTTTTTTATCAAACTCAAAAACAAAAATGTTTTTATGATTTTGCGAAAAGACTTTAAAACTTAAAATTGCTATTAAAATTATATATATTTTCATTTTCTATTTAATTACATTGCGCACGAACGAGACGCTCGCGCCAACAGGGGCAATCATTTCAAAATTTTAGTTTGTAGTTTTACCATCCACTATCCAAACTCTTTCTACATGATAAAGTTTACCAGAATATTGGTCGGTTTTTACAAAAAAATAAAGATCATAAAAATCAGAATAGTAAAAATCTGGTCTTTTAGTTTTGTCATAATCCTTTCTTTTTATAATCTCATTATTTATCGTTTCAAGATCAGAAACCGATTTTTTAATGGATTTGAAATTAATTTTTTTATTTTTTCCAATACACTTAAATTGTGCCTTATCAACAGTAAATATATTATTATTCAGAGTCATTGTTGAGCCATTAAAAAATATGACTTTTTTTTCTTTACTAATTTGCGCAATTGATGGCAATGAAATTAGTGATATGATAAATATGAATATAGTTGTTTTCATTATTGACAGTTTGAATTTTTGCTATTAAAATTTGAAATAGTTGATGAAATATTGTTTTGTTTTTCAGTAGATAGCTTCTTCCAAGCAACTGTGTTTTTAAGTCCTTCCCAAGCTAAAGCTTCATAAGTTTCGTTAGTTAGGGTATTATCAAATTGTTTTAAAGTCTGAATAATGATACTTCTATAATGTGTAGCCATTGCTTCATGCTGAGCATCTGATGGATTTTGGCCTGGTGCAATATTAAATTCATATCTCATATAGTAATCATACAAACCTGGATAATCATTTCTAAGCTGATTTAACTGATTTGTGTTAAATTGTATTTGAGGTTGTCCAGCTACCGAAAGTAATTTTCTATAAATTTCAGCATGAATCATTTCATGTATAAATGTTCGTGCAATTGACAAAGCAGGTCTATTTAAATTATTTTCATTGAAATTAATATTTATTAAATAATTTATTGGACTTGTTGTTTCTGCATTAACATTGTTTCCTAATGTACTACTTGCAGATAATTTCAAGTTTGCAACCGAAAAACTACCATCAAAATTTCTTAGATATTTTTGAAAAGTTGCTGACCCTCCCAACTTAGCAAATACTGAAGCTAAACAAGGATTATTCGAAAATGACGCATCCGTAATAACAATTATTGGCACTTCTACTAAAACACACTCTCCAAGTTTGTACCTATATCCAGCAGGGCAACTAGACGGATTAGAGCCTGATGTTCCGCCACCATAACCTGATCCTGGATTTTCGCCACTGCCACTACTAGGTACCCCATTTCCTCCGCCACCTCCATAACAACCTACTTCATATAGGGCGGTAAAACTTCCATCAGAACTCCACCAGCCAAAATACACACAAGCATATTCTTGCATTTTTGCAGTACTTGAGTTTTCGACTTTTTCACCATCTTCAAATTTAATTTTATTTCCAATATTAGTGGATAAATCTTGAACATAAATATAACCATTAAAATTATCTCTAATATTGTAATAATTATAGTTCTCATTTTGAATACTATATTTTTCATCATTCGTAAACATTTGAACATATAAAAGTTTAAACTCATTTTGCTCATCTTTCACAAACATTAAACGGTGATGGTCGTTGTATAATGTCCCCTTTTCATTTGATGCCTGTAAGCTTCCCTTAAGTGCAAAAGGCACTTCAATTACCTCACCAATCTCACCATAAGAGACAATAGCATTTCCCCAATCTAAATTCTCAATGTATTGCAGAATAATTGCGTTATAATCATTTTTATGGTTATCGAACCATATTTTGGCTTTATCAGAAGCATCGGCATTTTTGTTATGCGCAATTTCATTTGGTGTACAATTTGTCATCAATGACAATCCAAAGATAACAACAAAGGCTTGTAAAATTTTTGTAATTTTTTTCATGGTTAGTAGTTTTTTTATTTTGGCCAACATACAACAAACAAATCAAAAAAAAGAAAAAACTTACATTTAACAAATAAATATTAAGATTTTTATACAAAAAAAAAATTAAATCTTAATTTTCCTATTAGTATATAATTAATTTTTTCCAAAAATATCAGGCTTTAAAACCAATTATCCATAAAAAAACCAGTGAATCAACTTCACTGGTTTTCTATTTTTTCATAAATCATCATCTCTTTCAAGATGATTTATAAAAAAGGTTTATTTTGTAATGCCAAACATCATTACCAATCTATCGTTTAGATAAAAATTAAGAGTTTGCTCTGCTACATCAAAACGTAGGTCTTTATTGTTTAAATAAGATAATATTTTTTGCTCTGTTTTATTTCCTTCTTCACCAATACATGCCATTGCTGTAACTGCTACTTTATCAAAAGAAATAGAATCACCACTAGTTTCATAAGTTCCAGCAAAATTGTTGCAACCTGTGTTTCCGCTTACTTTCTTTCCTGCTGGATCAAACTTAATAGAAGCTTTTCCGTAATCTTGTCCAACATTTTCTAGTGCGATTAGTTTCCAATTGTTTTTTGCAATAAAGGCCCAAAGTTGGTCTTGAGTTGGAATAGAAAATTCCATAACCACTTTGTTCTTAGTGTTTTTAAACTGTACTTTATTGTTTTTCTTTACAATTTTAAACTTTTTGTTGGTAATCGCAGCGCTAAAATCTTGCTCCAATTTCATACTTTCTTTGTCACAAGCCATCAAAGTTCCCATAGGAGAATTGGTCTTAATTTGATTCTTTGAAGAAAGCTTCGTGTATTTTACGTTGAAATTATTACATCCGTTTTTACCGCTTATTGTACCAGTTTCATCGTTAATGGTGATAAATGCTTTTCCGCTGTTTATCTTTTTTCCGTTTAGCTGCGTTAAAATCATTTTGGTATCATAAATTCCTTTTTCCTTATTTACAGGCGTTTTAGAAATTATGCTTTTCAGTTTATACTCGTACGCAGAAGCATCGGCCGGAATAGGCTCTGGTCTTTTTGTTCTCGTTACCAATAACTCATATCGGTTTCCTTTTTCAAAATTAAAACCTTCAATATGATTATAAAATAACTGCCATTCTTTGTCATTGTCATACTTTACCTGTAGACATTCCATTGGGCCAACACCCGTACATGGCACTTTACTTTCTTTTACAAACATTTTTAAACTTTCCTGACCATATGTAAATGTTGATAATAACACTACTACAAAAACATACATACATTTAAATCTTTTCATTTATTTTAATTTTTTTAGAACACCGATTAAGCGCTCTGATTATTCAATGATTTTTTTGCAGGCAGGAATTGTGCCACTTTAAAATTAAGAATGCTTTTAACTTTTTTTTATTAGAGCCGAATTCCGTTTTTTCTTTAACAATTAATCTATTACAATACTGGCAATCAGCTTATTTATCAAATATAACAAAAATTCTTCTTTTTGTTATACTTAACAATATTTTTGTAGTATTTTTATCTGATAACAGTTTAAACTGTCATTCGTCTTGATATTGGCAGTGTATTTTAGCGATCAAATTTTAAGCTATGCCCCATTATAGTTTAAAATTACTTTTCCTTTTTATTTTAACTATTTTTTCTTGTTTAATTTCTCTTCTCACTAACCTTAAATTTGGTTTATGTAAGCTTTCATCAAAGGAATTTTGGATTGCACGAAATGTGGCTACTTCATATGCCATAGCTCTTGCGTCTACAGGGTGATAAGTGCTATCAATAATTTCAAAAATAAACTTTTGCCCATCGGCTCTTTCCTTCTCAATAAAATCAATAAATAGATTTGCAACTTTATCAACACTGTCCCTACAATATTTAGGCAATTCTTTCTCACTTACGCTGCAAACTATTTCTGAGTTACTTTTAGCAGAAGCATAAAATCTAAATTTTACATGCCCATATCGATCACTACCTGAAATCATTATACAAGTACCTTCTCCGTTGAGTTCTAAATTATCTTGAGCTATTCTGATTTTATCAAAATCTTCAAACTTTTGGAAATAAAAATTTCTTTCTCGCTCTTCTATTGAGAGCTCTGAATTGACATCTATATTTGGAGATTCTACAGCAATCTCTTCATTTGGAGTTTCGTTCTTATTATTTAGAAGAAAAATTTCTTTAAGAAAATCAAATATTCTCATATAAAGTCATTTTATTATTGTGACACAAATAATTTAAGAAAGACTAAAAAATCTCTTAAGATTTAAGCGCACCAGATCGAGAAGAAAGACTAGAAAGCAATTCTAAAGGCTCTACATAATGTGGATTTTTGCTGATTTTTCCGTCCTTAATCACATACGGATGCGTAAGCAATATATCTGTAAGCGCCTTTTGACTAAAACTGCTGATATCGTACATACAAATTAGTGAAACCGGATGTTGTGGCGTAAGCAGATTTAGTTTGGCTTCATACTCTAAAAGTTCATCAGTTCCTGGCAGGTTTTTGAGAGCCCAAACCATATCTCCACACGCTCTTACACTATCATAACCCGCTCTTGATGCCGACAATAAAGTCTGTTCGAGCATGGCATACATTTTATCTGCAGCAAATTTACCGCCATTGATATAAGTATTTTCAGAAGCTAGGACTTCCAATTGACCGATTGAGAGTTTCTCGGCAATAGAGATTCCGTTATCTGCCAGACAGCGGCAATGTTCACTATGACGGTTTCCTTCAAGGATGTTTATGACTTTATCATTGTTTTCTAAACCTTCCAAAATATAAGGAATGATCACTTCATATTGCTGTTCTCTAGAATCGAAAAAACCGCAAATATGCATTGGAGCCGACAATGATTCTCCACATACCGAAAAAGACGTCTGTTTGTTCATGTATCAAATATACGCAATTAGTGTTCATCAACAAATCAACAGCAATCGATATTCGCCATCATTTTCTACAGGCGCTCTATGAACACAAGGCAAAACTTCTTGTTTTGGATGATCTACAGCCAGACGCCAAAGATGTCCTAGTCCTAAATTAATAGGTTCTGCATCTTCATGAAGCTGATAATGCAAATCAAAGTAATTTTCTTTTAAAAAGTCTTCAAACTCCTCTTCTGCTCCATCATGAAGTTCTTTTAGCTTTTCTCTAATTTCAGGAATTAAGATTTTTTGTTCTGCCTGCGAATTAGCAACAATATCACTTGCCGCTCCGTGATAGGTGCATAAAAAAGTATCGGTTGCAATGGGCGAACGGTCAACATGAAACGAATATACGTCGGTCGAAATGAAATCAAATTCATCATCGCGTTCGTAACATTTCAGTAAATTAAGCGAAGGTGAAGCTCCAAAATCGGCTAATAATTGCAAATCGTTTAAGATTATTTCTCTGGCTATGCTTCCTTTTTCTGAGAGTTGAAGCGCGATTAAATCTTCGGGAGAAACTTCGGTTATACTTTCTTTTAAAGACAGCTTGTTTACAATTTCCTTAAAATCGCCATCCAAATTTCTGTGCCAGCATAAGGCATTCATCTCTCCTTTGAAATTGGTGTGTACCAGTTCAGAAAAAGTAGACACCACTCCTATTTGGCTATTATCGGAAAATGTATTGCTCATAGTAGAATATAAGAAGCTAAAGGCTTCGTACTTTACAAAATTATGCAATAACGGGCAGTTGAAAAATATTTCGAAGAGGCTTTTTAGATAATAGGTTTCTATTGTCGCACTTTTTTTGTCCTTGAGATATAATAGGCAGACAGTACGACTGCAATCGATACTACTAAAACGGGTACAATAGAAAGCAAAATAGTATAGAAAAATTCTTCTTGGAGAGTGCCAATACTCCATAAAGATTTGTGGTCAACAAAAATGGCGTAATTCAATAAAACCCAAATCGGAATTAAAACAATCATCTCAATTACGCTTTTTAAATAGATTTTTTTAATGAAAGAAAATACCAAAAACACTATTGCTAAGAAAATGGCTGTCAGTATAGACATTAAATACACATTTTCAACAAAAGAACAATCTAAAAAACCCAATGATATTCTTTCAGAAAAATTTCCCATAGACCAGCAAATCTCCATAGAAGTAATTGTAAAAAGTATTGCCCCCAACAATACTTTTTTCTTTAAACACCGAATGGTTTCATTCGGCATAATTTAGAGATATGTTTTATTCTTAAGCGGACTATTGTCATTAGTAAGCAAATCATTTGCAATCTGCACCATTCCGCTATTGTTTGCTCCGCCCCAAACTGCTCTTCCAAAAATATAGCTCGTGGTGTACTCTTTCCAAGTGGTGCAGTATTTTTTCAAATCGGTATGGCATTCTTCTAAATATTCTTTCAGTTCATTTTCTGAAAGATAGTTCAAGTCATAACAGCAGCGGGCTAAAAAAGCGCCTCTTCCATAATTCCAGCCACTGTCTTTTATCTTTCTTATTTGAGAAAAATCTGTGATAATGTTTTGTTCTACTAGTAGTGGAACAATATCATTTAGTGTTCTAAATAGCTCTATATAATGTTCAAACAAGCCTTCTTCCTTTGGTAGATTAGATTTTAAAATCTCAACATAATTTTCTCTATCCTCAAATGCTCTGTAAACAATTTCAATATTTGCGTCTTGGTTTCTGTCGTGTAGATTTTGAAGCACTTCAATCGCTTGGTCTCTATTATATATTCCCCAGTAATCTCCGGTTAATGTAACAATATCAGATTTGTTTAAACCCGTTTCATAAGAATTCAAATAGGCCGATTGCTGTTCTGCATACATGGAACCAACAAGCAAATGGTCTAATAAATACCCTTTTACAGTGTTTTGTTTATTTAATTTTATGCTTTGAAATGAATTTAAAATTTTTGAAAAGAATCCCATAACTCTTTATGCTACTTTTAAATTCGGGTTTCTGTTTTGTAAAACAGAGACAAACCTTTCGCCTACTACTTGATATTTGGCTCTAGTTTCCAATTGTTTTTTCAAGTTTAGCATATCTTCTGGAGCAGTTACATAATTAAGCCTATCGTGAATTTCAAGCGATAATGGACTTCCGTCAATATAAAAAGTAATGACATGTATTTTTGGCAAATATTCTTCTGAAGATTTTGAGTAAACACCCAGTTGCGATTTTAAAACGCCTCCATATTCAAGTTTTGCATCTTCAATTCTGAAATTATCAAAAATAATATGTTCGTCTAATTCGCCCACAGTGTTGGTTGTAAAGAAATGCAAATCGCTTCCGCTCAGAACCCAAAAACAATCTGTTTCTACTCTTCTCAATTTTACGCCAATTGTAGATAATGCTACATTTTTTAAACCATCAGTTACAATTTCCTGAACTTTACTGCCTGTTGATTGTGGCACAGATCCAGAAGTAAATGCGTCTATAGATTTCCCTTTCATCCAATATTTTAATTGCGAAAAATCATTAGCCAACAATTCTTGTTTGTATTGGTCATATTTTGTTCGTTCAAAATCTAAATCAATTTCTCCTTTTGCAGTCTTATGTTTTTTATTTGCATAAATCATAAAAATTACGCCTACAACTACCAATACAATTGGAATAAAAATTAATGTGCTCATACTTTCTTTGTTTGATTAATTGGTTTTAAATACTTGTTGGTTTTACTGTCTTGCAATACAACAAAGCGATATTGGAACACAAATTTTAGAAAAAAGAGAATGAGAATTTAAGGAGATATAAATTCGCTTGAAATGATTGAATATCCGTAAATACATTTTATAAATCCGTTTTTTAATGTTCGTTTTTGACGAGCATTTTTCATCAGTTCGAATGATTGGAGCATAAAAAAAACTCTAAATCAAGATTTAGAGTTTTTAAGACGTTCTATTCGATGTATTTAATTCATATCGATGAAAAATATTAATTTGATTTAAGACCTAGATTAGTATAATCCCAAGCTCTATCGCCTGAAATCATCCATTCAGAATTGCCAGCTGAAGTTCCTTTGCTTGTAGCCCAGTCTGGATTAGGATCTTTTACAGTTCCTTTTCTCCAAATAGTTCTATTACGAGTATCTTTGGTTTCTCCAGCAATAGTCCACATAAAATTGTTACGGCTGCTGTTGCTTCCTCCGGAGACTACACGCGCTACATTTGGACTTCCAAAGGCATCAATAATACTATAAGTTTCTCCGTTTACCGTATACTTTCCTGCCGCATCTTTTTTCAAAAGCGCAATCCCACTATTACCGCTTAACTGCAAAGGTTTGCTTGCATCCGCATTGGCACTGCTTGTAGTTCCCCAATCGATATCGCGTTTTACAGCGGTTGCATTTGCTTGTGGAGAGGCAATAACATAACATTTTCCTTTTTCTAATGATCCTGTCAGCAATACATAATTGGCACTGTTTGTAAAACTCCAGTCAGTCAGCGTATTTTCATCTGATGTGGCCTGATAGCCAATCGCATATTTTGACAAATCTGCTGTGTTTGCAGTACCATTGTACAATTCGACATAATGATTTCTAACTCCGCCGGCAGCTCCATCTGTATTAATAAATGTTGCTATTTCGGATATAAGAAGATCCTTTCCTTCATCTGGTGATGGCGGTTCTGGTGCTGGTCCTGAAAAATCAATATTTGAATCGCATCCTGCCATCAATAAAGCAATCGCTACTATTTTTAGTGCTTTCATAACTGTCAATTTAAAATGAAATTTGTACCGCAAGGTTATTAATCCATGTTGTTTTGTTCTGACCAGCTCCATTCTGATCAATGTAAGTTGCATTAATTCCAAACTTCAAAGCATTATTTATCATGTACTTATTAAACCCTATAGTATACCAATGCTGAGTCTGTATTATTGACGTTGCTACATCAAATTCAGGTTTGACATAAGAGTAGCGTCCTTCTACCGCCCAGCCATCGTGTGTGACATAAGATGATTGAAGATTAATTGCGCTTCCCAAGCTATATTTTGCAGAAGCATTTTCTGGCGTAAGCCTTACTGCACCAGAAGTATCTGTAAATAAATCTTTTCCATGAATTGATCCGTCAACGTATTCTCCAACAAAAGCAAAACCGTTATACTTGAATATTAAATCCAAAACGAATTTGTTATAATTGGCAAAAGCGGCTTCGCCATTTTCATCGTAAATACCTGAAACCGTTCCATTACCAGCACCAATAGAATTGCTTGTTTTGACATTATAACTGTCCGCAACTCCGACAGCGAATTTTGGTTTTGGTTCATGATAGATATCTTGAGAAATAAAAGCGTTGTTTTTAATAAAATCCCCTAAAGGCATAAAATCAATTCTTCCACCATATTTGAAACCTGAATTAGACACAGGGTCAAAAAATCCCTGTCCTTCTCCTGTCGTGATCGATACAGATGGATAAAGTCTCATTTTATTGATGCTGAAATTGGTTTCAAAAAACAAACCTCCTTCTCTAGTTGTGCTCACAAAATTTTGCATTAAACCGCCATATATACTTCCGTCGTTTGATTTTCCAGATATTGTTGGCGCCATAATCGAAGCATATCTTTCGTCTGCCATGGCGAGCCTGTTGTTGGTGTTGGTTTGTCTTTCTCCAAATACAAGTCTGTATTTTTTATTCTTGCTGGCTATTCCGATCCAACCTTCTAATATACCAGTTATTCCAGTAAAATCAGATAAAATAGCCATTGTAAGCCGATTATCATAAGCCGAAAAATTTAATCCGAGACGGACAAGATTAAGAGACAGCTGTTCAGAATTTGTTGTAACATCCTCCACATCTTCACTCTTTAACTGAAAACCGGGCTGCAAAGTGGCATTAATATTAAAAACAAATTTGTCTTTTTTGCTAAGCGTAATATATGTGCCTTCTCCTGCAACATAACGAACGTTTGAGTCAGATTTTCCTACCTCAGACACTTGCGCACGTAACGATTGAAATGCAACTGCTAATGTGCAAAATATAAACAGGGTATATTTTAATTTCATACTGTTATTATTTAGTGGATAATTGAGATAATTGTTCACGAGATATACGATATATAGGAATCATATTTTCTTTATTTTTTTTCTTGATAATGTTGTTTGCATATAAAGAATTTGCGCCTTCAGGCTCCATAAGGTCTGCTATTACATTGCTCATAGGCTGTTGCGAGTCTATAACAAGAGCTTCTTCTGGTATAGAAACTGCTCCTTCTACAATATTGATCTGTCCATTTTCATTTACAGCATATTGTTCTATTTTGTTAAACTGAAAAGGCTGTTTGGTCACTTTAACTAAAACTCCTGATACTTCAAGCACTTTTTTTACTTTTTCAGAAGCAGGAAAAATCAAAAATGCTCCTGGTTTTGGTCTTGTTATATCAGGCGACTGATTGACATTGTAGTTTGCATTAAAAACTATTGTTGTGTCAGAAACTTTACACTTATCTACAAAGTGATAATCTCTTTTAATTGTTTCGGGTTTTGAAGTGCTTACCGAAACACGCGTTGCTTCTACAGCATTCTTATTAGCGATTTTAATAGCCTCTTTTATTTCCGATTCATGATCGTGTGCTATCTTTAGATAGGACAATCCAGTAAGAGCTGCGGTTTCGATTCTTCTTTTTGCCGATTTTTCTTTTTCTGATAATCCGCGAATTTCCATTAACATTGAAATCCTATTTTGCAGCGCATAATTGGTTGCGCTTGAACGAGAAGCAATACCGCCTATATTCAGCCAGACTTCATTGTCTTTCATAAATGTGGTGCAATAATCAGCAACTCTTCTGCCTTTATCTGTTAAAAAAGATTTTGTAGGCTCTACAAATACTGTTTTTATTACATCACGAATTGCTGGATCTACATTTAGATTTCCTGTATAAAGAAACAAAATGTCGTATGCTGAAGTATAACAATCATTTAATTCCTTAAAATCTAATCTGGCTGGCGAGAATTCATGAAAATCGACCACTACATGAGGATCAAATTTGTTAATTGCCAGTTTTAGATTTGTACTTTCTTTTGCTTTGAGAATAGTAAGATCCCTATTTAAATCGGTACTGTTATTGCTTGCTCTTGTTTCGGCCGTTCTCCCGTCTGCATTTACCATTGGCACTACCTGTAGAATCATATTGTCCAGCAAAGCCAAATTTGAAGGATCATGCGTTACCAAATACATTAAATACAGCATCCCGTCAGTTGATAGAGGTTCATTGCCATGTATGCCACCTATAAAAGTGACTCTCAATTTATCTTGATCTGCGGTTTTACTTTTACGAGTCAGTAAAATCATTGGCTGATTTTTTCCTTTTTGAGTCGTTCCAATCGAACTAACTGTCATTATATCTGGATATTTGGCTGCTAATTCGTCTATAAAAGAAAGTACATCTTTATATTTAGTAAAATAATTGAATACAGGATTGCCTCTTGTTATCGGCACAGGCATATCAATTGTTGGATCAGGAAAATATTTCTGATAAATATCTTCTGTCTGTCCCTGCATTACTGCGACAAAACAGATTGTAAACATGATAATTAATAGTGACTTTTTCATTTCGCTATAATTGAAGAGTAAACATTATTTGACCATATATATTCCCCTTTATATCAGGTGTTTTTAACATGTCTTTGTATTCCTGATAACCAACTTCTGTCTGCAGTTTTAAATTATGCCCGCTAAAATAAAAGGTTCCAACACAACTGTAATAACGGTTCATATCTGCAAAATTGGCCGCATTAGGATCATTCTCGATATAAGAATATCTGCCAGACAAGGCAAATGAATTAAAACAATATCCTGCCTGCACATTAAAGCCGCTTCCTACATTTAATCGGCTAAGCACCGTATTCTTTATCTGTTCTGGAGTTTGCCCCGTATAAGGCGTAAATTTTCCGCTTGTGTTAAACTCTCCTGCAATACCCGATGGCACTTTAGCATGGGTATAAACGTATTCGCCAAGAGAATACCACCCACGGTATTTGAACATATAATCTATTCCTGTTTTCAGTAAATCAGGAAGAAGTTCATTTTGCGCGGCATCACCATAAATATATCTTCCGCCATTGGTTCCTTTTGCCGAACTAATGCCATCATTGTAACTAAAGGTTGGCCCAATAATTAATTTCGGAACACGTTCATGCACCAGATCATCCATAAAATATTCTCCTCCTTTACTGAAAGTTCCAAAAGGCAGGTAGTCTAATCTAATGCCATATTTAAATCCCCCGTAATTCTTTTGCAAAGCAGAAGTTCCGTCTCCTGTTGTGATAGAAACATACGGTTTCAGGACATTTCCTCCAAAACGGTATATTCCATAATATCGAATTCCGTAATCAAATATTGGGTCAAAAGCTGTAGATATGGCGCTTCTTTCAATAAACCCAAGAGATTCTCCTTCTATCCTAGCTTCACGCGAATCGTCATAATTGGCACGAACTCCAAAATTGATACGATGATTGGGGCTTGGTCTGTATTCTACTAGCGCATCCTGCAAAGTATTATTATAAGAACGCGATCCAGTTGTTGTACTCTGATAGTTTCCCACTAGATTTATACGGAGCCTTACATAGACTTTTTCATTAAATAAGGTTCCTCTGAAATTAAATCTAGCTCTTCGAATATTAAACTCTGAACTGTAAGAGTCAAAATTGTCAGTAGAACTCACGCCGGCCAATAACTGCAAGCTTTGCGTAAAGTTAAGCCAGGTGCTGGCCGACTCCAGAGTAAGTCCATCACCCAATGCATAACCCTTTTTCAAGCGCATGGCTTCAGACATATCTTGATTTTGAGATGTCTGTTCAGAGTCCATTTCATTTTTTACTTCCAGTTCGTCATCTTCCTGTGCTATTGCAAAGTAGCAGTTTGAGAAGAATAACAGCAATAAGAATAGTTTTATTTTCATATTTATCTAATCTTTCTTTTCAAAACTTCCGCGAACTATAATTTCCCCTTCCTTCATCATCACTCTACCTCGAGCTATGACATCGGTCAAATTAAAATTGGAATCAAACAGGCATAAATCGGCGTCGCCTCCAACAAAAACACTTCCTTTATTTTTAAGTGATAGATTGCGAGCCGGACCCGATGTTACCAATTGAATAGCTTGTCCTATCGGCATATTAGCTTCTTTTACCAGTTTTTGCACCTGTTTTAAATTCAGATCAATAGGTGCTTTTTTGAAGCCTATAAGATTACCGTCTTTGTCATTTACTCCCAGACCAGCATTGCCATCACTGCTGAAAGTCATATTCTCCATCGGAACACCTTTTTTTAGAGCATAAAGCACTTGTTTATAAGGCTCATCAAATTTGGTTCCGCCTGTCGTGATATCGATCATTCCTCCTAGTTTTGCAAAACGAATAGCTTCTTCAAATAAAGGCTCTGTTCGTCCAACATGAGTTGGAGATATATTTCTGATGGGAAAATCGTATTGTTGTACTAAATCAAGCAGCAGCTGCATGTTTGTTTTGAGCGCTCCAAGATGTACGTGCATAATTCCTTTTTTGCCCGATGTCAAACCGCCAACATGAACATCTTTTAAAATTGCCAGCAGTTCTTTAGCTGTCGGAAAAGACGAACGTTCATCACTAATGGCTACTTTACATCCTAATACTTTATCTATAAACAGCATATCATCTAATACTGAGCCCATCATAGTAATTGGAGGAAGACCAAAATAGCTGGTAAGCATATAAGCCGTAATTCCTTCATTATCTAAGGCTTTGGTTTTAGCATAAAGCGCTTTCAAGTTTTTTGTTGCGCCATCAGTGCCCAACAATCCAACTACGGTTGTTGTTCCGCAGCTAATAAACTCAGATAAGGCAATTTCTGGTGTAAGCGAATGAAAACCGTGCTTGCCCCCTGCGCCTGTAATATGTACATGCTGGTCTATAAATCCTGGAGTTACCATTTTTCCATTTGCATCAATAATCTCGAGATCAGGCAGATTCAGGCTTATACTATCACTAACCAGCGCTATTTTTTCTCCACAGATTAAGATGTCTTTCTTTCCTAAGGACTCTGGAGCATATAAGACTGAATTTTTTATTAGTTTAAACATCTTTACTTAATTTTTAAATAAAATAATGAAATACGAGCATAAACAATAAACCTACTGACATGGGAATCGCATTGCGTTTTGCAAGATCCATAGGCTGAACATCAGCTATTTTAGCGATACCGACTATTACTCCAGCAATGGGAGATACAGCTCTTCCCATGCTTGAAGAAAGTTGCATAGGCAGAATGATTCCTGCTGCTGATGTATTAAATTTGGCCGCGATTCCTGGAACTAATGGTGAAAAAGAAAAGAAAGAGGCATTACCGCTTCCCATAAGTACAGAGGCCAAGAAAATTATAATGGTCATTAGTATTCCAATCCCTACTATTCCGAGTCCTAAGCTCATAGAAATATTGGTGAGACTATCAATAAATCCAAGCGAAATTAATCCGTTGGCGAATATTTCTGCACAGACAATCAGCGTAACGACAGATGCAAAAACTTTTCCCATACCTTCCCAAAATATTTTAAGTGATGCGAAAACTTCCTTTACATTTCTAAGCCTCACTATTTCCATTATCATAGTAACAGCCAGAGATATTAGCATTGCCGTTGTGGTGTCAAGATGTACAGGCTTAGTGAAAATATTTATTATTGGAGAAAATAGAATTAAAAGCAATAAGGGAAAAATAGGCAATACTGCATAGATCAAAGGTGTTTTTAAAACAATTTCATCGGGATTATAATCTGCATGCTGTTCTTTTGGCAATTTTTGATCATAATGTTTATTTACAAAAAAATAGATAATCATCAAAAGTGTAGTCATCGGAATTACCAGTGGCAGCTGATACTTAATAAAGTACTCTACATTATGCATGTCCAATAGCTGAGAAGCTCGAGCGGTATTTGCAGATGCAGGCCCCATATCAAATACGGTACAGGCAGAAATAACTGCCACAGCAGAAATTCTGCTTACGCCCAATGAAATAAGTATTGGAAAAAATGATGCTACCAATAATAAACCTAGCCCTGTTGCTGATGGTGTACAGATAAAAAGAACCTGTCCGATAGGTATTACTATAGAGGCTGCGAGATATGGATATTTTTTGAAAATGCCAAGTGGCTTCACAGCAACATGAACCAATGCATCACTTGCGCCAATCGCTTTCATATAAGCAAGAAATCCGCCAATTGTCATAATCATGAGTCCAACATTAGCAGTTTTATCAGATAACGATTCTTGCAAACGCTTAAATAAATCAAATGCGAAAATTCCTGTTGGCTGTGCTACAGGATTTACTTTATAATTTAATAGAGATGCAACGATAATCATCAAGATGCCAGCAAAAAGAAGAACTGCTTGCGGATTGAATTTTTTCACAAGCAGATAAGCTGTTACAGCTATAAATAAGATACTAATCACCAAACCTAATCCATTCATAAACAATTAGATAAGTTAGACAATAAAAATATTCGATTAAATTTAGCTTTTTTTTTGTTTTATTTTAATAGTCTAATTAGAATTGACAATTAAACAAATACAATTGATTTTGAGCAGGCTATATTTAAAAAAACTCAAAACAAGGTCGCTTTTTATAAAAATAAATTAAATAATGCAGTTTTTTCTTATAACGCTACATTTTAAAAAACATACAATATTGTCTATAAAACACTTAACAAAAGCTAAATAAGATTTGTTTTACAATATTTTATTACTAAAAATTGATTTTAATTGCTACGCATCATATTACCTATGAGAAGTTTGGCTTTTATAATTCGTAATGGTTACAAAACTAAAAAGCCTATTTCTAACAAAATAGGCTTTTTTCATAATTTCTCCATACTAATCTTTAACTCCATTCTGGAAACTGAGTTCTGTTTAAATCCAATTTCTCAATCGCTTTCATATCAGCATCATCAAGCTTAAAATCAAATATATTAAGGTTTTCTAGAATATGTGCTCTTTGAGAAGATCTCGGAATAGCCACAATACCGCGCTGGAAATGCCATCTTAGACTTACCTGTGCAGTAGTCTTGTTATGTTTCTTAGCTATTTGGGTTAATGTTTCATTTGTAAAAAGACCATTGCGTCCTTCTGCAAAAGGTGCCCAAGCTTGCATTTGTATATTACCCTGCTTTAGTACCTTATAATCATTTGTTTGTTGAAAATAAGCATGAGTTTCAATCTGATTTATAGCTGGTTTTACCTCTGCATAAGACAAAAGATCTGCCAATTGCGCAGGATCAAAATTGCTAATTCCTATAGCTTTTATTTTTCCTGCTTTGTAAAGCTCTTCCATTGCCTTCCAAGATCCTTTTACATCACCTCTCGGTCGATGTATAAGATACAGATCCAGATAGTCCACTTGTAACTTTCTTAACGTTTCTTCAAAACCTTTTTTAGCATTTTCGTAACCAGCATCATCAACCCATAATTTTGAAGTAACAAAAAGCTGTTTTCTGTCTATTCCGCTTTGCTTTATTGCCTTTCCTACTTCTACTTCATTTCCATAGACTTTAGCAGTATCAATAAGACGATAACCTGAAGATATGGCTTCAACTACAGATTTCTGGCAAACCTCTCCGCTGAGTCCGTAAGTTCCAAATCCGAGTATTGGCATTTTTAAGCCATTATTCAATTTAACATCTGGAATACCTTTAGCATCTTTGTCCATCAAGACATTTCCGAATAGTTTCGGCGTGCCTAAAATACCCAAGTAAATCCCAGCAGCCGCTAATGTCGTATTCTGCAAAAATTTACGTCGGTTTATTTCGTTCTTTTGGTTTTGAGAATTCATGTTTTTTTGGTCTATTAGTCAGTTAGTAATCAATTACTAAAGTATACAAATATTTTAAATTAAATGTATAATTCTCTAGTACTGATCAATCACGCCCTAGATAAAAACACTTTGCATAGCAGAATAATATATAAGTAAAAACTGTTTTACCATCAAAAGACTTCTTTTCGTCTCAATAAAAAATTGATTTATCTACATACAGTTTGTACTTTTGCCCCATGAGCGATAATTTTACAAATGAATACTTTGGTATAGGAATACAAAATGGTAAAACACCAGAAAACTTAGGTGTTTTGTGGCGATCGGCTCAAAACTTAGGCGCTACTTTTATATTTACTATTGGAAACAGATATGCCAAACAAGCCTGCGATACGCACGATGCGGTAAAAGCAATTCCTTATTTTCATTACGATACTTTTGAGGCTTTTTTCGAAAATTTACCTAAAGGAGCAAGATTAGTTGGCGTTGAATTGTCTGAAAAAGCGGCTGATCTTGAAACCTTCGAACATCCTAGACGCTGTGTTTATATATTGGGCGCAGAAGACCATGGCTTATCTAAAAAAGTAATGGAAAAATGCCATCATTTAGTAAAGTTTAAATCAGAAAAAAGTTTGAATGTAGCTGTAGCAGGAACTATCGTTATGTATGATAGAAATCTAGCTAAACCGCGTTCTTAATACCAATTCAGACAAATTTCTTAATTCATTTTCTTAAGCGGATATTCATCATTGCCGGGATTAATGTTCGAAATTGGCTCTCCTGAGATTGTATATTGCTTGCCATTCTTTTGAATGTATATAATTCCTAATTCGTCATATTTCTTGTTGAATACTATTTTAATTTTATCCTCTGCTATGCTCTCTGCTTTAAGATTTTTATACGATTCAGCCTTTTCTCCATCACCAATGTAAACAATAGTAATGTCGTCTAGGCTTTTTAAGTCTATCAAAAAACTGGTTACAAGCTCATCTTTGTTCGTTCTTTTAAAATTGTATTTTCCTGACCAAGAATTGGCTTCTGCCTTATTTTCAGACTTGCTTTTAGAACTTATTATTTTTCCATCAGAGGTAATTTTATATCCTTCGTTCAGTTTTTTATAAATTTTTGAAAATCTAATTTCAAAAATACTAATCGTTAAATCCTCATTTATTATAAAAGACTTAGCAATATAACTGGCATCTTCCTGCATCTCACCATCTGACTCAACACCAACAAGTTGCTTTGAAATTAATTCTTGATCTTTTACATTTATAATCAAATGATCTAAGAAATAATCCTCTTTTTCATCTCGAATACTGAAAATATAGGTCTGAAATGGCAATCCTCCATTATCAATGCGATATAGGACATTGGGAGTATTTTTGTTTATTTTTTTATAAATCAGATTTGATATCAATTTTAATTCATTTCCTTCAACTCTCGGATACTTTACCTTGCATTCCACATTTTCTTCAAGATAACATTCCTCCATATATTTTATATAATTAAAGGGCAATGCTATTAAAGATTCTTTCTTAGCAGAAGTCTTCGAAAGATTTCTATTGCTAATTAATTTGCAGATAATAGTTCCGTTTTTACTTGCAATGGTTGCAGTTTCATTTTCATATTTTATTATAGTTGTTGATTCTTCATTATTTTCTTTTTTACTGTATTCCGTCCGCTTTGTAATTCTAACTACTCTGTTTTGATTATCATATTCATTAACAATGCTTTCGGTACGATTATAATTTTCTCCCACAAAATATTTTTTCTCATAAAGCAGGACAAAACTTTTCGGGTTATAAACCGTTTTTATTTCTTTTCGAACATTGTAACTCCCAAATTCTAAATAGGTTTCGATCATCATATTATCTTTATATGCATATTTAGCGTTTGCTTTTTTTGCATAAGAAGCAGTATCTTCTTTCTGAATTTTTCCCCAATCTTTTTTATTCTGAAAAAATGTATTCAAATTCGTTTTCTTATAAACAGAACCCTCGATGTTTTCAATCAAACTGTCTTTATCTTTAAAATCTAAAAACTTATTGGTTCTGAAAACTTCATAGGCTTCTGTTGAAAGCTTTTCTTTTTTTGAAGGAGAATAAACCTGCAATTCCTGCGAAATACATCTTACAGCAGATGATAAAAACATAAAAATAATGAGTATAATGCGCATGATCTTTTTTGAGATATTTCTGTAAATAAACTTACTGTTTAAATTTTTGTTCGATTATTCTAAAACTTTAATTAACTGCTTCTTTCCAAATGTTTATAATCTTTTCCGAATAGTAATAATTACCCGTTATTATAAGAGCATTTAGAGTCGTTGCATTAAGCTCTATATTCGGAAACTGAGATTTTGCTACCTTAATAAACAGATTCTTCTTTTTGGAATCGCCAAGCAGATACGCTGCAAGTATTCTTCCAATATGTGTATCGATACTTGTTTCATCAATTTTAAAAGAGGTTTCAAATTTGGACTGTGCGTCTTTATAACGTTTTTCATCCAATAACAAATAGCCGTAATTGCTTATTAGCACTGCATCATCTGGATTTTTGCTTAAATATTTACTATATGCAGCTTCAGCCTTTTTATAATCATGAAGTTCCTGATAAATTGTAGCGAGATTAGTCAATACAACATTCTCATTTTCATCTAATTTCAGTGCTATTTCAAAATCTCTAATTGCCGCTGGGAACTCTCTTTTTTCCTGATAAAGCCTTCCTCTCTGCGCTCGATATCCGTAAACATCTGGATTTACGACAATAAGCCGGTCATAAATTTCAGCAGCAGTCCCCCAATCTGCTATCTGTTGATATGCCTGACCGGCATAAAATTCTAAATCATCAGCAAAATTGCCTGAATCGTCTCCGTAGTTATTTGGGCTGTCTAAACGGTATTTGTACAGTTTGTAAACTTCAATCGCCCGTTGCGAATTAGGAATATCAATTAGACATTTGATGTAATTATGGTAAATTCTAACTATAATGTTTATATCATATTCAATGGCCTTGTCAAAATTTTTAATTGCATTTTCATTATCTCTTAAAAAGTAATAATTATTTGCAATCAATTCATACAGTTCAGGATTTGCCATATCCATTTCGAGTGCGTACTCCGCTTCATCGGTAGAATCTTTATATAGCTGTAAATGTGCCAAACAAAGTGCTTTTAGCTGATGATATTCTGGGTCTTGCGTATTTATCTCTATTGACTTGGTTACAGTTTCCATTGCTTCTTGATATTGCTCTTTGTTGTACAATTCAAGTGCTTCATCATAATATTTTTCAGGCAATTGACTTGCCGATACTGCCGCCACAGCAGCGGGAAAATACGGCTTTATAGATTGGTATTCTGCCGTCTCATTTTTGCTCAAAATTCTAAGTGATTTTATATTACCTGTTGCCTCTTCAATTCCGATCTCATATAAATTTTCTTTCTTTTGATAAGGTTGTACTAATGCCGTAAACTTGACATAATTTGGATTATTTTTGGTCGGTATAAAACATAGTCTCGGCTTGACACCTAGTTCTACAACAATTCTGTCTGATTCTTTGCGGAAACTGCGGATATAATTGATTTCTTTTTGGATTTTTTCCTGCGCTATAACTGTTAATGAAGTAAAAGCAAGAAACATTAAAATAATAAGTCTCATATATTTTGTCTACTAGTAATTGGTTTGCTAAAAAATTTGATTAGAAAAAAGGAATTAATTCTCATACGAATACTCATATAGTTCACTCAATTTATTATCAGAGTTATAATTGTATACTGTTTTGGCACAGCCATTAGAATTATTTAATGAAACCGTTTTTGATAAAATCTTATTTCCTTCTTTTGACATAAAAATATCTTTGTTTCCTTCTGAATATCGTATATTTTCAGAAAGCAAGACGTTATCTTTTATACTGTAAATTTTCATTTTAGAATAAAAAACTTCTTGGTCGTTTTTATATTCATAAACCAGTTTCCGCGTTGCATTAACCTCTTTTACAATTCTTCCGAATTCATCATATTCAAAAAAAGTGATAGCAACTACATCTCCGCTCCCATTTACTGTTTCGCTTTTTGCACATTGAAATTTGCCGTTAAGATGAAACACTTTAGCAATCATTACATTTTTCTGATCTACAGAAATAATACTGAATTGTTTTTTGCCATATTTAAAAACATCTTTAGACTTTTCTCCCTTTTCATTTCTTCGCACTATACTGTCAATCAAATGGTATGGGTTTCTATAATACAAATCTTCAGAATACAAAACACCATTAATTATAGTCGAGTATTGTTTGATTAATCCGTTTTTGTCGTAAAGCGTTTCTATCTGCATAAAACTTTTTGCGTTTTTGGCACTATCTCTAAAAGCTTTTGCCGTTACCTTTCCTGTAGAACAGCTCAAAAAAGCATTCGTCTTTGGATAATAAGAAACATTCGAATTTTGTATCAAATTATCAGCATAGTTTTGATCCACTTTAAATTTTGATTTTAATTCTTTTTCCGATTCCTTTTGCCTTTCTGCAATCTCTGCTTTTCGTAATTTGCCATAATAGACTTTATCATTAAAAGGAACTTTAAAATACGATTCGTAGGTTTCAATATACTTATCGGCATTGGTTACAAGAATCGGTTTATCGACACCATTGGACAATATCATTCCTGATTTGATCTTGTCATCATGGTTATTAAAATAATAGTAGCCATAATTTCTAAACTCGATCACGCAATCCTCACTAACGTGAAATACATGCACATCTTGAATTGTATCAAAAGCTTCTGCAAATCGCTGGTAGATATTTAAATGCTTTTCTAAACCATCATCCTGATTATGATCGAAGAAAACCAAACTGACATCTTCTTTATGGTTAATTTCATAAAGCGTTGCATCAGGTTCGGGATTATCGGTTAATATTTTTTTAGAACATGCCGTCAATAAAAATACACACAGCACGGCACCAATTAAATTGCTTTTAGATTTCAAATTCTTATTGTTTTTACCTTTCTATTTCAAGACAAATTTGAAAAATATAAGCATACAGAATTCGACCGATATAAATCCGTATGCTGCAATTGAATATTCGTAAAGATTTTTTATAAATCCGTACTGAAGTTTTTAGTTTTTAAGAGGAAGTGTCAGTAAAACTATAGTTCCCTGTTCGTTTGAGGATATTTCTATATTGGTCTTAATTTTATTTTCTCTCGCCAAAATCTCCAAACGTTCTCGGGCTATAGTACCCGATAATGACTGATGATCAGAATCTACATTTGATTTATCTTGAAAGCCTTTTCCGTTATCTGCAATTTTTACCACAATCTGATTCTCTTGCACGTCGATTTCCAGAGTTATCAATCCTTTATCAGAAAGATTTCCAATACCATGAATAATGGCATTTTCTACAAATGGCTGAATCAGCATTGGAGGAATCAATAAAGCCGAAGTATCCATATCAGGTACTATTATGTTGTAAGCAAACGCATATTCAAAACGCATCTGCTGTAAACTCAGATAATTTTCAATCGCTTCGATCTCCTGATCAAGAGGCACATAATTTTTACGGCTCAATTCTAAACTGCTTCTCAACAATCGGCTAAACTGGCTTAAATATTTTATTGATTTTTCTTTTTCATCAAATCTGATAAAACTTTGCAATGCAGACAATGTATTGAAAATAAAATGAGGTTCCATTTGCGTTCTCAACAATTGCTGTTGCAGCAAAATTTTCTCTTTCTCCTGCTTTTGCCTTTTCTGTCTTTGGAAAAAATATAGCACAAATATCCATGAGATTGCTAACAACGACAATAAACCAACGACAAGCAATAATAATTGATTTCGCTCAAGACGATTCTCAGTATTATCAATCGTCTTATTTAATCCATGAATAGACCTGTCTTTGGCCTGCAGCTCATAAATAGTTGCCATTTCTTCTGTGGCCTGAATACCCGAATTTCTAAGGATATTATCTTTAAGCGCCAATATCTCATCTGCTTCTTCCAGAGCTTTCTCTTTGTTTCCTTTCGCAAAATGATAATGCATTTTGGCTTTCTTATTCAGACACTTTTCGTAATAAGACAGCAATTGCAAATGCTGGTTTTCAATCTTATCAGCATGTTTAATTAAGTTTTCTGCTTCAGTAAAATGTTTGGTTTGAACATACAAATCAATTAGATTAGCAATAGTCGTATACAGATTTTTAATCATAACAGGACTTTCAGGATCTGCTGACAAACCTTCCTCATCATATTCTTTTACCAAATTGTAATGATGTATCGCCTTATCATACTGATTGTTTAGCAAATAATAATGTGCCATATGCTCATTGGTAAATCTAACCTGCATTGGTTCATTGGTTTTTACCGAAATCTGTTTGAGTTTTTTAATGTAAAAAAGAAGCGAATCTGGCTTATAAATATTGCTTTCTTCACAAGCCGTAAACAGTTGCGAATAAGCCCTGAAATTATACTTGTACTTATCCTCAGGCAATCCTTTTAAAATTTTTAAGGCAAGCTGATTCTGTTCAATCGATTTTTGGTATTGGCTGATTTTATTATTGTCCTGAGCCGCATTTAGCAAACAGATGACTTTTGCCATTGGTTTGCACTTTAGCGAATCATCATTCATAATGATTGCCGCAGATTTATTAAAATAATAAACCGACTGATAAAACTTTCCTTCAAGTTCTGAAATTAAACCTGCTCCATTATAAATGGTAAATTTCAGTGCATTGAATTCTTTTTCTTTTTCTACAATACCTAAAGCAAAATTGATATGCTGTTTGGCACTATCAATGTCTTTTTTTACCAGATTCTTAGCCAGATTGTAATGTATGAACGCTAAAGCAGAACCAGTTTTTGAGAAATCTTTTTCTTTGAGTTTGTTTGACCAAAAAGCCAATTTATCGGCTTCTGGATTTTGATCTAAACTATCGCTGATTACCTGCAATGATTCCAGCATTTTTTCTGGATGAATCGAAACTTTTTTAGATTTATGCTGACAGGAAATGGCAATTAGCAGTAAAAAAAGTAATGCTTTCTTCATTATCTCAAAGGATTTAAATGATTTATAACAAACTCTTTTCTACGAGTTGCCACAGGAATTTCGGCGTTGTTTTTCATAACTATAATCCCTGTTTTCATATACTTATCAATAAAATCTTTGTTGACAATATAAGACTGATGGGTTTTTATGAAAAAGTCCTCAGGCAGAATATCTTCGTAATACTTTAAGGGTTTAGAAGCCGTTACTACTTTCTTATTTTCCAAATGAATTTGCGTATAAGAACCTTCGCCAGACAGATATACAATGTCGTTGAGACGAACAATCTGCATACAATCTAAAGATGTGATGCAAATTCTGGAGCTCATATCGATCGTTCTTGAACTATATTCTTTCAAAAGGTTAATCTGATTCAGATAATCAGTCTGTTTTACTTTTTTTATTTTTTGTATCGCAGCTACAAATTCATCATTATCAATTGGCTTTAAAAGATAATCTAGCGCGCCATATTTAATGGCTTTTATTGCAAAATGATTGTAAGCGGTAATAAAAATGATTTGAAAAGTAGTATTTTCTATTTGATTCAATATATCGAAAGCAGTACCATCTGTAAGCTGAATATCCATCAAAATCAAATCGATTTCTGTAGTTTTCAAGATTTGCAATGATTCCTTTACCGAACCTGCCATTGCTTCAAGTTTTAAGGAATCTTCTTGTGAGACTAACCATTGCAGTTCTTTTTTAATTGCTGGTTCGTCTTCTATTATTAAGGTCCGTATTTTGTTCATATAGGAAATAACAGTTTTACAAATTACATTTTAAACCTTCTCAAATGCGATTGGAAATTGGCTCTTTACTAAGATCTAAATTTGTAGTACGAATATATAATTTTTTATTTCAATGTCTTGAATGCTATACTCTCGATATATTTTTTTTATTTCAGTATAAATGATTTTCTCCGAATTAATGCATATTAAAAAAAGAGTACTGCAAATCTCAAGAGATTTACAACGAATTTATATTAGTATAAATCTGTACATCTTTTATTTTCAAATTTGTAGTATCCGTTTACGATTTTACCTCATAATCATGATTTACAAAAACTTTATCCTTGGTACGCTTTCGAGCTTTTTCATTTTTATCAGTGCTTTCCAAAAACAGCACTCTTTGGTTTCATACTCCAATAACAGTCAAGAAATTGCCGGAGTTTATGTTTTGACATCTTGCGAAAACTCGAGGTTTAAAATTAAAATCGAAAAGAAAAAAGACGAATATTTTTTCCTAATTTTCGATAAGAATAAAATTATTTCAAAAGGTAAACTTGGAAAACAAAATGAAGATGATACCGTTTATTTGGCTTTTGGAAAAATCGGCGGAATATATGATACCGATAAAATACAAATTCAGAATTATGGAAATTCAATGAACGAATATGTCCATTTTACGCAATGCGGTGAAAAGTATCTCACATTTATAAAATCAGAATAATTAAATCCAATGCTAAAGTTTTTTATATCTGCTTTCTTGATAATCTTCTTTTTCTCTGGCAATTCAGCCATTGAAAAGAATGAAAATTTAGAAATTAAAATTAATTGGCAGGAAAATGTATCTGGTGATTTTTCATTCACAAAAAACTGGGATTATCCTGAAGGAGTTTACCGTAATGATTTTGGTCAATTAAGTTGCGATGGATTTTGTCCGCCAGAAACCGACAGAATGAAAGATGAAAATGGCAGAATTTTTAAAGACTCTTTGGCAAGATTTTATCAGCTGGTAGATACCACTCACCTATTTCACTCGATTAAATCTAAAACCAACAGTTATGAATGGTCGGGAACAAATTTTATTACCGTTAAAAAAATCGGCAGAGATACCCTGTATTGTTCTACCGATAATAATGCAGCAACTCATAGCAGTTTGATTCTGAAAATTATAAAAAACAAATGTATACCTGAAATCGAGTTAAACAGCATTTCGGGTTCAGCAAAAAAACAGATTTATGTTTGTAAAAAAGGTGACATTAAAATTGACAAGATTTTATGGAATAATGGAATTCTAAAAGCAAAATTTGACCTTATTTTTGAACATCCTGAAAACCCAAATAAACCACTGTTTTGGAAAGGTAAAATCCTTACGCAAATTAATCAGAATAGAAAGTAACATTTATTATATTTAAAAATCCAAATATCATTTATAGATGAGAAACAATCCTTTTATTACGGTTATCTTATTGTTTTGTATAGAAATAGTGCTGTATAATTACATGGATTACATGAATTTAATTTCAAGTTCTTCTGCCTATCGAGGCTCGCTTCTGCCCTTATTCTGCTTTACAGTTCCAGCAATTTCAATTCTAATTTCGATCCTTTTTGACGATATGCCATATAAAAAAGAGTTTAGATACTTTTGCATATTTCTCGCTGTTGTTTCTATAATTACATTTATAATATTCTCTTATTTTGCAGCTCTAGGAAAAGCGTATCAGCATTAATTGAACGATCATGAAAAACATAAAACTTGATACTATCAACATCATCTTGGCTATAGTTTTGGTTGCTTTAATTATCCTTTATTTTGCAACACGATTTAAAAACAAAGAACAAGACAAAATGTTTTGGAATGCTGAAATTCATAGTACTTCAGAAAATCCAACAGCAAAAAACTCAAATACCATTCAAATCATAGACGCCACTTTTTATAGTAATTTCAACCATTCTAAAAGTGATATTGATTCTGATTCAAAACGCGTAACCAGTGTCAAAAGTGAGAATTCTGTTTTATTCAAAATCTGGCAAAAAGAACTTTTACCCGATTCTCTCAATATAAAATATTTCTCTATAGACGAACGCAAATTTTATCAGCTTAAAACTCAACTTTCTTATGAGAAAATGAAAAATTTGATCAAGGAAAAAGAGACTGTTCCTATTTTAATTTTAGAAATACAACCTCTAGGCAAAATCCTTTTAAAAATCATCCCAAACGAAAAACAAAATAGAGAACCTATACTTTTAGAACGATTTATTGCTAAAGAAACTGAAGGAAATTTGGATATGCTGGTTTATGAAGAATCTTTAGGCGAAAAATACAATCGTTATGAGAGTATTCAAAACATAACCGATTATGCTGATTTGCTTCAAAATCAGTATAAATGGTCAGTTAAAATTGAAATGGAAGAACAAGATGCCCTCAAAAGCGTTTACGCGTATTCTTTTACAAACGAAAAAATCTATAGCTCAGAAGACGCTAATATTGCTGTTTCTCGAAATATCCCCCAAATTTTTTATATCTATTGGATAAATAAAAAGGAATACAATATTCAATATGAGTTATCTCCTTTTGAAATTTTAAATGCTTTTAGGAAACTGAATGAATCTGCTTCATCAGGAGATATAATCCTTACGTTTAAAGTGCATAAAAATTCCAATGCCGAATGCAAAATTTCTAGAAATGGCATTGTTATCCCTTTGAAAGATAAATATCCTTCGAAGCCCTACTGATTATGTCGTCTGTAGAGACGCACTGCAGTACGTCTACACCCGGTATATCTGCATCAGGAAAATCTTTGAGGACAAACATGCGTGAGACACACTGCAGTGCGCCTCTACAGAATATTGGAACGATAATAATTTCCGCATTTTGAATTCAAAAAAAATCAAAATATATTTTTAAAACAAAGCATATCTGTAGAGACGCACCGCAGTGCGTCTACGTCCAGTATATCTGCAACATAAAATTTTTGAGGAAAACTGTATGGGAGACGCACTGCAGTGCGCCTCTACAGAATATTGGAATGATAATAAACCAATCTTTACTTCAAAGCCTTAAATAATATCTCCACAGGATGCAATGCTTTGCGTCCTGTTCCATCAGCAATTTGATGCCTGCAGCTTGTTCCAGGCGCAGCGATTAAAGTAATGGCTTCTTCTGCCCTAATTGTAGGAAACAAAACCAATTCTCCAATTTTCATCGAAATATCATAATGCTCTTTTTCATAACCAAATGAACCTGCCATTCCGCAGCAACCGCTTGGAATATTTAAAACGGTGTAATTCTTAGGCAGCGAAAGTATCTTTTTAAGCGGAACTAAAGACGATAAACTTTTTTGAAAACAGTGTCCATGCATTCGCACTCTTTCTGTTTCGTCTGTAAAACTATCGCATGCAATTCTTCCTGCATCCAATTCTTGGGCTAGAAATTCTTCTATTAGAAAAGTTTTACCTGCAATTCTTTTTGCTTTTTCTTTTAAATCTCCACGGCACAAATCAGGATATTCGTCACGAAATGAAAGTATTGCCGAAGGTTCAATTCCGATCAAAAGACCATCATTTGGAATCGCATTCTCAAAATCTTTGATATTCTGTTCAGCAATTTCTCGCGCCTCTTTCAACATTCCTTTTGAGAGATATGTTCTTCCGCTGATTCCAATTTTAGGAACTAAAACTTTATAACCTAATCTATTTAAAAGTTTGACAGCCGTCTGTCCTATTTCTACATCATAATAGTTAAGAAACTCGTCATTATACAAATGCACATTTCCGTTTCTAAAATCACCTATTTGGCTATAGCTTTTTATCCATTTGGCAAAAGTAATTTTATGCATTAAAGGCAATTGCCTTTCTACGGCAAAACCAGTGCTTTTTTTAATCCAATTTCCGAGAATTCCTTTTGTAGACACATTATATAGCCACGGAACTGAAGCAAACAACTGGTTCAACTTTGGCGTATTTCCGATCAATTTAGATCTAAATTTCACCCCGTTTTTATCATGATACTGCTGTAATGTTTCGGCTTTCAGTTTTGCCATATCCACATTCGAAGGACATTCTGACTTACAGCCTTTACAGCTTAAACATAAATCCAAGACCTCCAACAGATTTTCATCATCAAATCGGTTTGTTTTTGTAGAATTTGTAATGGTTTCTCTCAGCATATTGGCACGCGCTCTTGTCGTATGCTTTTCGTCTCGGGTCGCCATATAACTTGGACACATTGTACCGCCGCTTTTCTCTGTTTTTCTGCAATCGCCAGATCCGTTGCACATTTCTGCCGCGCGAAGGATTCCGTTATGTTCTGAGAAATCGAAATACGTTTCAGGCATCGGCGTATCTTGTCCTGCCGTGTAACGCAGACTTGTATCCATAGGAGGCGTATTCACGATTTTTCCCGGATTAAAAACTCCCCACGGATCCCAAACCTTTTTCACCTGGACAAATAATTGATAAATTTCATCTCCCAACATTAGCGGAATAAACTCTCCGCGAAGTCTTCCATCTCCATGTTCTCCACTTAACGAGCCTTTGTATTTTTTAACCAAATGGGCAATATCGGTTGCAATAGTTCTAAAAAGTGCCGTTCCTTCATGAGTTTTTAAATCTATAATGGGGCGCAAATGCAATTCACCTGTAGCGGCATGCGCATAATGCACACAGTTTAGATTTCTCTCTTTCAGGATTGCATTAAAATCTTCAATAAAATCAGGCAAATCATTTACATCGACCGCTGTGTCTTCAATTACGGCAACTGCTTTGGCATCTCCCGGAATATTAGATAATAAGCCTAAACCTGCTTTTCTTAATGCCCAGACTTTATTAGTATCTTCACCATAAACAATTGGGAAATGATATCCAAGATTTTCCGAACGCATTAAAGCTTCCATTTCTCTGGCAATACTGTCTATTTCTTCTTGTGAATCTCTCAAAAATTCGACCGCCAAAATAGCTTGAGGATCGCCTTTTACAAAAAAACGATTCTTGCTTTGCTCAATATTTTCTTTGGTGCATTCCAGAATATAATGGTCAATTAATTCAACACTATCTGGGTTAAACTTCAATGCTTCAATATTGGCTTTTAATGATTCATGAATACTTTCAAAATGCACACAAACCAAAGCCGAATACGGTTTTAAGGCATCAACTAGATTTAGTTTGATTGCTGTAGAAAAAAACAATGTTCCTTCGGAGCCTGCAATCAGTTTACAGAAATTGAACTTTTCAGCATAATCACCAAACGGACTGCTGTCTGCCAATAAATCTAGCGCATATCCTGTATTTCTTCTCGGAATTGATTTCTTAGGAAAATTGGCGTCAAATAAATTTCGGTTATAATCAGACGATAATATCTCTTTAGCTTGCTGATAAACTGCTTGTTCCAGTTCGCTTACAACATTAATTCCGTTACATTTATCCTCAAATTCGGCATTGGTCAAAGAACCAAAAACAACTTCATTTCCATCTGCCAGAAAACCTTTTATTTCGAGTACATGTTCGCGGGTTGATCCATACACAACAGATCTTGCTCCGCAGGCATTATTTCCAACCATTCCGCCAATCATACAGCGATTGCTGGTAGAAGTTTCTGGTCCAAAAAAAAGTTTATATGGTTTTAAATGAAGATTCAATTCATCGCGAATAACGCCAGGTTCAACCCAAGCCGACTTTTCTTCCTGATTTACCGAAATAATTTTGGTAAACTCTTGCGAAATATCAACCACAATTCCGTTTCCAACCACTTGCCCAGCCAGTGAAGTTCCAGCCGCACGAGGAATAATACTGCTGTTGTTTTCTTTTGCAAAAGCAATAATTTTTTGAATATCTTCTTTCGATTTCGGAACAGCTACGGCCAAAGGCATTTCTTTGTAAGCGCTTGCATCTGTTGCGTAAAGCAGACGCATGGTATGATCGTAAAATAATTTGCCCTCTAATTCCTTTTCTAAACCTTCAAGTTTAGCAGAAATCTTTGGAAGGATATTATTATTCATTTTTATTTAATATTTAATAGTGTTTTAACACATAGAAACATAGATTTTATCTTTAAAAAAGGTAATAAAAAAGAAACTCGTTTCTTAACACATAGCTATGTGCATTCATGCTAAGTGAAACGTCTTTCTCACAAAATAAAAAACTATGTTTCTATGTGTTAAAAAAAATCTATAATTCGCTTAATGCAATGTCTAATAACTCAACCATTTCATCAGCATTTTGTTTATTAAATGGCATTGGCGGTTTTATTTTTAGAACATTATGCAAAGGTCCGTCTGTGCTTAATAAATAACCTTTGGCTTTCAATTTTTCGACTACAATATCAATTTCAGGAATGGCTGGCTCCATAGTAGTTCTATCTTTTACCATTTCTGCTCCAATAAACAAACCATGTCCTCGAACATCACTGATAATAGGATATTTAGCCATTAAACCTTTTAGTCCGTTCATCAGATAATTACCCGTTTCCAAAGCATGCTGCTGCATTTCTTCCTGCTGGATTACCTCTAAAACAGCCAATCCTGTGGCCATAGAAACAGGATTGCCTCCAAAAGTGTTGAAGTATTCCAAGCCATTATTAAAAGCTTCTGCAATCTCTTCGGTTACAATTACAGCTGCAAGCGGATGCCCGTTACCTATTGGTTTTCCTAAAACAACAATATCGGGAACTACATCTTGCAATTCGAAGCCCCAGAAATGATCTCCAATTCTTCCAAAACCAACCTGAACTTCATCTGCAATACAAACTCCTCCTGCTGCGCGAACGTAGTCGTAAACTGTTTTTAAATAATTCTCTGGCAACGGAATCTGACCTCCAACTCCCAATAAAGTTTCACAGATAAAAACTGCTGGCGCTTTATCTTCTTTCTTTAAGTTTTCGATAATTCGCTGTACATCTTCAGCATACTTTTCTCCTGCTGCTGCATCTCCATATTTATAAGGACCACGATACAAATCTGGATTAATTGCTTTATGAATCCACGGCATTTGGCCAGAACCTCCCTTGCTGTCAAATTTATACGGACTCATTTCCATTGCTACGGTCGATGTTCCGTGATAAGCATGATCGAGTACGATAATATCTTTTTGTTTGGTAAAATGACGGCTCATACGAATAGCCAAATCATTGGCCTCGCTTCCAGAGTTTACAAAATAGCAAACACTTAGTTTTTCGGGTAAAGTTGCTGTTAGTTTTTCTGCATAATCGGTTATAGCATCATTTAAATATCTTGTATTCGTATTCAAAGTTGCTATTTGATGCTGCATTTTTCTTACTATAACTGGATGACAATGCCCCACATGCGAAGGATTATTTACACAATCAACAAAAGTTCTTCCTTTGTCATCATACAAATATTGCAAAGCTCCTTTTACAATTTTTAGTTTGTCTTTGTAACCAATACTTAAATTTCTTCCTATTTTCTTTTTTCTAACTTCAAGAAGCTCTGAGTAATCATCAGAATTGATTAATCCGTCAAAACCGCATGCTTTTCTAAATGCATCTTGTGCTTTAATTGGGTTTATCTTTATCCATTTATACAACAAATCCCAAGCTGGTTTTTCGGTCACAAAATGATGTTCGTTATTACTATCCAATGATGCATTATAAGCAGATTGTGTCACACTGATGCAAAGTCTTCCTGCAATGAGATAATACAAAAGATCTAATTCCTGTTCTGTAAGTGCATACGAATTATGGTATCCTTCAACAATTTTTGCTGCTACAGCCAACGGATCTTCTTCATCAAGCATCGCATACACGCAGGCAATAGCCAAATTATTGATTAAAGCCGTATATACCATGTCGCCAAAATCAATTAGGCCACTTATACGATTGTCTTTTACCAAAACATTGTAATCGTTGGCATCATTATGAATGTAAGCATGTCTCAGTCGGTGCAACTGCGGCAATACTTCTGTATCAAACTGCAATAAAAAATAACCCGCTATACGTCTTTTTTCGTGATTTAGAATATACTTTAAATTATCGCCTGCTTCGCTTGCACGGCTAATATCCCAAGTATAATTGCGATGCATTGCCGGATGAGAGAAATCAGCCAAAGCGTTATCCATTTTTCCTAGGAAAGAACCTAAGTTATAATGCAGTTCACTGTTTTTGTCCTTTTCATCTACCCAAAAAGTGCCTTCCAAAAAGTTTAGAATTCTAATATAATAGGTTTGAGAATCTTTTATAATCTGAGTCAGTCCCTCTCCTATTTTATTTGGGCAAAAATGCTGAAAACAATCTGAAATAGCACTATTGCCAAGATGCCTCAAGATAGAAGCCTGCGCCTTTAAAAACGGAAACGAGTGGCTCTCATTTGATACTTTGAGGATGTACTTTTCATTTTTATCATCGGATAAAAGAAAGTTCAATTCATCATATCCATTTAATGCTTTTACGGTTACGTTTAATCCGTAATGTTCTTTTACTAAATCCTGAATAACTGTCTCTGAAAAAGTCATTGTATTCTATTAAAATGTTTCATATTTTCTTTTAGCCATGAATTACACCAATTTACACGAATTTTTTCTCTTTTAAGATTATCCTGCAAGGTTTTAAAAACCTTGTAGGAAAATTCATAATTCGTGTAAATTGGTGTAATTCGTGGCAAACTTTTATTTCCAAATAATGGCCTGCGCTGGTTCTAATGGATTTTTTCCCACTAATATTTTACTTCCTGCTGGAATTGGCAGATTTACCGTTTCATTGGTATAATTTACACCAACATAAAAACCATCGCGCCATTCTACATAAACCCCTTTTGGCAAATCTTGAATAGCAACTTTTGCACGTTCGTATACCGTTCTTACCACTTGTCTTTCCAGATTTCCATCTTTACTTTCAGCGCCAATGTAGGTAACGGTTCCTTTTCCAAGTTTTCTTGTAATCGCTGCTGCTTTGCCTTTGTAAAATTGATCGGCATAAGAAGCTAAAACTTCAGTTCCTTGTTTCGGATTTAAAACATCTGCCCAAACATTCCACTTATAGGTATTGTTTCCTGCAGTTACAGTTCCGTTTACATCTTCAACCAACATATCAAAAAACTCAACATCTGCTCCAATCAAAGGCACAATTGGTCCACTCCAATTTGCTTCGAAAAAATGACCGTTTTTATCCTTTTGTCCCGTACGGCATGAAAGGATTAAATTTCCGCCATTTTCAACATATTTCGTCCATTTGTCTACCAGTTTTTGATCAACTAACTGATACGCTGGAGCAACAATAAACGGATAAGCCGAAAAATCACTTTCTTCTGTAATAAAATCCATTGGCGCACCCGTTGATTTTACTGCTGAAGTATAGGTATTTCTATGTCTCCAAGTACTCCAAAATTCTGTTTGTTTCTGATTCTCTAAATCCCAAAGATTCTCGTGACTCCACAAAAATCCTGTTTTTCTCTTTGCAATTTCTTGCGGAATAACTGCTTTTGGGTTGTATTCTTTACGAAGCAATTTCATGTCTTCAATAGATTGTACAAACTCTTTTCCTCCTGTTGTCAAAGTTACTCCATCTGTGCCAACAATTCCATCGTGATACATTTCGCTGCTTCCTAGCGGATGTCTATATCTGTACGTACAAGTAAAAGAACAGCCTCCTCCAAAAGCCTGAGAAATCCACATGTGAACTGTTCCTGGCAATAACTGCGGATTAATGCTTGCCCAGTTTACTTGTCCAGGTTGCATTTCCATTACGCCCGTAACGCCATTTATAGATCTGTAATAATCATTGGCTTCCGAAATTTTATTAGGATGTCCCATTCTGAAATTTTGTCCACCTAATTGATTTCTTCCGCTTACAGGATACATGGTATAGGTTGCAAAATCCATTTTATCTGTTTTCCTTGGATCAGCACCATAAACCACATTGGTATAATTTGTCGTAATCCATTGTTTTGGATCGATATGCTTTCTAAGTATTTCAGCTTGCAAATTCAAATACTCAGCTTGAGAATCTGCTGTGTATCTTTTGAAATCTAATATAGCATGCGGACTTAGTTTGTCTTCAAAATAAATCTCTGCATTTGGAATCGCAATCTGTTCAAAATTATTGTATCTGATGCTCCAGAAACTCGCTACCCACTCCGCATTTAATTTTTCGATTGTCCCGTATTTCGCTTTAAGCCATTTCTGAAATCCTTTTTGTGCTGATGGACTAAAATCGTCTGGCGCTCCTGGTTCGTTATCAACCTGCCAGCCAATTACATTTTTGTTATTACCGTATCTTTTTCCTAATTCAGTAACAATTTTAGCAACAAATTCTCTATATTTTTCATTAGACACAGACTGGTTGGCTCTGTTACCGTGTTCTCTTCTTCGTCCGCTTGCATCAACCAGATAGATTTCAGGATACTTTTCTCCCATCCATGCTGGCGGAGTTGGCGTTGGCGTGCACATGATTACTTTCAAACCTTGTTTTTCGGCAATAGCCAATGCGTCGTCCAGCCATTTAAAATCATATTTTCCTTCTTCAGGCTCCAAAAAAGTCCATGCAAATTCAGCAAAATGCGTAAACTCAAAACCTAGTTTTTTAATGTTTTTTAAATCACGCTCCCATTGTTCTCTTGGCCATTGCTCTGGATAATAATATACTCCAATCTGCATTAAATCAGGCTTTGAGAAAAATCGCTGCGGATCTTTATTCTCTGTAGTTGTACTTTTCTTGCTTTGAGCAAAAACTGGTGTTGAATGGCAGCTTGCAATAAGCAATCCTGCCGTTATTATTCTTGTGAAAGATATATTGTGGTTAAACATAGTTAGTTGTTGTTATTTATTAAGTTAAATTAAACACATAGACACATAGTTTTTATTTCTAAAAAAAGATAGATGAAAGAAACTAGTTCCTAACACATAGCTATGTTTGCTTTAGAAAAGCGAAACGTCTTTTAACGTTCCTATTACAAATCTACCGATCTATGTTTCTATATGTTCAAATCTTGACTTTTTATTATTTATCTTCTAAAAGTAGCATTAAATAATGTGAAGCCGACCAGCTGAAGTTAAAAGCTTCTAATCCCTTACCAGTTACAGGCTGATAGTTTTCTCTTATGGTAGTGCCTTTATCTAAAGCACCTTCAGCATTATGCATCAGTTTATGCGCCAGTTCATTTGCTTCTTTTGCATACCCGCATTTTTCCAATCCGTTAATACCAAAATAACTTTGGTCAAGCCAAATTGGTCCTCTCCAATATCCGCCTTCTGGTTTAAACTTTGGATGATTCGCAGCCAATGTTGGCAAAGGCACAAAAGTGTTTAGACTAGCTGGATCAATCATATTGTTTTTTGCTGATTTGGCTTGCTCAACAGTAGCAACTTCTGCCCAAATAGGACAATATCCTTCGCATCCCATTGCTTTTATCAATGTCTTGCCGTCAATTGTCGTGTCATAAAACCAACCTGTTGCTTCATCCCAAAATTGTTTTTGAATTTTCAGTTTTAATGCATCACTTTCGTCTTTCCATTTTTTAGCTTCATCCGTTAATTTTAAAACAACTGCCATTTTGCTGAGATAATTTTTCTCAGCAAATAAAAATGAATTTAAATCAACGCTTTCCTGATCTAACGAATACGCTTTTTCACCATTTTTCAAGATTTTGCTATCATCAAAACGAACGGCATTATCCATTCCGCTTTCCCATTTTGCTGCAATTACAGTTCCATCTGTCGAACCAAATTCGCATAATCCGTCTTGGTCGTGATCACGCTCTTTGTACCACCAATTATGATATAATGTAAGCTTTGGATAAAACTCTTTTATGAAATTATCATCTTTCGTTTTTTCATAAATCTTCCATATTGCCCAAGCAGCAAGCGGTGCTTTTGTATTTCTATAATTGTTTTCTTCAAGAAGATTATTTCTGTAGATGCAATCTGGAATAAAACCATTTGGATCCTGATAATCGAACAAAGCACGCATTTGATTTTTGGCTAATTCAGTATCATAATTCGCTACCGCAACGGCATGCTTCCAACTGTCCCAAGCCCAAAAACCGTGAAACCATTCGTAATTGTAACTCGGAAAAAGACCTCCGTGTTTTAATCCTTCTGCTGCAATTCTTGTATTGTTTTGTAAAGTCAATACCAATTTTGCTACAAAATCTGAATAAATCTGATCTTTGTAAATACTTTTCTTTTTGACAATAAGGTCTGCCAACAGTTTTTCCTTTTCTTTTTGTGTGTTGTTTAACAGTGTAGTAAATACCGTTTTTTGTATCGTTTCATTTTCTATTTTCCAAGAATATTGCGGAAAAATAAAACTTTGTGAAACTACAATCTCTTTAGTTTCATTTGGTTTTAAAACCAATTTTTCTGTCTGTGCTTTGAATCCTTGTTTCGTAATTTCAATCTCAGGATTTGATTTTAAAAACTGAATATATCCTATAGCAGTGCTTTTTGTAGAAACAATTTTTAAAGTATTTTTTTCATTAGACAATTTCAGATCATCTAAAAAAAGAGACGTATTATACGAAGGAAAAAGTGTAATTGTTTTTGCCGTTTTATTGGTAATACTTGTTTTTTGCAAAGCCGAATGACCTGATAAAAACACCAATTGCTGTTTTACTTCTAATTTGTCATTTTTAAACTGTTGTTCTAAATGGCTATTAAAACTGTTTTGCGTAACCAATGAACTTTTCCAGTCGATGATATTTTGCTTGTTCTCGTCTTTTAATTCTAGTGAAACAAATGATGGACTTAACCATACTCCGTTTTGTTCGGTCATTAAAAATGGTCCCGAAAAACCTGCCTGAGCATTTGAACTCTCTAAAAACCCAAATGCAAACCAAGCCCCTTTATCTGAGAACGCTAATGGTTTTCTGTCGGTTGCATTTGCTGGATTTCCTTTGTAATTGATACTATTTTTAGCTGATTCTAAATTTGGAAAGCTTTTTTGAGACCAACCTGATTGTATTAGAAAGAGGGATGAAAGAATAAAAAATATTTTCTTTTTGCTCATGTTGTGTCAGTTTTGTGTTGTGTTATTATATAGCTATAGATCAGCTCATTTTACTGAGAAGACCAATATCTTTAGATAAAAAGAATAGCCAAGAAATATAGGCTATTCTTTTTAAATATTTAAATCATTTTGAGAATTAATTCGCTTGTAATTCTGTCAATGGAATTGGGTAAAAGTTATTTTTTGCCGCATCAAAACCTGTACGTCCAACAGCATCAAGAGCTTCTTTTGTTTTTCCCCAACGGCGTAAATCGTAAAAACGGAAATTTTCAAGTGGGAATTCTAAAATTCTTTCGTGTTCAATTTGTGCTTTTACCTGAGCTGTTGTTGTTCCAGTCATTGCAGGCATATCTGCTCTTTCGCGAACTTTGTTGATATACGGAATAGCTTCTGCTGGACGTCCTAATTCATTTAAAGCTTCAGCCTGCATCAATAATACATTTGAATAACGCATTAAAGGAACATTGATGGCTGTATATTCCTGATCCATTTTTTCCTGTGTGCTTGGAATAAATTTGCGGTACACTGGTTTGTCTGTATCTCCAAACTTGTCATCATAAGTTGTTCCAAGTACCAACGGATTATTAGGATCATTAAAATATGGATCTTTGAAGAAAATGGTACTGTATAAACGCGAATCGTAGTTTCCTGTAGTTGCAATTTTCCCTTCTTTTTTAAATTCATTTACAAGCATTGCACTTGGAAGAATTTCGTCCCATCCGCCAAGTTCTGCCGCAGCCATCCAGTAATGAAGAGCATTACGGTAGAAAGCACCATTTGCTGTAGTTTCTGAAAACTGACGCTCGAAGATTGATTCTTTTGTATTTTTGGCTGTTCCATCAAACATAGAAACATAATCTTTAACCAGCTCATATCCTTGTACTTTGTTAAATGCAGTAAGCGCTTCGTTCAGGAATGTTTGCTTTTGAGCTGTTTCTTCATAAGCTCTTGTCAAATAAGCAAATCCTAAATAACTATTGGCAGCACCGCTTGTAGCACGTCCTGTTTTATCTGCAGATTGTTTTGCAGGTAAAATAGCTGCTACGGCTTTAAATTCGCTGGTGATAAAATCCCAAGCTTCTGCACGTGTTGACAATGGAATGCTTAGATCGCTTTCTTTTGTAATATATTTATTTCTGATATAGATTTGATCCCAGTTCAAAATCAGTTTCATATGATAATAAGCGCGTAAAAAACGAGCCTCTGCTTCGATCTGTTTGCGATCTTCATCTGTAATTTTAGATGACGGAACCTGTGGCAATTTATCAATTACCTGATTGGCGTTGCTAATTCCTCTGTAGTTAATTTTCCAATACGTAGTAAATTGGCTATTCCCATTTGTATAGGTAAAAGTCGATAGTTCAACCCAGTTTTGATAGTTCAATGCATCACTTCCTAATTCGTTTACGTCTTCGCGATACGCTTCAACAGGCCATTTTACTTCGGCGAAAGCCCATGGATCAATACCGAATTCTAATTGTGAGTAAGTTGACGCCAAAGCAGACTCTGCATCGGCTTTATTTCTCCAGAAATTATCTGATGTAAGTTCATCTGGAGATTGTTGATCCAAATAGTCATCACAGCTTGCAAAAGTGAATAAACCTATAGCGGATAATATTAAAAATATCTTTTTCATGATAATGTCTTATTAAATAGAATTAAAATATGTACTGAACTCCAGAAACAAACGATCTTGTAAATGGATAAACAAAACGGTCAACACCTGTGTTAACTACTGAATTACGTGAGAATTCTGGATCAATTCCTGAATAATTAGTGATAGTAAACAAGTTTTCGGCACTTACATAAAATCTAAGTTTGTCGATTTTTGCTTTACCTAACATTTTGCTTGGTATAGTATATCCTAATTGCAATTGGCGCATTCTGATAAAATCTCCGCTTTCAAGAAAACGATCTGATTCACGGCTGTTTCCGTTAGGATCCTGCAATACGGCACGCGGAATATTACTGTGGTTCTCTGGTGTCCAAGAATTTAATGTAGAAGCCAGCATATTGGTTCCTGCATTCATAGACTCATAGAAATATCTATTTCCGTTGTATAATTTATTTCCCCATCCGCTTCCTATTAATGCAGAGAAGTCAAATCCTTTATAACTTGCACCTAAACTAAGGTTTACTTCCAGTTTTGGCAATCCTGTTCCAGCATAAGCTTTATCATTTTCGTCTATAACACCATCTCCGTTCAAATCTTTAAAGCGAATATCTCCAGGCTGTGCATTTGGCTGTAATAAAACACCGTTTTTACTGTGAGCCGCTACTTCTGCCGCTGATTGGAAAATACCATCTGTTTGATATAAATAGAATCCGCTGATTGGGCTTCCTACACGAGCTTGTGTTGGAAAGTGCTCGTCTCCGTATTTTAATCCTTCTCCATAAATTGTTTGTCCCTCATTAGCCAGTTCTTCTACTTTATTTTTAAGCGTCGTAAGGTTTAATCCTGCGTTGTACTTAAATTCATTTACTTGATCACGGTAATTTACTTCAAACTCAAATCCTTTATTGCTAATTTTACCTACGTTAAGAACAGGATCATCAATTCCAGCAGATGGAGCCAGTTTTTTTGTAATCAATAAGTTGTCTGTTACATTATAGTAGTAGTTCATAGAACCGCTAATCTTTCCATTTAAAAGCGTATAATCTAAACCGATATTTTTAGAATCTGTAGTTTCCCATTGCAGATTTCTATTTTCTAATGCTGTTGCAATGCTTCCTGGCCAAGGATTGCTTCCTATACCCTGAACATATCCATTTTCTAAAGAGTTACCTGTTTTGATCAATGTATTTGCAGAATAATATCCTAAAGCCGCTTCGTTACCCAATTGTCCCCAGCTTGCACGTAATTTTAAGGTAGAAAGAATCATATCTTTTGGGAAGAAATCTTCTTGTTCGATTTTCCATCCTAAAGCAATAGACGGGAAAGTTCCCCAACGGCTATCTTCTCCAAATTTAGAAGAACCATCTTTTCTAACTGTCACCTGAAGCAGGTAACGATCATTGTATGAATAATTTAACCTGCTAAAGAAAGATACTCTGTTGTATTGAAATTTTGAACCATCAGCAGAATAAGTACCTCCTCTTCCGGCACCAATGGTTTCAAAACTAGGATCAAGAAATCCTGATGGACGGTCGATAGAAACCAACTGTCCGTTTTCTACAGTGTAATCGGTTGTTTTTCCTTCAACACTAACATCGTTCCAGTTTGATGCTTGACTGTTAAACGTATTACCAAGCATTAAACCGAAAACATGTTTCCCGAAAGTTTTATCAATAGTGATAATATTATCTAATATCTGTTCGTTCCAAGTCGTTCTCAACTCTCTATGCATTGGATAAAGATGCACTTCTTTTGGATTTGCAATGTATGGAGGAAAATGAAACGTTTGCTGATTATTCTTTACGCGGTAAGAATAAGCCAGTTTGTATTTTAACCATGGAGCAATATTGGCTGTTGCCGAAATATTTGCCGTTATGTCCTGTCCTATGTCATTACTCTTTTTAAAATGTTCTTCGGCAACTGGATTTGTTCCTGCTGGCAGGCCATTTTTATTCGCTAGTCCATAACCATATTCTTCATTTTCGTCATAAACTGGAACTAAAGGAGACATAGTATATACTTCTTTTAACTGAAAATTAGGCAATGCATTTTGCGTTCCCATATAAGCCATTTTCCCATCGATATCAAAAATTGATTTTTTGAAACTAACTCTGGCACTACCAGTTTGCTGTGCAAATTCGTTGTCAATTACAATACCTTTTTGCTTTACGTAATTTCCGTATAGTGCAAATTTAAAATCACCTTGTCTTCCTTGAATCCCTAAGCCATAGTTTTGTGTAAGCCCTGAACGGAAAACTTCATCCTGCCAATCTGTATTTGCATCAGATGGTGCTGTAATATAGGCTGGAAGCGGTTTTGGAGAAGTTGCATATTTATTGTACTCATCATACATTCTTTTGTTAACCGTACGGTAACCATCAGCATCCAGCATATCAAGTGTTTTTGCTGGATTTGTAATGCTTAAAAAAGAACTGAAATCAACTTTTACGCCTTCTTTCTGTCCATTTTTAGTTGTTACGATAATTACACCATTTGCGGCAACAGATCCGTAAATTGCAGCTGCAGCACCATCCTTAAGAACCTCCATAGATTCAATATTGGTTGGATTTACAGTATTAATAGAACCTTGAAAACCGTCAATGATATAAAGTGGCTCTGTTGCGCCAAAGGTATTTACTCCACGAATTTTTACACTTACAGAAGCTCCAGCAACACCACCACTTTTTTGTACATTGACCCCTGCAACCAAGCCCTGAAGCGCTTCAGCTGGACTAGTTGTCGCACGAGTTTCGAGGCTTTCTTTTTTGACAGTAGAAATAGCTCCCGTAACATTACTTTTCTTTTGAGTACCATAACCAATAATGACTACCTCATTCAGCTTATTGGTTTCTTCTTGCATAGTTACATTAAGTTCTGCTCGATTATTTATCTCCTGATTAATTGAAGTAAATCCCATATATGAAAAAACAATAACGGGATTCGCTAATGTCGAAGGATACACTAAAGTATAATTTCCATCAATGTCTGTTGCTGCATTGTATTTAGAATCTTTGATTGAAATACTTACGCCTGGCAGCGTATTATTTTTATCATCTGTAACTTTTCCTGAAACAGTTTTTTGGGCTTGTGCAAAGCTAATGTTTGGTAGCCACAAACATAACAGCAGAGGAATAAAGTAAATTACCCTAATTAGTTTTTTGTTCATCTTGGTAATGGTTTAAGTTAGTAATTTTTTAGGTTTTTAATTTTTTAGTTTTTGTATTGCATGTGTATACATCTTGTTCGATAATGTCTTAAAAACATTATCAAACAAAATGCGGTATTCTCTTTGATATTTTTTGTTAAGCTTTAGCTGGCTCTAAAGAGTTTACAAGTCAAATTTTATTCCTTGAGCTAGCGGCAAACTTGTAGTATAATTGATTGTATTGGTTTGTCTTCTCATGTAAATTTTCCAGGCATCAGATCCAGATTCCCGGCCACCACCAGTTTCTTTCTCACCACCAAAAGCACCTCCAATTTCAGCACCAGAGGTTCCTATATTTACATTTGCAATGCCACAATCAGAACCTGTAACAGACAGGAATAATTCGGCTTCTCTTAAATTATTTGTCATAATTGCAGAAGAAAGTCCTTGCATTACACCATTTTGCATCTCAATTGCCGCTTCAACAGTTCCTGAATATTTTATTAAGTATAATACAGGAGCAAAAGTTTCGTGCTGTACAATTTCAAAAGAATTATCAGCCTCTGCAATTGCTGGTTTTACATAGCAGCCACTTTCATATCCATCACCAGAAAGTACTCCGCCATCAACCAAAATTTTGCCACCTTGCTCTACCACTTTTTTCAAAGCATCATTATACAATTCAACTGCCTGCTTGTCGATAAGAGGACCTACATGATTTTTTTCGTCTAAAGGATTCCCAATGCGCAATTGTCCATAAGCAGAAATCAGAGCTTCTTTAACTTTTTCATAAATGTTTTCATGAATAATTAAACGGCGTGTAGAAGTACATCTTTGTCCTGCTGTACCAACAGCACCAAACACGGCACCAATAACGGTCATTTTAATATCTGCATCTGGCGTTACAATAATGGCGTTGTTGCCACCTAATTCCAGTAACGATTTTCCAAAACGTCCTGCAACTACCTGCGCTACAATTTTACCCATTCGCGTAGAACCAGTAGCCGAGATTAACGGAATACGTTTATCATTGGTTAGCAATTCGCCAATTTTATAATCGCCTGTAATTAAGCACGAAATTCCTTCAGGTAAATTGTTCTCTTTTATAACCTCTGCCATAATATTTTGGCAAGCAACTGCACAAAGAGGTGTTTTTTCTGAAGGTTTCCAAACGCATACATCGCCGCAAATCCAAGCTAGAGCGGTATTCCAAGCCCAAACAGCCACTGGAAAGTTAAATGCCGAAATAATCCCGACAACTCCTAGAGAATGGTACTGCTCATACATTCTGTGTCCTGGCCTTTCTGAATGCATTGTCAATCCGTGCAGCTGACGCGAAAGTCCGACTGCAAAATCACAGATATCAATCATTTCCTGAACTTCACCATAACCTTCCTGAAGTGATTTTCCCATTTCATAAGAAACCAGTTTCCCTAAAGCTTCTTTATTTTTGCGCAATTTTTCTCCAAACTGACGCACGATTTCTCCACGTTGAGGCGCTGGCATTAATCTAAATTGTTTAAAAGCATCAGTCGCCGATTCCATCACTTTTTCATAATCAGCTGTACTTGATGTTTTAACCTTTCCGATTAATTTTCCATCTACGGGCGAGTAGCTTTCTAAAATTTCCCCATCAGAAAAATTATTAAGCCCTGTCCAAGTTCCATTATTAACTTCTTTTATATTTAGCTGCTCTAAAGCTTCTTTTATACCAAACTGCAATTCTGTATTCGTCATTGTGACTTTTAATTGTTCTTTTTATACTAAATGAATATTATAACGCTTTTTGAAGCTTTACATCGGTGCTTTCAAATATTTTATCTGCTGATGAAGCCACAAAACCTTGATATAATTCGCCGTTTGACATCGGATAACGCAATGCAAATTCATAATAGCATGACGGCACTTTTAACGTTCCTTCTTCGAAATCGATATCGTATAAATCTGCCAATGTGCTCGATTGTTCTAAAAGCTGTTCTGGAGTTCCTTTGATTTTTCCTCCAGAAGAATTAAGCTCCCATCCGCTAGATTCTAAGAAATTATTCAATTCTTCTAAGGTTTTAAAGCCTTTTAAAGCATTGGTATTGATTGTAAAGTGATTGGCTCTAAAACCATACACATACATCCAAGCCGCATATTCAGACTCTTCCAATAATGATTTGTAAACCGCCTGTGAATTTCCGTTCCAAACAGATCCGCTTAAAACCAATTCTGGATTATTGAACGCATTCTGATCGCAGCTGTTTAATAAATTCTCAACCGTATTCTGTAAATCAGCAGAACATTTTTCCAATTCCAATTCAGAAATAAAAATTCTAGGCGCGTCTTTGTCAGTTGCGTGCTCATAATGTTTAGCAAAAAGCTTTTTAGTTTCAAAATGATACTCCCCTTTTGCCTCATAACCCACATTTAGAAATGGTTTTTCTAATACTTCGATATTCACACGCTTATCATTGAAAGTACGAATTGCGATATGATCATTTTTAATTTCTTCTCCCTTGTCTTCCAGGAGTTCATGAATTTTTAAGGCTGATGGAGTAATTTCAACATATTGCTCCCATAGTTTTGTAAGTAGCTGATCTTTGCTCATTTTGTAGTTATGTTAAAATAGTGTTATTATGACACAAATCTATACATATAACTGTTATTATAACAGTATAAAAGTACGATTATTTATAATTAAACATTTGTTATGTTATTTTTTGTAATTTTGACACTTTAAAAACCATTTTTAACAGAAGAATTGTCAAAATAATAGAATCATTAATTTAAAAGTACTTATGGCAAAGGGTAAGAAGAATGAAAATACTGACTATTTAGATCGAGAAATTATACAAAAACTGAGTGAGAATGCAAGAATACCATTTTCTGATCTCGCTAAAGAATTAAATATTTCCAATTCACTGGTGCATTTACGAGTTAAAAAACTGCAAGAGACAGGAGTAATTAATAGTTTTTCGGTAAAATTGAATCCGAAAGAGCTTGGTTTTGAAACTATTACCTATACAGGAATTGTTACTAAAGAGGCTCATTTTTCATACTCAATCGCTGAAAAACTAAAAGCAATTCCAGAAGTAATTGAATGTCATTGGGTGTCAGGGAAATATGCTTTATTTATTAAAATAGTAGCTGCAAATAATGAAGAACTCCGTAAAATTTTGTACGAACAAGTTCATCAGATTGAAGGAGTTGGAAGCACAGATTCTTTCTTCTCTTTTGGCTCTGCATTCGAAAAGAATCTGCCTGTTTAATATCCAAAAGGACCGAGTACATTTATGATATTCTTTAATGCTGGCACCAACCAAAGTGTCAGCAGAAAAAAAACTGCACCAAATAGTCAGATCTACTTTGATGCAGTTGAGATTGGGATTCTTTAGATTTAAAAAGATCCTTTCTGAAATAATTTCAAAAATTCTATACGATTATTCTATAATCCTAGTTTTTGTTTTAGGTTTTCGTATCCGTCCTTATACTCCCAAAAAATCAATCTATTATTTGCATAAGTTGTGCAAATATATTTTTCACTTACAGACTGAATTCTGTCTACAGAAATCAATTTTTTCTTTGGTGCTTGATCCTTAACATATTCTTCAATCTCCTTGTTTGAAGCATCAAAACCATGAAGAATAATGTAATTGGAAACGGTAACTTCAATAAAACGAGGCTCGCTTGGATTTTTCATATTATTAAAACTTGAAAGTGAAATTAATCCTATTGCGATCAATAGGAACAACGCAATTGTTTTTAAATTTTTCATTTTTTAAATATTTTTTTACAAACTTAAAAACAATAATTAATACTTTTATTTCTATTTTAGCAATCATTAATACCTAAAAAGTATAAGAATGGATTTACGAACTTTAAATTACTTTCAGGTTCTTGCCGAGGAACTTCATTTTGGCCGTGCAGCTGAAAGGCTAAACATTTCCCAGCCTCCTCTGAGCAGAGCAATAAAGCAATTGGAAGATGATTTTGGTGTTTTATTATTTGAAAGGACAAAACGAAAAGTTCTCTTAACCTCAGCTGGAGAAGAATTATTGGTGCAGACGAAGCAAATGATTTCTCAAATGGCGTCGATTAAAAAAAGATTGAAAATCGTGGGAAAGGGAGAAAGTGGCAATTTACGCATTGGCTATGTGGGAGCCACAATGCATAGCGATTTACCCAATTTATTAAAACTATTTCATGAGCAGTACCCAGAAATAGATTTAAACTTTGAAGAACAGCCCAACATAAATTTAATGCAGTCTTTGAATAATGGCACTATGGATGCTGCTTTTGTTCGAACTTGGTTAAATCCAAAAAACTTAGAGGAGAAAATTATCATGACCGAATCTTTAATTGCCGTTTTACCGCTCAAACATGAATTATCTCACCAGAAAAAAATCAAAATTAAAGACTTAGAAAATGAAAATTTTATAAGTTTTGCAAGAGATTGCGGACCAACAATTTTTGACAGTTTCCTGGAATTATGTTCTACCTCGGGTTTCGTGCCAAAAATTTTTCATCAGGCAACTCAATTAAACTCTATTCTTCGATTAGTAGAATCTGGCTTTGGCATTTCATTACTTCCTGCATCAATTGCAAAAAACAATAATTTGAATTTAAAATTTATTCCGTTAGACAATAAGATCGAAAATATTCCCTTAATCATGTTGTATCGAAAAGAAAATGCTAATCCGAGTTTATGGCATTTATTAAATACTATATCAAGTTAAATAACAGATTTGCCGATTAGAATTGGGTCATTCTATATGTTTATTTTCTTTACATAGAAATGCCCCAAATAGTGTCTTACTTTTTTGGGGCATTATAGAAACCGTTAGGCTGGTTTCCTATTAGATCTTATACTCTTTAAAAATTATGCTTTATTCTTTTAAATTCACTTCTTTCTTTTCACCATCCTTATCGATTGTCAGACGCTTCTCAATATTAGCTTTATCGGTATAAGATTGTCTTGCCGTACCATAATTTGTTGTAGAACCTTGATAGCCATAATAATTGTAATAATTTGTATATCCAGACACGTATGAATAATTATAAGAGTTCGTAAAATCAAAGCTAACCATAACAACATAAGTTCCTGGCATTAGATCTGCAAATTCAAAATGTCCTTGATCGTCATATACTTTGGCTTTTTTAACCGAGTAGCCAAAATCACTATCTAAAGGAACTTCTGGCATTTTCTTCTGCTTACGGATTTTCTTATTGACTTCTATCCACTCTTCATAATAAGCCGAACTTGGAAAAATGGTAATCTCAGTTCCTTTTGGCGCAAATTGTTTCTTGGCAGTATTAACCAAGCCTCCCAATTTCTTGCCAGAATCTGATCTTGCATATGCTGTACCAATTATGACACTATTTCCATTGGAAATCTGTCTCACAACTTCTTCTTTATTAAATTTATTTTTAATAGGCTGATAATCTAATTCCTCATTAACGGTAATTTCCCACATTCCATTTGCCATAGACATTTCACGTTGCCAGAGACGATGGTCTTTTTTGTCTATAATATAATTATAGTAAGCATTAGTACTTTCTTCTAGAACTGAAACAATCCATGTTTCGTGCTTTCCAGTTCTTGGCGAATTGTAGACAAAGCTTTTTACTTCTTTGATCGTGTAATATTCAACAAGCACATTTGACTCGTCATTATAATAAAATTGCGGAAAACGACCTTTATATCCTACATCTAGTGGCAATGTTCCAATTAAGTGATCCGTCCAGTTAAAATCAAAAAATTCTTCTTTAGGCTTAAGCTTCAGTTTTTTATCTTTTTTGGTTTTCTTCGAATAAAAATTACCTGTAATCGTTTCGCCGAAGTTAAGATTCAGTTTTGCATTTTTGGTTTCATCAGAATAACTGATCGCTTTAAGAGTTAGTGCGTCTGCTGTACTAATGCGTGTGGTAGGCTTTCCGTTATCTTTTGGAGTGAAAGTATTATTTAAAGTCACCTGATTGTTAGCCAAAGAAATATCGTAGGTCAATGCTCCCATATTTTTCCATTCTGTACCTTTTACATAATACACGGTATAGAGCGATTTTTCGGGTTTTATATATTTGGTATTGATATCTTTACTTCCAGGGACTATTTCTTTTTGGCTAAATGCAAGAAATGGAAGCAGCATCATTATATACAAAAGCTGTTGTGCCAAAATTGCTTTTCTACTTTTTAAAAATGTCAGTTTCATTAATAAAAAACGATCTAAACGGTTAACTTTCATTGGATTTTACTTGGTTAGCTGCAAATTTACTGACGCAATACGCGTAAAACAATACCTGATTTCATGGTTATTTCTGTTCTAATTGTCTTTTACTATACCTGCAGTGAGGTTAAAATTGTTATTCAAAACTTCTTTAACAACACAAAAACAATTAAATATCAGCACATTACATCCATTTTATTATTCTTTTTACCGTTGCAAAATAGCAAAGCTTGTTTCAAGTTACAATTTGCAACCATTTTAGGAGCTTATCAAAAAGCCTAAAGTTCACCACTAAAATAGCCTACTTGTAGGATTATTACCATAAAAATGAGATAAAAAACAAGTCGTACTACAAAAAAATAAATATATTCTTATATTTTTTAACATTTGAGCCTAGGTAAATTCTCTACCTTTAACATACCTCATAAAAATCTATATAAGCACTTCTATCTGCCTTTCTCTTCATTGATTTTTATACCCTGCCTCATTTTATATTCCCTGAATTTCGAAAAATCTGCTCCAAGCGGGGCTATTGCACAATTTAAAATATTAAAAAATGAAAAAAACACTACTCCTTACAGCTTTTCTTATTTGTTTTTTAAGTACAGTTCATGCGCAAGTAGGTATTGGAACACCAATGCCAAACGCTTCTTCACAATTAGAAGTCGTTGCTGCAGATAAAGGTGTACTAATTCCTAAAATTAGTTTAAAAAGTTCAACAGATGCTACAACCATTACAAATGGTAATGTCAACAGCTTACTGGTGTTTAATACCGCAACTATTTCGGATATTAAACCTGGATATTACTATTGGTATGAGGACAAATGGAATAGAATTGTAATTTCAACTGAAATAAGTGCAAGTCCAGGAACTGTTATTTATAACCCCAATAATCAGCAATTTACTTATATAGATGCTTCGGGAAATACACAAATTATAGATATAGCAGCTATTGTAAAAGCCAATGAAACGATTACTTCTCTAGTGAATAATGGCGGAGGCTCATATACCTACACTAATGAAGCTGGAACAGCAGTAAATATCGATGTAATTGGCGATGTAACATCTAATTTTAGCACTATTGTAAATAACCCTGCTGTGACCAATATTATTCAAAACATTGTAAATAAAACAGAGGGCAATGTTTCTTTTAATTCCACAACAAATCAATTTACTTATGTTGATGCTTCGGGAAACACACAAATAGTAGATATCAGTACTATTGTAAAAGCTAATGAAACAATAACTACACTGGATAAGGATGCTTCTAATAATGGTCAATACACTTATACAAGTGAAAATGCCACAGTAACTACAATTGATGTTATTAATGACGTCATTAATAATTCTTCTGTAATTATGAATAATTCGACTTTTATTACGCAGCTGACCAATATTATCAAAAATAATGAGACGTTAACAAGTCTGGTTTATGATGCGGCAGCAAACACTTTGACTTATACAGATGAAAAAGCGGTGCCAAACGTAATTAATTTGGTTGATTTGGTTGGTAATGCTGAAACTCAGACTACATTAGTTTATGATCCGGTTGCAAAAACTTTAACCTATAATGGAGAAAGCGGAACTCCTACCGTAATTAATCTAGTTGATTTAGTTGGAGATTCAGAAACCGTAACCACTCAAACTCAAGATCCGGCAACGGGAGTCATTACTTATACCAACGAAGCTGGAACAGCAACAACAGCACAAGTTACCAGTACAGATGCAGGCAACATATTAACCGTTGGTACAGATGGTGGAAGTTTATTGACTCCGACCGCAATTACAAATGCTACCACAGTATCAAACACATCGGCAGTAAATAGTCTGACTACAACCGTAAACGGTGTAACGGGAACAGCAGTGCCTATTATTAATACTAATGAAACTTCATTAACGGGAGCAAATTTGACAACAACTGTAAACGGAGTAGCCAGTACAGTCTTAGATTTAACTCCAGCTATAACAGCTGCAACTACCAATACTTTAAGCTTAACAGGTAACGCTTTAACCTCAACGATAAACGGAGTAGCCGCAACATCAAATGCTGTAAGCGGTGTTTCAAATGCTTCGACGGTAAATACTTCGACGGTAACTATAAACGGCATTACTAGTACAGGTGCTCCTATAATCAATAGCAATGAAACTTCATTAACTGGAGCTAGCTTAACAACAACCGTAAATGGAGTTGCAAGCACCCCATTAGATTTAACTCCAATCATTACAGCAGCAACTACCAATACTTTAGGCTTAACGGGTAATACTTTAACCTCAACGGTAAACGGAGTAGCATCAACATCAGACGCTGTAAGTGGTGTTTCAAATGCTTCGGCAGTAAATACTTCGACGGTAACCGTAAACGGTATTACTAGTACAGGTGCTCCTATAATCAATAGCAATACAACTTCATTAACTGGAGCTAGCTTAACAACAACCGTAAATGGAGTTGCAAGCACACCATTAGATTTAACTCCAATCATTACAGCAGCAACTACCAATAGTTTGGGCTTAACGGGTAATACTTTAACCTCAATGGTAAACGGAGTAGTGGCCACTTCAGATGCTGTTAGTAGTGTTTCGAACACTTCGACCGTAAATACTTCGATGGTAACCGTAAACGGTATTACCAGTACAGGTGCTCCTATAATCAATAGCAATACAACTTCATTAAC
>NZ_QJRI01000076.1 GCF_003254565.1 Flavobacterium nitrogenifigens
AGATGCCTGACCCACCGTAAGAGTACCCTCAACATATGAAATCGAATAGTTTGGAGATGATGCGCCGCCTGCTGTGATTGCATACGTGCCAACTGGACTTGAAGCCGTAGCTGTGCTTGCGGCTGTAGCCGCAGTTGTTAGCGATGCTTCAGTATCACCGTTTACAAATCCTGAATAGCTCACCGTCAGAGTCGGATTCGCGCTACCGTATGCCTTACTCTTGTCATCGGCTGTCACTATAAGAGACGCTTGGGTTACTGTCAGAGTCCCATCAGCGTATGATATTGAATAGTTCGGAGATGATGCGCCCCCTGCCGTTATTGCATACGTTCCCACGGGACTGGATGCCGTAGCTAACGTTGA
>NZ_QJRI01000094.1 GCF_003254565.1 Flavobacterium nitrogenifigens
CGGAGCATCATTCCAATACCCGTTTGAATTGTACCACAAATAAAGCCCAACGCCTTTCTGAGCGCCATATGCCGCTAATTCTTCTATTTTATCGCGGCCTATCTGCGTATCCCAAAGCGCATCGACTAAAATGGTTTCATATCCCATCGCAGCGCTGAAGTCAATATATTGCTTTTGAACAGGAAAAGTGGTGTTATTATCCATTTTGATAATCCAGCTCCAAGTGCCTTTTGTGTACTGGTATTCTTTAGAGGCCTCATATTTTGGCTTAACCAAGTCAAACGGAATCGTGGTCTCCACTATCGGAGCAAGGGTTTCTCCTATTGTAATGGTGCGCCATGGCGTTTCTCCCGGAAGCGGAATTCCCGGCGATGTCGTCCCGTTTCCGTTATTTTCTCCCGGCATCGGAAATCCGATTGAATACAATCCGTTCTCATGTCCTATCAAGCGGCTGGCACAATAGCCGCCGTCTACTCCTGTTTCA
>NZ_QJRI01000088.1 GCF_003254565.1 Flavobacterium nitrogenifigens
AGTTCCTGTTCCTCCAGTGACATTTACTGTTGCAGACCCGTTAGATCCTCCATTACAAGAAACATCGGTTTGAGATGTTGTTGCCGTAAGCGGATCAGGTTCTGTAATTTGTACGGTTTCTGTTATAGAGCATCCATTAGCATCGGTAATTGTAACAGAATATGTGTTTGGACTTAATCCTGTAGCTGTTGCTGCATTTCCTCCAGAAGGAGACCAAGAATAGGCGTAAGTTCCAGTTCCACCAGAAGGAGTTACAGTAGCTGTTCCGTTATTTGTCTGATTGCATAAAACATTTGTTTTTGTTAATGTTGCTGTAAGTGCATCGGGTTCTATAATTTGTATTGACTCTGTTATAAAGCATCCGTTTGCATCGGTTACAGTTACCGTGTAAGTGTTTGGACTTAATCCTGTAGCTGTTGCTGCATTTCCTCCAG
>NZ_QJRI01000025.1 GCF_003254565.1 Flavobacterium nitrogenifigens
TCCAACGGCATCATCTAACATATACGAAGTTTCATAACTAGGACCTGTTCTCGCAAATCCGGTCATTGGATTGCTTTGCGGACACAGAAATGTAGTGGTTCCCTTAGGCATCAGAAATCCCGAAGCCTCTTCCTGAACCACGCACGAAAGCGTTTCTTTCTGCGGATATGCCTTATATTTGAATGCCAGATTATTATTGCTCACCCTAAAAATCACATCTAGAGCCGGTCTGCCCTCT
>NZ_QJRI01000073.1 GCF_003254565.1 Flavobacterium nitrogenifigens
AGTTTCTTTAAACTAAACGCCCAATCAGTGGTAAAAAGTCCGGACGGAAAACTTGCGGTGTCGGTTTCTGCAGATAATGGAATGCCCCAGTATAGCGTAACATACAATGAAAAAACATTTATAGAAAAATCGCCATTAGGCTTAAAAACGAATGCGGGAGATTTTAGCTCCGGACTGGCTTTGCAGGCGAATAGCATCCAAAACAAAGTTGACGAATCGTATCAGCTGCGCAACATCAAAAAAAGCAGCGTGCATTATACGGCCAACGAAGCTGTTTTTTCATTCACAAAAGAGGGCAGACCGGCTCTAGATGTGATTTTTAGGGTGAGCAATAATAATCTGGCATTCAAATATAA
>NZ_QJRI01000053.1 GCF_003254565.1 Flavobacterium nitrogenifigens
AAACGATTCTTCGAATTTATCGGTGTCTATACTTCCCTTTAGAGAAACTGCTCCGGGCATATTATAGGCCAGCGAACCGCCTTCCAGCTGGCTCATTATCCACAATCGTCTTTGAGAAGCCGTTAAGGGATAAGACTCGCTTTCAGGTGCCTTTGGGATCGCGATATATTCGCTATCCTGCAGCTCTTTGCTTAATTTTTCAATGGTTGGGTTTGCAAAAAACAATTTAATAGTGATTGTTTTTCCAAATTGTTTATGGGTACGGTTAATTACCTGAGCTA
>NZ_QJRI01000023.1 GCF_003254565.1 Flavobacterium nitrogenifigens
CAGCTCCGACAGTCGCCACCACGGCAGTTATAGGAAGCCCGGTTGGGACTTACCCAATTACAGCCAGCGGAGCCGCTGCATCCAATTATGCAATCACTTATGCCGATGGAACGATGAGCGTGACAGCCACCTCACTTATGATCACGGCGGATGATAAAAGCAAGACATACGGCAGCGCGAATCCAGCTCTGACGGTGAGCTATGCGGGATTTGTGAACGGCGATACTGAAGC
>NZ_QJRI01000037.1 GCF_003254565.1 Flavobacterium nitrogenifigens
CGTTGCCGTCATCAAAAGTCCAGTTAATCGTGTAAGTCCCCTGAGCATTGTATGCCAATGGATCTGCCGTTGTTCCAGTCACTGTTCCAGCACAATTATCTGTGGTTGTCGGCGCTGCTGCTGTTGCAGAACATTCTCCCGTAATATCTGCTAATACAGGCTTGACAGGTTTCTCCGTGTCTTTAATGATCACCTTTTGAACTGCTGTTTCTACATTTCCGTTGCCGTCATCAAAAGTCCAGTTAATCGTGTAGGTTCCCTGA
>NZ_QJRI01000075.1 GCF_003254565.1 Flavobacterium nitrogenifigens
AAACATCAGCATCGCAAAGGTCGGAAGCTGTCGGAATCTGAGCCTGTGCTGTGGCAAGGCCAGCTGCATCGCTGCATTCCAAGGTTACATTTAGAGAACCAGCTTGTGTTGTCCAAGTTGGAGCGGTAGTATCCTGAATGGTAATCACTTGGGTGAAAGTGTCAGATGTGTTACCGCAGTCGTCTTTTACGGTCCAAGTGTTGGTATATGTTCCAGCGTTTCCGCATCCTTCAGAAGCCATAAACTGTCCGCTTACTTTTGTGATGTTTGAAACATCAGCATCGCAAAGGTCGGAAGCTGTTGGGATTTGAGCCTGAGCAGTGGCAAGGCCAGCCGAATCGCTGCATTCCAAGGTTACA
>NZ_QJRI01000014.1 GCF_003254565.1 Flavobacterium nitrogenifigens
GAGCAAGCTTTGAAAGAGTTACTAGAATATTAAAAATATAAACACATAGAAACATAGCTTCTTGGAATCTATAAAAGGCGTTTCACTTGTTTAAATACACATAGCTATGTGTGAGAAACTAGTTTCTTTTATTTACCTTTTTAAGAAGCGATAAACTATGTTTCTATGTGTTCAAAAATTTTAGATTACCACAACTAAACGCTTTCCGTCAGGAACTTC
>NZ_QJRI01000079.1 GCF_003254565.1 Flavobacterium nitrogenifigens
TCCGAATTACGCCTCCAGCGAAGCGGTTCTGGCAAGCGAGAATCTGCATTTCGGACAGCAGAGCTGTGATAATGAAGCTATAAATGCAGCAACGCATACTTTTATCAGAAATGCGGTGGGAAGCATGGATTTTGGCGGAAGCGCTTTGAACAAATTCTACAATAGCGATAACATTCCCAACAAAGGCTCTAAAAGAATGACTTCAGATGTATTTGCTTTAGCCGCTTCAGTGCTTTTTCAGAGCGGAGTGCAGCATTTTGCTTTGGCGCCTAATAACTTAAATGATGCTCCAGACTGGGCTGTAAAATTTATGAAAGAAGTGCCAACGGTCTGGGATGAGGTCCGCTTTCTGGAAGGCTACCCAGGCA
>NZ_QJRI01000028.1 GCF_003254565.1 Flavobacterium nitrogenifigens
TCTCGCCTAGTTCGATGCGGAAACCGCGAATCTTAACCTGATGGTCTTTTCTGCCCATAAACTCAATGTTACCGTCAGAAAGCCAGCGGCCCAAATCGCCAGTGTCATACATTCTTTCTCCTTCTATAAAAGGATTAGATATAAATTTTTCGGCTGTAAGTTCTGGCTTGTTCAAATACCCTCTCCCCACGCCTGCTCCTGATACATACAGTTTGCCTGTAACTCCTATTGGTAAAGGATTTAAA
>NZ_QJRI01000114.1 GCF_003254565.1 Flavobacterium nitrogenifigens
TTTTATAAGAACGAGTTATATAAAGTCAGAGACTTTGAGACGTTTCTGTTTTCAAATTAACGATAGAAAAAATGGCGCAAAGTCAGTCCCGAAAGCTTTCGGGATTGCGCAGCACGGAGATTGCTTTTCAGCATGAGTCTTGGAAATGTTACTAATCAAATTTGAAACCAGCTTTAGCAATTTCTATTGAATCTTTAACTTCTTTTTCTAGAAATATTTTACAATACTCAGGATTATTAGTCGCGATTGCAATTTTATAAAACTTTCCTAAATAAATGTCTCCTGAATTCTTAATATACTTGCCAGACTCATATCTTTTTTCATTGTAGTAAAAGTAAAATCTTGCATCTGTAAAGCCTCTTCTACGCTCAATATAAAAAACCTTAGCAACTGTAACAGATTTATTGTCTTCAATCATATTATTTTTTTTTTCTTGATACTTATTTGAAAAAAAAATTAGCAATCCCATACATACAAAAAAACACCCAGCTGCCATTCCCTGATTCTTATTCATACTAATTAAATTTTTTACTTTGTTTTTCTTTTTTTGTACTGAATGACATATCTATCTTAAAATCTTTAAAGGTTTGTTGAATTTGCTCTAAACTATCTCCAATTTTATTTTCAAATGTTTCAGTTGCCCCCGCTCCACGAAGTCTTCAACTGAAACGCTACACAAATGTCTCTGACTTTGCGTTTTTATTGTTTCTTAAAAACCCGAAAACCACTCAAAAGTCTCCCG
>NZ_QJRI01000107.1 GCF_003254565.1 Flavobacterium nitrogenifigens
TTTATCTAAACCATAATTTTTCAAGAATCCGATTGCTGTAGCGGAGTCAAAATCGTATTGGTGTTTTGATGGCTCCATTGGTTTTGGCTCGATGAAGAAAGTCCCTTTAAAACCTTGAGATCTTGCATAATCTCTAGACATTGCCAAGAATTGCGCCATATGGTCTAATTCTCTTCCCATATCTGTATTTAATAGAGACATATAACCTTCTCTACCTCCCCAGAATACATAATTTTCTCCACCTAAAGCGATTGTTGCATCAAGTGCTAATTTTACTTGTCCACCCGCTCTTGCCACAACATTAAAATCAGGATTTGTAGCCGCTCCGTTCATGAATCTTGGATTTGAGAAACAGTTTGAAGTTCCCCAAAGCAATTTAATTCCAGACTCTGCTTTTTTCTGTTTTAAGTAATCTGTAATAAAAGCCAAACGTTTTTCTGATTCTGCAAAAGTTGCTCCTTCAGCAATCAAATCGTAATCATGGAAACAGAAATAATCAAATCCCATTTTGCTGATGAATTCAAAAGCTGCATCAGCCTTATCTTTCGCTGCCTGATAAGGATCT
>NZ_QJRI01000077.1 GCF_003254565.1 Flavobacterium nitrogenifigens
TGAAGTAAAAGAAAACAACCAAGAGAAAGTCCTCATTACTTATTTTACAGCTTCAGAAAGCATTGATAAATCAGCATTAAGAAGTTTTCTACTGGAGCGACTTCCGGATTATATGGTTCCGGGTTTTTATATCGAACTGGAGGAGTTGCCTCTTACCCCAAATGGAAAGATCGACCGCAAAGCCTTGCCAGGAGTAGACGGAGAAGATCTAATTCGAGGAGAATACGTGGCTCCGCGAAATGAGACCGAGCAAAAACTGGCTGCCATATGGCAGGAAGTGCTTGGAATTGAAAAAGTCGGAGTAACAGATAGTTTTTTTGAATTGGGAGGACACAGTTTGTCTGTAGCTCAGGTAATTAACCGT
>NZ_QJRI01000058.1 GCF_003254565.1 Flavobacterium nitrogenifigens
AGACCAAGAATAGGTATAAGATCCAGTTCCTCCAGAAGGAGTTACAGTAGCTGTTCCGTTATTTGCTTGATTGCATAAAATATCTGTTTTGGCTATGGTTGCGGTAAGAACAGACGGTTCAGCAATAGTGACACTAGCTGTTGTTTCGCATAAGTTAGCATCTTTTATCGAAACCGTATAGGTTCCAGCAGTAAGGCCTGTTGCAGTTGCAGCGTTTCCTCCAGCTGGTGACCAAGAATAGGTGTAAGTTCCTGTTCCTCCAGTGACATTTACTGTTGCAGACCCGTTAGATCCT
>NZ_QJRI01000019.1 GCF_003254565.1 Flavobacterium nitrogenifigens
TGGTTAATGATAAATCTGCTGATGTTGGAACTGGAACCGTAGTAGCTTCTGCATAGTCGTCTTCTGCTGTAGCCCCATTGTTTGGAGTAGAGTCTGGATCAGGCTGGCTGCTTGCGGTGACTTCAGCCCCATTTACATAATTTCCTGTAGCATTCACTGTGGCTGTTATCTGTAAAGTGTGAGTGGCTGCAATTGCCATATTTCCAACTGTCCATAAACCTGTTGCT
>NZ_QJRI01000013.1 GCF_003254565.1 Flavobacterium nitrogenifigens
ATTTCGTCTACTTGTCGGCTAAGTAATGATTCTCCTCCAACTATAATTTTCTTTAACGGTGTATCCTTCAGGTCAAAATCTTTTAATAATTCTAAATGAGATGGGGTTAATTTTACGATATCCAAGGCATTTGAAGTCGAAATATAATCCAGTAATATTTCATGTGCATTCCAATTATTATTAAATACTTTTATCTTATGGCCTCTAATTAATGG
>NZ_QJRI01000070.1 GCF_003254565.1 Flavobacterium nitrogenifigens
ACACCAATACGATTTTGACTCCGCTACAGCAATCGGATTCTTGAAAAATTATGGTTTAGATAAAGATTTCAAAATCAACATAGAGGTAAACCACGCTACATTGGCACAGCACACTTTCCAGCACGAATTGGAAGTGGCTGCAAAAGCGGGAATGTTAGGAAGCATCGATGCCAACAGAGGCGATTATCAAAACGGATGGGATACAGACCAATTCCCAAACAACATTCAGGAAACAACTGAAGCCATGCTGGTTTTCTTAAAAGCTGGCGGATTACAAGGCGGAGGAGTTAACTTTGATGCTAAAATCAGAAGAAACTCTACAGACTTAGAAGATGTTTTC
>NZ_QJRI01000138.1 GCF_003254565.1 Flavobacterium nitrogenifigens
AGGAATAAAGCTCGATAGAAGTGAGAACATGATTGTAGCAATCCTTGGAATATTAAAATCAGGAGCAGCTTATGTCCCAATAGATGTTAATTACCCGCAAGACCGCATCGCATATATCGAAGAGGACAGTAACTGTAAAGCCGTTATTGATGAGAATATTTTAGACAATTTTACAAAGGTTCAGGATAAGTTTTCAAAAGAGAACCTGAACACTATTATTGGAGCTGATGATTTAGCATATGTGATCTATACCTCTGGATCTACAGGTCAGCCTAAGGGAGTTATGATAGAGAATAAAAACTTATATAATTACCTGAAGTGGTGTTCTGATTTTTATTTTGAGAATCAGCAACAGGGAGACTTTGGTTTATTTAGTTCTTTGTCTTTTGATTTGACAGTTACCAGTATTTTCCTGCCATTAATTAGAGGCCATAAGATAAAAGTATTTAATAATAATTGGAATGCACATGAAATATTACTGGATTATATTTCGACTTCAAATGCCTTGGATATCGTAAAATTAACCCCATCTCATTTAGAATTATTAAAAGATTTTGACCTGAAGGATACACCGTTAAAGAAAATTATAGTTGGAGGAGAATCATTACTTAGCCGACAAGTAGACGAAATCCTAAAAGCAAATGATACATTGACGATTTATAATGAATATGGCCCAACGGAGAGCACCGTTGGCTGTATGGTAAAAGTAATATCCAAAGATAGTCCCATAACAATTGGAAAGCCTATTTCCAACACCCAGATTTACATATTAGATGATTGTTTAAATCTTTTGCCAATAGGAGTTACCGGCAAGCTTTATATATCGGGTGCAGGTGTAGGGAGAGGTTATCTGAATAAGGCCGAACTGACCCAGGAGAAATTTATCGAAAATCCTTTTATAGAAGGAGAAAAAATGTACGACACTGGCGATTTGGGCCGTTGGCTGGCTGACGGTGATCTTGAGTTTTTGGGTAGAATAGACCATCAGGTAAAAATAAGAGGATACAGGATAGAACTAGGCGAGATAGAGAATGTCATTCTGCAGTATTCTCAGGATTTAAAGCAAGTGGTAGTAGCGGCAAAAGAATCCAACGATGAGAAGGTACTGATTGCATATTTCACTACTGTAAATACCATTGATAAATCAGCATTAAGAAGTTTTCTACAGGAGCGACTCCCGGATTATATGGTTCCCGGCTTTTATGTAGAACTGGAGGAGTTACCTCTTACCCCGAATGGGAAGATTAATCATAAAGCCTTGTCAGGAGCAGACGGAGAAGATCTAATTCGAGGAGAATACGTGGCTCCAAGAAATGAGACTGAGCAAAAACTGGTTGCCATATGGCAGGAAGTACTTGGAATTGAAAAAGTAGGAGTAACAGATAGCTTCTTTGAATTAGGAGGAAATAGTTTAAAAGTAATGAGACTATTAAATACTATAGAGAAAACTTTTTTATTTAAAATGCCAGTATCTCAATTTTTTGATAATCCAAATATTGAGAGTTTTTCCTCTGTAATTAATACACTAAAATTAAGTTCAAGTAATCAAAATAGAAAATCAATAAAAATATAATTAATGGAAAGTTTAGTTTTTTTAAAGCCCAATGTAGTTATTGAACCTTTAATTGAAAGATGGTACGCATGGTCTCATCTTATATCGCCGGGAACTGCAGCAATGAATGTAGTAAAAAGGCATGTTGAAATAATGAATTCTTATCTTGAATCTCCAGAGTTGCATGATGAGGCAATTAAAAATCCAAAAATGTTAGGTGGTCCTTTTATGGATTACAAAGAGAATAGATCTGAGGATATTAAAAAACTACTAGAATCAACTTTTTTAAATCAAAAGGAATTACTTACTCTTTCGTTTGCCATTAGAAAATTGGTTTTAATGTTAAACAAAGAAGCAAAAGGGCAATCACTGGAAAGTTTATACGAAAATGTACCGGAAATCTTAAAAGGTTATGTAGAACTTATATATGATTTAAATGGAAACCCTTCATTTAGATTTTTTGAACATCTTTTATATAAGAGCAAGTTTTATAATAAAAATACTCAAAGTATAGCGCTTTGGGTTACAAACAATGATTCACGCCCTTTTTGTTTAAGCACACCAAGATTAGAAGAAGATGATGTATTGCATTTAAATATACCTTTTGATAATGAATTTATTGATGAGTTGAGTAAAATGAAAAGAACACCTCGTCCTTATAATGAAATAAGAAAAATGTTAGGTGATTTAAATGAAGTGGAAGAGTCACTTTTCAAATCGTTTTTCACTGAAGTTCCGTCTGTACCTTATGCTAAATATGAGGGGAATAATATTAGGATGAGATATTTTGGTCATGCATGTATATTAATCGAAACAAAAGATATAAGTATATTGGTAGATCCTTTAATTAGCTATTATGGATATCAGTCCAGTGTTGAACATTTTTCTGATTATGAATTACCAGAAGTTATTGATTATGTTTTAATAACTCACAACCATCAGGATCATATTTTACTTGAAACTCTTCTGCCACTTAGACATAAAGTAAAAAACATAATTGTTCCGCGTTCCGGAGGAGGACACCTTCAGGATCCGTGTCTAAAATTAATGTTTAATAATATTGGCTTTAATAATGTAATCGAGATTGAAGAATTTTCAACGATAAGTTTTTCAGATTGTAGCATTACAGGAGTTCCTTTTACCGGAGAGCATAGTGATTTAGATATTAAAGCTAAAATTTGCTATCATGTTGATATCGCTGATTTTTCTTTATTATTTGTTGCAGATTCAAGGATTTTAGAAAAGAAGTTATATGAACATACACAAAAGCTAATTGGAAATGTAGATGTTGTTTTTCTGGGTATGGAATGTGATGGCGCCCCGTTAACCTGGTTATATGGCCCATTGGTTGTTAACGAACTATCAAAAGAACATGATCAATCGAGAAGATTAGCAGGATCTGATTTTAATAGAGGAATAAATTTGGTAAATATTTTTAATCCATCAGAAATATACGTGTATGCTATGGGACAAGAACCTTGGTGTGAATTTATTAGTAGTATAAAATACACAGATGAATCTAATCCGATTGTTCAATCCAACCATTTAATTAATGAGTGTATTTCAAGAGGAATAATTGCTGAAAGGTTATTTGGTGAAAAGGAAATATTATATAATAAGAAAAAATAAAGGAATATGGGCAAGCTTATAGATTTGTTAGCTGAGTTGAAAAGTAACGCTATTGATGTTGTCTTGAAAGATGGTGAACTTGAGGTTTTCTATGATGGTGAAGATTTAGATCCGATTAGTTTAAAAAAAATAGTAGATAATAAACATGAATTAATACAATTCTTAAAGGGATTTGAAGGGGATGTAAAAACTTACGAATCAATTCCATCAATTCCATTAATGGAGAATTATCCGCTATCCTCATCTCAAAACAGATTGTGGCTAGTAAGCCAGCTTGAAGGAGGTAATTCGGCATATAATCTAATAGGTGTTTATGAAATTGAAGGATTATTAGATGTTGAATTAATTGAATCGACATTTAAATTTATAATAGAACGTCATGAATCTTTAAGAACTGCTTTTAAAGAAACAGAACAAGGAGAGGTAAGACAATTTATTATAGAAAATGAAAGTATTGATTTCAAAATTGATTATGAAGATATTAGATCGAAAAACGGTTTAGATTTAAATACTATAATCAAAGAACAATGTGAGAAACCTTTTGACTTAGAGCAAGGCGTTTTAATTAGAGTAAAGTTATCACAGATAGCTGATTCTAAGTATGTTCTTAGCTTAGTTATGCATCATATTATTAGTGATGGGTGGTCAATGGAAATTTTAATTAAAGAGTTATTTACGTATTATACTTCGGTAACCTTAGGAGAAAAGTTCGAATTTCAGCCCTTACAGATACAATACAAAGATTATGCATTTTGGCAACAAGATCAATTAAAAGGAAGTCAGTTAGAGAAGCATAAAAGTTATTGGACAAATCAATTTACTGGTGAGATTCCTATATTAGATTTACCTGTTCAGTACCAGCGACCATCAGTAAAGACATATAATGGGAAAACTTTAGGTAAAGTTTTAAATACAAATAATGTTAAGAAATTAAAGGATTTAAGCCAATCGCAGGGAGGCACTTTGTTTATGGCGGCGTTATCTCTGGTAAAAGTTGTATTATATCGTTATACACAACAACAGGATATTATTGTAGGAAGCTCTTTAGCGGGTAGAGAACATGCTGATTTAGAGGGACAAATTGGTTTTTTTGTAAATACTTTACCACTAAGAACAATTCTTGAAAACGATGATAATTTTATCGGGTTATTAAACAAAGTTAAAGATGTAACTCTAGGTGCTTATCAATATTATATTTATCCTTTGGATGAATTGGTAGAGAATTTATCCTTAAAGCGCGATCCAAGCAGAAATCCTCTATTTGATGTAATGGTAGATTTACAAAATGCATTTGGTGTAGGGAAAGAATATGATGAAAATCAAAGCATTAAAACATTTGATATAAAACCATATGAGGTAGCTAACACCATAAGCAGGTTTGATTTACATTTTAATTTTTCAGAGAAACCAGAAGAACTGCATTTAGATATAACCTATAATACAGATATTTTTAGCAATGAATTTGTAGATCAGTTGTTAGGGCATTTAGAACAATTACTGACACAAATAGTGATTGATCCTTTGGTACCTTTAGCAGAGTTAAAGTATCTTAACCATGATGAAGAGCAACAGCTGCTTTTAGAATTTAATGATACGAAATCTGATTATCCAAGAGATAAGACAATCGTAGATTTATTTGAAGAACAGGTTGAAAGAACCCCTAATAATATTGCTGTTGTATTTGAAGAAACAAAACTGACGTATCAGGAACTTAATGAGAAGTCCAATCAGTTGGCTTATTACTTAAGGGAGAATTATGCGATTAAACCGGATGATCTGGTGGGAGTAAAGCTGGCTAAAAGTGATAAAATGATTGTCGCTCTTTTAGGAGTATTGAAATCCGGAGCAGCATATCTTCCAATCGATGTTAAT
>NZ_QJRI01000130.1 GCF_003254565.1 Flavobacterium nitrogenifigens
GGTTTTGAAAACCTGTCGGGTTGTATTTATGCTAAATCTCTTTATCTAATCGAAACGAATGGCTTTAACTGGAGATATTTTTGGTTACTCACTAAAAAAAATCTCATCCATCCGATCCTCCCTTCATCAATTTAAACCATAAAGAAACTCCGTATAAATTTCATATTCATAAAAACCAGACTGTTTTGCTTTTATTTCATAGACCGCTATCAGCCTCAACTTCAAGAACACCTCCAACCTCACACAAGCCAACACTCTATCATCTAGCCATAACTTAAAACATACAACATTACAAACAAAAAAGCCTTTGCCTTAGAACCAAAATGTTTACTGTCCCATCTTGAGCAGTCCTGAAAAAGATTAACTTGATTATGATTAAAATTAATCTAAACGAAACAAGATTACTGATTAAGAACAAAATCTGGGGAGGAATATCAAAATAAAATCAGAAATCTGCAGTCTAAAAATTAATATATGCCTTCTTTAGAATTTTTCAAATTTATGCTTCCCGACCTTTTAGTAGATCACTTTGCAGTGGTTTCTACGAGTAACACCAAAGAAGTATCACATCTGTATTTTATAAAAAAAGCTCCACAAGAATTTAGCTCTTTTGAACTAGCCTTCAAAGTATTTTTTGACGCTATTACAATTCAGGATTTTCCTTTGAGATAAGTTTGTGCATTTACAAATCAAAAGACGTCGTTGAACCAATAAATCCAACGGAGAGATTATTTAAAGAGATTGGATTTTAGTATCAAAAGGAAGTCGAATTACTCAGGAATTTACATTTTTTTTTAAGAAACCAATAGATAATACTACCACAGACCTCCATCCTATTGGAGACTTTTTTAAAGTTAACAAAAAGAAACTTTAAAGCCAATATAAAAACATTTACGTCCATTTTACACATAAGTACCACACCAACATACTCACTGGTGCATTATTTACCCTCAAAATATAAGCACCCATTTATCCATTAAGGAAGTTACTTTGCCTCAAGACAAACTTTATGCCATCGCGACCACAAGAAATCTAAAAGCAAGAAAGGTTTTTTAGTAATTGCTATTGCCGAAACAAAAGCCGATCAAGTTATAGAGCATATCAGCAGGATTGATTATAAAAAAAGAGCTTTTCTTGACATGGCTAATTCTATGAAATGAATCCCAAAAAGATGTTTCCCAAAGGATACGCGGGTTACAGGCAGATTCCATGTCCAAAAATTAGCTTTGGAGGTTTTGCAGAAAATCAGAATCAAGCATCGATGGGAAGCTATGGATTTTGAGAATCAATTAATTCTGCAGGCAAAATCAGAAAACAAAATATACATATCACAACTTTTGCCTAACGGAGATTCTGTAAGACAACTATCAGACAGAAGCAGGCACCTGTTTTATAAATCTCGAGAAAAATGGACCCAAAGCTAAAAAGAAAAAGTACAGATGAAATTTTACTTGTATACTGATACAAAACCTTCGAACTGCTCCCATTTTTATAAAATAAATCTTGTCACAAATTTTATCCTCTTCAATA
>NZ_QJRI01000131.1 GCF_003254565.1 Flavobacterium nitrogenifigens
TTTTTTTTAAGCTAACATTTTTAATTTTTAATTCTCAATTTTCAATTGATTTTAAAAAGTAGTCCCGGGCAGACTCGAACTGCCGACCCCTACATTATCAGTGTAGTACTCTAACCAGCTGAGCTACGAGACTCTGTTTTACTTAATTTTTATCATTTTTTTAAATCAACAGCAAGAGTAATGCAATTTCAAGATCCAAAACCAAAGCTTCGGCATCTTATTTCCCAAGCGTGCCTTGCGGCTAACGATTTGGGCTCTAGAAAGGAGGTGTTCCAGCCGCACCTTCCGGTACGGCTACCTTGTTACGACTTAGCCCTAGTTACCAGTTTTACCCTAGGCAGCTCCTTGCGGTCACCGACTTCAGGCACCCCCAGCTTCCATGGCTTGACGGGCGGTGTGTACAAGGCCCGGGAACGTATTCACCGGATCATGGCTGATATCCGATTACTAGCGATTCCAGCTTCACGGAGTCGAGTTGCAGACTCCGATCCGAACTGTGACCGGCTTTATAGATTCGCTCCTGGTCACCCAGTGGCTGCTCTCTGTACCGGCCATTGTAGCACGTGTGTAGCCCAAGGCGTAAGGGCCGTGATGATTTGACGTCATCCCCACCTTCCTCACAGTTTGCACTGGCAGTCTTGTTAGAGTTCCCGACACTACTCGCTGGCAACTAACAACAGGGGTTGCGCTCGTTATAGGACTTAACCTGACACCTCACGGCACGAGCTGACGACAACCATGCAGCACCTTGTAAACTGTCTTGCGAAAGATCTGTTTCCAAATCGGTCAGTCTGCATTTAAGCCTTGGTAAGGTTCCTCGCGTATCATCGAATTAAACCACATGCTCCACCGCTTGTGCGGGCCCCCGTCAATTCCTTTGAGTTTCAAACTTGCGTTCGTACTCCCCAGGTGGGATACTTATCACTTTCGCTTAGCCACTGAACTTGCGCCCAACAGCTAGTATCCATCGTTTACGGCGTGGACTACCAGGGTATCTAATCCTGTTCGCTACCCACGCTTTCGTCCATCAGCGTCAATCCACTGGTAGCAACCTGCCTTCGCAATTGGTATTCCATGTAATCTCTAAGCATTTCACCGCTACACTACATATTCTAGTTGCTTCCCAGTAATTCAAGTCCTGCAGTATCAATGGCCGTTCCACCGTTGAGCGATGGGCTTTCACCACTGACTTACAAGACCGCCTACGGACCCTTTAAACCCAATGATTCCGGATAACGCTTGGATCCTCCGTATTACCGCGGCTGCTGGCACGGAGTTAGCCGATCCTTATTCTTACGGTACCGTCAAGCTCCGACACGTCGGAGTGTTTCTTCCCGTACAAAAGCAGTTTACAATCCATAGGACCGTCATCCTGCACGCGGCATGGCTGGTTCAGGCTTGCGCCCATTGACCAATATTCCTCACTGCTGCCTCCCGTAGGAGTCTGGTCCGTGTCTCAGTACCAGTGTGGGGGATCTCCCTCTCAGGACCCCTACCCATCGTCGCCTTGGTAAGCCGTTACCTTACCAACTAGCTAATGGGACGCATGCTCATCTTCCACCGTTGTGACTTTAATAATAAGCTGATGCCAGCTTATTATGCTATGAGGTATTAATCCAAATTTCTCTGGGCTATCCCTCTGTGGAAGGCAGATTGCATACGCGTTACGCACCCGTGCGCCGGTCTCAA
>NZ_QJRI01000063.1 GCF_003254565.1 Flavobacterium nitrogenifigens
CTGGAGCCCTCTGTAATAGAAAAGCTTAAGCTGTTCATCTATTATGAATGGCACTATATTGTTGGCAAGGCACTCCTTGAAAATAATTAGCCTTCCCACACGGCCATTCCCATTCTGAAAAGGATGTATGACTTCGAATTTATAATGGAAATCAATGATGTTCTCGATATTTTTATCTTTAATCGCATGGTAATCCGCCAGCAGCTCTTTCATCTTTTGAGAAACTTCTTTAAGGGGACAGGTTTCATTGCCTCCAACTTCATTGGGCATTCTTTTATATTCCCCAACATTAAACCAATCTTTTCCGCTAT
>NZ_QJRI01000143.1 GCF_003254565.1 Flavobacterium nitrogenifigens
ATTGTGGGAGAGTATGTCGTCGCCTTTCTTTTAAGAATCCTCATCATTAATTGATGGGGATTTTTTTTTGTTTTAAATTGAAGAATGAATTTAGGCGAAAAGCAAAAAAATCAAGCGAAAATCACTATTTCTAGTGATGCGAAAGAAAAAGTATAACACTAGTTTTGTATCAAATTGTTATGTAAACGAGGTGTATCAAACTATATTTTTGGAGAATTAAATTGATATTATCATACAATTTTGATTTGATTAAAATCAGATTCTTATTATTTGCTCGAGTAATTAGTACAAGCATTGGGGAGCTTTACTATTTTATTCGAGCATTTGTTATATTGATCGTCAGTCTACTAATCCATTTTCTACTGCATATTTTACTAAACCTGCTGTGTTTTTAGCATTTAATTTTGATAGGAGATTGCGACGATGTGTATTTACTGTATTTAGACTTATAAAAGTTTTTTCTGCGATTTCAGCAGTATTATATTCTTGAGCGATCAGTATTAGAATTTCTTTTTCTCTTGAACTTAATTCAGTAAGATTAGAAATTTGTTTTTCAATTTTTGTGCTATTAATGAAATGTTTTTCTTGTAGTTCTTCTGCAAAATAATTCTCCCCCGAAGCAATTGTGTTAATTGCTTTTAAAAGATCTTCCTTTTCTGCATTTTTTAATAAATAGCCATTTACGCCAATTCTAATTAATCTCGAAATAATCATTACATTGCTGTGCGTGCTCACAATTAGAATCTTGATGTTTGGATGGTTTTTCTTCAAAATTTTACTTAATTGAATTCCGTCCATTTCAGGCATGGTTATGTCTAGAATAATAAAATCGACATCTGTATTTTTAACGATTTTGAGCGCCTCAATTCCATTAATAGCTTTGCCAACAATAGTGATATTTTGTTCTTGTTCCAGTAGAGAGATAATTCCTTGAAGAAACATAGTGTGATCGTCGGCGATAAGTAGTTTAATTTTATTCATTCAATAAATATTAGTTGCTTTTCAATTCGTCAAGCTGATTTTTCAAGTCTATTCCTTTTATTTTTGTTTTAGATTTCGACTTTGAGATTGGAATTTCTATGTTAAAAATAGTCCCTCGCTTTAGTTTAGAATCAATTGCAAATGTGCCATTTAGTTTAATAATTCGGTTTTCCATATTGATGAATCCGATTCCTCTTGAAATATTTTCGATTTCAAAACCAATTCCATTATCTTCAAACAATAGGTTTAAAGTATTTTCGATATAATTTAATTGAATTTCTATTTCTGATGCTTTAGCATGTTTAATTGTATTTGTTAAAAGTTCTTGTATTACTTTAAAAATTTCAATCTGAATATCCTCGTGTAATTCATTAATCTCTTTTTTAGGGTATGGAATATAAGAGATTTTAATTTTACTTGCTTCACTGATATTATTCAGATAAGATTCTAACACTTCAAGAAATTTATTTTGGCTGAATTTTTTTGGAAGTAAAGTGTGTGATAAATTTCGTACCTGCTGATAGGTTTCATCCAATTGATTACTAATGTTTTGAATATTAGAAAAATTAGAAGAACTTAAGTGATTTATTTGCAATTTTATAGCCGCTAAATTGCCTCCAATGCTATCGTGGAGTTCTTGAGAAATACGCTGTCTTTCTTTGTCTTGACCGCTAATTGAAGCTTTGATTAGCTCTAATTCCTGTTCTTTAAGAATACTATTAATTTTTTGCGAACTAATTTCAGTTTGCTTAATATTTAGTAAATGCTGTACTTTGAACCGTTTGTGAAACTGAAATAAAAGCGCAATTATTGGTATTAATAGAATAAGAAAAGCACTAATAGCATATAATTTTATTTTTTTCTGTTGATTAATTTCTAAAGCTTTTAATTGCTGATCCTTTTTCAGAAGTGATATTTCATTTCGTTTTTTGCTAGATGAGTTTTGAAACGCAAGGATAGTATTTTCATTGTTTTTATTCAATATTTCTTCCTTGAGAAGCATGTTTTTGATGGCTTCTTCCTGACTTGCTAAAGTGAGTTTTTTAGCTTCGTTTTGGAATTTTAAAGATTTAATTTCCTTTTGCTTTTGAGCAGTTTTGTATTTGATTTCCAGTTCATTGATTTCTTTAATTCTTTCCAGTTTTGAAATCGAATCTTTTAAGTGAGTTGATTTTTCAAAAAACAGATACGCATTTTTATAATCTTCTTGTTTGATAGCAATTTTTCGTAATTCGTCATAGATATCTATTTGATTTTGAAGTAATCCGAAATCTGCTGATTTTTGAAGTGCTTCAGAGAAAATCAATTTTGCTTCATCATATTTTTTTTGAGCAATATAACAGTCGCCTATAGTGACTCTTGAAATAATTGCCAATTGATTTAGCTCGTTTTCGTCAGCAATAACACGAGCTTCTTGAAACATTTTTAAGGCTTCCTGATATTTATTCTGCAGTTGATAATTTTCGCCTAAACCAAGTAAAATAATAGTTTTTCCTTGAAAGTTATTAGATTTTTCACAAAGAGCTTTTCCTTTTTTATAATAGATAACTGCATTGTCATAATCTTTTAGCCTCGAATAAAGGTCACCAATATTGATATAGCTTCCTAAAATTATTTCGGGATCATCTTTATATTCTAAACACTGCTTGAACAGTCTCAATGCATTCTGATAGTCGCCTAGCTCTGTATATGTTTGTGCTAAACCGTGTGTATGTGTGTAGAAAAGATTTTTATCGTTGTATTTTTGAGATGTTTCAATGCCTTTAAGATGCCATTTTTTACTTTCGTGAAACAATCCTCTTTTATTGTAATTTATTGCTAGCAGATTGAATCCCAATGAAAAAAGTCGGCTTTTTAAAGAGTCGTTAGCAGTTGTATTATATTTAAAAGCCTGATTTGTATAATAAATGGAAGAATCAATTATAGCTCTTTTATTGAAGTAGTATGCCAAAAGAAGATTGGTGCTTGCAGTTGATCGATTGTCTATTTTAGATTTTAAAAGCAAATGGGCTTTTTTATACGCTCTTTTTTCTTCTCCCTTATTGTATAGAGTATAAAGATCTTGAATTTTAGGATCCGGCTTGCTAATTGCAGATTTTTTGGAGGCAAAAGAATTCTTTTTATTTTCAATCTGTGCCTGTAGACTGAACGATAAAAAGATAAATATGATTAAATAAAACCTTTTCGACCAGACTGCCATACGTTTTTGGTTTGTACTCTAAATAGAATTTGGATAAATTTTAAAGTTGTAAACTTGGGCTTTATTGAATAGTTCCTTGTTGGTAAGTAAAAGTACTACAAATCAGTTTAAAATAGTTGTTGAAAAAACAAATTTTTTAGATGAAGTTGTGAAATTAGAAATGAGTAAAGTGATTTTTAAATTCTTTGAAAATGAATTGATTACGATTCGTTAAAAAACTAAATGTTTCTTAAAATGATTTGAATCTAAATTTTCTTACAGTAAATTGGTGAGGCTATATTTAAATGAAGGAATCATGAAAAAGAGAATATTTTTAGCCATAGGGTTGTTAATACTTACGATCTCGGCCAGCGGACAAAAGAAAATAGAAGTTACAGAGTTGCCAAAACCAGCACAAGATTTTTTAAACAAGCATTTTAGTTATACCACTGTCGAACTTGCTAAAAAAGATGCAGAACATGGAGAAAAGGGCTTTGAAGTTAAACTCAAAGATGGAACAGAAGTAGAATTCTGGAAAGATGGCTCGTACCGAGAAGTTGATGGTGGAGATAATCCGATTCCGACCGCTTTTATTCCGGAAAATATAAAAGCTTATGTAGCCAAGAATCATCCAAACGAAAAAATAACGCATATCGATTATGGACACAAAGATCTAGACGTAGATTTAACAAATAAAATTGATTTGGAGTTTACGAAAGATGGCCAAATTTTAAAAGACAAAAAGGATAATTAATGTATTAATCGATTTTTAGTGTCCTGATTTATATTTCAAACTTAAAATAAATCAATGTATTTAATTTGTAACCAATTTTTTAAAATATAAACGTGAATGTAAATAGTTTATATTTTCTATTATTTGTTTTATAGAAGAAAATAAACATGTAATGATTTACGATATCACCGAGAGACTTAATCTGGTAACATCTTCTATATTATGAACTTTAAAAGATCATAATATAGAAGTTGAAGAAGAATTAATTATCAACTTGAATTCGGTTGCCTATGAAGATGGTGTAAAAGCAAGCAACGCTTTATTTGATTTAAAGCCGATTCCAGACGGATTGTTTGCGCCAGGAGATGTTTGGCTGTAAACGCTGTTCAAACTGATAAAAAAACGTGGGATCAAAGTACCCGAAGAATTTAAAGTAATTGATTTTAATAATGACCCAATTTCACAGATTATCGCCTAAATTTATAGACTGATTTGCATCTGGCTAAAAAAATGGGAAAAGCAGCGGCTGAAATCATTATCAAGAATTTGAAATCGTCTAGAAATGACGATGCCAAAGAAATCACTTTTTTAAATACAGCAGTACTAGCAACAGAGTTTACTCAGAAATAAAATTTTAAATAATAAGGCTTATCATTTGTTCGATAAGCAATCAGTTTTTATGAAAATAATTACACTTCCAGACGAAATGAATTTAGAAAAATCACAACACGCACATGTTGTCGATTACAATAGCTCTAAAGACGTTTCGAAACAGCAGATAATTTTAAATCAGAACATAATCAGTTTTTTGATTGAAGGAACCAAAGAAGTTATTTTTGATACCACAGAATTACGTATAACGGCTTCAAAGTTTCTCATAATGCGTTCTGGAAATTGTCTTATGACAGAAAAAAGAATTGCAGAAACTTCAGGTTATAGAAGTATTCTTTTGTTTTTTTCTAATGAAATGGTTTATAATTTCATTAGAAAAATGGAGTCAGAAAAATCAGAAGTAATCGAATCAAAATCGGTTTATGCTTTTGATTATGATGATTTCCTGAAACGTTTTGTAGATAGTTTAATTGATATTTCTAAACTTTCAAAAGCCGTTCAGACCAGACTCCTGGAAGTTAAGTTTGAAGAAATAATGCTTTATTTAACGGCTCAATATGGAAACAATTTTCTGTATTCGCTAACTACGAAAAGTGACGATGCTTCTCAAAAATTCATCCGAACAATTGAAAACAGCCATTTAAGTAAATTGACACTGAAAGAATTAGCTTTTTTGTGCAACATGAGTGTTTCAACTTTTAAAAGAGAGTTTGAAAAATACTATTCAGAATCGCCTATAAAATGGTTTCAAAACAAAAGACTCGAACATGCACATTATTTGTTGAGTCAGGAAAAGAGCCCTTCTGAAGTGTATTTTGAAGCTGGTTATGAAAACCTTTCCAGTTTTAGCCAAGCCTATAAAACCAAATATGGCGTTACGCCCAAACATCACAAAACGATTTGAGCTTTTAGCAACAGTTTTTGGCTTTTTAGCTAAAATTATTCATTCATTCTAAATTTAACTTTGCTTAAAATTTTAAAACAGACAGAATGAAAAAGCTAAGTTTAATTTTGGCGATGTCAGCCATTTTTTCAACATCGATTTTTGCGCAAAAAACATTTACCTTAACTAGTAAAGATTTAGGTGGAGAAACAACTAAAACTCAGGAATTCAACGGATTTGGTTGTTCAGGAGAAAACCAGTCTCCGCAGTTATCTTGGAAAAACGCTCCAGAAGGGACCAAAAGTTTTGCTGTCACCATGTACGATCCAGATGCGCCTACAGGAAGCGGATTTTGGCATTGGGTTGTAGTTGATATTCCGGCAAACGTAAATGAATTGGTAACTAATGCAGGAACTAAAAACCTTGTTCCAAAAGGAGCAATTCAAAGTGTAACTGATTATGGGATCAAGGGATTTGGAGGTCCGTGTCCGCCTGTTGGTCACGGTTATCATCAATATATTATTACTGTTTATGCATTAAAAACAGACAAACTGGGAACAGACGAAAACACCAATCCAGCTGTTGTAGGATTTAATCTTTGGAACCAGACATTGGCAAAAGCAAGTATAGTTGCCTATTATAAGCGATAAAAAAATAGGATTTAAATCCGAAATGCAACCCCGTCAAAGCAGGATAGTTTTTATAATTATCCTGCTTTTATTTGTTATATAAATTATTTTTTTTGAAAAAAAGACAGCTATTGTTTTCTTAATTAACACCTCTATATTTTTTTGAAACTGCTTGCACTTGTTGTTTTATTTTGGATAATATATTTTTTGAATTAAATTTTTATAAAATATTTTTATTTATAAATCAAATATTGATTCGTTCAGAGTGAGATTGTAAAGAAAAAAATAGAGTCCATGAGTTCATTAAAATTTGTTTTTCTGTTTTTTTGATTTCCTTTTAAGCATTAGCACAAAAGAATTATAAACTGTGGCTTCAGTATAATACAGTTGCCAATTCTGCAATAGCTTCAGAATAGAAAAACAATATCAAAGGAATTGTTGTTTTAGGAGATTTGGAAACCATAGAAATTGCTGAAAAGAACTTAAAACTGGTTTTTCGGATATGTTGGGAAACTAAAAACTGCTGATCTAAAAGATTCTGAAGTCATTAATTGGCGGAAAAGTAAATCAGTGCTTTTGCGATAGCGAATACATGTCATGTGCATCCCCAAAACAAATATAATATAACGAAATTATGAGTAAAAAGACGGCAATTGTAACCGGAGGAAATTCGGGATTAGGTTTTGCAACGGCAAAAAAACTTTGTGATAATGGAATTACAACCTATATCATCGGAAGATCAAAAGAAAAAACAGAAGATGCTTGTGCGGAAATTGGAGAAAATGCTATTCCGGTAATTTTCGATTTAAATGATTTGAAAGGAATTCCAAAGATGATCGAAAGTATCACAAAAGAAAATTCAATTGATATTTTGGTAAACAACGCAGGAATTAATATGAAAAAAGAAATTCCGGATGTAACGGATGAAGATTTTCTTTCTATAATTCACACCAATTTGCTAAGTGTTTTTGCGGTAAGCCGAGAAGTTATAAAAAACATGAAAGCAAACGGAGGCGGAAGTATTGTTAATATCAGTTCGATGGCATCGCAATATGGAATTCCAAAAGTAATTGCATACTCATCGAGTAAAGGCGCTATCGAAGCGATGACACGTGCAATGGCAGTTGAATTGGCTCAGTTTGGTATTCGTGCAAATTGTATTGCTCCAGGATTTATTAAAACTAAAATGTCTTCGGCAGCACTTGATAACGATCCAGAAAGAAAAAACAAAGTTTTGGGAAGAACACCAATGGGCTATTTAGGTGAACCGTCAGATATTGCAGATGCCGTTTATTATTTCGCTTTAAGCGAATCCAAATATACTACAGGCACAGTATTACCAGTTGATGGCGGAAATAGCATTGGGTTTTAATTTAAAGTTTCTAAGAGGCTGAAAGCCTCAAAGGTTTTTGAAGCCGCAGATTAAAAAGATTAAAATCGGCTCAATCTGCAAAATCAGCGGGAAGCAAAAGTAGAACTTTGCTGTATAATTAGGATGCTTTTACTTATTATGATGTTTTTTCTTTTTAAACAGGCCCAAATGCAGAAAAGGACGGATAAAAATTAGCAATTCATCCTGATGATCCGCCGTTTTCGATTTTAGGTCTTCCAAGAATTGTTTCAATAGAAACCGATTTGAAAGCTATTTTTGATGCCGTTCCTTTAACTGCCAACAGATAGCCCGACCCGTCTTTTCGAAGGGGCACGCCCAAATTATTGAAATATAGAATTATAAAAACTTAACATAATTAATGCAAAAAACAATTTTTTGTAAAAGAATTTTATCTATTTTAGCATAACAGAACGGAACAGAACGGTATGCTAAAAGAAGAAGAAAAATTTGAATTTATAATAAATCACGAAAGTGATATTCCGAAGTATCAGCAGTTGGTTGACGGGATTACCAATGCCATTGCAGAGAATATTTTGCAGAAGGGAGATTTGTTGCCTTCTGTTAATGTAATCTGCAAGACCTATCAGCTTTCGAGAGATACGGTTTTTAAAGCGTATTCAATTTTGAAAGACCAAAAAGTAATTGATTCTGTGCCGAATAAAGGCTATTATGTAGCTGGCGAAACGAGAAAAGTGCTTTTGGTTTTGGATACATTTAAGGCTTATAAAGAGGTTTTGTATCATTCGTTTGTGAACAATCTGCCAGATAACGTGATTACAGATGTGCAATTTCATCATTATAATATTGATGTTTTTAAAACGATCATCAATAACGGAATCGGGAAGTATTATAAATATGTGGTAATGAACTTTGATCACAAGGATATTGTTCCAGCATTATCGGCAATTTCAAAAGATAAACTGCTTTTGATTGACTGGAATATTCAGGCCGATAAAACGAATAATTATGTGTTTCAGGATTTTGGAAAAGCATTTTATGAGTCTTTGACAGAGGCTGTTGATTTGTTTAAAAAGTATAAAAAGATACAGTTTGTATACCCAGATTTTACAAATCACCCTTGGGAAACGGTTGAGTTTTTTAAGAAATTCTGTGCCGATTTTGGTTTTGAATATGAAGTAATTACAGATCCAAAGAAGTTCGATATCGAAAAAGGAATTGCTTATATCAGTGTAAGCGACAGGATTTTAGGGCACTTTTTAGAACAATGCAAAGAGAAAGATTTTGAACCGGGGAAAGATGTTGGATTTTTATCCTACAATGAGACTCCAATGAAGAAATTTATATATAAAGGAATTTCAGTTGTTTCGACTGATTTTAACGAAATGGGAACCAAAGCAGCGGCATTTATTACACATGATGAAGAAACAAGGTGTTATGTGCCGACAAAATTAATAATAAGAGAATCATTATAGTATGTATTATATCGGTTATGATATTGGAAGTTCTTCTGTCAAGGCAGCTTTGGTAGAAGCAGAAACAGGCAAAAAAATCATTGTTCTGAATGAGCCTCAAAATGAAATGGAAATCCTTTCTATTCACCCCGACTGGGCAGAGCAGGATCCTGAAATCTGGTGGAAGCACATTTGTACGGCAACAAAAAGAGCGATTAAAGAAGCGAATATTGATGCATCTAAAATTCAGGGAATTGGTATTTCGTACCAAATGCACGGATTGGTAATTGTCGACAAAGAAGGCGCTCCGTTGCGAAATTCAATTATTTGGTGTGACAGCCGTGCCGTTGAAATTGGAAATAAGGCTTTCGCCGAAATTGGAGAAGAGAAATGTATGTCGCATTTATTGAATTCGCCAGGGAATTTTACGGCTTCAAAACTAAAATGGGTTAAAGAAAAT
>NZ_QJRI01000123.1 GCF_003254565.1 Flavobacterium nitrogenifigens
CGGTTTGTCTGAAGGAATGCTTTGGGATTATAAAGAAAATAAAGTAGCCGATTGGCTTTTGGATTACTACGGAATCGACCAGTCTATGACTCCAAAAATTGTAGAGAATTTTACAAATCAGGGAGTTGTTACTGAAAAGGCTTCAGCAGAGTCTGGTCTTCCTGCGGGAATTCCTATTGTGTATAGAGCAGGAGATCAGCCAAATAATGCGTTGTCGTTAAATGTATTGAATCCAGGAGAAGTGGCGGCTACGGGTGGAACTTCGGGAGTGTTTTATGCAGTAAGCGAAATGTCTTCTGGAAAAAGCACTAGAGTAAACAATTTCGTCCATGTAAACTACGAACTGGAAACGCCACGAGTGGGTAAACTTTTAAATATTAACGGAGCTGGAATTCAGTACAGATGGCTTCGCAATAATATGGGGAACGAAAGTTACGAGGCAATGAATGAAAAAGCTTCGAATATTGAAATTGGATCAGAAGGAGTAGTTGTGATTCCGTTTGGAAATGGTGCTGAGCGTATGTTCAACAACAAAACAATTGGTACGCATTTCTTAAACCTCAACCTGAATATTCATAATAGCGCACATTTATTTAGAGCTTCTCTTGAAGGAATCGCTTTTTCGTTTGTCTACGGAATGGAATGCTTAAAAGATGATAATGCAGCTATTAACGTCATAAGAGCTGGAAATGATAATCTTTTCCGCTCTGAGATTTTCTCCAATACTGTGGCGACTTTAATTGGCCACGAAATCGAGATTTACAACACAACAGGAGCGGTTGGCGCGGCAAGAGCGGTTGGCTTAAAAGATGGCGATTATAGCAAGTTTGGGGCTAATGTAAGCGATAACGACCATGTAATGACGTTTTTGCCGCTTCATAACAAAGAACCTTACGAAGCCGCTTATAAGAAATGGAAACAAGAATTAGAATTAATATTAACAACTAAA